>NZ_JRGL01000162.1 GCF_000764655.1 Aeromonas aquatica
CCCCCTTCTGCGGCCAGGCCGCCCGTCGCCAGATAGAGGCGAGCCTGGGCTGCACCATCGAGACCCTGTTCGACGAATTCGACGAGACGCCGCTGGCGTCCGCCTCCATCGCCCAGGTGCACACCGCCAGGTTGAAAGAGAATGGCCGCGAGATCGTCATCAAGGTGATCCGGCCCGACATCGAGCCGGTCATCGAGGCGGATCTGCGCCTGATGCAGGCGCTGGCCCGTCTGGCGGCCCGTTTCGCGCCCCAGAGTGCGAGATTACGCCCCATCGAGGTGGTGGAGGAGTATCGCAAGACCATACTCGACGAGCTGAACCTGATGCGCGAAGCCGCCAACGCCATCCAGCTGCGCCGCAACTTCACCGGCTCGGATGCCCTCTATGTGCCCGAGGTGTTCACCGAGCACTGTCGCGAGCAGGTGCTGGTGATGGAGCGCATCTATGGCATTCCGGTCTCCGACATCGCGGCGCTGGAGGCCAACGGCACCAATATGAAGCTGCTGGCCGAGCGCGGGGTGGAGGTGTTCTTCACCCAGGTGTTCCGCGACAGCTTCTTCCACGCCGACATGCACCCTGGCAACATCTTCGTCTCCCATGAGCACCCCGAGAATCCGCTCTGGATCGGCATCGACTGCGGCATCGTCGGCACCCTCAACCGGGAAGACAAGCGCTACCTGGCGGAGAACTTCCTCGCCTTCTTCAATCGGGATTACCGCAAGGTGGCCGAGCTGCACGTGGAGTCCGGCTGGGTACCTGCCGACACCAAGGTGGACGAGTTCGAGTTTGCCATCCGCACCGTGCTGGAGCCCATCTTCGAGAAGCCGCTGTCCGAGATCTCGTTCGGCCACGTGCTGCTCAACCTGTTCAACACCGCCCGCCGCTTCAACATGGCGGTGCAGCCGCAGCTGGTGCTGCTGCAGAAGACCCTGCTCTACGTGGAAGGGCTGGGACGCCAGCTCTATCCGCAGCTGGATCTGTGGCAGACCGCCAAGCCTTATCTGGAAAGCTGGATGCGCGAGCAGGTGGGGCCCAAGGCGGTGCTGAATGCGATCCGGGAGAAGGCGCCGTTCTGGGCGGAGAAGCTGCCGGAGCTGCCGGAGCTGGTCTACGAGACCCTGCGCCAGGCCCGTCATCAACAACACCATTTCGAGCAGATGTTTGCGGATTTCCGCCGGCACAGCCATCGTCAGGGTCAGGCACGCTACCTCTTAGGGGTTGGAGCCAGCCTACTGTTAGTGGGTGTATTCTTGCTGACCCAGAAACAACATATTGAGTGGGGACAAATAACCCTCGCCGGTGCCGGTGTATGCTGGTTGCTTGGCTGGCTGAAAACCCGTTCCCACTAAACAAAAAACGGCGCTTTCCGGTGCCAATCTCGGAGAACTTGCCGGGCTGGTATCGGCATCCTTTCCGTCAATAACATACTCGCGCACCTCGGGCGCCAATCTTGGAGAAAGTGCTGGGCTGGTATCAGCATCGTTCCCGTTAATGACAAACTCGCGCACTTCGGGCGCCAATCTTGGAGAAAGTGCTGGGCTGGTATCAGCATCGTTCCCGTTAATGACAAACTCGCGCACTTCGGGCGCCAATCTTGGAGAAATATCATGGGTGGTATCAGTATTTGGCAGTTGTTGATCATCGCAGTCATCGTCGTGCTGCTGTTCGGTACCAAGAAGCTGCGCGGGATCGGCGGCGATCTCGGGGCGGCGGTCAAGGGTTTCAAGAAGGCGCTGTCGGACGATCCGGCCGATGCCAAACCCGAGCAGAAGGATGCGGAGTTTCCTCCCAAGCAGCTGAACGAAGCGGCCAACAGTGCCGATACCGCCAAGCAGAAAGACAAAGATCAGGCCTAAGCCATGTTTGACATCGGTTTTTGGGAGCTGGTCGTCATCGGTGTGGTGGCCCTGGTGGTGCTGGGGCCCGAGCGGCTGCCGGTCGCCATCCGTACGGCATCCCACTGGATCAAGCTCATTCGCAGCACCGCCAACTCGGTGAAGTCCGAGCTGGAGCAGGAGCTCAAGTTGCAAGAGCTGCACAACGATCTGAAGAAGGCCGAGCAGTTGCAGATGAGCAACCTCAGTCCCGAGCTGCAGGAGTCCATCGAGCAGTTGAAGGCGGCCGCCCAGTCGGTGAACCGCCCCTACCAACCACAGTCTGAGCCACAAAATGAGATCCGTCCGCCGCAGGCGACCCCGACGCCAGCTCCCGAACCGGTAGCGCAGGCCATTGCCGTCCCTGAACCGGGTGCGGTGGAGACTGAGGTAGTCGCCGTCGCCCAGGATGCCGCCAGAGAGAAAGGGGAGGTGAGGTCATGAGTCAGACCGAACAACCCCTGATCAGCCACCTGGTGGAGCTGAGGACGCGTCTGTTGCGGTCGATCTCGGCCATCTTGCTGGCGTTTGTCGCGCTGATCTATTTCTCCAACGACATCTACGACTTCGTGGCCCAGCCGCTGCTCAGCCAGCTGCCGGCAGGCACCAGCATGATAGCGACGGATGTGGCGACCCCCTTCATCACGCCGATCAAGCTGACCCTGGTGGTCTCCTTCTTCGTGGCTATCCCCTATCTGCTGTATCAGGCCTGGTCCTTCATCGCCCCCGGTCTGTACCAGCACGAGCGACGGCTGATCATGCCGCTGGTGGCCTCCAGCGCCGTGCTGTTCTACGCCGGCATGGCGTTTGCTTACTACGTGGTGTTCCCGCTGGTGTTCGGCTTCTTCACCAGCACGGCGCCCGCCGGGGTGACGGTGGCGACCGACATCGCCAGCTACCTGGACTTCGTGCTGACCCTGTTCTTCGCGTTCGGGGTGGCGTTCGAGATCCCGGTGGCCACCATACTGCTGTGCTGGACCGGGGTGACCAACCCCAAGAGCCTGCGGGAGAAACGCCCCTACGTCATCGTCGGGGTGTTCGTGGTGGGCATGTTGCTGACCCCGCCGGACGTCTTCTCCCAGACCTTGCTCGCGATCCCCATGTGGGCGCTGTGGGAGATAGGCTTGTTCTTCGCCCGTTTCTACACCAGGAAAGAGGATGAAGAGTCGCAGGAACAGACGGATGAGGGGAGCTGAGGCTCCCTTCCTCTTTTCAGGCTCCGCCCGGAGGCGTATGGTAAGGCCCCAATCAGAAGATATTTTTCAACTATCTGAAATCTCTTATTTTTGTTCGGAGTATCCCGCGCCATGATCGATATCGGAGTCAACCTCACCAGCAGCCAGTTTGCCGGCGAGCAAGCCGAACTGGTGGCTCGAGCCCGCGCCGCCGGGGTCGAGGGGCTGATCCTCACCGGTACCGATCTGGCGGGCAGTGACGCAAGCGCCG
Organism: Aeromonas aquatica; assembly: GCF_000764655.1. Lineage (GTDB taxonomy): Bacteria > Pseudomonadota > Gammaproteobacteria > Enterobacterales > Aeromonadaceae > Aeromonas > Aeromonas aquatica. Next base: position 3,321 of record NZ_JRGL01000162.1, read on the forward strand.
AGCTGGCATCCCGCTGGCCGGGCTATTGCTTCTCCACCGCCGGGGTGCATCCCCACGATGCCAAGAGTGTCGATGACGGCACCCTGGCCACGCTGCGCGAGCTGGCGGCCCAGCCCCAGGTGGTGGCCATCGGCGAGTGCGGGCTCGACTACAATCGCGACTTCTCCCCCCGGCCGGTACAGGATGCGGTGTTCGACGCCCAGCTGGCCCTGGCCGCCGAGCTGTCGATGCCGGTGTTTCTGCATTGCCGCGATGCCCATGCCAGGTTCATCGAGATCCTGCGCCCCTGGTTGCCCAAACTGCCGGGGGCCGTGCTGCACTGCTTCACCGGTGCCGACGCCGAGCTGGACGAGTGTCTGGCGCTCGGGCTGCATATCGGGGTGACCGGCTGGATCTGCGACGAGCGCCGTGGCCAACTGCTGCGCGAGCAGGTGGCCCGGATCCCGGCCGGTCGGCTGATGATAGAGACGGATGCCCCCTATCTGGTGCCACGGGATTTGAAACCCAGGCCCAAGCGCAACGAACCCGCTTTTTTGCCGCACATCGCTCAGGTGGTGGCGGCTTGTCGTGGTGAGACGCCCGAGGCCTTGCTGGCCCATACCCGGGCCACCTCAGCCGCGTTCTTCCAACTTCCATTCCAGGAGTGATTCATGGCCACAACTCTTCCGGGCGCCTTTCCGGGCCGCCGCCTGCGCCGGGTGCGCAAGAATGATTTCAGCCGCCGTCTGGTGCGTGAAAATACGCTGACCGTCGACGATCTCATCTATCCGGTGTTCGTGCTGGAAGGGGTGAACCAGCGCGAGGCCGTCGCCTCCATGCCGGGGGTGGATCGCCTCTCCATCGATCTGCTGCTGGAAGAAGCCGCAGAGTTGGTGGCGCTCGGCGTCCCGGCGATCGCCCTGTTCCCGGTGACACCGCTTCAAAGCAAGAGCCTGATGGCGGAAGAGGCCTATAACCCGGACGGACTGGCCCAGCGCGCGACCCGTGCCCTCAAGGCCCGTTTCCCCGAGCTCGGCGTCATCACCGACGTGGCGCTGGATCCCTTCACCACCCATGGTCAGGACGGCATCATAGATGACGAAGGCTATGTGCTGAACGACATCACCACCGAGATCCTGGTGAAGCAGGCGCTCTCCCATGCCGCCGCCGGGGCCGACATAGTGGCACCGTCCGACATGATGGATGGTCGCATCGGCGCCATCCGCGCGGCGCTGGAGGAGAACGGCTTCATCAACGTGCAGATCATGGCTTACTCCGCCAAGTACGCCTCCTGCTACTACGGCCCGTTCCGCGATGCGGTGGGCTCTGCCAGCAACCTCGGCAAGAGCAACAAGGCCAGCTACCAGATGGATCCGGCCAACGGCAACGAGGCCCTGCACGAGGTGGCGCTGGATATCCAGGAGGGGGCCGACAGCGTCATGGTCAAGCCGGGCATGCCCTATCTGGACGTGATCCGTCAGGTCAAGGATCAGTTCGGCGTGCCGACCTTCGCCTATCAGGTGAGCGGTGAATACGCCATGCACATGGCAGCCATCCAGAACGGCTGGCTGAAGGAGAAGGAGTGCATCCTGGAGTCCCTGGTCTGCTTCAAGCGGGCCGGCGCCGACGGCATCCTCACCTACTTCGCCAAGCGGGTTGCCCAGTGGTTGAAGGAAGACGCCCAGCGCTGATCCCGCTGCCACAGTGCCTCAGGATGCCGGTCTTTGGACCGGCATCCTCGTTTCTGGCAGTCGATCTGGCTATTAAATGAACGAGTTTTGGCGAAAAGTGGGCAACTGGCCGCGCTCTCGGCGGCAAAGGCTTGATTAATGGGGTTTCTGCCTACATCTTAGGTGGTCCAAGCAAGCTTCTGGACGGCAGGGGCTGTAGAGCATTTAGAGGTACCCAGTCATGAACAACCCTTTGCTGACAATGGACGCACTGCCCCCCTTCAGCCAGATCCGTCCCGACCAGGTACAGCCTGCCGTGACACAGGCCATCGCCGACTGCAAACAGAAGATCGAAGACGTGCTGACCCAGCGGGATCCCCACACCTGGGACAGCCTGATAGCCCCGCTCGAAGAGGTCAACGATCGGCTGGCGCGCATCTGGTCGCCGGTCAGTCACCTCAATTCCGTGCTCAACAGCGAGGCGTTGCGTGAAGCCCACGACGCCTGCCTGCCGCTGCTGTCCGAATTCCAGACCTATGTCGGTCAGCATGAGGGCCTCTATCAGGCCTATCTGGCACTGTCAGAGAGCGACGACTTCCCCTTGCTGAGCAGCGCCCAGCGCAAGGAGATCCAGAATACCCTGCGCGATTTTCGTCTGTCCGGCATCGGCCTGTCTGCCGAGGCGCAGCAGCGCTACGGCGAGATCCAGGCCCGCCTCTCCGAACTGGCCTCCCGTTTCAGCAACAACGTGCTGGACGCGACCCAGGGCTGGAGCAAGCTGGTGACTGACGAGGCCGAGCTGGCCGGATTGCCCGCCAGTGCCCTGGCCGCCGCCCGCCAACTGGCGGAGCACAAGGGTCAGCAGGGCTGGCTGTTCACCCTGGACATCCCCTCCTACCTGCCGGTGATGATGTATGCGGACAACCGCGCACTGCGCGCCGAGCTGTACGAGGCCTTCACCACCCGTGCCTCGGATCAGGGCCCCAACGCCGGCAAGTGGGACAACTCCGCCATCATGACCGAGCTCTTATCCCTGCGCCGCGAGCTGGCCCAACTGCTCGGCTTTGGCAACTACGCCGAGCTGTCCCTGGCGACCAAGATGGCGGACAAGACCGAACAGGTGGTGGGCTTCCTCACCGATCTGGCGGCGAAATCCCTGCCCCAGGGCAAGGCGGAGCTGGAAGAGATCCGCGCCTTCGCCACCGAGCAACACGGCCAGAGCGAGCTGGCGGCCTGGGACATTCCCTACTACGCCGAGAAGCTCAAGCAGCACAAATTCTCCATCTCCGACGAGCAACTGCGTCCCTACTTCCCCGCCAACAAGGTGGTGAAGGGGTTGTTCGAGGTGGTACGCCGGGTGTTTGGCATCAAGGTGCGCGAGCGCCTCGGCATCGATACCTGGCATCCGGACGTGCGTTTCTACGACATCTTCGATAGCGAAGACGAGCTGCGTGGCAGCTTCTACCTCGATCTCTATGCCCGCGAACACAAGCAGGGCGGCGCCTGGATGGATGTCTGCCTGGGTCGTCGCTACCGTCAGGATGGCTCGCTGCAAAAGCCGGTGGCCTACCTGACCTGCAACTTCAACGGCCCGGTGGATGGCAAGCCGGCGCTGTTCACCCACAACGAGGTGGTGACCCTGTTCCACGAGTTCGGCCACGGCATTCACCACATGCTGACCCAGATCGACGTGGCCGGTGTGGCCGGTATCAATGGCGTGGCCTGGGATGCGGTGGAGCTGCCGAGCCAGTTCCTCGAGAACTGGTGCTGGGAGTCCGAGGCGCTGGCCTTTATCTCCGGTCATCATGAGACCGGCGAGCCGCTGCCAGTGGATTTGTTGGAGAAGATGCTGACCGCCCGCAACTTCCAGGCGGCGATGCAGATGCTGCGCCAGCTGGAGTTCGCCCTGTTCGATTTCCGCCTGCACCAGGAGTTCGATCCGGCCCACCCCGAGCGGGTGCCCGCCCTGCTGGCGGAGGTGCGCAGCCAGGTCGCCGTGTTGACGCCGCCCGCGTTCAACCGTTTCCAGCACAGCTTCTCCCACATCTTCGCCGGCGGCTATGCGGCGGGCTATTACAGCTACAAGTGGGCCGAAGTATTGTCGGCGGATGCCTTCTCCCGTTTCGAGGAAGAGGGGATCTTCAACCCGGCCACCGGCCAGTCCTTCCTGAAGAACATCCTGGAGAAGGGCGGCTCGAAAGAGCCCATGGAACTGTTCCGCGCCTTCCGGGGCCGCGAGCCCCAGGTAGATGCCCTGCTGCGCCACAGCGGGATCGCCGTGTGATATTCCGTACCTGTCGCGGCATGGCTTCAAGCAGGTACAGTTCCACGTCATAGTGGGATCGACGCTTGTTTTTTGAGATAAAAAGGGACCTTTTGGTCCCTTTTCTCAAAGCTTTTTAATATCTTGCGGAGTGCACATTTGCACTGTCCCCGCCTCTTGAGTAGAGTCGGGTTCTACCTTCCAGGGAGAGAAAGAACCTTGCCATGAGGCGAGCACTCGAGTCTGTCTATCAAATCATCTCAAGCCTGTCTCATCTGAGCGGCAAAGGATATTTCGATACCTTTGTGAGTGAAATCGCCAAAGCGGTTGAGGCGGATCTCGTCCTCGTTTCAGGTGGGGACCATTCGGGCCTATTTTTTACCATACATGCCGCTCATCCCGCCTCCCTCGACATCGATTCCTACAGTTTTCCCCTCGCCGGCACCCCGGGCGAGATCGTCATGCAGCAGGGTGAAGCCTGGTTCAACGATCGCATCCGGCAGCTGTTTCCCCATGCCGCCGTGCTGGAGCGTTGCCAGGTCAAGGGTTACGCCGGTGTCGCGCTGAAGGATGCCCAGGGCGAGACCGTGGGGCTGTGCAGCGTCATGTTCAAGCGGGCCATGCCCAGCATGGACAAGATCATGGGCCTGTTGCGCCTGCTGGCGCCGATCGCCGGTCGCGAGCTGGCGCTGATGTACCAGCAGCAGTCTCGCCCCCAGCCGTTGCAGACACAGCCGGAGCACCCTCATTTTTTGGACACCATGATGTCCCATGCCCCGGTCGGCATCGGCAAGCTCGACCTGGAGGGGAAGATCATCTGGGTCAATCCGGCCATCGAGAAGATGCTGGGATACAACCAGCATGAGCTGCAGCAGCGCACCGCTGCCGAGATCAATCACCCGGAAGATTGGCTGGTCAGCATTCCCTACTATGAAGAGCTCAGACGGGGGGAGAGGCACGCCTTCACCCAGGAGAAACGCTACCTGCACCGGGATGGCTCCGTGCTCTGGGGCCGGGTGACGGTAACCCTGATCCGCGACAAGCAACTGCGCCCCGATTACCTGATGCTGGTGCTGGAAAACATCGATCCCATCAAGCGCCACGCCGAACAACTCAAGCTCTCCCACCGGGTCTATGACAACCTCTCCGAAGCCATCCTGGTGTGTGATGTGGACAGTCGCATCATCTCGGTGAATCCGGCGTTCGAGAAGATCACCGGTTACAGCGAAGAGGAGGCCCGTGGCCAGCGCCCCAGCCTGCTCAAGTCCGGACTGCACGATCAGACCTTCTACGCCGACATGTATCACGCCCTGGAGCGGGTCGGGATCTGGCGCGGCGAGGTGTGGAACAAACGCAAGAACGGCAAGCTCTATCCCCAGCAGCTGATGATCAGCGCCTTGCGGGAAGGGGGCCGGATCAGTCAGTACATCGCCATCTTCAGCGATCTCTCCCAGACCAAGCTGGCGGAGCAGAAGATCGCGGCCCAGGCGAATTATGACAATCTCACCGGCCTGCCCAACCGCTGGCTGTTTGGCCGCTGCCTCAGCCGCTTCTGCGAGCGGGGTGAGCGCTTCGCGCTCATGGTGCTGGATCTCAACAACTTCAAGGCGGTCAACAACAGCATGGATCACCATGTTGGCGATGCCCTGCTGCGGGAGGTGTCGGATCGGCTGGTGAGCCGGGTGCGCACCGAGGATCTGGTGGCCCGCATCGGCGGCGACGAGTTTGCCTTCCTGGTGCCGGGCATCGTCAACCGCCGCCAGGCCGAGGTGTTTGCCAAGCAGGTGATAGGCGGCTTCGCCCGTCCCTTCATGCTGGCCAACCAGCATCTCTATGTGACGGCGACCTTGGGGATCACCCTCTGCCCCAACGACGGCACCGACAGTGATGAGCTGCTGCGCAATGCCGAGCAGGCGCTGTTCGTCGCCAAACGGCAAGGGCGGCCGATCGGCACCTACAGCTCCTCCATGCGCGAGGAGGTGAGCCAGCGTCACCAGATGCAGCAGGATCTCGCGGAGGCCATCAAGCTGGGGCAGTTGACCATGGCCTATCAGCCGATCTGGGACAACCGCAGCGGCCGGGTCGCCAAGCTGGAGGCGCTGGTGCGCTGGTACCATCCCCACTGGGGTCAGGTCTCGCCGGCGGACTTCATTCCGCTGGCGGAAGAGGCGGGGCTCATTCAGGGGCTGGGGGCGCTGGTGCTGTGGCAGTCCTGTCGCGATCTGGCCCGGCTGCAGCAGTCCGGTTTCCCGGAGCTGCAGATGTCCATCAACCGCTCCACCCTGGAGTTCCAGACAATCGATCCCGAGGCCAGCGAGTGGCTCAGGGTGATCCATCACTTCGGCCTGGACCCCAAGGACATCATCATCGAGATCACCGAGTCCCTGTTGATGGAGACCAGCGATCAGCACAGGGTGCGGATCGATGCCTTGCGCGAGGCGGGCTGCAAGCTGGCCATCGATGACTTCGGCACCGGCTACTCGGCACTGAACTACCTGCGCACCTTCCCGGTGGATCTGGTCAAGATCGACCGCTCCTTCGTGCGCCACATCCCCTTCAACGAGCAGGACAGGCTGCTGCTCGACGGCATCATCAACATAGTGCACAACCTCGGCATGCAGGTGGTGATCGAGGGGGTCGAGACCCGCGAGCAGCTCAACTTCCTCTGCCAGAAGGGTTGTGCCTTCACCCAGGGTTACCTGCTCAGCCGCCCACTGCCCTACGACGACCTGGTGGAATACCTGACCCTCAACCGGCAGGGGATGAACCTGGCCAATCTGACCATCGTGAGCTGATCCCCCGCTTCTGCTATCATGCTCGGCTCCATGCCGTCATGAGTCTTCGTTATGCACCATATCCAGGTTTTCAGTGAAGTGCCCGCCCGTGAAGGGGAGCTCGATGCCTTGCGGCTGCGGCTGGCAGGGGTCGACTTTCCCGCGCCCTTCGCCCTGGTGCTGACCGAGACCAGGCTGGAGCTGCGCAAGTTGGATGAACCCAAGCTGGGGGCCGTCCACGTGGACTTCGTGGACGGCGCCGTGGCCCACAGACGCAAGTTTGGTGGCGGCCGGGGCCAATCCATCGCCAAGGCGGTGGGGCTCAAGGCGGGGGCCATGCCGACCGTGGTGGATGCGACGGCGGGGCTGGGGCGCGATGCCTTCGTGCTGGCTTCGCTGGGTTGCAAGGTGACGCTGATCGAGCGCAGCCCCGTGGTGGCGGCCCTGCTGCAGGATGGATTGACGCGGGCGGCGCAGGATCCCGAGATCGGGCCCTGGGTGCGCGAGCGGATGCAGCTGCTGCAAGGCCCGGCGGTGGACAACCTGCTGGCGCTGGCCGAGCGACCGGATGTCATCTACCTGGACCCCATGTTCCCCCACAAGCAGAAGTCGGCGCTGGTGAAGAAAGAGATGCGGGTGTTTCAGTCCCTGGTGGGGCCGGATCTGGACGCGGATGCCCTGCTGCCAGCAGCGTTGCAGATGGCCGACAAGCGGGTGGTGGTGAAGCGGCCGGACTACGCGGGCTGGCTCAACGAGCAGAAGCCGAGCATGGCCATCGAGACCAAGAGCAACCGCTTCGACGTCTATGTGATGGCGGCGCTGGCGGGGTAGGCCGACATCAGGGCAACACGAACATAAAAACAGAGGGCCAGCATAGCTGGCCCTCTGTTTTTATTCGCTGCACAGGATCAGCCTTCCGGGATGAAGTGCACCCGCTTCTGCTCCCCCTGCCAGATCAGATCCAAGGTGGCCAGATCCGCCAGACTCAGTCGCTCGCCGCTGTCGAGCAGCAGATACTCGACGCCGTCCCTTGCCTCTATGGTGCGGATCTTGTCTGCCCATTGCCGTCCTTCGCGGCTGGTGAGTGTCACCGGCAACTGCCAGCTGGCGGCGATCTCGAGCCAGTCGTAGAGGTCACAGCTGATGGGTTGATAGTCCGTCATGGGGCTCTCCTTCGAGAGGGGAAGATCAGGCTTCCAGCAGGTGGGTGGGCCAGCCCATCTTCTGCTGGCGCTCTACCTCGAGCCGCAGTTCGCTGGCGCGCAGATAGTGTTCGTCCAGCCAGCCCTTGGGCAGGGTCAGGGTCAGCGCTTCTTCATCGGCCTGCAGCAGGAAGCTGGGCACTGTGCCCTGGGTACGGCGCATGCAGAGGATGAGGGAGATGCGCAGGATGCGGGCCAGCCGGATCGCCTGGCGGCCGGTGACGGCGCCCTGCTTCTCCAGGGTGTCCAGCTTGAATTCGTCCCGCTGGTTGAACAGCAGGGCCGACAACAGCTTCTTCTGGGCCGGCGTGAAGCCCGGCATGTCGATGTTGTCGATGATGTAGGCGGCGTGCTGCGGCGCCTTCTTGTACTCGATACAGAGACCGATCTCGTGCAGCAGGGCCGCATAACGCAGGATCGGGCGGCCGTAACGCTTGGAGAGGCGCCAGGCTGGTTGCAGCTGGTTGAACGCCTCGACGGCTGTGTCGCGCACCCGCTCGGCGTGTTCTTTATCCAGCTGATAGCGGCTGATCAGGCTGTCGGCGGTGCGATCCCGGGCGTCACAGTCGTGGTTGTTGCCGAGCAGGCCGTAGATCAGGCCTTCGCGCAGGGCGCCGCCGGCGAGAGTCATGCTCTCTATCCCTAAGGTCTCGAAGATGGCGATCAGGATGGCGAGGCCGGAGGGGAACACGGTCAGCCGCTCGGCCGCCAGTCCTTCCAGCTGCAGTCGATCCAGCCGGCCACAGGCGATGGCCTGACCCATCAGCTCCTGCAATTTCGGCAGGGTGACCCGCTCGCTCTTGCCCTGTGCCAGCATGATCTCCTGCAGCGCCTGGACGGTGCCGGAGGCACCGACACAGGTACGCCAGCCCAGGGCGCGGTAATCCTCCGCGACCGGTGCCATCACCGCCTTGGCGGCGGCGATGGCCTGGTTGAAGCGGGTCTCGCTCAGCTCGCCGTCACCGAAGTGATTGTTGAGCCAGGTAACGCAGCCCATGTGCAGGCTGTTGAGCAGCTTCGCCTCGCTGTGCTCGCCGATCACCAGCTCGGTGCTGGCACCGCCGATGTCGATCACCAGTCGGTTGCCTTCCCCGGCGGAGGTCCAGGAGACCCCCTCGTAGATGGTCTTGGCCTCTTCCTCGCCCGAGATGATCTCGATGCTGTGGTTGAGTACCCGTTCCGCCTCGCTCAGGAATTCATCGACGTTAGTGGCAAGCCGCAGGGTGGCGGTGCCTACTACCCGGATGTTGTCGGAGGGAATGTCCTGCAACTGCTCGGAGAACAGCCGCAGGCAGTCCCAGCCCCGCTCCATGGCGGCGCGGCTGAGACGAAACTCGGAGTCGAGACCGGCGGCGAGGCGCACCTTGCGCTTGACCTTGGTGACGGTGCGCAGGGCACCGGCGACCTCGCGCACCACCAGCATATGGAAGCTGTTGGAGCCGAGGTCGATGGCGGCATAGAGCGGCGAGTTGTGCAACTGGGCCCGGTCCCTTAGTTCTTGCGAGGCGGGCGGCGGCGGTTGTTGCTGTTGCCACCACCCTGGCGATCCCGCATGTTGCGGTTCACCGGCTGGCGGTTGCGGAACACCCGTTTCGGGGCGGTCACGTCATCCAGCAGCGATTCGCGATCATACTTGCTGACCGGGATCGGGTGGTGGATGTACTCCTCGATGGCCGGCAGGTTGAAGGCATAGTCTTCACAGGCCAGGCTGATGGAGTGACCGCTCTTGCCGGCACGACCGGTACGACCGATACGGTGTACATAGTCTTCGGCATCGTCGGGCAGGTCGTAGTTGAAGACGTGGGTCACGTCCGGGATGTGCAGACCACGGGCGGCCACGTCGGTGGCGACCAGGACGTCCAGCGTTCCCTTGGTGAACTCTTCCAGGATCTTCATCCGCTTCTTCTGCGGCACGTCACCGGTCAGCAGGCCGACCCGGTGGCCGTCGTTCTCCAGCCACGCATGCACGTCTTCACAGACATGCTTGGTGTTGGCGAAGACGATGGCTTTCTCCGGCCACTCCTCTTCCATCAGGGAGAGCAGCAGCAGCATCTTGTCTTCGTTGGAGGGGTAGAACAGCTCCTCCTTGATGCGCACGCCTGTCATCTGTTCCGGTTCGATTTGCACGTGTTCCGGGTGGTTCATGTGCTCGTAGGCCAGCTCCTGCACGCGCAGGGAGAGGGTGGCGGAGAACAGCATGCTCAGACGCTCGGTGGCCGGCGGCATGCGGCGGAACAGGAAGCGGATGTCCTTGATGAAGCCGAGATCGAACATGCGATCCGCTTCGTCCAGCACCACGACCTGGATGCTGCCCAGATCGATGACCTTGGACTTGAAGTAGTCGATGATGCGACCGGTGGTGCCGATCAGGATGTCGACACCCTGTTCCAGCACGGCCAACTGCTTGTCGTAGCCCTCGCCGCCATAGGCGAGACCGAGCTTCAGACCGGTGGAGGCGGACATGCCTTCGGCATCGTTGTAGATCTGGACGGCCAGCTCACGGGTCGGTGCCAGTATGATGGCGCGCGGCTGATTGATCAGGCGCGGTTGGGTCAACGGGTGGGTCAGCAAATAGTTGAAGGTCGCTGCCAGGAAGGCAAGGGTCTTGCCGGTTCCCGTCTGGGCCTGACCGGCGAGGTCATGGCCTTCTACCAGCAGTGGCAGAGACAGTGCCTGGATGGGCGTGCAATAGTGAAATCCCTTTGATTCCAGACCAGCCAGAACTTCGGGTTCGAGGCCCATTTGGGCGAATTTTTCGGTCGTAAGGTGTGTTTTGCTCATGGCGGTAGGTTATCAGGTTAGGCTTGCAATAATAAACAGGATCATTTCAAATAGGGCAACTATTGCCTTTGTTGATCCATCAATAAAGCCTTAATTACTGACTGGAGTTGGAGATGAGTGACAAGATTGTTCAGCTGAGCGATGCCAGCTTCGAGGCCGATGTAATCAAAGCCGACAGCCCCGTTCTGGTCGATTTCTGGGCTGAATGGTGCGGTCCGTGCAAGATGATTGCCCCGATCCTGAACGAAGTCGCCCAAGAATATGCCGGTCGCGTGACTGTGGCGAAATTGAACATCGATCATAACGCCGACACTCCGCCCAAGTATGGCATTCGCGGTATCCCGACCCTCTTGCTGTTCAAGAATGGCGAAGTGGCAGCGACCAAGGTCGGTGCCCTGTCCAAGACTCAGCTGAAAGAGTTCCTGGACGGTAACCTGTAATAATCAAGAAGGAGCGCATTGCAATAATGCGCTCCTTGTGTTTTATCACCTAGACGCTCATCCCGATTGGTGCTAGTTTATCGTTCGTTTGCTAACCATTTTGCCGACTCATAGCTTCACCACAGCCTGGCAAGTCAAATCCGATTAGCATCAATCCAGCAGACTGTCTCCTCATTTCAATCCTTGCTTACAGACTCTCACCACTATGAATCTGACTGAATTAAAGAACACTCCTGTGTCCGAGCTGGTCAAGCTTGGCGAATCCATGGGGTTGGAAAATCTGGCTCGGGCGCACAAGAAAGACATCATTTTCGCGATCCTCAAGGCGCACGCCAAGGGTGGTGAGGATATCTTTGGCGACGGTGTGCTGGAAATCCTGACCGACGGCTTTGGCTTCCTGCGTAGCGCCGATGGCTCCTACCTGGCCGGCCCGGATGACATCTATGTCTCCCCGAGCCAGATCCGCCGCTTCAACCTGCGTACCGGTGATACCGTCTCCGGCAAGATCCGTCCGCCGAAAGAGGGCGAGCGCTACTTCGCGCTGCTCAAGGTTAACGAAGTCAACTATGACCGTCCGGAAAACGTCCGCAACAAGATCCTGTTCGAAAACCTGACGCCGCTGCACGCCAACGAGCGTCTGCGCATGGAGCGCGGCAACGGTTCGACCGAGGACATCACCGCCCGTGTGCTGGACCTGGCGTCCCCCATCGGTAAAGGCCAGCGTGGCCTGATCGTGGCGCCGCCCAAGGCCGGTAAGACCATGCTGCTGCAGAACATCGCCCAGAGCATCGCTTACAACCACCCGGACTGTGAGCTCATCGTCCTGCTGATCGACGAGCGTCCGGAAGAAGTGACCGAGATGCAGCGCATGGTCAAGGGGGAAGTGATCGCTTCCACCTTCGACGAGCCAGCTTCCCGTCACGTTCAGGTTGCCGACATGGTGATCGAGAAGGCCAAGCGTCTGGTCGAGCACAAGAAGGATGTGGTCATCCTGCTGGACTCCATCACCCGTCTGGCTCGTGCCTACAACACCGTCATCCCCTCATCGGGCAAGGTACTGACCGGTGGTGTGGATGCCAACGCCCTGCACCGCCCCAAGCGCTTCTTCGGCGCCGCCCGTAACGTTGAGGAAGGCGGCAGCCTGACCATCATCGCCACCGCGCTGGTCGACACCGGTTCCAAGATGGACGAGGTGATCTACGAAGAGTTCAAGGGTACCGGCAACATGGAGCTGCACCTCTCGCGCAAGATCGCCGAGAAGCGTGTCTATCCGGCTATCGACATCACCCGTTCCGGCACCCGCAAGGAAGAGCTGCTCACCGCACCGGACGAGCTGCAGAAGATGTGGATACTGCGCAAGATCATTCACCCCATGGGCGAGATCGACAGCATCGAATTCCTCATCGACAAGCTGGCAGCCACCAAGACCAACGACGAGTTCTTTGACTCCATGAAGCGTCAGCAGAAGTAACTGCCTGCTGGCATGACAAAACCGCGGCCCAGGTCGCGGTTTTTGTTTATCTATTTCCCGGCGGGCTGAGTAGTATGTGAAGCCTCGATGTCACAAGGACAGGGACGTCATGAAGCTGGTATTTCTCTTATGGCTCGGCTGGCTGATGGCTGCACCTGTGCAGGCCGACGCTCCCCCGCAGTTGCGGGCGCCTCTGGTGGCGGACGAGGGGGTTCAGGGGCATCTCGATTATCTGAACAATCGACTGAGGTTGGGGCAGTTTGCCGCCATGGATTCCCTGCTCGCGACCCTGGCGGTGGGCCAGCGCGAGTATCTGCTGTATCAACTGCTCGGCGGCCTCAAGTCGGCGACGACACCGTCCCCCGCGCTGTTGGCCTGGGTGCGCAGCAAGGCCGCCAGGGCGCCGCAATGGCTGGTGGAAGGGGAGGTGGACGGTTTTCTGGTCCAGCTGCCCGCCTACGACTTTGCCGCCGAGGCGCGGCTGGTGCTGAGCCGCTGGCAACAGCTGGCCTGGCAGGACAACTACCGTCAACTGCTGGAGCAGAACCGCTTCGACTACAAGCAGCTCTACTTCAGCCGCAACCCTGAGCTGGCCCGGCAGCAGCAGGCGCTGCTGACGGTGCTCGACGACCAGTCCGCCCCCGTGCTCAGGCGAGAGGCCAGGCGGCTGGCCTCCCTGAACCTCTTCCTGCCGGACAACCGGCTGCTGCTGCACCTCATCGAGCGCACCGGCGATCCCGCCCTCTACCAGAAACTGTGGCGTCAGCCAGTGGATCACGACAGTCTGGCGGCACTGCACACTATTATCCGCTTCTATAAAGGTCAGGAGGCGAGCGATCTGCTGATTTCCGCCAGCCGCAACGACCGCCTGATGATCCCCGCCCTGCATCAGCTCAGCCAGCTCTCGCCGCTGCCGGACACGGCCCAGCAATATCTGCTGGTCGAACTCGGCAAGCATCAATATGGCGGCCTGGTGGCCGGTCTGTTGCTGCAGATGGACGAGCCCAGGCTGCTGGCCCAACTGGCCGACAGGCTCACCCGGCAGGAGTGGCGTCACGCCTCGTCCGTCATGCTGCCCGATACGGGTACACCGGATGCGCGGCCGGGGTTATAATGCGGCACCTCCTGAACCCGCTAGGGTACCTTCATGAAATACAAGGACTTGCGTGATTTCATCGCGCAGCTGGAACAAAACGGACAGCTCAAGCGCATCAGCCGCGAGATAGACCCCTATCTGGAGATGACCGAGATCAGCGATCGAACCCTGCGTGCGGGTGGCCCGGCCCTGCTGTTCGAAAACCCCAAGGGCTACGGCATGCCGGTGCTGACGAACCTGTTCGGCACCCCGGATCGGGTCGCCATGGGCATGGGTCAGCCCAACGTCGGTGCCCTGCGTCAGGTGGGCACCTGGCTAGCCTATCTGAAGGAGCCGGAGCCGCCCCGCGGTCTCAAGGAGCTGATGGAGAAGCTGCCGATCTTCAAGCAGGTGCTCAACATGCCGACCAAGCGGCTCTCCTCCGCCCCCTGCCAACAGATAGTGCAGGAAGGGGAGGCGGTCGACCTGGATCAGATCCCGATCCAGCACTGCTGGCCCGGCGATGTGGCGCCGCTGGTCACCTGGGGGCTGACCATCACCCGCGGCCCCTACAAGAAACGGCAGAACCTCGGCATCTATCGCCAGCAGAAGATCGGCAAGAACAAGCTGATCATGCGCTGGCTGGATCACCGCGGCGGCGCCATCGATTTTCGCGAGTGGCAGGAGGCCCACCCGGGCGAGCGTTTCCCGGTGGTGGTGGCGCTCGGCGCCGATCCTGCGACCATACTCGGCGCCGTGACGCCGGTGCCCGACACCCTCTCCGAATACGCCTTCGCCGGCCTGTTGCGGGGCAGCCGCACCGAGGTGGTGAAGGCCCTGAGCTGCGATCTGGAGGTGCCCGCCAGCGCCGAGATCGTGCTGGAAGGCTATCTGGAGCCGGGGGAGATGGCGCCGGAGGGTCCCTATGGGGACCACACCGGCTACTACAACGAGGTGGACGAATTCCCGGTGTTTACCATCACCCACTTGACCATGCGCCGCGATGCCATCTATCACAGCACCTACACGGGTCGCCCGCCCGATGAGCCGGCGGTGCTCGGGGTGGCGCTGAACGAGGTGTTCGTGCCGCTGTTGCAGAAGCAGTTCCCCGAGATAGTGGACTTCTACCTGCCGCCGGAGGGGTGCTCCTACCGGATGGCGGTGGTGACCATCAAGAAGCGCTACCCCGGCCACGCCAAGCGGGTGATGCTGGGGGTCTGGTCCTTCCTGCGCCAGTTCATGTACACCAAGTTCGTGATCGTCTGCGACGACGACATCAACGCCCGTGACTGGAAGGATGTGATCTGGGCCATCACCACCCGGATGGATCCGGCGCGGGATACCACCCTGATCGAGCACACCCCCATCGACTACCTCGACTTCGCCTCGCCGGTGTCGGGGCTCGGCTCCAAAATGGGGCTGGATGCCACCAACAAGTGGCCGGGGGAGAGCAACCGGGAATGGGGCCAACCCATAGTCCAGGATGCCGCCGTCAGCGCCAGGATCGATGAGATCTGGGCCGAGCTGAAGATCCTCGACTGAGCCTCACCCTGTGCGCCCGCTGGTCCCGACACAAAAGATCGGTATTAGCGGGCTGAATTGGGTATGCTCGACTGACCTGACCAGCCGCTGGTCGCCAGATCACAGTGAATCAATGAGCGAAGCGGGCCGAGCGAGCCCGTCACAAGGACAAGAATGCAACGTATCAAGTGCCGCGTAGAGGAACTGCGCGAATATGTCGACACCATCTGGCACGTGGCCCTGGCGCCGCAGCAAGCCATCAGCTTCAAGCCGGGCCAGTATCTGCTGGTGGTGATGAGCGACTCGGACAAGCGCCCCTTCTCCATCGCCAACTCGCCGACCCGCTCCGGTGTGCTGGAGTTGCAGATAGGCGCCACCCCTGAAAACGCCTATGCCGGCCAGGTGCTGGCTCGCATGCGCGAGCAGGGCGAGATCGAGATCGAACTGGCGGCGGGCAAGGCCTTCCTGCGTGACGAATCGCCGCGTCCCCTGATCCTGATGGCGGGGGGCACCGGTTTCTCCTACGCCCGCTCCATCCTGGAGTATCTGATCGCCAGCGACAGCAAGCGCCCGGTGTTCCTCTACTGGGGCGTGCGCCAGGCGCACTGGCTCTATGAGCAGGAGCAGATGCTGCAGTGGGAGCGGGACTATGCGCCGCTCACCTTCGTGCCCGTGGTGCAGGAGCCGGAGGCCGACTGGACCGGCAAGACGGGTCTGGTGCACAAGGCCATCATGGACGACTTCGTCAGCCTGCACGACTACGACATCTATGTGGCGGGCCGCTTCGAGATGGCGGGTGCGGCGCGGGAGGAGTTCAAGGTGCTGGGGGCCGAGCCAGAGCGGATCTTCGGCGACGCCTACGAGTTTATCTAGGCGATAGCCGGCGTCTCTTCGCTGTTCCAGAAACAACAAACCCCAGCCTGGCTGGGGTTTGTTTTATGTGCCGTCGAGGCAGGTGGTTCGAGCCCGACGTTCGGCGTGATTACTCACCCTTGGCACCGAGTTGCTGTTCCAGCTGGGCCAGCTTTGCCTCGAGGGCGGTCAGCTTCTCCCGGGTGCGCAGCAGCACCTTGGTCTGCACATCAAACTCTTCGCGGCTGACCAGGTCCAGCTTGTTGAGCTGGGCCTGCAGTACCTGACGAGTCTTCTTCTCCACCTCTTCACCCATGCTGCGAATGCCGGGCGGCAGGGCGTTGTGTACCTGTTTGGCGATCTCTTCCAGTTTCTTCGGGTCGATCATGGGGTTCTCCTTAAGCAATGGGCCATTCTACCGACAAATCCCCCTCTTTGCCGAGATCGGGGTGGCTTTTTGCGTGTCGGGTCCAAACAGGCTCTGGTCGGGTCTGGCATTGTGCCGAATGCTGTTACCCTCCGCCAGCGGGGTCAATGCCAATTCCTTGATGTTGTACACAAAAAAATCAGATCAGATGACCGACCAGATGCTTATAAATTGTTGCGTTGCTGTTAATATGGTTCGGTCGGGTTTGGACGCTACCCCGTCAGGCTCATCATGGATAACAACATAAAAGAGATAAGGATATGAAAAAAAAGCTAATTTATGCAGCGGTCCTCAGTGCGCTACTGAGCGGTTGTGGTGGCAGTGACGATAATAAAGGCGATACCTCAAGCTATCTCGATTACCTGCTGAGTGGCTCCAATGCGACCCGACCCAGCGCCCTGGCTGCTCGCGCGACCGACGGCACCCTGAAGTTCTCGACCGAAACGGCCGATCTCTCCAACCCGGTCTCCGCACTCTCCACCCTGGATGGCTGGTCCACGACCCAGGCCATCCAGATAGTGCCGGTGACCGCCTCCGGCATCACCGTCAAGGCGCCGACGGCCACCGAATTTGGTGCCTCAGTGGCCCCGCTCTATCTGCTGGAGCTGGCTTTTGACAGCGCCGCTCTGCGCCCGAGCGGCGTGAAGAAGGTGCTGGCCTACGGGGTGGACTTCGTGGTCGCCGAGTCGGCCGGCAAGCTGAACCTGGTGCCGCTCAAGCCGCTCAATCCCTCTTCCTACTACATGATAGTGGCCACGGATGCGCTCAAAGACAGCAGCGGCAATCCCCTCAAGCCGGGCAGCGACTATAGCAACTACAAGAGCAACACCGGCAGCAATGCCCAGGAGCAGACCATCAACGGCCTGATCACCCTGCAAGAAGGGCTGTTCAAGGCTGCCACCGGCATCACCAGCGATCACGTGATCTTCTCCGACTGGTTTGGTACCCAGTCCGGTGCCGATGTGCTGGTGGCGGTGAAAGGGGCGGCCGCCTCTGTGTTGAAGGGCAGCCCGACCCTGGATGCCGCCGTCCTGTGGAAACAGGATGCCAAGGGCAATACCAGCCTGCCTGGTACCTACACCCTGGCGGTGACCGGCAGCAATGCCTTCCTGACCCAGCTGGATGCCGAGCAGTTCCTGCCCCAGGAGCAGAAGGATGCGATTGCTACCGCCTTTGGCGCCGGCACCCCGCTCAACGGCCTGGCGCAAGCCACCAAGGTTTACAGCGGCACGGTCAAGCTGCCTTACTTCCTCTCCTCGCCGGCCACCGCCGGTTCCTGGGACAAGGCCAGGACCCAGTCCTGGCACGGTGCCATCCCCAGCCTGTACGCCATCGCCAATGCCCTGAAAGCCTCGGACAGCGAGGTGATCGGCGGCCTGGTGGGCGCCGGGGTGGACCCGGCCCTGCTGGGGGCGCTGATCGCCGATCCTAGCCGCCAGGCCGAACTGCTGGCGGAGGCGAGCAAGCTGATTGGGGTAACCCTCACCTCCGGCGGCAAGCCGCTGGATGCCGAGATGAATATCGGCCGCTTCAACCCGCTGCCGGCACTGGAAGAGGTGCAGTCCGTACCGATGCGCGTCTTCGCCAAGGATGCGCTCAACACCATCACCGATGTGATCATCTATCAGCACGGCGTCACTTCGGTGAAGGAGAATGCCTACGCCCTGGCATTGGGTCAGATTGCGGCCGGTGCCCAAGCGGGCAAGAAAGTGGCCCTGGTGGTGATCGATCATCCGCTGCACGGTGAGCGTGGCTATGCCCTGAGCGGCAGCATGGCGACCGTGACCACCTCCGATAACCCGACCCCCTATCTGAACCTGAGCTACCTGACGGTGGCGCGGGACAACCTGAAACAGAGCGTGGCGGATCTGCTGGGCCTGCGTCTGGCGGTGGGGTTGGCCAATGCCAAGGGAGCCTTGGGCGCGGCTGGCGTCAAGGTGCACTTCCTGGGTCACTCCCTGGGGGCCATCTCGGGTGCCAACCTGTTGGCAGTCGCCAACCAGTCCCTCGGCAATCCCCAGGCGGATGCCCTGTTCAAGTTCGACACCGGTGGCCTGGCCATGCCGGGTGGCAGCATAGCGCCGTTGCTGCTGAACTCGCCGACCTTCGGCCCGACCATCAAGATGGGCGTGCTGACCGGCGGCAGCCCGGAGTTGAAGACGGCTTTCACCGCCTATGCCCCGAGCTGCAAGACGGCGGTAGCGAGCTGCTTCGTCAACGAGTTCCTGCCGAGCCTGGACGCTACCGCTCAGGCGAGCGCGGCCGGTACGCTGCAGAGCTACGTTTTCGCGGCCCAGTCGGTGCTGGATTCGGCTGACCCGATCAACCTGGCCCGTGGCATCAAGGCCGACTTCCCGCTGTTTGCCACCGAAATTGTCGGTGACGGCGCCCTGAGCCTGTCGGATCAGGTGATCCCGAACAGCATCGCGAGCGCGCCGCTGGGAGGCACCGAGCCACTGTTCCGGATGCTGGCACTGCAGCCGCTGACCGCAACCGGCGCGGCCAACCACCACGCGGCCCGCTTCCTGGCCGGTGGTCACAGCTCGCTGCTGGCACCGGATGACAACTTCGATCCGACCGGTGCGGTCACGACCGAGATGCAGACCCAGTTCGGCAGCTTCTTCATGAGCGGTGGCACCGCGGTCAAGGTGACCGACGCCAGCCTGCTCAAGCAGTAAGCTATCTTGGTAAGCCAATAAAAACGCCGCCCCAAGGGGCGGCGTTTTCGTCTGTGGCAATCAGAGCAATAGCTGTGGATCAGGTGGGTCTGTGGTGCCGATCCAGCCAGCCTTGCAGCAGGCCCACCAGCAGACCCGTCAGATGGGCGATGTTGGCGGTGGGCGTGCCGAGCATGTCGAAGAAGCCGAGCGCCATCCAGAACAGCATGAAGCCCATCAGCGCCGGCGGCAGGCTGAGGCCGCAGGCCGGTTGCAGCTTGGCGCGCAGCCAGCAGTAGCCGAGCAGGGCATAGACCACCCCGGAGAGGCCACCAAAGCGCGGGCCGCTCGCGAAGAACTCCGCCACGTTGGGCAGGGCTGCGCCGACGATCAGCAGGATAAACAACTTGCCGCTGCCCAGACGCTGCTCGATCTGGCCCCCCAGATACCACCACCACAGCAGGTTGAACACCAGGTGCAGCACCGAGAAGTGGATGAAGGCCGGGGTAATGTAGCGCCACGCCTGCCAGTCGGTGAACTGGGCCAGGGTCGGATGGAACGCCAGCTGGTCGAAGATGGGCAGGCCGATGGCATCGAGGGCATAGATGGCCAGGCAGGCGATGATGACCACCAGGGTCAGGGGCCCCGCCTGATGGAGAAAGTCGGTGATGGGATCCGTCATCCCCTTGCTGTAGTCGATGCGGGCATCGGCCCGGCCGGACTGCCAGGAGGCCTCCATGTAGCGGGGGTGGTTCGGTTCGGCCAGGAAGCGCTTCACCTCCAGCTGGGCCTGGGCGAGGCGCCGCTCGTCCGCCAGCCAGACCGAGACGCCGAGCTCGGACTGGGTCAGCTCGCACGGGATGCCCAGGGTGGCGAGGTAGTCCACCAGCGCCTGGGCCATGCGGGCGTCGCCCAGCACCAGCAGCTGGATCATGCCGGATGAGGGGGAGTTGCCTGCCTCCGTCATGCGTCCCCCGCCTGAATGGGGAACTCCCTGCGCCAGGCCTCGAAGCCGCCATCCAGACTGTAGACGGCGTCATAGCCCTGTTGCAGCAGGTACTGGGCCGCGCCCTGGCTGCTGTTGCCGTGGTAGCACATCACGATCACCGGGGTGTCGAAGTCCACCTCGTTCATAAAGCGAACCAGAGAACCATTCGTTAAGTGGAAGGCGCCGACCGCGTGGGCCGCCTCGAACGATTGGGGATCGCGAATGTCCACGAGGCGGGCCTCACCGGCCTCCAGCTTCTGGTGGGCATCCTGGGCGTTGATATGGGCAAACTGGTCCACTGACATGTCCTGCGAATAGATGATTGAGAGCCAGTTTACCGCAAGCGGTGGCTGGTGCTAAGCCCGCAATGCGGGCTGTCATGCAGTGGGGCGGGATCGCAATTTCCTTCAATACCCGGCACCGCCTGCTGGCTAGTCTGGGGCTCCCTATCGATGAGGAGTTCCCATGGACGCGAGTCTGTTGTTATCCATGGCCGGCTTTGCCCTGGCCATGTCCATCTCCCCCGGCCCGGTCAATCTGGTCGCCCTCAGCACGGGGGCCCAGTATGGCTTCTGTGCCAGCCTGCATCACGTGGTGGGGGCAACGCTGGGCTTTATCCTGCTGCTCCTGCTGATGGGGCTGGGCCTCGGCGCCGCCCTGTCACGGTGGCCCATGGCGGCTGGCACCCTGCACTGGGGCGGCATCCTCTTCCTCTGTTACATGGCCTGGCAGCTGGTGATGGACGGGGGCAGGGTGGAGCGGGCTGACGGGAAGCCACCCGCCTTCCTGTACGGCGCCCTGATGCAGTGGCTCAACCCCAAGGCCTGGCTGGCGGCCAGCATGGGGATGGGGGCCTATGGCGGTGCCGGCGGCATGGGGCAGATAGTCTCCTTCACCGCGCTCTATCTGGTGATCTGTCTGGGCTCCATCGCCTGCTGGGCCTATGCCGGCAGCTGCCTGCAGGAGGCCTTGCTCAAGCCCCGCCGGTTGCGCTGGTTCAACCGCTCCATGGCCCTGTTGCTGATGTTCAGCGCCGCTTACCTGGGGCTGGCCGAGGGCTGAGCTGCAACCGGTATTGGCCCGGGGTGGCGGCGACCCGCCGTTTGAACTGGCGCTGGAAATGCGCCTGATCGGCGAAGCCGCTCGCCAGGGCGACCTCGGCCAGGGGGTGCCCCTGCCTGAGCAGGGTGCGGGCGTGACGGATGCGTTGATCGAGCAGGTAGGCGTGGGGCGTCATGCCGTAATGGTGGCTGAAGGCGCGCACGAAGTGGGAGGGACTGAGCCCGGCGACCACGCTCAGTTGTTGCAGATTGAGCGCGCTGGCACTGTCATCCTGCATCAGCTCGGCGGCCCGTTGCAGGTGCAGCGGCGGGCGATCATCCCAGCTGGCGGGGGTCAGCCTGGCCAGCAGCTGGTGCCCGAACAGCTGGCAGGCCACCCCCTTGGCCAGCGGATCCTGCCCCTGCAACAGCGCGCGGTGCAGCCGCTGCAATGCCAGATAGAGCACGGGATCCCGGCTCGCCGTCATGTCGAAGGGGCGGAATCGGGATCCCAGTCCCGCCTCTTCCTGCAGGCCGTGCAGCCAGTCGGTATCGAGGTAGAACATCAGATAGGACCAGGGCTGGTCGGCGATGGGGTTGCAGGCGTGCACTTCTTCCGGGTTCATCAGCACCAGGTGGCCGCTGCCGACCTCCTGATTGCTGCGCTGGTTGAGGTAGTGGCTGTGGCCACCGGTGATGGCGCCGATGGAGAAGTGGGCGTGGCTGTGTTTGTCGTAGCAGACGTGGCGGCCATCCTGCACCGCCCGTGTCTCGATAAATGGCAGGGCCGGATCGCACCAGAAGTGATGGCGGTCCGGCCCAGGGTTGGTGGCGCTCATGACGGGCACGATGGCACCCTGTTGTCAGCCGCCAAGGTAGGCCTGACGCACCGCCGGGTTTGCCAGCAGGGCGGCACCCGTGTCTTGCAGCACCACCCGGCCGTTCTCCAGCACATAGCCCCTGTCCGCCAGCTTGAGCGCCTGGTTCGCGTTCTGCTCCACCAGGAAGATGGTCATGCCCTTCTCCCGCAGCTGCAATATGGTGTCGAAGATCTGCTGGATGATGATGGGCGCCAGCCCCAGGGAGGGCTCGTCCAGCAGCAGCAGGCGCGGCTTGCTCATCAGGGCGCGGCCTATGGCCAGCATCTGCTGCTCGCCACCTGACATGGTGCCGGCGCGCTGCTCGAGTCGCTCGTGCAGGCGCGGGAACATGGTGAACACCTGATCCAGCAGGGCCGGTTGCTCGGCCTTGTCGACGAAGAAAGACCCCATCAGCAGGTTCTCCTGTACCGTCAGGCGGGCGAAGATGCGGCGCCCCTCCGGGACCACGGCGATATCCTTGCGCATGATGCGGGCGGTGCTGAGGGAGCTTATCTGCTCCCCCTCGAACCAGATGCTGCCGCTGCTGGGCTTGGGTTCGCCACAGAGCGTCATCAGCAAGGTGGTCTTGCCGGCGCCATTGGCGCCGATCAGGGTGACTATCTCGCCCTCTTTGACCTCGACGCTGACATCGTGCAGCGCCTGGATCTTGCCGTAATGGGTCGATACGTTGCGAAGTTCTAACATCTTTTTGTCCTTACGACTCGCCCAGATAGGCCTTGATCACGGCCGGATTGTTGCGGATATCAATCGGCTTGCCATGGGCCAGCGGCGTGCCCTGATTGACCACGAAGATGCGATTGGAGATCTCCATCACCAGCTTCATGTCGTGCTCGATCAGCAGGACGGAGACGCCAAACTCGTCCCTCAGGCTGGTGATGAGCTCGTTGAGCTCGTCGGTCTCGTGGGGGTTGAGGCCGGCGGCCGGCTCGTCCAGCATCAGCAGCTCGGGCCTGGTCGCCATGCAGCGGGCGATCTCGAGCCGGCGCTGCTGGCCATAGGCCAGGTTGCCGGCGGCGCGGTTCGCGAGATCCTTGAGGCCGACCTTCTCCAGCCAGAAGGCGGACTGCTCCAGCCCCTCTTTCTCGGCGCGGCGGAAGGCCGGGGTCTTGAACAGACCGGCCAGAAAACCGGTATTAAGATGCCTGTGCTGGGCGACCAGCAGATTTTCCACTGCCGTCATTTCCTTGAACAGACGAACGTGCTGGAAGGTGCGCACTATGCCCTTGCGGGCGATGAGGTGGCCGGGCAGGCCCTGGATCTCCTCGCCACGATAGCGGATGGTGCCGCCAGTCGGGCGGTAGAAGCCGGTCAGGCAGTTGAAGATGGTGGTCTTGCCGGCGCCGTTGGGGCCAATGATGGAGATCACTTCCCCCTTGTCCACGTCCAGCTTGACGCCGTTGACCGCCAGCAGACCCCCGAAGCGCATCGACAGATCAGAGACATCCAGCAACTTGTTGTTTGTGTTGTTCATGTTGCTCATTTTCGTAGCTCCAGGTGAGGGCGGCTCATCGGCAGCAGGCCCTGGGGTCGCCAGATCATCATGAACACCATCAGCAGACCGAACATCAGCATGCGGTACTCGTTGAACTCACGGGCCAGCTCCGGCAGCACCGTCATCACGATGGCGGCCAGCACCACCCCGATCTGGGAGCCCATGCCCCCCAGCACCACGATCGCAAGGACGATGGCCGACTCGATGAAGACGAAGGACTCCGGGCTGATGAAGCCCTGGCGCGAGGCGAAGAAGCTGCCGGCGAAGCCCGCGAAGCAGGCCCCTATGGTGAAGGCGGTCAGCTTGATGATGGTGGGGTTGAGGCCCAGCGACTTGCAGGCGATCTCGTCTTCCCGCAGCGCTTCCCAGGCGCGGCCCAGCGGCATGCGCAGCAGGCGGTTGATGACGAACAGGGTGGCGATCACCAGCAGCAATGCCATCAGATAGACGAAGATGACCTTGTGATTGGCGTTGTAGGCGATGCCGAAGAAGTCGTGGAAGGTGCCGAAGCCCCCGTCCTTGACGGTGCGGTTGAATTCCAGGCCGCCGAGGGTCGGCTTGGGAATGCCGGAGATGCCGTTCGGGCCGCCGGTGAGGCTGGTCATGTTGTTGAGCAGGATGCGGATGATCTCGCCAAAGCCCAGGGTGACGATGGCCAGATAGTCTCCTCGCAGCCGCAACACCGGGAAGCCGAGCAGGAAGCCGAAGGTGGCCGCCGTCAGGCCGGCGATGGGCAGACACTCCCAGAAGCTCAGCCCGAAGTAGGTGTTGAGCAGGGCATAGCTGTAGGCACCGACCGCGTAGAAGCCGACGTAGCCGAGATCCAGCAGACCGGCCAGACCCACCACCACGTTCAGGCCCAGCCCCAGCATGATGTAGATCAGCGCCAGGGTGGCCAGATCGATGGCACCGCGGGAGGCCATGAAGGGCCAGCTCACCGCGAACAGCAGCACCAGCACGGCGGTGAGGTTATAGAGCTTGGGTGCCTCTTCCGGGCTGGGCAGCACCAGCTTGGTGAAGCCGACGGAGAAGCCGCTGATGGAGGCCTGGAACAGCCTGGCGATCTGGCCGCGCAGCATCTGGAACCAGAACACCAGGGCGGCGCCCCCCAGCAACCAGGCGAGAGACACATCGAGCCGGCTCACCACCAGCAGGCGGTTGCCGTCGGTCTCGAGCTTGAAGCCGAGCAGCCAGAAGGAGAGCACCAGCAGCATCAGGCTGGCGATGCAGGCATGGATAAATTGACGCTTCATGCTTTCACCTCCGGATTGTGCTGGTTAACGACGCAGGTACGGGTAGTTGGATGTGTCATACCTTCTCGACCTCCGGGCGACCCAGGATGCCGGTCGGCATGAATAACAACACCGCGATCAGCAGGGCAAAGGCCATCACATCCTTGTACTCGGTGCTGAGATAACCGGCGGTGAGCGCCTCGACCACGCCGAGCAACAGGCCACCGATGACGGCGCCCGGGATGCTGCCGATGCCGCCCAATACCGCGGCGGTGAAGGCCTTCAAGCCGGCCATAAAGCCGAGATAGGGGTTGATGACGCCGTAATACATGCCGAGCAGCACGCCCGCGACGGCGGCCAGGGCGGCCCCCAGCACGAAGGTGATGGAGATGACCACGTGGGTATCTATGCCCAGCAGGTTGGCCATCTTGATGTCTTCAGAACAGGCGCGGCAGGCGCGGCCCATGCGGGAGCGGCCGATGAACTGGGTCAGCGCCAGCATGGTGATGAAGGTCACCACGAAGATGATGAGCTGCATGTAGGAGAGGCTGGCCTGGAAGCCGTCCTCGGCCCCGAAGTTCCAGCCGCCGGAGATCAGGGTGGGCATGGCGATATCGCGCGAGCCCTGGGCCATCCGCATCATGTTTTGCAGGAAGATCGACATGCCGATGGCTGAGATGAGGGGGATGAGGCGATTGCCGCCCCGCAGCGGGCGATAGGCGACCCGCTCTATGGTCCAGCCATAGCTGCCGGTGATGATGATACTGACCAGGAAGGCGCCGCCCAGCAGCAGTACCGTGCTGTCGATGCCCATCATGGCGAGCCCTGCCATCACCATGAAGGCGACATAGGAGCCGATCATGTAGACCTCGCCGTGGGCGAAGTTGATCATGCCGATGATGCCGTAGACCATGGTGTAGCCGATGGCGATTAACGCATAGGTGCTACCAATGGTTAACCCGTTCAGCAGCTGCTGAACCAGATAAAGAAGGTGTTCGGACATACTGCGTTCCCTGTACTTGCCCGCAAAGAAAGGAGGGGGTGACGCTTGTCACCCCCGACCGGCAGATTATTTGAGTTGAGTGGAGGTACCATCGGCGTGCCACTGGAACACACCGAACTCGAAGCCCTTCAGGTCACCGTTCGGTGCCCAGGTCAGGGGACCCATAACGGTGTCGATCGGTGCGGCCTTGATGGCGGCAGCCACGGCAGCCGGATCATCTTCACCCGCCTTGGCGATACCGGCCGCCAGGGTTTGTACCGCGGCATAGGTAGTCCAGACGAAGGGGCCTGAGGAGTCCTGACCCTTGGCCTTGAACGCAGCGACGATGGAGGCGTTGGCAGGCAGCAGGTCATATTTGTTCGGCAGGGTGACCAGCAGGCCTTCGGAAGCCGGGCCGCCGATGGCGGAGATGTCCTTGTTACCCACGCCTTCCGGACCCATGAACTTGGCCTTCAGACCCTTCTCGCCCGCCTGGCGCAGGATCAGACCCAGCTCCGGGTGGTAGCCGCCGTAATAGACGAAGTCCACGTTCTCTTTCTGCAGCTTGGCGATCAGGGCGGAGAAGTCCTTGTCGCCGGCGGTGATGCCTTCAAAGGCCACTACCTTGACGCCAGCCTTCTCCAGCGCAGCCTTCACACTGGTGGCGATGCCTTCACCGTACTGCTTCTTGTCGTGGATGACGGCCACGCGCTGGGGTTTGACCTGTTCGATGATGTACTTGGCGGCGGTCGGGCCCTGGTCGCTGTCCAGACCTATGGTACGCATGGTCAGCTGATAGCCACGCTCGGTGATCTTGGGGTTGGTGGAGGCCGGGGTGATCATCAGCACGCCTTCATCTTCATAGATGTCGGAGGCGGGCAGGGTGTTGTCGGAACAGAGGTGGCCGACCACGAACTTGACGCCGTCGTTGATCACCTTGTTGGCGATGGCCACGGCCTGTTTGGGGTCGCAGGCGTCGTCATAGATGACGGCTTCGATCTGCTTGCCCTTGATGCCGCCTGCCTTGTTGATCTGCTCGACCGCCATCTTGCCGCCGGTGAACTGCATGTCACCGTACTGGGCGACCGGGCCGGTCAGCGGGCCGGCGATGCCGATCTTGATGGTGTCGGCCGCGTTGGCCATGGAAACCGATCCAAACAGAGCCAAAGAAACCGCTGCTCTGATTGCCATTTTGCTCAAGTTATGCATTGATTCGTCCCTTAATCAGTGAAATGTTTCGTTTTTTGCGCATCATTCCGAGCCTGTATCCCGTCAGCCCGGTAATAGACAAGGTTCTATCATCCCTCGCCGTGCCATGACAAGATGTTAAAGATACTAACCGGGGAGGGGGTGTCAGTGGTTTTGTGGAGCTAATGCGCTGCTATTTCTGTTTTTGTGGAATTTAATTCTGGATTTGTCGGTTAACAACTTAACAACATGGCGTGGGGGTGGCAAAAGTCAGAGTAAAAAACTGGCGATATTTCGCTCTGCGCCTGCTCTCATTTTGACCAAAATTCGTTTGCGCAAATAGAAATGTCCGCCTAGATTAGCCAGCATTGACAATTCGCTGGCAGCTCCCGTTAAAACCAAGCCTTTATTCGGGAAATCTGCTACTGTTCCGCTTTTGATCTTCAGGAGACAGAGATGGCCACTATCAAGGATGTCGCTTCCCGTGCAGGCGTATCCATCTCCACCGTCTCACATGTACTCAATCACACCCGTCGGGTCAGCGAAGATGCGACTCAAAAAGTGCTTGAGGCGGTGGCAGAACTCAACTACGCGCCGAACTCGGTGGCGCGCAGCCTCAAGATAAATTCGACCAAGACCATCGGCATGCTGGTGACCACCAGTGCCAATCCCTTCTTCGCGGAAGTGGTGCAGGGGGTGGAAGCCTACTGCTTCGAGCAGGGCTACAGCCTGATCCTGTGCAACACCGAAAACCAGCCGCCCCGTCAGCAGCACTATCTGCGCATGCTGATGGAGAAGCGGGTGGATGGCCTGCTGGTGCTGGGAACCGACATCGACACCCCGCTGCGCGACATGCTGCGCATTCACAAGAACGTGCCACAGGTGGTGCTGGACTGGGGCACCGAGTGCGATTTCGCCAACGTGATCAACGACAACGCCCGCATAGGCGCGCGTCTGGCGGTGCGCCATCTGCTGGAGCAGGGCCATAAAGAGATCGTCTGCATCACTGGTCAGCTCTCCAAACCGACCACCCAGCAGCGGCTGGACGGGGTGCGCGATGCCCTGGGCGAGCACGGCTTGACCCTGAAAGAGGAACAGATCTTCGAGGGTGACTACGAGAGCCAGAGCGGCTTCGATGCCATGCAGCGCATCCTGGCCCTCAAGCCGCGGCCGACCGCGGTGTTTGCCTTCGACGATCCCATGGCCATAGGTGCCATCTGCGCCGCCTGGGAAGCCGGGGTCAAGGTGCCTGACGACATCTCCATGATTGGCTATGACGATATCGAGATGGCGCGCTTCTCCAGCCCGCCGCTTACCACCATTCGCCATCCCAAGGCCGAGCTGGGCCTGCTGGCGGTGCAGCATCTGGTGAGCCGGATCCGCAACAAGGCCCTGGAAGTCGAGTCCATGACGGTCCAGCCTGAGCTTATCGTCCGTCGCTCGGTCAAGTCCCTGCGCTGACCCTCCAGCGGCATCCGATGCAACGAAAAACCCCCTCCGTCAGGAGGGGGTTTTTGTTTATGGGCGCCGCGCGCCTTGTCTCAGTCTTTGAGGCCGAGCCGCCTCGCGAGGCGGTGCAGGTTGCCGCTGTCGAGCTCCAGGGCGCGGGCGGTGGCGGCCCAGTTGCCGTCCTGGGCCGTCAGGGCCTGCTCTATCAGGGCGAGCTGGAAGGCATCGGTGGCGGCGCGCAGCCCCAGGCCAGCAGTTATCGGCGGCGATACCGGTTCCGTGGGGATGCGGGTGGATGCCGGGATTGGACCTGAAGCCGTCAGATTGAAGTGATGGCTGCCGAGGGTCGGCGTCTGGCTGCCCTGCTCGGCACGGGCCAGCACGGCGGCGCGGTGGATGGCGTGCTCGAGTTCGCGCACGTTGCCCGGCCAGTCGTGGCGATCGAGCAGTTGCAGCGTCTGGGGCTGGATGCGCAGCCGCTCCAGCCCCAGGCTGACCCGGCAGCGTTCGCAAAAATAACCGGCAAGCAGGGGAATGTCGTCCGGCCGCTCCCGCAGCGCGGGGGCGTGGATCGGGAACACGCTCAGCCGGTGATAGAGATCGGCCCTGAACTGCCCCTCCACCACCGCCTGCTTCAGATCCCGGTTGGTGGCGGCCAGGATGCGCACATTGACCTTGAGGGGGGTGTCGTCACCGATCCGCTGCAGATCGCCGTATTGCAGCACCCGCAGCAGCTTGGCCTGCAGCGGCAGGGAGAGCTCGCCGATCTCGTCGAGAAAGAGGGTGCCTCGGTCGGCCAGTTCGAACTTGCCCGCCCTGTGGTGGATGGCGCCGGTGAAGGCCCCTTTCACGTGGCCGAACAGCTCGCTCTCCGCCACCGACTCCGGCAGGGCGGCGCAGTTGAGGTAGACCAGCGGCGCCTTGGCGCGCAGGGAGCCCTGATGCACCGCCTTGGCGATTAGCTCCTTGCCGACCCCCGTCTCCCCCAGGATCAGCACGTTCAGCTCCGAGTTCGCCACCACATCGATCTCGTGGCGCAGCCGGGCCATGGCGGGGGAGTGACCTATCATCTCCGGCTGGCCAGGGCCGGTCCGGGCGCCGGGGACGAGGGGCTCGCTGCTCTGGCGGGCGAGCCGTTCCAGCAACAGGGCGTTGCTGAGGGCGGCGGCGGCCAGGGCCCCCACCAGGCGCAGCTCCTCGTCGCTGATGCCGTCGAACTGGGTCGGGTTCATGCCGTCTATGGTCAGGGCGCCGATGAGGGCCTGATCCGAAAACAGCGGCAGGCCGACGCAGGCGTGCACCCTGAAGTCGTCGTGATCCGGGATCAGGCCGTCATAGGGGTCGGGCAGGTTGCTGTCGGCGGGGAAGCGCACCACGTCGCCGGCGCGGGCTATGGCCTCCATGCGCGGGTGATCCTTGAGGGCGAAGCGGCGGCCCAGCACGTCCTGCATCAGGCCGTCGATGGCCAGCGGGATGAACTGGCCCCCCTCGTAGCGCAGCAGGGCCGAGGCATCGGAGTGCAGCAGGCTGCGCACGCTCTGGATCAGGCGGTGGAATCTGTCCTGATGGGAGATGCCGAGTTGCAGGTCGAGGGCGATGCGCGCCAGGCTGTCGGTCGAGATCACGATGATTGTCCAAATGACAGTGTATTTGTGATTTTGACTATAGAGAGAAGCTGTCTAAATGACAATGTCAGATATTGTAATCTAGTAAAAACAATAGGTTATAAGTTGGCACGTCCGCTGCAATAGGGAATTCAGTCACACATTCACTATTGCCTGCTGAGGAACTGCCTGATGAGCATTCACGTCAAAAACAACATCCACTGGGTCGGCCAACGGGACTGGGAGGTACGCGACTTCCACGGCACCGAGTACAAGACCCACAAGGGCACCAGCTACAACAGCTACCTCATCCGCGAAGGGAAGAACGTGCTGATCGACACGGTGGATCACAAGTTCAGCCGCGAGTTCGTGCAGAACCTGGCGGCGGAGATCGATCTCGCTTCCATCGATTATGTGGTGATCAACCACGCCGAGGAGGATCACGCCGGCGCCCTGACCGAGCTGATGGCCCGCATCCCGGGCACCCCCATCTACTGCACCCACAACGCCATCGACTCCATCACCGGCCACCATCATCACCCGGAGTGGAACTTCCAGCCGGTCAAGACGGGGGACAGCCTGGACATAGGCAACGGCAAGCAGCTGGTGTTTATCGAGACCCCCATGCTGCACTGGCCCGACAGCATGATGACCTACATGACGGAGGATGCCGTGCTCTTCTCCAACGACGCCTTCGGCCAGCACTACTGCGATGAGCACCTGTTCAACGACGAGGTGGATCAGACCGAGCTGATGGAGCAGTGCCAACGCTACTACGCCAACATCCTCACCCCCTTCAGCCCGCTGGTGACCGCCAAGATCAAGGAAGTGCTGGGCTTCAACCTGCCGGTGAGCATGGTGGCCACCTCCCACGGCATCGTCTGGCGCGAGGATCCCACCCAGATCATCCTCAAATATCTGGAGTGGGCGGATCACTACCAGGAGGATCGTATCACCCTCTTCTACGACTCCATGTCCAACAATACCCGCATGATGGCGGACGCCATCGCCCAGGGCATCCACGAGGTGGATCCGGGCGTGGCGGTGAAGATCTTCAACGTGGCGCGCCACGACAAGAACGAGATCCTGACCCAGGTGTTCCGCTCCAAGGGGGTGCTGGTGGGCTCCTCCA
Organism: Aeromonas aquatica; assembly: GCF_000764655.1. Taxonomy (GTDB): domain Bacteria; phylum Pseudomonadota; class Gammaproteobacteria; order Enterobacterales; family Aeromonadaceae; genus Aeromonas; species Aeromonas aquatica. The sequence goes on from NZ_JRGL01000162.1 coordinate 34,421, forward strand.
CCATGAACAACGTCATGATGCCCAAGGTGGCGGGCATGCTGGAGGAGATCACCGGCCTGCGCTTCAGAAACAAGCGTGCCGCCGCCTTTGGCAGCTACGGCTGGACCGGTGGCGCCGTGGACAGGATCCAGACCCGGCTGATGGACGCGGGCTTCGACATCAGCATCTCCCTCAAGACCAAGTGGCGGCCGGATGGCTCGGCGCTGGCCGAGTGCCGCGAGCATGGCCGCCAGCTCGCCCGCCAGTGGGCGCTGCACCCGCTGGAGGCTCCCCGTCCGATCACCACAACCGCCGTGACGGCGGCGCCTGTGGTGGTAGCTCAGGCCTCTCAAGCCGCCGCCTCGGCCGCCAGCACGCTGGACGATGACCAGAGCATGCTCTGCGTGGTCTGCCAGTGGGTCTATGACCCGGCACTGGGCGAGCCGGATCAGCTGGTGGCACCGGGCACTCCCTGGGCCCAGGTACCTGACAGCTTCCTCTGCCCGGGCTGCGGCATCGGCAAGGAGGTATTTGAACCCTGTGGGGCGGAGGCCTGTGTATGAACGCAGCAACTCAGAGTGACGCCGGTGTCTGCCGGGAGATAGTGGTGATCGGCAGCGGCTTCGCCGCCCAGCAGCTGGTCAAGAGCCTGCGCAAGCTGGACGGCGAGCGGCCCATCCGCCTCATCACCGCCGACAGCGGCGACGAGTACAACAAGCCGGACCTGAGCCACGTGGTGAGCCGGGGGGGCAGCGCCGCGGCCATGACCCGGCTGAGCGGCAGTGAATTTGCCGAGCAGCAGCGCATCACACTGCTGCCCCACTGCCCGGTGCTCGGTATAGATCCCGCCCGCCGCACCCTGTTGACCGCACAGGGAAGTTTTCCCTACGGTCAGCTGGTGCTGGCCACCGGTGCCAGCGCGGCGCGGCCCGATATGCCGGGGGGCGAGCATCTGGTGACCCTCAACAGCCAGCGGGAGTATGCCGCCGCCGAGGCATCGATCCGTCAGGCTCGCCGCATCATGATATTGGGGGCCGGGCTGATTGGTTGCGAGCTGGCGATGGACATGGCGAGCGATGGTCGCGAGGTCACCCTGCTGGACTTGGCCGAGAGCCCGCTGAGCAGCCTGTTGCCGGCGGCCCTGAGCCAGCCGTTGCTGCAGGCACTGCGCGAGCAGGGGGTGAGGCTGCAACTGGGGCTGGGCATCGCCGGGATAGACGCCCAGCCCGGTGATGGCTGGCGAGTGACCCTGAGCGACGGCCGTACCTGCGAGCAGGATCTGGTGATCGCCGCGATCGGCCTGCGGCCGAATCTGGCCCTGGCTCAGGGGGCCGGGCTGGCGGTGGGGCGCGGCATACTGATCGATGACCTGCTGCGCACCAGCGATCCCCATATCTTCGCGCTGGGGGATTGCGTGCAGTGGCGGGGGCAGCTGCTCCCCTTCCTGCAGCCCATAGTGCTGGGGGCCAGTGCCCTGGCCCGCACCCTGCTTGGCACCCCGACCCCGCTGACCCTGCCGCCCATGCTGGTGAAGGTGAAGACCCCGCGTTATCCGCTGCAACTGGCTGGCCGCACCCAGGGCGAGGATCTGGCCTGGCAGTGCCACTGGAACAGCCACGGCATGGTGGCCGAGGCGCGCGGTGCAGATGGCGAGCTGTGCGGCTTCGTGGTGGGGGGCGACAAGATGAGCGCCGCCTTCCCGCTGCTGCGCCAGCTGCCCCGCTGATCCGTCAACTATTCAAGGCCGGGCAGACCGGCCCTTCGAGGAGAATTACCATGTCCATGCAGCTTATTCCCACCCATTGGGTCGTTCGTCGCTCCACCCCCTTCTTCACCCGCGCCAACGTGCCGCCGGCCCTGCTCAGCCATCACAACACCGCGGCCGGGGTGTTCGGCCAGCTCTGCGTGATGGAGGGCACCGTCACCTATCACGGCTTCGCCGACGAGCGGGCCGAACAGCCTGAGATCAGCCTGGTGATCCACGCCGGCCAGTTCGCCACCAGCCCGCCTCAGTACTGGCACAGGGTCGAGCTGTCCGAGGATGCCCGCTTCAACATCCACTTCTGGGCCGAGCAGGGTTCGTCGGATCAGCCCCTGTTCAACAGCCGAAAATAATAAGGTTCAACAGCCGCAAGGGGGGAGTCACCGGGGATGGATCGGTGCGAATGACCCCATTGCCCATGCAGATCAAATTAATCAACTCAGATGTTGGTTACCCTGAGCCCCTGATCCGGATGAGCGCAGTGAGGGAAGCATGAGTGTGATCGAAGCCGTGACCATGGCCGCTGGCCTGGTCTATCTGGTCCTGCTGTTGTGGCAGGGGCGATCCGGTTGGTCATGGACTCTCTCCCTCGTGCTGGCCGGTGCCGCCTGGCTGGTGGCGGCGGACTCGGTGCTCTGGCTCGCGCTGGGGCTGGTGGTCGGTAGCCTCGGCCTGCTGCACCGCATCCGGCCCTTGCCCGTGCTGGCCGAGATCAGCAGCCAGCCGCTGCGGGCCTGGACACGCCACCTGTTGCTGCTCTGCTGGGGGCTGGTGACGGTGCAGTACAGCATTCATATCTGGCAGCTGGGGCAGGGGGAGACTCCCTGGCTGATGCGTCCTGACGTGGTAGACGGCTTCCTGCCCATCGCCGGCGGGCTCGGGTTGCGGGCCTGGCTCGGCCAGGGCATCCAGGATCCGCACCATCCGGCGGCGACCATCACAGTGCTGGTGCTCAGCCTGTCGGCCCTGCTGCTGGGGCGGGCGTTCTGTGCCTGGTTCTGCCCGCTCGGGCTGGTGGGGGAGTGGCTGCACGGCCTGCGCAGCCGATGGATAGCGGGGGAGTGGACGCCGCCGCGCTGGCTCGATGCCGTGCTGCGTTCCCAGAAATTTCTGGTGCTGGCTTTCCTGCTGTTTATCGTGCTGATCGCGGTGCCGAGCGTCGCCCTGCCCGGCTACTTCACCAGCCCCTACCATCAGGCGGCGGACATGAAGATGGGGGCCTTCTTCTTCAACCTGAACCTCCTCTCCGGACTCTGCCTCGGCTGGGTGCTGCTGCTCACCGTCGCCTTCCGGCAGGGGTTCTGCCGCTACCTCTGTCCCTACGGCGCCTGGCTGGCCCTGCTCGGCCTGGTGACGCCGCTGCGCATTCGCCGGGATCCGGCGCGCTGCCTGAGAAGCCAGGGCCACGACTGTGACAGGTGCAGCCGGGCCTGTCCTTCCCGCATCCAGGTGCACCAGCTGATCGCGGTGCGCAGCCTGGAGTGCACCAGTTGTATGAGCTGCGTCGCCGCCTGCCCCAAGCGGGCCGATGCGCTGCACCTTGGCAGCAAGGCGCGCAGGCTTGAGCCCCGTTGGCTGCTGGGTCTGCTCTGCCTGCTGTTGTTGATATTGCCGCTGCTCTCATACGGCTTGCTGGATATCTGGGTCAGCCAGACGCCGCTCGCCGACCGATACGAGTTGCTGCAACGGCTGCCCTGGCTGAACCATTGAGGCTGCGCAGGGAAGGCGTGATGGTTAAATGGCGTTAACGGGGGAGTGAGCCATATATTGCTCTCCCGATAAAACTGTTAGCGCCATCCCAAATATCTGATCTCGTAATTGATAATGAAGGGCTGCCATCCATAATAGGGTGCGTTAATGCTGCGTTATTCATTTCAACCAGATGAGCAACAACATGGCTACCCTGATCGCTTCACCCAAGTGGTTTACCCTGGATCACAAGATCGCCTTCTTCTTCCCGCTGTAATTCCCGCGGCCGCTTGGCTATTGCTGACAATAATCCAAGCCTGCCCGAATCCCTGAACCGAAATAATCTGCACCCTCGCTCGCCATATTGATTGGCGGGGCGCCGGCGTGCACCCGATCTCATAGCGTTATTTCCGCCAACTATTAATTAAGGCGGGAGATGAGACTCATCCTGAATATTTAAAGTTGGGTGTTTATATTATGGAAAACTTCAAGCATCTTCCCGAGCCGTTCCGTATTCGTGTCATCGAGCCGGTCAAGCGCACCACCCGTGCCTACCGGGACGAGGCCATCGTCCGGGCGGGTATGAACCCCTTCCTGCTGGACAGCGAGGATGTGTTCATCGACTTGCTGACCGACAGCGGCACCGGCGCCATCACCCAGAACATGCAGGCCGCCATGTTGCGCGGTGACGAGGCCTACAGCGGCAGCCGCAGCTACTACGCCCTGCAGCAGGCGGTGCAGGAGATCTTCGGCTATTCCCTCACCATCCCCACCCACCAGGGACGCGGCGCCGAGCAGATCTACATTCCCGTGCTGATCAAGAAGCGGGAGCAGGAGAAGGGGCTGGATCGCAAGAAGATGGTGGCGCTCTCCAACTACTTCTTCGACACCACCCAGGGTCACACCCAGATCAACTGCTGCGTGGCGAAAAACGTCTACACCAAGGAGGCGTTCGATACCTCGGTCACCGCCGACTTCAAGGGCAACTTCGATCTGGTCAAGCTGGAGGAGGCCATCCTGGAAGCGGGCCCGGCCAACGTGCCCTACATCGTCAGCACCATCACCTGCAACTCCGCCGGCGGCCAGCCGGTCTCCATCGCCAACCTGAAGGCGGTGTATGAAATTGCCCGCAAGTACGACATTCCGGTGATCATGGATTCGGCCCGCTTCGCGGAGAACGCCTACTTCATCCAGCAGCGCGAGCCCGGCTACGCGGACTGGAGCATAGAGGCGATCACCATGGAGTCCTACCAGTACGCGGACGGCCTTGCCATGTCAGCCAAGAAGGATGCCATGGTGCAGATGGGGGGCCTGCTCTGCTTCAAGGACGACAGCATGCTGGACGTCTACACCGAGTGCCGCACCCTGTGCGTGGTGCAGGAGGGCTTCCCGACCTACGGCGGCCTGGAAGGGGGGGCCATGGAGCGGCTCGCGGTCGGCCTGCGCGATGGCATGCGCCAGGACTGGCTGGCCTACCGCATCGGTCAGGTGCAGTACCTGGTGAATGGCCTGGAGGCCATCGGCGTGGTGTGCCAGCAGGCGGGAGGCCACGCGGCCTTCGTGGACGCCGGCAAGCTGCTGCCCCATATCCCGGCGGATCAGTTCCCGGCCCATGCGCTGGCGTGCGAGCTGTACAAGGTGGCGGGCATCCGGGCGGTGGAGATAGGTTCCCTGCTGCTGGGGCGTGATCCGGCCACCGGCAAGCAGCATCCCTGCCCGGCCGAGCTGCTGCGCCTGACCATACCGCGCGCGACTTATACCCAAACCCACATGGACTTTGTCATCGAGGCCTTCGGCGAGGTGAAGAAGAACGCCAGGAACGTGAAGGGGCTCGACTTTATTTATGAGCCGGCGGTGCTGCGCCACTTTACCGCCAGGCTGAAAGAGGTGGAGCAGGGCGTTCAGACGAGCGGCAAGAAACAAGAGAAACTGGTAGAGGCATGATCAGTCGGGGGCTCGGATTGTTCTGTGCCCTGTTGCTCACCAGGTTGCGAATGATGTGATTGAGAGTGGCGGTAGTGATTTATTTCGCCAGAGATGAATATTGCGTGCTCTTCTGCTGCTAAATGGCAGCCCCGAATAAGGGGTCGGATACCCGGCAGATCTCATCGTAAAAAACGGCGCCCTCGGGCGCCGTTTTCTTATGGCTGCGTTAGGGGTTGGCGCCGCATAAACAGCGCCAGCATGATCCCCATGGCGATCAGCACCGCCAGGGAGGAGAGGGCGAGCAGGGGATCGAGCCGCTCCGCTGGCAACAGCCGGCCATAGAGCAGGTAGAGCCCGACCGACATCACCAGCGCCCCCAGCTGGTGCAGGTAGAACTGGATGCATGCCAGCCGCCCGCTTGGGTTGCCGAGCCACAATCGGTGGCAGAGCGCATAGATAAACGAGACCACGAAACCGACCAGCATGATGTGGGCATGGGTCACGAACTGGCTGTGATCCTTGCTGGCGGCCATATAGATGCCGAGCACCATGCCGAGCAGGGCATAGCAGAGGGCACTGATGACGAACTTCCTGTCCATGGGGTGGCTCCTTGCCGTGAAAACCGGCTTGAGTATAGTGCCGCGCTTCCCGCAAACGGGGCCGTTCGCCAGAGATAGCGCCATGGGCAATGACACCAACATTTGATACCCGGGGGTGAGCAGGGTAAAGTCACACCCCCAAAATGGCGGCCCTGCTGCCATGTTGGGATCGGTAGCTAGCCTCAGCCACGTCTTGCCTCGCCGACGCAGCAGCAAGCGGCTGGGCGCCGATAGTACAGATGAGCGCGATCTTACGATGACAACCGGCGTAGCAGATGCAACGGTCCGCGGTCGCGACCAGATCAACAATCGTCTTTGGGGAAGTAAATGGAACATAAACCATCGTTGGTGGGCGGGGCATGCATCATTGCCGGCGTCTGCGTGGGAGCTGGCATGCTGGGGCTGCCGAGTGCGGGGGCGGGTGCCTGGTCCCTCTGGTCCATGCTCGCGGTGGCGCTGACCATGGTGGTGATGACCGTCTCCGGCTGGATGCTGCTGGAGTCCTATCGGGGCTACCCATTGCGCGTCTCCTTCGATACCGTGACCCGGGATCTGCTGGGGAACAAGGTCAACGCCCTCAACAACTTAAGCGTCTATTTCGTCGGCGGCATCCTGCTCTACGCCTACATCACCTCGGCGGGCCTCATCATAGAGGGGATGACCGGGCTCGGCAGCCAGTGGGCCTCGGTGCTCTTCACCCTGGGCTTCTCCTTCGTGGTGTGGCACTCCACCCGGGCGGTGGACCGCATCTCTATCCTGCTGGTGATCCTGATGGGGCTGAGCTTCGCCTTCGGCATCTCGGGCATGTCCATGAACATCCGCCTGGATCTGCTGCTCGACAGGGTCGGTGCCGAGCACAGCTACGCCCCCTATGCCCTGGTGATGCTGCCGGTGGCGCTCACCTCCTTCGGTTATCACCATTCGGTGTCATCCATGCGCGCCTACTACGGCGAGGAGCGCCGCGCCAGTCGCGCCATCCTGGGCGGCACCGTGATCGCGCTCGCCTTCTACCTCATCTGGCTGGCCAGCGTGTTCGGCAACCTGCCGCGCAGCGCCTTCGGCCCGGTGATCGAGCAGGGTGGCAACGTGGATGCCCTGCTCACCGCGCTGGGCTCGGTGATCGAATCCGAGGCGGTGGCGAATGCCCTCAACGCCTTCTCCATGGCGGCCATCCTCTCCTCCTTTATCGGGGTGGGGCTCGGGGTGTTCGACTACCTGGCGGATCTGTTCAAATTCGACAACGACCGCAGCGGCCGCACCAAGTCCTGGGCCCTGACCTTCCTGCCGCCGCTGCTGCTCTCCCTGCTGTTCCCGTTCGGCTTCCTGGTCGCCATCGGCTATGCCGGCGCCGTGGCCACCCTCTGGACCTGCATCATTCCGCCCCTGCTGGCCTGGAAGGTGCGTTCGGCCCAGGGTGACAAGGGCGAAGGCTTCCGCGCCCCGGGCGGGGTGCTGATGATCGCCCTGGTGATCCTGTTCGGGGTGCTGACCGCCGTCTTCCACCTGCTCAACATGGTGGGTTGGTTGCCCGCCTATACCGGCTGAAGAAGATGATTTTCAGCCTCTGTATCGAGTCGGGGAAATAGCAAAACGGCGCCTGCGGGCGCCGTTTTTGTTGGTTTTAATGCTTTATGCTGCCCTGGTCACGCCGCTAGTCAGCATGATCAGTTTTTTTGATACTGGGCAGCGGTAATGAATTGTCCGAACGTCTCGCACCAGATGATCACGCTGTTGTAGTCAGATGGATCCATATTGGTCGGCAGCGGCACGATAAAGTTGTCGAAGGTCTTCACCGGCCCGATATGTACCATCTGCGGCTTCAGGCGGGCGAAGTCCGCCTCCGTCTCCACGAAGGTCGGCGACAGATAGAGCTGATAGTCGGGCCCAGGCGCCAGCTGGCCCATCAGGCTGATGGCGCCCGGCCCTATGCTCACCCGCCCCTCACCCCAATGCAGCCGATCGCTGTCTTTCAAGTCCCGCTTGAAGGTGCCTTGATAGGTCGCCTGCGCCTGGCTGGCCGCCACCTGCTCGCCACTCGGGGCGGGTGGCGCTATCAGGATCGGCAGCAGATAGATGCCGGCGGCAAAGCCAATCCCCCCGACCAACAGATGGGTGGCCAGCAGCAGGGCCAGGGTCTTGCGGTGCATAACGTCTCGCTCGTCTATCACATGAATGGCCATACCCTAACAGCGGCCATCGCCGATGCCCATCCCCGACATGGCGCAGCCTTTGCAAGGGGCGGCGTCGCGATAGCTTGGCATCGATTCGATGATGCTGCGCCAATCGAACCTAGGGGCTAATCGGTGCCGCGCCCCTTCGCCGGCAGCCGTGCGCCGCTGCGCAGCAGGGGCAGCTGATAGAGCACCAGGGCCCCGAGCACCAGCCCGGCACCGGCCAGCTTGGCGCCGCCGAGGGCCTCCCCATAGCAGAGGGTGCTGAGCATCAGGGTCCAGACGGGTTCGAGCAGCATCAACAGGGCCGCGTGGGTGGTGGTCATCTTGCTCAGGGCCAGGGTCAGCAGCAGGTAGCGCAAGGTGGTGGCGAGCAGCACGCTGGCGGCGAACCAGCCCCAGGTGCTGGTGCTGACCAGGGGTGGCCAGCTCTCGGTCAGCAGGGACAGCGTGGTACCGATCAGGCCCGTCATGGCCAGCTGGATGCAGGTGAGCCAGCGCGGCGGGATCGACTGGGCGAAGTGGCGATGGACCGCGAGCTGGGTGCCGAGCGCCATGGCGGCGGCCAGGAACCAGAGCAGGGAGCGGGAGACGCCCCAGTCGGTGCCGCTCGAGAGCAGCAGCAGACCTGCCACGGCCAGGGGAAGTGTGGTCCAGTAGTGGCGGCCGGGGCGGGTCTTGAAGCCGGCCCAGGCGGCCAGTGGCGCCATCAGGGTGGCGACGCTCATGATAAAGGCGCCGCTGCCGAGGGCGTCGCTCTGGCTGATGGCGGTCACCCAGAGCAGCAGGTTGAGGCCGAGCATGGAGCCGCAACCCAGGGCACGCAGCAGCTGGGCGCGGCTGGGCCTGGGTTCGTACAAGATGGCAAGGGGCAACAGGATCAGGGCCGCCAGCAGGAAGCGACTGCCGATAAAGGCGGCGGGGGGCAGTTCGCGGATCGCCTCCTTGGAGAAGAACCAGCCGGCGGCCGCCAACAGGGTGGTGCAGATCATCAACAACAGGGGCGTACGGTTCATGGGGTCGCCGTCGGGTCAAAGAGGCTGGAACGAGTGAGGGATTGTACACGGAAAAGGCGGGTATACAGATTTGGCTGGCAGTGGTCACCCTCAAGCCTGATGGAAAAAAGCCCCGATGATGGTCATCATGGGGGCTTCTTATTGCGACAAGACGGTGATCGCGGCAGCGGATTACTCGATGGCGGTCAGGCGGAAGCCTTTGCCTTGCATGCACAGGTTGATCAACTCTTCCTGCTCCTCATCCTCGATCTTGTTGAGCTTCACCTGATATTGGCATTCGGACAGGGCATCCGTTCTCTGGGCCTCGGAGGCGCCCTCTTTCATATATTCACTGTCGGGAGTCGAAGAGCAGGCGCTCAGTACGAGCATGGTGCCAAGCACGACAAGGTGACGCTTCATACAGATGTCCTTTAACGTGATACAGATTGCAGATATGGCCAATATGTTTATTTATTGTGTCAGCTTTGATATTAATGTTTCTTGTCAAATAAAAATCGCCAACTGAATAGCGGTATTATCTGTTTTTTTGAGATGTATCACCCTTTTGAATTGAACGATAGTGCTGACTAGGCACTATTAGCATCGAACTCATGATACATAAGGCAACATTATATCAGCGCATGGGTTTTTGATATTGACTGGAGCTGAATCAGAGGGTGGAAAATCATCGTTCCTTGTCACCGGTTCAATACCCATGGAGCATCATGGTGCCAATGCAAGTCATCGGGGCTGCAGGTCTACGTACTCACTTGGGGTAAGTTTCTATATTAGTGCCCCTACCCCGTTAACACTGAATTATATATGTCCGCTATCATGTCCTATTGTGCTTCACTAATCTAAACTACCGACCTCCATATTTTTAGTTTGCCGAGTCCTTCTCTACAGCAAGAAATGGTGAATTGTCCAGAGCAGCAAATGAAGCTTCATTGTTTAGCAAGCGGATAAAATATCGCTTCTGTTCCTTCGTTTTTAAAACAATAAGGTTGTTATTAATCATTAATTTACGTTGGAATATTGGGAAGTTAGACATCACTTTCTCTATTTGAGAAATATCAATACCTTTTTGTACAATGGTACCCTGAGCTACCATCGCTAATGTTTTCATAAATCGACGATCCTTATGCATGTCATCAAAAATATTATTAGGCTTTGCCATACCACTCTGATCAATTATATTTAGAGATAGAACCAACGGGGTCGCTTTTTTCGCCAGATTATCTATAACTGCCTCAAGACCATAAAATCTTTCTAATAGATTCACATTAATTACGTAGAAAACTTTGTTAAAATAAAAGAAATCTATTGTGTTGTTAATATCAATGCTGTCATTCGTAACTCTATCAAGAGTCCTTCCATTTAAACTCCAGTACGATAGCTTAGTCTTTTTATGCAGTGAGACTGGATATTTGTGTTGGTATAAAACAACGCTGTTTCCGTTTCCATCACATAGATGGTATATAACACCCTTAACTTGAGCTAAGTTATCTTTAGTAAAATCGAAAGAATTTATTTTAGAATTTATCCCGTTAGACAAAACATCCTGCATTCTTGAAAACTCAGGAGGCATATGGTTTATCTTGGCATGATCATATTCAAACACCTGCTTGTCTCGCTCTAATAGAGTAGAAACAAGTGGGACATTAGTTTTACCGCTGTTTGGTTTAATGACAACAGAGGTTAGCGTGTTACAAAACTCAATTGTCATGTTGCTTTCAGCAGTAGGTTCTAAGTTTACTCGATATATCTCTGACTGTGCATCACTCATAACGAAGAATGCTTCACCTGAAATATGCTTAGATTTTATTATTGTCTCTACGCTCTGGAACATAATAGTATCAATCCATTATATTTTTTTGATAAAGAAAGTATTTTCATCAATTTTTATGTATTTGATTTTATCTGATGAGGAAAGATCTCCATGGCAAATAACTACACAGTCCTTTTCTCCTCGATCTGATATTTTTAGTCTATATAATCTGAATCCAAGAACAGCGAGTGATGGATTTGAATAGAATCTATTTGTTTTTATATAAATGATTCCTATAACAAAAATCATCAGAAACAAATTAAAAATAGTTCTTTTTGTATTCACATCGGTAAACACAAGCGGCATTATATATGTTGTTAAGAATTCTAGATGTTCATGGCTTTCATTTTGTATATCTGTAATGCTACAAGCTACTGACCAACCTCCAGATACAGAATTTACTAGAACAAAGAAAATTAGAAAGCCAATAAGTATAAAGAAGACACTTACCAAAAAAACAAAGTTCCGTACTTTGAACGTTTTTATTGTAAATTCATTTTTACATTCGGATATTAATGTCCATATTCTTTCCAAGAAACTGAGATCAAAGGACATTATCGCAAGAGACATGAATAGCAACCATAGAGATAGTATGTATAGAAGTACTTTAAAAATCGTCTGATTGTTCATGGTTGTAACGAGAGCTAAAAATATAATTGTTACTTTATAGGTTTGTATGGAGACGTTTTGTGATCAATAGCATAACTAATAAAAATATCTGGATTCGTTTGGGATAAAAAAGGCGCCCTAAAGGCGCCGTTTTTTGATCTAGCCAACAAACCTCAATCACTGCAGCAGCGAGATATCCGCCACTTGCAGGAACAGGTTGCGCAGGTTGTTCAGCAGCGCCAGACGGTTGGCCTTGAGGGCTTCGTCGTCGGCCATCACCATCACCTCGTTGAAGAAGGTGTCGACCGGCTCGCGCAGGGCGGCCAAACGGGTGAGGGCAGCCTGATAGTCACCGGCCGCGAACAGCGGTGCCAGTTCGGCTTGCAGTGCAGCAACCTGGGTGGCCAGCGCCTTCTCGGCGGCATCGACCAGCAGTTCCGGTTTGACGGCAGTCGGCAGCTCGCCTTCGACCTTGGCCAGGATGTTGCTGACGCGCTTGTTGGCGGCAGCCAGGGCCAGGGCAGCATCCAGGCTGCGGAAGTGGCTGACGGCCTTGACGCGGCGATCGAAGTCCAGCGGACGGGTCGGGCGGCGGGCCAGCACGGCCAGCACCACGTCGGCACCTATGCCTTCGTCCTGATAGGCGGCGCGGAAGCGGCCCAGCATGAAGTCGACCACGTCGGTGACGACGGTTTTGTTGGTCAGCTTGTCGCCGTAGACGCGAACGGCTTCTTCCACCAGTTCGACCAGATCCAGATCCAGCTGCTTCTCGGTCATGATGCGCAGGGCACCGATGGCGGCGCGACGCAGGGCGAAGGGATCCTTGTCACCCTTCGGCAGCATGCCGATGCCGAAGATACCGGCCAGGGTGTCGAGCTTGTCCGCCAGCGCCACGGCGCAGGCTTCCAGCGCGGACGGCAGGGCATCACCGGCGAAGCGCGGCATGTACTGCTCGTTCAGGGCCACGGCCACCACTTCGTCTTCGCCGTCGTGACGGGCGTAGTGCATCCCCATGACACCCTGGGTGCTGGCGAACTCGCCGACCATGTTGGTCATGAGATCGCACTTGGAGAGCAGGCCGGCACGCTTGGCCTGAGCCACGTTGGCACCGATGCGCTCGGCGATAAAGCCGGCGACGGTCTCGATGCGCTCGACCTTGGCCTTGACGGTGCCGAGCTGTTGCTGGAACAGCACGGTTTCGAGGCGCGGCAGGCGGGAGGCCAGGCTCTGCTTGAGGTCGGTCTTGAAGAAGAACTCGGCGTCAGACAGACGGGGGCGCACCACCTTCTCGTTGCCGCTGATGATCTGGCTCGGGTCTTTCGACTCGATGTTGGTGACGAAGATGAACTTCGGCAGCAGCTTGCCGCTCTTGTCGTAGACCGGGAAGTACTTCTGGTCACCCTTCATGGTGTGCACCAGCGCCTCGGCCGGTACCGCCAGGAACTTCTCTTCGAAGTTGGCGGTCAGCACCACAGGCCATTCGACCAGGGCGGTGACTTCTTCCAGCAGGGCGTCGTCCAGATCGGCGACGCCACCGAAGGCGGCGGCGGCCGCTTCGACGTCAGCCTTGATCTTGGCCTTGCGCACCATAAAGTCGGCTACTACCTTGCCTTTTTCCAGCAGGATCTGCGGGTATTGGCCGGCGTTGTCGATTTGGAATTCGGGCTCGCCCATAAAGCGGTGACCGCGGATGGTGCGGGCGGAGTCGATCCCCAGGATGGTGGCGGGCACCAGATCGCCGTCCAGCAGCAGGGTCACGGTGAACACCGGACGCACGAACTGGATGGTCTTGTCGCCCCAGCGCATCATCTTGGGAATGGGCAGCTTGGCCAGAGATGAAGCTACAAGCTCACCCAGCAGCTCGCGCGCCGGACGACCTTCAACCTTGGCGGTGTGGACCAGCCACTCACCCTTGTCGGTGACCAGCCGCTCGGCCTGTTCGACCGTGATGCCGTTGCCACGGGCCCAGCCTTCGGCGGCCTTGGTCGGCTTGCCATCGGCATCGAACGCCTGGGAGACGGCCGGGCCGCGCTTCTCGACGCTCTTGCTCGGCTGCTCGCCGGCCAGCTCACTCACCTTCAGCGCCAGACGGCGCGGTGAGGCGAACCACTCGACGTCGCCGAAGGCCAGATCGGCCTTGGTCAGCTCGGCCTTGAAGTTGTCGGCAAAGGCTTCGGCCAGGGAGCGAAGGGCCTTGGGTGGCAGCTCGGCGGTGCCGATCTCTACCAGAAATGTATGTTGTGCCATGTCCGTTCCTTAACCTTGCTGCTCGTTGTTGCCACGCTTGCACATGGGGAAGCCCAGCGCTTCGCGGGAGGCGTAGTAAGCCTCGGCCACGGCCTTGGTCAGGGTGCGAATGCGCAGTATGTAGCGCTGACGCTCGGTGACCGAGATGGCCTTGCGGGCATCCAGCAGGTTGAAGGAGTGGGCGGCTTTCAGAATGCGCTCGTAGGCGGGCAGGGGCAGCGGTTTTTCCAGCGCCAGCAGGTGCTGGGCTTCCTTCTCGTACTGCTCGAAGCAGTGGAACAGGAAGTCCACGTCGGCGTGCTCGAAGTTGTAGGTGGATTGCTCCACCTCGTTCTGGTGGAAGACGTCGCCGTAGGTGGTCTTGCCCAGGGGGCCATCAGACCAGACCAGGTCATAGACGCTGTCCACGCCCTGGATGTACATGGCCAGACGCTCGAGACCATAGGTGATCTCGCCGGTCACCGGCTTGCACTCCAGGCCGCCAACCTGCTGGAAGTAGGTGAACTGAGTCACTTCCATGCCGTTGAGCCAGACTTCCCAGCCCAGACCCCAGGCGCCCAGAGTCGGGTTTTCCCAGTTGTCTTCCACGAAGCGGATGTCGTGGATCTCGGGATCCATGCCCAGCTCTTTCAAAGAGCCGAGGTAGAGTTCCTGAATGTTGTCGGGGGAAGGCTTGATGATCACCTGGAACTGGTAATAGTGCTGCAGGCGGTTCGGGTTCTCACCGTAGCGGCCGTCGGTGGGACGGCGGGACGGTTGCACGTAGGCGCAGGCGATGGGCTCCGGGCCCAGGGCGCGCAGGCAGGTCATGGGGTGGGAGGTACCGGCACCCACTTCCATATCCAGCGGCTGAATGATGGTACAGCCCTGGCGGGACCAATAGTCCTGCAGCTGCAGGATCAGGCCCTGAAAGGTTTTGACATCGAATTTTTGCATAGTGTTTTTCGCGCGAAGTGAAATCAGAGCAAGATTTGCTGAATGTGAACCGAAGGAGTATACCGTCTGGCATGGTCGGATAATAGGCGAAATTGTAGGGGATTCATGGGGTGGCGCTGCGCCGGGCCTGGTCGGCCCGGGATGAAAGCCCTGTCATGTCGCCGATGAAATCCCCTTGTCGGACAGAGAGTCGGACAGAGAAAAATAACAGGAGACGAGGAATGGAACTGCGCTGCGCCTGGGTGACCAGGGACCCGGAATATATCGAATACCATGACAAGCAGTGGGGGCGGCCGGTGCGTGATCCGCGCGAGTTGTTTGCCAAGCTCTGCCTCGATGGCCAGCAGGCGGGGCTCTCCTGGATCACCATTCTCAAACGCACCGACAGTTACTACCGCGCCTATGCCGGCTTCGATCCCACCCTCATTGTCCGGTTCGACGAGCAGGATGTGGCGCGGCTGATGCAGGACAAAGGCATCATCCGCAATCGCCTCAAGGTGCAGTCGATCATCAAAAACGCTCGCGCCTATCTGGCACTGGAGGCGCAGGGCATCGACTTCGCGGACTATCTGTGGGGCTTCGTCGGCGGCGTCCCCATCGTCAATCAGCGGCAGGGCAACGGCGATATCCCGGCTACCTCGCCGGAGTCGGATGCCATGGCCAAGGCCCTCAAGAAGCTCGGTTTTACCTTCGTCGGCAGTACCATCTGCTACGCCTTCATGCAGGCGGTGGGCATGGTGAACGATCATCTCGTCATCTGCCCCTGTCACGTCGCCTGTCAGCAAGGCTAAATCGGGAGTGGAAGAAGAAGGGAGGCCAGCAGCCTCCCTTCTTCCTTTCTGGCCTGCCATCTCGCCAGGATCTGACGCAATGGTGAAAGCGCTCAAGCGGCTCTGTCTTACCTTGGTTGGCAGCCCTGGCTGCTGCGCCTCCATGCGGGCCTTGGGCTTGGTGAATGATCATCTCGTCGCCGGCCCCTGTCAGGCCCCCTGCCAGCAGGACCAGGGGTCCGTTTTTCGGCGCTCGGTACAGCCGGCATACAGTAACTGCTGCTCAAAATTGGGACATTCATCACGAGGATTTACCTATGTCACTGAACTCATTTCGTCACCGTACCCTCGGCACCCTGATCCTGGCGGGTTGTTCCCTGCTGGCGACCTTGCCTGCCCAGGCGGCCGATCGCCAGGATTCCCGCGACGTGCGTCAGGAGGTGCGTCCCGAAGTCCGTGAGGCTACGCAGGACTGCCGCGAGGCCGATCAGAAGAACAACATCGAATGCCGTCAGGACAAGCATGACGTCAAGCAAGGGGCTCGTGAGAAGAGCCGCGACGTCAAATACTGATCCACCGCCCAGGACCGCAGCAACCTCAGCCCGAATAACCAGGGAGCCTCAATATGAACGCTGTCACTCCTCATAATGCCCGTAGCGCGCTGCTGTCTGCCCTGCTGGCTGGTTGTTCCCTGTTGGTAGCCCTGCCGGCTCAGGCCACCGAACAAGCCCAGCAGCGTCGCGACGCGCGGGATCTGCGCCAGGCAGTCCGTCAGGAGTCTCGCGAACAGAAGCGCGACTGTCGTCAGGAAGAGTTCCTTGGCAACGCCGATTGCCGCCAGGAGCATCGCCACCACAAGCAAGATGCGCGCGAAGCGGCACGCGATATCAAATATTGAGGCCGGGATGGGATCGTTCCCCCTGCCATTAACCCTTATTTATTGGAGTCCCCATGACTATTTCTATCTCTCGCCTGAGCGCCACCCTGCTGACCGCTTGCACCCTGTTCGCCGCCGTGCCGGCTCAAGCCACCAATCAGGGTGAGCAGCGTCAGGATGCCCGTGACATCCGCCAGGACGGTCGTCAGGAATCCCGTGACGCCAAGCAGGAGTGCCGTGAGGGCGTGGTTGGCAACGCTGATTGTCGTCAGGACAACCGCGACAACAAACAAGAAAACCGTGACGAGGCTCGTGACGTCAAATATTGATAGTCAGGGCTTGCCAGCCCAACGCCGGGCCCCGTGTATAATTGAGAGACGCCGATCCGCTGCGTTTCAATCACTTTAGGAGTCACCATGAAGAAGTCCGTATTCATGCTGCTTGCCGCCACCGTCTTGTTGACTGCCCTGCCTGCGCAGGCCACCAAGCAGGCACAAGAGCGCCGTCAGGCTCGCGATGTACGCCAGGACACTCGCCAGGATTCCCGCGACGCCAAGCAAGATTGCCGCAATGGTTTGGTGGGCAATGCCGATTGCCGCCAAGAACACCGCGACAACAAGCAGGAAGGGCGCGACCAGGCCCGCGACATCAAATATTGATTCGCTGCCCTCGTGGGCAGGCGATGGGATTGATGAACAGGGGGGCTTCGGCCCCCTTGTTCATCTCGGTGACGCATGCGCGTCACACTCTGGCGTTCCTCTGAGGTAGAATGCGCGACTGTTCGGCTTGAGTCGTTTTTTCAGAGGTTTTTTCCCATGCATTTCAAGAAACTCGTTCCAGCACTTGCCCTGACCGTCGCCATGACCGGCTGTACCACCAATCCCTATACCGGCGAATCCCAGACCTCCAAGGGCGCCTGGGGTGCACTGGCCGGTGCCGCCACCGGCGCCGCCGTGGGGGCACTGTCATCCAGCAAGGGTGATCGCAAGAAGGGTATTTTGACCGGCGTCGCCGCCGGCGCGGCGCTGGGTGGTGGCATCGGCTACTACATGGACGTGCAGGAAGCCAAGCTGCGCGAGAAGCTGCAAGGCACCGGCGTCAGCGTGACCCGCAACGGTGATCAGCTGATCCTCAACATGCCGAACAACGTCACCTTCGACAGCTCAAGCGCCCAGTTGAAGGCGGCCGGTGCCAACACCCTGTCCGGCGTGGCCATGGTGGTTGCCGAGTTCGACAAGACCCGTCTTAACGTGGTCGGTCACACCGACAGCACCGGCTCCCGCGAGCTGAACATGAAGCTCTCCGCCCAGCGCGCCGACGCCGTCGCCGCCCAGCTGATCGGCCAGGGCGTGACCGGTAGCCGCATCGCCACCAGTGGTGTGGGCCCGGATCAACCGGTCGCCACCAACAGCACCGCCGCCGGCAAGGCCCAGAACCGTCGTGTGACCATTACCCTGACCCCGACTGCCTAAGTCGCCCGGTTGCCGGTAACGAAAAGGCCCCGCCAATCTGGCGGGGCCTTTTGCTATCTCAGGCTGGGCGGGCGGCTCAGACCGCCGCGGTCAGTTGCACCTCGACCTTGTAGTCCTCGTGGGCGAGGCGAGCCTGCACGCAGGCGCGTACCGGGGCCGTGCCCGCCGGGAGCCAGGCATCCCACTGGGCATTGAAGGCGGCGATATCGCCGATGTCTTTCAGATAGATGTTGGCCATCAGTATCTTGTCGACCCCGGAGCCGTTGGCTTCCAGCAGGCGCTGCAGGCTGGTCAACACCTCGCGGGTCTGCTGGTGAATGTCGGCTTCATCCGTGGCGGGGACTTCAACCACATAGAGGGTGCCGTTGTGGATGACCACATCTGACCAACGCTGGGTGGTGCCGATTCGGGTAATGGCTGTCATGGACTCTTCCTGCATGGGGATCATTGACCCTTGCGGATCAGATAGCGGTAAGGAGCCTGCTCGATTTCGCTGGCGATCAGGGTGTGATCCATGAAACGGCAGAAACTGGGAATGTCGCGGGTGGTGGAGGGATCGTCGGCGCTGACCAGCAGGGTCTCCCCCTCGGCCATCAGCCGCACTTTCTTGCGCACCATCATCACGGGTTCCGGGCAACGAAGCCCAATTGCGTCCAACTCATGAGTTGCGTCGCAGAATAAATTACTCATTAATAATCAACCTTCAGCCACACTTTCTTGCGCGCTATCGTCACGGGTTCGGGGCAACGAAGCCCGATTGCGTCCAACTCATGAGTTGCGTTGCAGAATAAATTACTCATTAATAATCAACCTTCAGCCGCACTTTCTTGCGCGCTATCGTCACGGGTTCCGGGCAACGAAGCCCGATTGCGTCCAACTCGTGAGTTGCGTCGCAGAATAAAGCACTCATCAATAATCAACCTTCAGCCACACTTTCTTGCGCGCTATCGTCACGGGTTCGGGGCAACGAAGCCCGATTGCGTCCAGCTCGTGAGTCGCATCGCAGAATAAAGTAGTCATTAATAATCAACCTTCAGCCGCACTTTCTTGCGCGCTATCGTCACGGGTTCGGGGCAACGAAGCCCGATTGCGTCCAACTCGTGAGTCGCATCGCAGAATAAAGTAGTCATTAATAATCAACCTTCAGCCGCACTTTCTTGCGCGCTATCGTCACGGGTTCGGGGCAACGAAGCCCGATTGCGTCCAACTCATGAGTTGCGTCGCAGAATAAAGCACTCATCAATAATCAACCTTCAACCAATTCAGCTGCCAATGATACTAAAGGCGAAAAAATAATCAAATAATAGGGCTGCTATGCAGCATATGTAACCAAAGTGTGATCTGACCCTATCCAGCTCCTGCCCGATGAGTAATATAAAAATTGAATCATATTCAACAAGGAGGTGTGAATATGCAGGTCTCCTACGGCAGATTACAAGCCTACGCAGGCATGGGGTTCCTGTCTTTCGCCATGATAGTGCTGGGCAGTCCGATCGGAAACACCGGCACCTGGTTCGGGTCCATGGTGATGATAGGGCTGGGGCTCTGGATCGAGCTCAGCGACTACTACGACGAGGACGAAGACGAGAACGATCGCTCTTGAACATTCAGGCTTCGATGACCCAAAGGCGGACTGGTTCCGCCTTTGTTATTTCTGCTCGGCGCCGGAGCGGGTCGAGCGCATGGCGCGCTCCAGTTGCAGCGCCGTTTGCTCGGGGTTGGCCCGGGTGTCGTTGAAGAAGCTGCTCAGCACATCCATGATCGCCTGGCGCATGTTGGTCGGCACGGCCATCCCCTCCGCCATGCTGGGCAGCAGGTTGCCGTCTCGCTCCGCCAGCTGGAAGTCCTGATAGGAGCGGATGGCGCAGCGATCGAACTTGCTCATGTCCGGCTTGGTGAGCGCGGGGATGGAGCCCTTCACCCGGTTGAACTCCTCCTGGAACTTCGGCGTCATCAGCAACTGGGCCAGCTCGCCCTGGGCCTGAAGCTGGGCGGGATCCCGCTGCTTGAACATGGCGATGGAGTCCAGGTTGTAACTGAACAGGCCCTGGCTGCCCGGGCTCGGCAGGCATTCGATGTCCTCCCCGGGTCGGTAGTTGCCGGCACTCAGCTCCCCCTTCACCCAGTCCCCCATGATCTGCATGGCGGCGCCGCCGCTCTCCAGCAGGTTGGTGGCCTGGTGCCACTTCAGCCCGGCGTATTTCTCGGGCACAAAGCCACGCAACTGGCGGAAGCGGGTCAGCACCCGCACCATGTCGGGCCCGGTCAGGGTGGCCTCGTCCTGCTCCAGGAAGGCCTTGCGATAGAAGGCCTTGCCCCCTTCCCCCAGCGCTACCGTTTCGAACAGTACCGCCAGCTGCCAGGGCTCGTTGCCGATGGCGAGCGGTGCCACCCCCTCGGCCTTGATCTTCTCCGCCACCGCCATGAACTGTTTCCAGTCGGTCGGCGGTTGCAGTCCCAGCCGCTCGAACACCTTGCGGTTGAGCCACAGCCAGTTGACTCTGTGGATGCCGGTCGGCACCGCCATCAGGGCGCCGTTCTGGCTGAGGGTTTCGCGCACCATGGGGGAGAGCTGCGGGTACCAGCCGAGGTGTTCGGCCATGGGGCTGAGGTCGCGCAGGAAGCCGAGCCCGGCCCACTCGTGCAATTCATAGCCCTTGAGGTGGGCCGCCTCCGGTGGATTGGCCGCCAGTGCCCGGCTCTTGAGCACCGTCATGGCACTCTTGCCGCCGCCCCCCTGCACCGCGAAGTCGTTCCACTGGTTGCCGCGCTCGGCCCACTCCGACTTGAGCACCTCTACCGCCTTGGCCTCGCCGCCGGAGGTCCACCAGTGCAACACCTCCACCTGAGCGGCACCGACGGGAAGGGACAACAGGGCAATGACAGAAAAAGACAACCACTTCATAAGGTTACTGCCTTGGTAGGGAGAGGGTGGCCTGCAGGCCACCCTGGGGGCGATTTTCCAGCACCAGATCGCCGCCGTGGGCGTGGGCGATGTTGCGGGCGATGCCGAGGCCGAGGCCGGTGCCGGCAGCGTCCGTGCTCAAGCGGTAATAGGGCTCGAAGATGCGTTCGAGCTGATCTTCCGGCAGGCCCTGACCCTCGTCCATGATGAACAGGATCAGCATCTCCTCGTCATCCATGACGATGATGCGCACGCGCTGGCCGTACTTGATGCCATTGTCCACCAGGTTGCCGATGCAGCGCTTGAGTGCCAGCAACTTGCCGCGGTAGGGCCACTTGCAGTGCCCCTCGATGATGAGCAGGTCCTGGTGCAGGTTCATGGACTCCGCCATCTGCTCCAGCAGGGCGTTGACGTCGATCTGCTCGAGGTTCTCGTGAATGTCGGTCTCCTTGACCGTCTGCAGCGCCCCTTTCACCATCAGCTCCAGCTCGTCGAGATCCTTGTTGAACTTGCCGATCTGGGTCTCGTTGTCGAGCAGCTCGACCCGCAGCCGCAGCCGGGTGATGGGGGTCTTGAGATCGTGGGAGATGGAGCTGAACAGTCGCTCCCTGTCATCGATGAAGCGGCGGATACGCTGCTGCATGATGTTGAAGGCGCGGGTTGCCGCCACTATCTCGGAGGCCCCTTCCTCCTTGAGGGGGGGCTGGTCGATGTCCTTGCCGAGATTGACCGCCGCCTTGGCGAGCCGGCGCAGGGGCCGGGTCTGCCAGCGCACCAGCAGGAAGGTGAAGAAGCAGAGGAACACCGTCATCAGGGCGATGAAGCGTACCTGGTTGCTCGGCATCACGGTATCGTCGAGCGTCATGTAGGGGGCGGGCAACAGGGCCGCCAGGTAGAGCCACTCCCCCGGCTCTATCTCGATCTGGGTCACCAGCACCGGGGGATTGATGGGTTCGAGGGAGAGGGTGTAGCGGGCCCAGGAGGAGGGCAGATCCGCCAGCAGGGTGTCGTTGTTGAAGACGTGCAGCTCTTCCGGACGGGAGAAGTCCACCTTGATGGCCATGGCGTCGGAGAGCTTGCGGGCGAGCACCTCCTCCACCTCCTTCAGCACCAGCGTCTTGCGCTCGCTGTCCGGGATGGCGCTGATGTGGATCTCCTCCTCGTTCAGCGACACGAAGAAGCGGCTGCCCCCCATGTTGCGCAGCTGGTCCAGCGCGATATGGCGGTACTGCAGCGGCAGGGACTTGAAGAAGTTGACTGTGGAGGCGGCCGACAGCGCCAGGTTGCGGGTGGTGCTGAGCATGCCTTCCAGCTCCCGCTTCTGGATCTGCTGCATCCAGATGCCGGTGAGTATGGTCTGGGAGAGCAGGATGGCGAGCAGCAACAGCAACAGCATCCGCGACAGCAGGGAGCGGGGCACCAGCGCCTGCCAGAACCGCCGGCTTTTCATGGGATCTCGTGCCTCTTGTCGATCAGCGGGTAGCCGCTGCTATGGCGCTGCGCCTGCCAGAACGTCTGGTCTTTCATGGGATCTCGTGGACTTCGGCGATCAGCATGTAGCCGCTGCCCCGTATGGTCTTGATGATGCGCGGGCTCTTGCCGTTGTCACCGAGCTTCTGGCGCAGGCGACTGATCTGCACGTCGATGCCGCGCTCCATCGGCAGGCTCTCGCGGCCACGGGTGGCATCCGAGATGGTGTCTCTGTCCAGCACCACGCCGGGCTGCTGCAGGAACATGCCGAGCAGCAGGGCATCGCTGCCGGAGAGATCCAGCAGGCTGCCGTCGTCGTGGGTCAGCTGATGGCTCAGGGTGTCCAGGGTCCAGTCGGCGAAGCGCAGGCGACGGCTCGGCTCCTTCTCTTTTTCCGGCTGGCGGAATTCGGCCCGGCGCAGCAGCGCCTTGATGCGGGCCTGCAGCTCGCGCGGGCTGAACGGCTTGGCGATGTAGTCATCGGCGCCGAGTTCGAGGCCGATCACCCGATCCGCCTCATCGGAGGCGGCGGTCAGCATGATGATGGGCACCTGAGAGTCGCGACGGATCTGCTGGCAGAGGGTAAAGCCGTCGTCGCCGGGCATCATGATGTCCAGAATGATCAGGTCCGGGCTGTGCTGGGCGAGTTGCTGACGCATCTCGTCGCCCCCTGCCGCCGTCAATACCTGAAAGCCGGCCCGGCTCAGGTATTCATTGAGCAGCTCGCGGATCTCTTGGTCGTCGTCGACGATCAGCAATTGTTTGCTCGTTGACATATGTATGTGCATCCACCCATTTTTTTGTGCAGATTGAACCTGTCGAGGGGGCAAAAAGCAAGCAAGCCCCCCTCCTAATGTGAGGTTATGGGCAATATAGCCCCAGATCCGGGGTTGAGAAGAAAAAAGGCCGACCCAAACGGGGCGGCCAACACGCAGATTCCGACGGTAAGAGATCACCCCGTGTGGCGATCTCCACAGACTCGATGACGGGTCGGTCAGGCCGACCCCACAGCAGACAATTCGGTATCGCCCTCACCCACGAGTGCGGGCGATACCCTGATCTAGCCGAGATGGCCGGATCAGCGACGTTCAGTTCATCACACCCGCTCGAACACGGTGGCGATGCCCTGGCCCAGACCGATACACATGGTCGCGACCCCTAGCGTGGCATCCTTCTCTTCCATCAGGTTGATCAGGGTGGTGGAGATGCGGGCACCGGAGCAGCCGAGCGGGTGGCCCAGGGCGATGGCACCGCCGTTCAGGTTCACCTTCTCGTCCACCAGATCCTGCAGCCCCAGATCCTTGACGCAGGGCAGGGACTGGGCGGCGAAGGCCTCGTTCAACTCGAACAGGTCGATGTCGCCGACGGTCAGACCGGCCCGCTTGAGCGCCTTCTGGGTGGCGGGCACCGGGCCGTAACCCATGATGGCGGCGTCGCAGCCGGCGATGGCCATGGCTCGTACCCTGGCACGGGGGGTCAGCCCCAGCGCCTTGGCCCGATCCGCGCTCATCACCAGCATGGCGGCGGCGCCGTCGGACAGGGCCGAGGAGGTGCCGGCGGTGACGGTGCCGTTGACCGGGTCGAACACCGGGCGCAGCTGGCCCAGGGTCTCGACCGTGGTCTCAGGCCGGATCACCTCGTCGTAGTCGTAGAAGAAGCGGGCGCCGCTGGCGTCATGGCCTTCCAGCCCGACGATCTCCCTGGCGAAGCGTCCTTCCAGGGTGGCGGCATGGGCGCGGCGGTGGGAGCGGGCGGCAAACTCGTCCTGCTGCTGACGGCTGATGCCGTGCAGCTTGCCCAGCATCTCGGCGGTCAGCCCCATCATGCCGGAGGCCTTGGCCACCGTTTTGGCCATGCCGGGGTGGAAGTCGACGCCGTGGCTCATGGGCACGTGACCCATGTGCTCGACGCCGCCGATGATGAAGATGTCCCCGTCACCCACCTGGATGGCGCGGGAGGCATCGTGCAGCGCCTGCATGCTGGAGCCGCACAGCCGGTTGACGGTGACGGCGCCGACCTGCTTGGGAATACCGGCCAGCAGGGCGGCGTTGCGGGCTATGTTGAAACCCTGCTCCAGGGTCTGCTGCACGCAGCCCCAGTAGATATCCTCGATCTCGTTCGGATCGAGGTTGGGGTTGCGCAGCAGGATGGAGCTCATCAGGTGCGCGGACAGATCTTCTGCACGCACGTTGCGGAAGGCGCCGCCCTTGGACCGGCCCATGGGGGTCCGGATACAGTCGACAATGACTACGTCTTTCATGAATGGATCTCCTCTCCGCAATCAGTAGAAGGTTTTGCCCTGGGCGGCCATTGCACGCAGCTTGTCGCTGACGCGGTAGAGCGGGCCCAGATCGGCATACTGGTCGGCCATGGCCACGTAACGATCCAGACCTATGGTGTCCAGATAGCGGAACACGCCACCACGGAAGGGAGGGAAGCCCAGCCCATAGACCAGCGCGATGTCCGCTTCCGCCGGGGTGGCGACTATGCCTTCCTCCAGGCAGAGCACCACTTCGTTGATCATGGGGATCATCATGCGGGCGATGATGGCGTCCTTGTCGTAATCCTGTTTCGGCTTGGCAATGGGGGCCAGCAGCTCGTAAGCGGCCACATCGGCCACCTTCTTCGGCTTGCCCTTCTTGTCCTGCTCGTAGGCGTAGAAGCCCTTGCCATTCTTCTGACCGAAGCGGCTGGCGTCATACATCACATCGATGGCGGTGCGGCTGGTCTTGCTCATGCGCGCCGGGAAACCCTGCGCCATGACGTCACCGGCATGGTGACCGGTGTCGATGCCGACCACGTCCAGCAGGTAGGCTGGGCCCATGGGCCAGCCGAACTCTTTCTCCATCACCTTGTCGACCGCGGCGAAGTCGGCGCCATCGGCGACCAGCTGGTTGAAGCCGAAGAAGTAGGGGAACAGCACGCGGTTGACGAAGAAGCCCGGGCAGTCGTTGACCACCACCGGGGACTTGCCCATGGCGGCGGCATAGGCCACCACGCGGTTGATGGTGTCGTCCGACGTCTGCTCGCCGCGGATGATCTCCACCAGGGGCATGCGGTGCACCGGGTTGAAGAAGTGCATGCCGCAGAAATTCTGCGGGCGCTTCAGCCCCTTGGCCAGCAGGGAGATGGGAATGGTGGAGGTGTTGCTGGCGAGCACGGCGTCGTCGCCGATAACGGCTTCCACTTCACCCAGCACGGCGGCCTTCACCTTGGGATTCTCGACTACGGCTTCGACCACCAGATCCACGTGCTTGACGCTGTCATAGCTGAGGGTCGGGGTGATGGCGGAGAGCACCTGGCCCATCTTGATGCCGTCGATGCGGCCCTTCTCGAGCTGGCCGTTGAGCAGCTTGGTGGCTTCGCCCATGCCAAGCGCCAGCGCCTTCTCGTTGATGTCCTTCATCACCGCCGGAATGCCCTTGCTGGCGGACTGGTAGGCGATGCCGCCCCCCATGATGCCGGCACCCAGTACGGCGGCGTGGCTGGTGGCCTTGGCTGCCTGCTTGGCCGCCTTCTTGGCCAGCGCCTTGATGTGCTGATCGTTCAGGAAGATGCCGACCAGCGCCTTGGCCACGTCGGTCTTGGCCAGCTTGATGAAGCCTTGCGCCTCGACGTTGAGCGCCTCGTCGCGGCTCATGCCGGCGGCGGCCTCGACGGTTTTGACTGCTGTCATGGGCGCCGGATAGTGCTTGCCCGCTACGGCGGCAACCATGCCGGCAGCTGTGGTGAAGCTCATCATGGCTTCCAGCTTGGAGAGGCGCAGTGGGGCCTTCTTGGCGGCGCGACGGCCCTGCCAGTCCAGCTTGCCGGCGATGGCGTCTCTCATCATCTGCAGGGCGGCGCTCTGCAGCGCTGCGGGGGCGACCACGGCGTCGATGGCACCTACCTTGAGGGCGTCATCGGCACGGTAATCCTTGCCTGTGGTGATCCACTCCAGGGCGTTGTCGGCGCCGATAAGGCGCGGCAGACGGACTGTGCCGCCAAAGCCCGGCATGATGCCGAGTTTGGTCTCGGGCAGGCCGATCCTGGCAGTGGTGTCAGCCAGACGGAAATCGGTGGAGAGTATGGTCTCGCAGCCGCCGCCCAGGGCGTGGCCCTTGATGGCGGACAGGGTCGGCACCGGCAGATCTTCGATGGCGCTGAAGATGTCGTTGGCTTTCTTCAGCCAGCCGAGCAGCTCTTCTTGCGGCAGATCGAACAGTTCCAGGAATTCGGTGATGTCGGCGCCGACGATAAAGGCGTCTTTGCCGGAGGTGAGGATCAGACCCTTCAAATCGGCTTGTTGCTGTAATGTGGCGATCGCTTCGCTCAGCGAGAGCAGGGTAGCGCGATCCAGCTTGTTGACTGAACCCGGGGCATCAAACCTCAGCTCGGCAATGCCGTGTTCGAGGTAGCTGACCGACAGGGTTTCGCCTTGGTAGATCATGAGAGTGTCTCCTTGTTCCCACGCGGTGGGGGGCTTTGCTCCTTTCTCCCCAGCAGGGGGCGAGGCTCACTATTGATCCAAAATAAGACAATTTCAACACCTATTTAAAACAATTGTTTAACAGATCTCGAGTAAAAACTCGTTCTGGGTGATGAGACAGAATAAAGGCGCCAGGAGGCGCCTTTATTCTGCTGATCCGGCTCAGCTGGCCAGCTCCGGCCGGTCGCGGTACTGGTTCAATACCTCGGGATCGGCGAGGGCGTGGGTATTGTTGACGGGCCTGTTGTGCACCACCTCGCGCACCGCCAGCTCCACTATCTTGCCGGACTTGGTACGGGGGATGGCATCCACCTGCAGGATGCGGGCGGGCACATGGCGGGCGGTGCAGTGTTGGCGGATCTGCTGGCGGATGCGCTCACGCAGCAGCTCATCGAGCCGCAGCCCGGCCTTGAGCTTGACGAACAGCACCACCCGTTCGTCCTGCTGCCACTGCTGGCCGATGACGATGCTCTCCTCCACCTCGTCTAACTGCTCCACGTAGCGGTAGATCTCGCTGGTACCGATGCGCACGCCACCCGGGTTGAGGGTGGCATCGGAGCGGCCATAGAAGAGGACGCCGCCGGTGTCGGTCAGCTCGATCCAGTCGCCGTGGCACCAGATGTTGTCGAAGCGATCGAAGTAGGCGGCGTGATACTTGTCGCCGTTCTCGTCGCCCCAGAAGTAGATGGGCTGGGCCGGGAACGGCTTGGTGCAGACCAGCTCCCCCTTCTCGCCCTGCACCGGCTGGCCCGCCTCGTTGAACACCTGCACCGCCAGCCCCAGACCACGGCCCTGGCTCTCGCCGCGATAGACGGGGCTCAAGGGGTTGCCGATGACGAAGCAGGAGCAGATGTCGGTGCCGCCGGAGATGGAGCTGAGCTGTACATCTTTTTTGATCCCCTGATAGACGTAGTCGAACCCCTCCGGCGAGAGCACTGAGCCGGTGCTGCAGATCAGCCGCAGGGCCGGCAGCTCATGGGTCTTGATCGGGGCATAACCCTGCTTGTGCAAGGCATCCAGGTACTTGGCGGAGGTGCCAAACAGGCTGACCTGTTCGTCGCGGGCCAGATCCCAGAGCACGTTGCCGTCCGGGTAGAAGGGAGAGCCGTCGTAGAGCACCAGGGTGGCGCCGGAGGCGAGCGCGCTCACCAGCCAGTTCCACATCATCCAGCCGCAGGTGGTGAAGTAGAACACCCGCTCCCCCGGCTTGACGTCGCAGTGCAGCTGATGCTCCTTGAGGTGCTGCAGCAGGGTGCCGCCGATGCCGTGGACTATGCACTTGGGTTTGCCGGTGGTGCCTGACGAATAGAGGATGTAGAGCGGATCGTTGAAGCCCATGGGCTCGAAGCTGAGGCTGGCGTCCGGCTGGCTGGCCAGGATCTGTTGCCAATCCTGGCCGAGCAACAGGGGATGGCCGAGCAGCGGGATCATCACCGTCTGCTCTATGCTGTCGATCTGGCCGACCACGCTGGCCACCTTGGCCTGAATGTCGATCCCCTTGCCGTTGTAACGATAACCGTCCACCGCGAACAGCACCCGGGGCCGGGTCTGACCGAAGCGCTCCACCACGCTGGCCTCGCCAAAGTCGGGGCTGGTAGAGGTCCAGACCGCCCCCAGGCTGGTGGTGGCCAGCATGGCGATCACGGCTTCCGGGGTGTTGGGCAGATAGGCGGCGACCACATCGCCGCGCCCTATGCCCTGCGCACGCAACCACTGGCTCAGGCGGGCGACCCGATCGCCGAGATCGGCCCAGCTCAGGGTCTGGCTCGCGCCCCCTTCGAGGCGGGAGATGATGGCCGGGCTCTCGTCCTGGCGGCGCAACAGGTTCTCGGCGAAGTTGAGCCGGCTGTCGGGGAACCAGCGGGCACGCTGCATCTCCTGGCGGTTCTCCGCCACTATGTCGCCTAGCTCACCCTTGACGCCGCAGTGCTGCCATACCAGCGGCCAGAAACGGGTGGTCTTCTCGACCGACCATTGATAGAGATCGGCGTAGCTGTGCAACTGCAGGCCGTGGAAGTGGTTAACCTCGGCCATGAACTGGTGGAGGTTGGAGTGTTGCATCCTGTCCTGATCCGGCTGCCACAGGCAAAGGTTGTGCATGAATTGTTCCTGACTGCTTATATCTGCTGGCAGTGTATTGAATTGTTCTTTATTTGTTAATGGTTGGTTTTTGTTTCATAACAAAATCCTTGTAACCTATGCGTTACCTCACGAAGCGACAGCTTGACGGTTCGAGCCAGAATTCGCTTGATGTTATGCTGAAGCCACATTTGCCCGGAGCAGGACGCCATGAGCAGTTACAGTCAACTTTTTGCCCAGCACCTCGACACCCTGCAGCAACGCACCCGCGACATACTGCAACAGCAGGGGCTCGGCGGCCTGGCCATTCATTCGGGCCAGACCCACCGCATCTTCCTCGACGATCAGGACTACCCCTTCAAGGTCAATCCGCACTTCAAGGCCTGGTTGCCCCTGCTGGACAACCCCCACTGCTGGTTGCTGGTGGACGGGGTGAGCAAGCCGGTGCTGCTGTTCTACCGGCCGGTGGATTTCTGGCACAAGGTCGCGGACCTGCCCAATGCTTTCTGGGTCGATTTCTTCGACATCCGCTTCCTGACGAGGCCGGAGCAGGTGGCGGATCACCTGCCCGCCGACAAGCAGGAGTGGGCCTATCTGGGGGGCCATCTCGAGGTGGGCGAACTGTTGGGGCTGGGTCAACCCAACCCGGAGGCGGTGCTCAACTACCTGCATTACCACCGTGCCTACAAGACCGCTTATGAGCTCGAATGCCTGCGGGAAGCAAACCGCATCGGCGTGCGTGGTCACATCGCGGCCAAAGACGCCTTCATGGCGGGGGCGAGCGAGTTCGAGATCAACCTGGCCTACATGAAGGCGGTCGGGCAGGGGGCCAATGAGGCGCCTTATGGCAACATCATTGCCATCAACCGCAATGCAGCCATCCTCCATTACACCCAGCTTTCCACTCAGCGGGTGCCGGATGCGGAGCGTCACTCCTTCCTGATCGATGCCGGGGTGGATTATCACGGCTATGCCTCCGACATCACTCGTACCTGGGCCTGGCGCCGTGGCGAGTTTGCCGATCTGATCGCGGCGCTGGATGCGCAACAGCAGCAGATCATCGAGGAGATCAAACCGGGCCGCCGTTACAGCGAGCTGCACCTGCAGATGCATCACAGACTGGCGCGGTTGCTGCAATCGGTCGAACTGGTGGACATGTCGGTAGACGAGATGATCCATACCGGCGTGACCAACGCCTTCTTCCCCCACGGGCTCGGCCACTTCCTCGGCCTGCAGGTACACGATGCAGGCGGCTTCATGCAGGATGAGCGTGGCACTCATCTGCCTGCCCCCGAGCCGTTCCCCTACCTGCGTTGCACCCGGGTGATGGAGGTGGGCCAGGTGTTCACCATCGAGCCTGGGCTCTACTTCATCGACAGCCTGCTGGAGCCACTGCGTCAGAGCGAGCAGGGCAAGCGCGTCAACTGGAACAAGGTGGAGGCGCTGCGTCCCTTCGGTGGCATTCGCATCGAGGACAACGTCGTGCTGCATGGGGACGGGGTGGAGAATCTGACCCGGCAAGCAGGGCTCTGATGGTTGCAGACTATGGCATTCCCGCCGCGCCGCTGGAGTTGACCGAGGAGATCAAGAAGAGTCGCTTTATCACCCTGGTCGCGCATGCTCCGACGGTGGCGGCCGCCAAAGCCTGGATAAACGAAGTCAAACGGCAACACCCGACGGCCCGGCATCATTGCTGGGCCTTCGTCGCCGGAGCCCCCCAGGACAGCCAGGTCTATGGCTTCAGCGATGACGGCGAACCCTCTGGCACGGCGGGCAAACCTATGCTGGCCCAGCTGATGGGCGCGGGGCTTGGCGAGATCGTCACCGTGGTGGTGCGTTACTACGGTGGCGTGCTGCTGGGTACCGGCGGTCTGGTCAAGGCCTATGGCGGTGGTGTCGGGGCGGCTCTCAAGTTGCTCGAGACCCGGATCAAGCGCCAGCAGACCCCTTCTCTCATCTGCTGCGACTATACCGACATGGGGGCGGTGGAGGCGTTGATTACCGCCCATCAGGGCCAGCTGCTGGCTGCGGATTATGGTCAGCAGGTCAGTCTGCAGATCGCCTGGGATACCGCTATCTGGAGCCAAGTGGCCCAGGAATTGACCGATAGAACCCATGGCCGGGTATCTCTTCGTCCCTTAGATGGCTAGAATCCATCGCTCTTTTAGTCTGAAGAGGGAGCCAGAATGCAAGTTCTGAGCATCATTCGTATCGTTGGCCTGCTGGTCGCGCTGTTCAGTTCGACCATGCTGCTGCCCGCGCTGGTCGCTTTTGCGTATCGTGATGGCGGCGGTGCCGAGTTTGTCAATTCCTTCTTCATCGCGCTGCTGCTCGGCGCCATGCTCTGGTTCCCCAACCGTCACCAGAAGAAAGACCTCAGATCCAAGGAAGGCTTTCTCATAGTAGTGTTGTTCTGGGTCGTGCTGGGCAGCGTGGGGGCCTTGCCATTTTTGCTGGGCGAGGTGCCCGGCATGTCGGTCTCCGAGGCCTTCTTCGAGTCGTTCTCCGGCCTGACCACCACGGGCGCCACCGTCTTGACCGGGCTGGACAACCTGCCCAAGGCCTTCCTCTTCTATCGTCAGCTGCTGCAGTGGCTGGGGGGCATGGGGATCATAGTGCTGGCGGTCGCCATACTACCGCTGCTCGGCATCGGGGGCATGCAGCTCTACCGTGCCGAGATCCCGGGGCCGGTCAAGGACAACAAGGTCACTCCCCGCATCGCCGAGACGGCCAAGGCGCTCTGGTTCATCTACCTGTTGCTGACCTCTCTCTGCGCCCTGGCCTACTGGATGGCCGGGATGAGCCTGTTCGACGCCATCTGCCACTCCTTCTCCACCCTGTCGGTGGGCGGCTTCTCGACCCATGATGCCAGCATCGGCTTCTTCAACAGTCCGGCCATCAACCTGATCACAGTGGTGTTCCTGCTGCTGGCCAGCGTCAACTTCGCCCTGCACTTCATGGTGTTTGCCCACAAGCCGGTGCGGCTGAGCAGTTATCTGCACGACTCAGAGCTCAAGGTGTTTCTGGGGATCCAGGGCGTGCTGATACTGATCTGCTTCGTCTCCCTGTTGTTCCACGGACACTACTCCACCTGGCAGGAGGCGCTCAACCACGGCCTGTTCCAGGCGGTATCCCTCGGTACGACCACGGGATATAGCACGACCAGCTATGCGGATTGGCCTTCCTTCCTGCCCATGTTGCTGATGTTCTCCGCCTTTATTGGCTGTTGTGCTGGCAGCACCGGGGGCGGCATCAAGGTGATGCGCTTCATGATCCTGTTCCTGCAGGGGATGCGCGAGCTCAAGCGGCTGGTGCACCCGCGTGCCATTTACACCCTGAAATTGGGGCGCCGCGCGGTACCGGAGCGGATCGTCGAGGCGGTGTGGGGTTACTTCGCCACCTATATCATCCTGTTCTTCATCTTTATGTTGCTATTGCTGATGACAGGGTTGAACGAGGTGACGGCCTTCTCTGCCGTGGCGGCGGCCTTCACCAACGTGGGGCCTGGGCTGGGGGAGGTCTCCGCCAACTTCGGCAAGATCTCGGCAACGGCGCAGTGGATACTGATTGTCGCCATGTTGTTTGGTCGATTGGAAATTTTCACGCTTCTGGTACTGTTTACGCCCGCATTCTGGCGTAGTTGAGGTAGGTATGGACAAGATTTTGGTGCTTTATTCTTCCCAGGACGGGCAAACACGGAAAATTGTGGATGCCATGCTGGAGGAAATATCAGGATGCGACGTGGTGATACAGGATCTGCATACCCTGCCCAAGTGCAATCTCAGCAAGTATGCCAAGGTATTGATCGGTGCCTCCATTCGCTATGGCAACTTCCACCCCAGCCTGCTCAGCTTCATCAATGCTCACCATGAACAGCTGGAAGTGGCCAATGCCGCATTCTTCTGCGTCAACCTGACCGCCCGCAAGCCAGAGAAGCAGACGCCGCAAACCAATGCCTATATGAAGAAGTTCCTGCGCCTCTCTCCCTGGAAGCCGAAAACCCTGGGGGTCTTCGCCGGTGCGCTGCAATACTCCCGCTATAACTGGTGGCAGACCCGCATCATTCAGCTGATCATGAAGATGACCGGCGGCAGCACGGACACCAGCCAGGACCTCGAGTTTACCGATTGGGTAAAGGTACGCA
Organism: Aeromonas aquatica; assembly: GCF_000764655.1. Taxonomy (GTDB): domain Bacteria; phylum Pseudomonadota; class Gammaproteobacteria; order Enterobacterales; family Aeromonadaceae; genus Aeromonas; species Aeromonas aquatica. The sequence continues at coordinate 67,347 of NZ_JRGL01000162.1, forward strand.
GTTTTGCGCGAGAATTCTGGTCAAAAAGATAGCAAACCCGCGCCATTACTGGCCGAAGCCCCGCTGATACGGGGCTTTTTGTTGGATAAATAGGCATTTGAACCGCTAAAGTGCGAAAAACGGATCTTTCTGCATATTTTCCCTTGTCATCGCACGCTGGATCCCTATAATGCGCCCCTACCAGC
>NZ_JRGL01000163.1 GCF_000764655.1 Aeromonas aquatica
CCGGACAGATGACGCTGGTATGAGCGCTTGATCACAAACGCCAGTCGCCCCGGGCGGCTGGCGTTTGTCTGTTATGGGATCCTGGGATCTTCTGGTTATGCCCCAACGCCAGCCTGAGGCGGACGCTGCGGCATGACATGAACGAATGATTGGGACTGGAGGTTGTGTGCTGGCTGAACTCGGCTATCTCTCACTGTTGCTGGCGACCCTGCTCGCCCTGGTGCAAGGCAGCCTGCCCTGGCTGGGCCTCAAGCTCGCCTCGCGCCCGTTGATCGACAGCGCCCGCCCCCTTGCCCTGCTGACCGCCGCCCTGCTCGGGGCCGCGCTGGTGCTGCTCGCAATCTGTTTTGCCCGGGATGACTTCACCCTGGTGTACGTGGCCCAGCACGCCAACAGCGCCCTGCCCCTTGGCTTCAAACTCGCGGCCGTCTGGGGGGGCCACGAGGGCTCCATGCTGTTCTTCGTGTTCGCGCTGGCCCTCTGGGGGGCGCTGGTCGCGCTCTGCTCCAGGCGGGTCGATCCGCTGATCCTCGCCCGGGTGCTCGCCATCATGGGACTGATCGTGGGGTTGTTTGGCCTCTACACCCTCGCCTTCTCCAGCCCCTACGATCGCGCCTTCCCGGGGCCGCTGGAGGGGCGAGATCTCAACCCCATGCTGCAGGATATCGGCCTCATCATTCACCCACCGCTGCTCTACCTCGGCTACGTGGGCTTTGCGGTCAACTTCGCCTTCGCCATGGCGGCGCTGCATTCGGGCAGGCTGGACGGCGCCGTGGCGCACTGGAGCCGCCCTTGGGCACTGGGCTCCTGGGTGTTTCTCACCGCCGGCATCCTGCTCGGCTCCTGGTGGGCCTATTACGAATTGGGCTGGGGCGGCTGGTGGTTCTGGGATCCGGTGGAAAATGCCTCCCTGCTGCCCTGGCTGCTGGGCACCGCCCTCCTGCATGTCCTCATCGTCTGCGAGAAGCGCGGCGCTTACGGCCACGGCGTCTTGCTGCTCTCCATCTTCACCTTCGCCCTGAGCCTGCTCGGCACCTTCGTGGTGCGCTCCGGGGTGCTCACCTCGGTCCACGCCTTCGCGGTAGATCCCAACCGCGGCCTGACCCTGTTGCTGCTGCTCGGCCTGCTGCTGACTACGGCATTGACCCTGTTCGCACTGCGGGCCGACACCCGCGCCCCTTACGCTCGCTTCGGTTTCTGGTCAAAGGAGGGGTTGCTCGGTGCCGCCATCCTGCTGCTCTGCGTGGCCTGTGCCAGCGTGCTGCTGGGCACCTTCTACCCCATGGTGTTTCAGTCGTTGCATCTGGGATCCCTCTCGGTCGGCGCCCCCTACTTCAACGCCATCTTCGTACCGCTGGCCCTGATGCTGATGGCCCTGATGACCCAGATCCCGCGCCTGCGCTGGCAACAGCTGGCCACCGTCTCCCGCCTCCGCGCCCTGCTGCCACCGCTCTTCGGCTTGCTGGGAGGCAGCCTGCTCAACCTCACCTATCGCGAGCAGGGCAGCCTCGGCTGGAGCGGCATCCTCGCCAATATGATCGGCCTCTGGCTGATGGCGAGCCTGTTGTTCAACTTCCCGCTGAAAACCCGGTGGCGAGATGTGAGCCGGATAGGCAGCCTGCTGGCCCACCTCGGGGTCGCGGTCTGCGCCCTCGGGATCAATCAGGTGAGCCACCATAGCCAGGAGGGTGGCACAGTGCTCAGCGCAGGCAATCCCTACCGACTCGGTGCTTACGAGTTTCGCTACGAGGGGAGCGAGCCCCTGCTCGGCCCCAACTACACCGCCGAGCGCATCACCTTGAGTGTGCATAAGGAAGGCAAAGAGGTCGCGAGGCTGATGCCGGAGCGGCGCCACTACAGTGTGCGCACCATGAACATGAACGAGCCCGGCATCGCCTGGGGGCTCTTTGGGGATCTCTATGTGGTGCTGGGGGAGAAGATGGGGCCTGATGCCTATGCCATGCGACTGCACCACAAACCGCTGGTGCGCTGGATCTGGTTCGGCGGCCTCTTGATGACCGCCGGTGGCGCGCTGCGCCTGCTGGGGCGACGCCCGTTGCTGGCGGCGCACCAGCAGCCCTGTGCACATCAGACTCTCCCCTTGCAACCCAGGGAGGCGCCATGAGTGCTCGCCTGCGTCTCTTTATCCCCCTTGGGATAACCCTGTGCCTCGGCCTCCTGCTCTGGCTGGGGCTCGGCAACAACCCCTACAGCCAGGACGATGCCACCCTGGGCCGCAATCTGCCGAGCTGGCAGAGCCAGGATCTGTTCAGCGACCGGCTCATCCACACCGACAACCTCAAGGGGACACCCTTCGTGCTCAACGTCTGGGCCAGCTGGTGCCCGGCCTGCCGCGCCGAGCACCCCTTGCTCAGCGAGCTGGCCGGCACTGTGGCCCTCTATGGCCTCAACTACCGGGACAAGGCTGAGGCGGCCCGCAGCTGGCTGCGCGAGGCGGGCAACCCCTATCAAGCCGTGCTGGCGGATCCGGACGGCAAGCTGGCACTGGAGCTCGGCGTCTATGGCACGCCGGAGACCTATCTGTTCGGCGCCGACGGCACCCTGATCGCTCGCCACACCGGCGAGCTGACCCGGGATATCTGGCAGCGCCAGTTTGTGCCCCTGCTCGCCGAGGCCCATGCCAAGGCTGCCAGCCAATCCCCATCGGGCAGGGCGGAGACCACCCCATGAAACGCCTCACTCTGCTCACCCCACTCCTCAACGCCCTGCTGCTGGCGATAAGCCTCGGGGCCCTCGCCAGCGGTGTCGACATCTACCAGTTTCGCCACCCAGAACTCCAAACGCGCGCTCAGGAGCTGGCCCGTGCCCTGCGCTGCCCCCAGTGCCAGAACCAGAACCTGGTGGAGTCCAACTCCCCCATAGCACGGGATCTGCGCCTCGAGGTCTACCGCTGGGTGGACGAGGGGCAGAGCGACGAGCAGGTGATCGCCCGAATGACGGAGCGCTTCGGCGATTTCGTCCGCTACGATCCCCCCCTCAAGGCCAGCACCCTGCTGCTCTGGGGAGGGCCACTGCTGCTGACGCTGTTGGCACTGATTCGCCTGCGCCGCAGTCTGCGGCAGAAGGTGCGAGCTCCCCTTGTCGGATATCAACCTCAGGGCGCACAGCCCGAGGATCCCAGATCCGAGTTGAACCGGCGGATCCTGGCCGAGCAGCAGGTGGGGCTGACCCCTCACTCGCGCCTCTATCGGGAGCTGGAGCAGGCAAGGCTCGCCACTACCACGCCGCTGGCGGAGCAACAGTTGCGCGCCAGGGTGATGGCCGCCAGCCCCGGCATCCGCCCCCTGCCCTGGCTGTTGCTCGGAGTGTTGTTGCTGGGATCGGTCGCACTCTTCTACACCAGCACCGGCCGCTATCAGGCCTGGCAGGGGTATCAGCAGCGCTCCGATCCCTTGGCGGGCCTGAGCCCCCGCGACTTGCAGGACAAGGAACTCGGCACCCTGCACCAGCGGCTGCAACGGGATCCCCAGGATCTCGAGGGTTGGGCCGATCTCGGTCAGCTTTATCTGTATCGGGACGAATACGAGAACGCCTGGCTGGCCTATCAGCGGCTCGCCTTGCAAGAGGGTGGTGCCAGCGCCGCCACCCTGGCCGCCCAGGCCACGGTGCGCTACTACCAGGCGGGGCAGCGGCTCACCCCGGAGGCCAGCCGCCTGCTCGATGCCTCGCTCGCGCTAGACAGCGGCGAAGTGAGCGCCCTGATGTTGCTCGCCTCCGATCACTTCCTGCACGGCCGCTACAGCGAGGCCATCGCCCTGTGGCAACGGCTGCTCGATGAGGAACGCCCGCGCATCAACCGCGCCGCGCTTATTCAGGCCATTCAGACCGCTCGCATCATGGGGGGTTAATGCCGGTGGTGGCCGCCCAGGCACGCCACATCAAGACGCCGGATGCCTGGCTGTCGGGGAGCTTTGTCAGGGCAAGGGAGATGGGGAGTGACGAGGCAACAAAATACGTAAAAAAAAGAGTGGTAACGGATGGCCATAACCGGCATATAGTGCGCGTCCCTGACGGGGATGTTGACGCTTATTGGCCCCTTTGATGACCTGGTTCTGACCGAATAAGGGCGCGATATAGCCGCCGATGCGGTGATTTCAAGGATCACCGTCCCATTAAAATAAAAAATTGGAACTTTTAGCATTGTGAAGCGTCAATTCCCGTCATATAACTTAGCCAAATGCCCCTCTGAGTCGTAGTAGAGCCAAATCATGAACATTCGTCCTTTTCTTCCCTTGCTGTTCGGCGCCTTGCTCCTTCCCGCCAGCATGGAAAGCGCCCATGCCAACCCGTTTTCTGCGACATCCACCTCCTCCAGCCGTCTGCTCGAGCAACGAACCAATCTCTCCCTGAGATCCGATGCCTTCGTGGTCGCCAACTCCCGCACCGGTGAGATCCTGGCCGAACGCAACGCCAACCGGGTGATGCCCATTGCCTCCATCACCAAGTTGATGACGGCACTGGTGGTGCTGGATGGCAATCAGCGGCTCGCCGAGACCATCACAGTCACCATGGACGATGTGGACAGGATCAAGGGCACCGGCTCCCGCCTGGCCATAGGCTCTCGCCTGAGCCGTGCCGACATGCTGCACATCGCCCTGATGTCGTCGGAAAACCGCGCAGCCTCAGCCCTGGCGCGCAACTACCCCGGTGGCCGGCGCGCCTTCGTCGAGGCGATGAATGCCAAGGCCCGCATGCTCGGCATGTGGAGCACCCATTTTGCCGACAGCACCGGGCTCAACCCGCGCAACGTCGCCACCGCCCACGATCTGGCCAAGCTGGCGGCAACGGCCTCCACCTACCCGCTGATCCGTCAGTACACCTCGACCGAACACAGACTGGTGCGCAACGGCAAGCGCCAGATGCAATATCACAACTCCAACCGCATAGTGCGGGAAGGCAGCTGGCCCATTCTGGTCTCCAAGACCGGCTATATCCGCGAGGCGGGACGCTGCCTGGTGATGGGCACCACCGTCAGCAATGAGCCCGTGATCATGGTGCTGCTCCATGCCAACACCACGGACGAGCGGGTCGCCGACGCCAAGCGGATCAAAACCTGGCTGGAGACCTCTGGCCGGGCGACCCTGACCGCCCAGTCCACGCCCCCCGCCAAGCTGTTCTCGGCGCAATAACCCTATCCGCCCGATCTTGAACCGCAGGCCACTCGCCTGCGGTTTTTGTTGTCTCCTCGCCGCGTTCGCCTTCATATCTGCCCGCCTGACAGCCTGGCTGTCTTTCATCGCCCCCTCATCTCGTCGTCTTTTTTGGCAGCAACAAACATCACAAACCCATCGTTCAACATGATAAAAACACTGGTTATATATGTTAATGCAGTGATAAATCACATTTCACGGCGACAGGATTTGCCGATCTCACTGCCGATGATACCGTGATGGCCAATCTCCCCCGGCAACGGGGCCGGGGGCAATTCACTCCAGGTGCAACAACAAGGATGATGGAATGAAGATTGTCGTATTGGGAGGGGGCGTGATCGGGGTCACCAGCGCCTGGTATCTGGCCAAGGCGGGTCATCAGGTGACCCTGCTGGAGCGACAAGACGGGGTAGCGCTTGAAACCAGCCATGCCAATGCGGGGCAGATCTCCCCCGGCTATGCCTCCCCCTGGGCGGCCCCCGGCATTCCCCTCAAGGCGGCGAAATGGATGCTGCAGAAGCACGCCCCTTTTACGATAAGGCCCACCTCGGATCCCTTCCAGCTGCGCTGGATGCTGCAGATGTTTGCCAACTGCACCCCGGCGGCCTATGCCACCAACAAGGGGCGCATGGTGCGTCTGGCCGAATACAGCCGTGACTGCATGAAGGCACTGCGGGATGAGCTTGATCTGGATTACGAGGGGCGCCAACTCGGTACCCTGCAGCTGTTTCGAAGCGCGGCCCAGCGCGAGGCCAGCAAGCGGGACATCGCCGTGCTGGAGGAATACGGCGTCCCTCATCAGGCGCTGGATGCCGCCGGCTGTGAGGAGGCAGAGCCCGCGCTGGCACGGGTGCGTGGCAAGATCCTGGGGGGCCTTCGTCTGCCCGGCGACGAAACCGGCGACTGCTTCCGCTTCACCCAGGCACTGGCGGACGAAGCGAAGCGGCTCGGGGTGGAGTTTGTATTCGATTGCGCCATCGACGAGGTCGAGCTGGCTGGGGGCCGCGCCGTGGCAGTGCGAGCCGGCGAGCGGCGCTGGCAGGCCGATGCCATCGTCTGTGCGCTCGGCAGCTATGGCACCGGCTTGCTGCGTCCCCTCGGCATCGCGCTACCCGTCTACCCGGTCAAGGGCTACTCCCTCACCCTGCCGATGACCAATCCCGAGGCCGCGCCGCTCAGCACAGTGCTGGATGAAACCTACAAGGTCGCCATCACCCGTTTCGACGAGCGGATCCGGGTCGGTGGCATGGCCGAGCTCAGCGGCTTCAACCTGGCGCTCAACCCCAGGCGCCACGACACCCTGGCCATGGTGGTCGGGGATCTCTTCCCCGCTGGCGGCGATCTCTCCCGCGCCGAGTTCTGGACCGGGCTGCGCCCCATGACGCCGGACGGCACCCCGCTGGTGGGTCCAAGCCCCCTCCCCGGCCTCTGGCTCAACACCGGCCACGGCACCCTGGGCTGGACCATGGCGGCGGGCTCGGGCCAGTTGCTGGCGGATCTCATCAGCGGCAATCCGACCGCCATCAGTGACGAGGGGTTGACCCTGGCCCGCTACGGCTAGGCCGCTCGCCGCCATAAGGCAAAAACGAAGAGGGTGTGCCAGCCACTCCCTCTTCGCTTGTCACAACGCTCTCAGGGGCCAATATTCAACCCGGGCAGCCCCTGCCACACCAAGGCGGGATCGGGCTCGGCGATAGCCGCCGCCACCAGCTGCTCGCTCCAGCGCCGGTGCAACTGCCACATCTGCCGCCCCAGCGCCCCCTGCTCCTTGGTGCACTGCTTGGCCACGTCCGCCGTGCGATAGAAGTAGCGCACCAGCGTCGTCAGCTCAGGCTCGGGCCAGCGGCAGCCAAAATGACGCAGCCGCTCGGACCAGAAGGCAATCTGGCCCCGCTCGTGCTCCTGCTCCACCGCATGCAACGCCGGGATCAGATCCATCGCCTGCCAGAGCGCACCATAACCGACGAAGCGCTCATCCAGCGCCTCCAGCGCCTGATCCAGCAGCTGCAGGCTCTGCGGCCAGTCGGCGGCCTGCTGCTTGATCGCCTCCTGCGCCTCGCACACCGCTGCCAGCCAGTCCAGGGCAAGGCGGCAGATGATCGCCTCCTTGTTGGGAAACAGGTGATAGAGCGACTTGATGCCCACCCCGGCGCGCGCGGCGATGGCATTGGTGTTGAGCGCCGCAAAGCCCTGCTCCTGCAGCAGCGCCAAGGTGGCCTGCTCGATACGGCTCGCCACGTCCTGGCTGCGTAACTGCCTGGGCTGGCGCCGCATACAGAACTCGGTCGGCAGTGAATGATCCGTCATCTCGTTTCCTCAACATGGTGACTGGTTGTCATAACTACATGATGTGACAAGCTAAACACAAGCCAAAAAAAATGCAGTAATCACTGGCATTTTTCAGGATAGCTGCAATAAACAAGGTGCTCATATCTGCAGTAAAGACTGCAATTAACTCAAGGAGAGCGCGCTATGGATAGCAAAAAGACCCCCTTCAGGTTGGGGGTGACCACCCTGTTGGCCGCTGGCCTGCTCGCTGGCTGCCAACAGGACAACAGCAGCGAGGCCCCACCGGCCAACACCCTCTACCTCAACGGCCAAATCCACACCCAGGATGGGCAACGCAGCCAGGCCGAGGCCATGGTGGTCAGCGATGGCAAGTTCACCTATGTGGGCTCCCGTGAGGGGGCCGAAGCCTTGCAGAACAAGGCAACCCAAGTCGTGGATCTGCAAGGCAAGATGGTGCTGCCGGGCCTGCACGACAATCACATTCACCTGCTCGGTACCGTGGCGCTGGACATGTGCGACCTCGATGGCCAGAGCATCGATCTGGATCAGCTCGCCGCCAAGGTCAAGGAGTGCCTGCCCCGCTATGCCCCCAAACCGGGGGACTGGTTGGTTGTCAATCAGTGGTCCCCCTATGACGGCAACACCCCGACCGCGACCTACGGCACCCTGCTGGCGGTGCTCGATGCCATGGCGCCGGACAACCCCGTGATGCTGGCCGGGGTCGACGGCCACGCCGGTGGCTACAACTCCCAGGCGCTGGCACTGGCCGAGGACAAGGACGGCAATGTCGTTGGCTTCAACCCCACCACCCTGGCGGCGGGGGGCGTGTTTGCCGACTTCATCCCCTACGTGGACTTGACCAGCGGCGTCATCCGCGACGCGGCCCGCAGCGCCATCCCTGTGCCCGACAGCGGCGTGCTGAGCGCGAGCGACGATCAGGCCGCCGCCCAGTATGACAAGATTTTGCCGGCCATCTCCGAGCTGATGGCGTCGCGCGGCATCACTGGCATTCAGGATGCCTGCGCCAGCGATTTCATCCGCCAGCGTCTGCGCAACATGGAGGCGCAGGATCTGCTGCACATGCGCGTCACCGCCGCGACCTGCTTCCACGACGATGATTTCAGCGGCAAGCTCGATCTCGCCGGCCATCTGGCCAAGGCCAGACAGGTCAGGGACAGCTTTGCCGAGGATCCGCTGATCAAGGCCGATGCGGTCAAGATCTTCCTCGACGGCGTGATAGAAGGGGACCCCTTCACAGATCCCGTCTTCCTGCCCAACGCCGGCATGCTGGAGAACTACCACCGCCCCCATCTGGCCATGGATCCCAGCAGTGCCGAGGTCACCATCACCGCCGACAGCGAGGACGCGGGCAGCAACGGCATCGTCAACTACAAGGATGCGGACTTGAAGCGTTACGTCAGCGCCCTCGATGAGGCCGGCTTCAGCATCCACATGCACAGCATCGGCGATCGCAGCACCCGGATGGCGCTGGATGCGCTGGAGGCGGCCCGGGCCAGCAACGGCGATCATGGTATTCCCCACACCCTGGCCCACCTGCAGGTCGTCCACCCGGACGATCAGAAGCGATTGGGGGAACTTGGGCTCTATCTGACCTTCACCTATGCCTGGACCAACCCCCAGCTGGCCTACGACATGCTGGTCTCCCCCTTCATCCAGCCGACCAAAGCGGGTCAGCCCTTGAGCGAGGCCATCTATGACCCCCTCGGCTATCTGCACGACGCCCTCTACCCGGTGGAGAGCACCCGCAAGGCTGGCGCCGTGCTGGTGGCGGGCAGCGATGCCCCGGTGGACAGTCGGGATCCGCGCCCCTTCGAGAACATGGCCGCCGGTATCATGCGAGCTGCGGATGGCCACGACGAGTATCGCGCCAGCCAACGTATCTCCCTTTCCGAGATGCTGGCCGCCTATACCATCAACGGGGCCAGAGCAGTGCGCCAGGGAGACATCACGGGATCCATCGAGGTGGGCAAGTCGGCAGACTTCATCGTGCTGGACCGAGATCTGTTCGCCCTGGTCAAGGCCGGCACCCCGGAGCAGATCGCCGGCACCCAGGTCGAGCGAACCGTGTTCCAGGGGGAGACGGTCTATCCCGTCACCGGCGCAACCCCCTGAGCCCGTCACCATGTAAAAGGCCCCGCGAGGGGCCTTTTTTTATCGTCAAACTGCCGCGTTTCTTGTCTAGGGCGACGGCACCACCTCGTCGATCAGCCCGGGCTGCAGGGCCAGGGTGAAGAGTGCGGCCACCATGTCCGACTGGGTCAGGATCCCCACCAGCCGTTCCCCCTCCAGCACCGGCATATGGTGCAGCCCCCCGTCGGAGAAGGCCCCCACCAGATCGTACAGTGGCTGATGGCTGCGCGCCGTGCGCACCTCCCGGGTCATCAGATCCGCCACTCGCCACTGCGCCAGGGCGATGGCCTCCCTCGGCTGCTGCCGCTCCCTGTCGATCATCAGATCGTGCAGCGTGATGATCCCGACCAACCAGCCGCTCTCGTCGACCACCGGCAGCGCCTTGATCCTGTGGTGGGCAAGCAGGCGCCAGGCCGCCATGGCCGACTCGTCCGGCGAGATGACGATGAGATCCCGCGACATCATATCCTGGCAGCGCACCGTGCCCACCCGCTCGCGCAGGGCGTGCAACTGCGCCTCCTGCAGCAACTCCTGCAGATCCTGGCGGCTGATGTCGAGCAGCTCGCCATGTTTTTCCAGCGCGAAGTCGATGTCGGTGGCGCTGGCAAGGCGTGCGCTCGGTTCGGGATCCGCGGTCTGGTGGCGATTGGGCTGCGCCTTGCCGCCATTGGGATAGCGACGCCCCAGCAGGCGGTTGTAGCACAGCCCCAGCACCAGCAGCAGGCATGAGTTGATGAGCACCGGCAGCAGCACATAGCCCACTCCGAGCTGGCGAATGCTCTCACCACCGATGACGGCGGTCAGTGCCACGGCGCCGCCGGGGGGGTGCAGGCTGCGGGTGAGGAACATGGCCGCGATGGCCAGCATCACGGCGCAGGCGCTGGCGAGGGCCAGATCCGGGATCAAGGTGGCACTCGCCACCCCCATCAGGGCCGAGACGCCGTTGCCCACCACGATGGACCAGGGCTGAGCCAGGGGGCTCGCCGGGGCGGCAAACAGCAACACGGCGGAGGCCCCCATGGGGGCGATCAGCCAATGGGCGTCCACCCCCAGTCCCCACTGACACAGCCAGCCGGTGCCCAGCAGCCCGATGAAGGCGCCAAGGGCGCCATAACCACACTCTTTGAGGCCGGTATTGGTCGATACCGGAAAGAAATCCCTGAACTGCATCCTGCTCCCGACGACGATAAGATTTATTTCAAATGCGCAATATTAACGGCAGAGCCACCGCAAAGGCCAGCCATGGAGCCGTCACCGCCAACAGCCGTGATAAAGAGACCAAAAAAGAGGGAAGGCCCAGGCCTTCCCTCTCTCGTTACTTATCCCTGCTCTGCTTCGTTATTTTTATCCCTTCAGGCCAGCTCGGCCCGCAGCGCCTTGGTCGCCTCCACCATCACCTTGAGGGCGGCGGTGGTCTCCTCCCAGCCGCGGGTCTTGAGGCCGCAATCCGGGTTGACCCAGAGCCGGTCCGCCGGAATTTGTTCGGCAGCCTTGCGGATCAGATCCTCAATCCAGCCCTGGCTCGGCACGTTCGGCGAGTGGATGTCGTAGACGCCCGGCCCGATCTCGTTCGGGTAGTTGAAGCGCTCGAACGCCCCCAGCAACTGCATCTGGCTGCGACTGGTCTCTATGGTGATGACGTCAGCATCGAGCGCCGCCACCGCCTCTATGATGAGGTTGAAGTCGCTGTAACACATGTGGGTGTGGATCTGGGTGCTGTCCACCACCGGGCTGGCGCTCAGGCGGAAGGCACGCACCGCCCAGTCGAGATAAGCCTGATGATCCTGCTTGCGCAGGGGCAGGCCCTCGCGGATCGCCGGCTCGTCGATCTGGATGATCTTGATGCCAGCGGCTTCCAGATCCGCTACCTCGTCGCGAATGGCGAGACCAATTTGCAGGGCGGACTGCTCGCGGCTCACGTCTTCCCGCGGGAAGGACCAGCAGAGTATGGTCACGGGCCCGGTCAGCATCCCCTTCACCGGCTTGTCGGTCAGGCTCTGGGCAAACTTGGTCCATTCGAGCGTCATGGGGGTCGGGCGGTCGATGTCACGGGTGATCACCGGCGGCTTGACGCAGCGGGAGCCATAGCTCTGCACCCAGCCGAAACGGGTGATGGCAAAGCCGTCCAGCAGCTCACCGAAGTACTCCACCATGTCGTTGCGCTCGGCCTCACCGTGCACCAGTACGTCCAGCCCTATGGCTTCCTGACGCTCAATCGCATCCTTGATCTGGGCCTGAATGCCCGCCTCGTAGGCCTGGTCGTCGATGCGACCGGCCCGCCACTCCTGACGCAGCCCCCGAATTTCCGAGGTCTGCGGGAAGGAGCCTATGGTGGTGGTGGGCAGCAGCGGCAGCTTGAGATCAGTCCGCTGCGCCTGCGCCCTCACCGGGTAGGCGCTCTGGCGATCGAAGTCGCCGTTGGTGAGGCTGGCCAGACGGGACTGCACCGCTCGTTTGTGTACCCGGCTATCGGACTCCCGATCGACGATGGGCTGGCTGTAGGCGGTGATTTTGTCGATGTCACCACCGTCCAGATAGTCGGAGAGCAGCCCCAGCTCGTAGCACTTCTGCAGGGCGAAGGCGAACCAGCTACGAGTCTGGCCATCCAGCTCGTGCTCCAGGGTCAAGTCCACCGGGCTGTGCAGCAGGGAGCAGGAAGAGGCCACCCAGAGCCGCTCGCCGAGCTTGGCTTTCAATGTTTTGAGCGTCGGGGCCAGCTTGGCCAGGTTGGCACGCCAGACGTTGCGGCCATTGATGACACCGGCTGAGAGCACCCACTGGGCAGGCAGATGAGGCACCAGCGTCTCCAGTTGCTCGGGAGCGGCCACCAGATCCAGGTGCAGGCCATCCACCTTGAGGCTGGTGATGATGTCGCGCTGATGGGCCACGGAGCCGAAATAAGTGGTGAGCAGCAGCTTGCAGGGGCCGGCCAGGCGCTCATAGGCCTTGAGGTAGGCCAGGCGCCACTCGTCAGGCAGATCCAGCGCCAGGGCAGGCTCGTCGATCTGTACCCACTCCACTCCCTGGGAAGCCAGCTTGGCCAGGATCTCCTGATAGACGATGAGCAGGCGCTCGAGCAATTCGAGGCGAGAGAAACCGCTCTCTTTCTCCTTGCCGAGCCACAGATAGGAGACGGGTCCCAGCAGCACGGCCTTGACCGGCAACCCCAGCGCCTTGGCCTCTTCGACTTCGTCAAACAGCTGGCTCCAGCCCAGTTTGAAGCGCTGATCCCGGCTGAATTCCGGCACCAGATAGTGGTAGTTGGTGTTGAACCACTTGGTCATCTCGGCGGCGGCGGCGCTGGGGCCGGTGGGCGCACGGCCACGGGCCACCCGAAACAGGGTATCGAGGTCGGTGTCACCATAGCGGTGACGCTCAGGCACGGCGTCCACCAGCAGGCTGGTGCCGAGCACCTGATCGTACCAGGCGAAGTCGCCCACCGGCAGCAGGTTGACCCCGGCGGTGCACTGGGCCTGCCAGTGGCGCTCACGCAGGCTCTTGCCCACGGCCACCAGCTCGGCCTGGGTGGTCTCGCCACGCCAGTAGGATTCGAGGGCAAATTTCAGCTCGCGCTTGGCGCCGATACGGGGAAAACCGAGGGTGTGTGCGCAGGTCATAGGTCCAATTCCTTATGCTCGTTCATCTGATGGGAAACTGGATGATTTAGCCATCCAGATGTTTACACATCTAGAATGTCGAGATAAGGTGGCCCTGGCTATTGAATCCTTTTCAACTGGCTCTCAAGAAATTCTCAACTGACGCGCAAGGGACTCTTAGCCCATATGGAAGTCAGCCTGCAACGGACGCAACAAGGAGCCTCATCATGACCGTACCCCACCCCACGACCGGCAGTCAGAGCGGCAACCTGGGCATCGATCTCAAGCACCTGAAGACCATCAGCGCGCTGGCCGAGCAGGGTTCACTGGCGGGGGCGGCCCTCTGCCTCAACCTCACCCAGTCCGCCCTCTCCCACCAGTTGAAAGAGCTGGAGACCCGCCTCAACCTGGAGCTCTACCTGCGCAAGAGCCGCCCCCTGGTGCTGACGGCGGCGGGCCAGCAGTTGCTGAGTCTGGCCCGCCAGGTGCTGCCGGCGCTGGCCCAGACCGAGAAACAGCTGCAGGCCCTGCACAGCGGCGACGCGGGCCGGCTGCACCTGGCGCTGGATTGCCACAGCTGCATCCAGTGGTTGCTGCCGCTCTTGCCCGATTTTCGCCGCCAGTGGCCCGGGGTGGATCTGGAGGTGGAGTCTGTGCCCGGCTTCGATGCCATCAATGCCCTGCTCGGCGGCCAGCTCGACCTGCTGCTCACCTCGGATGTGCAGGCGCGCGGCGATCTGCACTTCGAGCCGCTGTTCGCCTTCGATCTCACCCTGGTGATGGCGCCCGATCACCCCCTCTGTCACCGGACCCGGATCGCCCCGGACGATCTCAAGCAGGAGGTGCTGCTGGTCTACCCGGTGGAGCGCGCCCGCATGGATGTGTTCAGCCGCTTTTTGCAACCCGCCGGGGTCGAGCCCGCCCGCTGCAAGCTGGTGGACAATACCTCCGTCATGCTGCAGATGGCCGCCGCCGGGCTCGGGGTCGCCGCCCTGCCGCGCTGGGCCAGCGAGGAGTTTGTGCGTCAGGGCTTGCTCGAAGCCAGGCCCCTCGGCAACGGCGTGCGCCGCCATATGTATGGCGCGGTGCGGGCCGCCGACAAGGATCAGGCCTGTTTGCAGAGCCTGTTTGAGCGCATCCGCGGCAAGATGGCGCCGGTCCCCGCAGTCGCATAAGCCCACGGCTCGGAGCACAAGCCCACAAGAAAGCCGCCCATGGGGCGGCTTCGTCAAATCAGCGGTAGCGAGTACGCAACCCGGCCCTTGCCGGGTTCAGTAGGCGCAATCCCCTTGGCCCCCATCATGGCAACAATGGCGTGGGCAGTTGTCGCACAGGCTGCCGTCGCTGCGCTTGTGGTGCAGGCAGCAGCGCTGGCGCACATAGCCGGGAGCGGCGCTCGCCCCACCGGCCGGATCCGCCGCCAGGCGCCAACCCGCCAGATGCTCGGCGGGCAGGCCGCAGGCGGCCAGCCAGAGCGGCGCATGGGCCGCGACCTGTTCGCGGCTCACCTCGTCGAAGAAATCCGGCACCCGCACCAGGGCCGCCAGCAGATCGTCCGCCAAGAGCGGACGCACGAAGCCGGGCCTCAGTCGCTGCCCGCTGGCCATCGCCTCGAACAGCGCCTGCCAATGACGGCGCAGCCGCCTGCCCGCCGCCTCGATCAGTACCTCCCGCTCACCCCTGATCATGGGCACCAGTGGCAGACTGAAACCGGACACCAGCCCGGCGTTATAGCCCAGCCCCATCCGATCCAGGGCGGGCACGGCGCCGATCCGATAGACGGCGACCATGGCGAGATAGATGGATTGCCAGCAGAGCATGCCCCAGCTGCGGGTCAGCCAGTAGGCAGGACCCGCCTCCGGGTGTGCCAGCCGCCAGTGATCGTGCAGCGCCTGCGTCACCGCGCCGGGGGCCATGTCGGCACCCGCCATCGCCAACAGCGGCATCTCCCCGGCCACCAGCCGCCCCTTGAGGGAGGGAATGAGCTGCACGGCGGCGGCGAACAGGGCATCGTGCTCCGCCTGGTGACGGACCTGCCGATGGGCGGTCAGACCGCCGAACCCCGGCGGCGTGCTGCCAGAGGAGCCGCCACGCGCCGGCATCCCGTGATGAGAGGGCCCCGGCGTCTGGCCGGGGCGCAGGCTTAGAATACGTATTTGAGTCGAGCCTCCATGTTACGCTCGGCACCGAACCAGCAGTTGTTCTGGTCGTAGCAGGAGTAGTAGGTTTCATCGAACAGGTTGCTGACGCTGAGCGAGGCTTCGACTCCCTTCAGGCTGTGACTAAGCGCCGCCAGATCGTAGGAGGCAGCCAGGTCCATCAGCAGGTAATCCGGCACCGTGTCGGTGTTGGCGGCATCGAGCTGCGCCTCACCCACGTAGCGCAGGCCGGCACCGATACGCATCCCCTGCAGGCTGCCGCTCATGTGGTAATTACTCCACAGGGAAGCCATCTGCTCGGGTACCCAGACCGGGGTCTTGCCCTGCAGATCTGTGGTGTCACGGGTAATTTCCATATCCAATCGGGTGTAACTGAACGCCAGATCCAGGTTGTCGGTCAGATCGGCCCGCCCTTCCAGCTCGATCCCCTTGGAGACGATCTCGCCGGTCTGCAGCTTGGGCCCATAGATGTTGTCCGGATCCGTGACCAGGGCATTTTGCTTGGTGATATGGAAGGCGGAGACGGTGAAGGTCTTGCTCATGTCCTCAGACAGGTACTTGAGACCCCCTTCCCACTGCTGAGCCGTCGAGGGCTCGAAGGCCTGGCCATTCTTGTCGGCCCCTGGCACCGGTTCGAAACTGTCGGCGTAACTCATGTAGGGCGAGAAGCCATTATCCAGCTCATAGAGTCCACCGAACCGGAAGGAGACGTTGTCCTGATCAATCTGTGCCAGGGAGTGGCTGGCGGATCCCATATAGAGGCTGTGGCTGTCGGTATCCATCCGGTAGCTGTCATAGCGGGCGCCACCGATGACCACCAACCTGTCGAGGCGCATCTGATCCTGCAGATAGAACCCCGTCTGGTACTGACGGATACTCTGCTGATCCTGATAGTTGAAGACCAGCTCGCTCGGCACGATCTGGCTGTGGTCCGGGTCGAAAATATCGATGGGGGGAGCCGAGTAGTCGAGGGTGTCCTTATAGAGGATCTTCGCGTCCAGATACTGGTAATCGATGCCGATCAACAGGTTGTGCTGGGCCGCACCGGTCTGCACCTTGCCCGCCAGCTGGTTGTCGATGACGAACCCTTTGGAATGCTCGTCGGTTAAATAGGCATTGCGGGCCAGGGTGCGATTGTCTGCCGCCAGCGCCGCGTTATAGGTATTTTTCTGATAGGCAGACGAGTCCATGTAGCGGGCATTTTGCAGCACCTGCCAATTGTCGTTGAAGTCGTGGCTCAGTTTGTAACCGAGCAGAGCCACATCCCGGTTGTACTGGTTCCAGTTCTCGTCACCGAGGAAAGTATCGCTGTCCAGCTGACCCAGCGGGTTGCTCTTGACTGAACCGCTGGCGGGCACCGTGGTGTAGATGCCGGCGGCCGGATCCTTCTGGTAATAGAGATTCAGGTTGAGCAGGGTACGATCACTGAGCTGCCAGTCCAGCGACGGCGCAAACACGTAACGCTCCTCTTCCGAGGTCACCGCCTGGCCCTCTTTCTGGCGGGCCAGCCCCACCACGCGGTAGGCGAGCTGCTCATTGATGGCGCCCGTGCTGTCGACGGTCATCTCCTTGAGTGTACCGGTCCCCGTGGCCACGCTGACACTGTGCTTGGCTTCCCGCTGCGGACGCTTGGCGATCAGGTTGACCATGCCACCGGGCGGCATGCTGCCGTAGAGCACCGAGGTCGGCCCCTTGAACACCTCTAGTTGCTCGATGGCCACCGGATCTATCTGGGGTTGCAGGTTCCAGTTGTTGTATTGCAACAGCAGGCCGTCGTAGAAGTTCTGGTAGTTGTCAAATCCCCGAATATTGAACAGATCCAGCCGGCTGACCGCACCGCCCCGCAACTCGGTGTTGACGCCCGGCACATAGCGCAGCGCCTCGCTCACCGAGCTGACCCCGCGCTGCTCCAGGGTTTCGCTGTCGACCACCGAGATAGCCTGTGGCGTCTCGATGGGCTCGAGCTGGGTCTTGGTCGCCGTATTGCGATAGGTCTGACCGAGCACGGTCAGCGTCTCGTCGGCGATCGCCGTATCCGGGCTGGTGGGCGCAGCGGCCAGCACAGAGCCTGCCAACAGGACGGAGATGGTCGCGGCGACCACGGTCAATGGGGGGTGAACAAGTTGCATCTGATCCTCGACTGCCTACTGCATGTGAATAGTAACAAATATCATTTGCATTTTATTGTTCTATTTTGCCCCTGAATTAACAATTTGGGGCATGTTGGCGGAGAAAACGGGGAAATCCGGGTCAAGTCAGCCTCAACCGACAACATCCATCGGCGACCGAAAAAGCGAGTGAATTCAAATGACTATCTACAGCAGAAATTAAACGCGATTGAATGGGGGTCAGGAGAAAGGCGCGAGCTCAGCCTGGGTGGGAGGTAGCATCAACCTCCGGCTGCACCGTGTCGGCTCAGATCGCCTCACAGGGGGCGACGGGCAGCCAGTATTCCATACGGGCATCCGCCTGCTGGCCATTGAAGTGGGGGCCGTAGCGCTCCAGCTCGAAGCCATCCAGCCCCCGATAGCAGGAGCCGGGCAGCCAGTGCAGGATAAACCAGTTGAGGGTCTCCGCCAGCTGCTGGATGGGGCCCACATGGCTGAGCACCGCATACTCCTGGGACGGGATCGTCAAGCGAGCAAATCCGGCGGGCAGGATGGCGTCTTCCGTCGCCGCCACCCCGGCCCAATAGGGCAGCGCCGCCCCCGCCGCCGACACGTCCACCACCCCCAGCAGCTCACCCGTCGAGGGCAAGCCCCCGGCCGCCTGGGCCGCGCGCCAGATGGCAGGCACCGTCTGGTGGAAGTCGGGCTCGTTCGCAAACAGTCCCCGGATCTCCCCCTTTATCCCGTGCAGCACGAAACCGGCCCGGCTCTCGACCCGCACCTGTACCCATTTCGGCGCGCAGGCCTGCGGCGTCTGGGCCCGCACCAGCGGCATGGAGAGGCCCAGCCGCTGTCCCCGCTTGCGATAGGCCAGCGGCGAGCAGCCAAATTGCTGCTTGAAGGCACGGCTGAAACTCACCTCGGAGCCAAAGCCATAGCAGAGCGCCAGATCCAGGACCCGCTGCCGACTCGAGAGCAGCGCCTCTGCCGCCTGGCTTAATTTCAGCTCGCGCACGTAGTGGGCCACGGTGAGCCCGGTCTCGTGCAGGAATACCCGCTGCAACTGCCAGCGAGACCAGCAGCTCTGCTCCGCCAGCTGTTCCAGAGAGAGGGGTTCATCCAGATGGGCATGGATGTAGTCGAGCACCCGCTCGATGCGGGTGAAGTGGGAACGAGCCTGTGGCACTGGGCCCGGCAAAACGGGGGGAGCGGATGTCATGATGGGTTCGGATCTCTGCCGGCACGGGCAGTGGCTGTCCAGGTGGGCCCATTAAACATGGCCGTGGTGCCGGCGGCAAGCCTTCTGCCGACCCGGCCAGCCATGAAGGGGCTCTGCCGCCCCCCCACGGACTTGGTCGTTCAGGGCGATAGCCCTGTACCCCAGCCGCAGTGCGCTCCCTGCTCTATCCCGCAGACTCATAGCGGGCGGGACGGCGCGGCTCCCTGCCCCTCCTCAAAGTGGCGACGCAGGGCGGCGATCACCCGCCGCACCTTCTCCGGGATCTCCCGCTGGGGGGTGATGGCATGGATCTCCATGGGGGGCACCCGAAAGCCCGGCAACAACTCGAGCAGCAGGCCACAGGCGAGATCCTCGGCGATTTCTCCCTCCGGTTGCAGCGAGATCCCCTGCCCCGCCAGGGTGAACTGGCGCAGGGGTAAGACGTTGTTGCAGATCACCCTGGGTTTTGGCCTCAGCTTGTGCCCCTGCCCCTTCTCATCGAGCAGCATCAGGCCCCCGCCGAGCAGATCCGACGCCAACCAGTCATGGGCCAGCAGATCCTCAGGGCTGCGCGGGTTGCCCTTGCGGGCGAGATAGGCGGGCGAGGCGCACAGCAGCATGCGGGTCTGCCCCAGCCGGCGCGCCACCAGGGTGGAGTCGGACAGGGTGCCAACCCGCAGCGCCACGTCGATGCGCTCGGCAATGAGATCCCGCTTGCCATCGTCGGCAATGATCTGGATGCACAGGCCCGGGTGGGCCTGCAACAGCGGCGACAGCGCCCGTGCCAGGGGTTGACCGGCCATGCCCACCGGCGCGGTGATCCGCACCTCGCCGAGCAGGCTGTCGCGCACCTCGGACAGGCGCAGCTCGGTCTGGTTGAGGGTCTGTTGCAGGGCCTGGCATCCCTGCCACACCACCTCC
The DNA here is from genome assembly GCF_000764655.1 of Aeromonas aquatica. Lineage (GTDB taxonomy): Bacteria > Pseudomonadota > Gammaproteobacteria > Enterobacterales > Aeromonadaceae > Aeromonas > Aeromonas aquatica. The sequence goes on from NZ_JRGL01000163.1 coordinate 19,615, forward strand.
CCCGCCTCGGTCAGGTTGAGGCGACGGGTGGAGCGGTGCAACAGGCTGAGGCCGAGCAGGCTCTCGAGCTGACTGATGTGTTGGCTGACGGCGGAGGGGGTCATGCCGAGGGCCTTGGCGGCCCCGGTCATGGTGCCCGCCTCCACCACGGCGGCGAAGATGGCGTAGCGTCTTAGCTGTTCCATTATTAAATCCAGCTTACAAGTGAATGCATTTTATAGAGGATTATTAAATCACAATCGGGGGCGTAGGATAGCCTCATTCCAACAGTGAAGGAGAATCCCCATGAAAATTGCCCTGATCGGTGCCAGCGGTTTTGTCGGCGCAGCCATCCTCAACGAAGCCATCGACCGTGGTCACAGCGTCACCGCCCTGGTGCGCGACGTCGGCAAGATTGCGCCCCATCCCCAGGTCCGCGCCGTGGCCGTAGATGCCCAGGACCCTCAGGCCCTGGCCGAGGCACTCAAGGGGCACGATAGGGTGATCAGTGCCTACAACCCGGGCTGGAGCGTGCCGGATATCTACGAGCAGTACCTCAAGGGGGCCAACGCCATCGTCCATGCGGCCGTGGCGGCGAAGAGCTGGCTGCTGGTCATCGGCGGCGCCGGCAGCCTGGAAATCGCCCCCGGGGTGCAGCTGGTGGATACCCCGGACTTCCCCGCCGAGTGGAAACAGGGTGCCCTGGCCGCCCGCGACGGCCTCACCGCCCTGCGCCGCGAGACGTCACTCGACTGGCGTTTCGTCTCCCCGCCCGTGTTCCTCGAACCCGGCGAGAAGCGCGGCGGTTACCTGCTCGGCGGCGATCAGGTGCTGTTTAGCGGCGACAAGCCAGCCGGGATCAGGGTCGGGGATCTGGCCGACGGGGTGATGAACGAGGTAGAGCAACCGGCCCACCTGCGCCAGCGTTTCACCCTGGGCTACTGATCGTCGCGCCGCCCCATGGACATCAACTTTCATGGGTAGCCAGAAACACCATAGAAACGAGGGAGGATGATATCTCCCTCGTTTCTTTTTGCCTCCTATAGCAGGTTTCTCTGCCTGTCCATCCCCTGTCAGCCAAAGCGTCCAGCGCCAGGCTCATCCCGAATGGATCGTCCGTCAAACGGCCGTGGATGCCGCTCAAGCCACCCAATCCCGAACAGGATTCGATTTCTATTTCGATTTTTGTATATAACTAAGAATAATTCGTTGCTTTGCCGTTATAACTCCAAATCGTAGTATCACCTCAAGCCAGTGGGTTACCGCTCGTGCTCGGCCTCAAGGCCGCCGCCGGCGCACCACTATTCGATAGCGGGATAGGATCCCAGGATCTGACCGCGTGAGGAGATGCACATGGAAAACGTATCACTGCCCATCATCGATTATGCCGCCCTGAGTGGCGCCCCCGAGGCTCGCCGCCAGATGCTGGCAAAGCTCGGCCAGGCGGCACGGGAGGTGGGTTTCTTCTATCTGACTGGCCATGGCCTGAGCGAGGCGCAGCAGCAAGAGACCCTGGCACTGGCGGCGCGCTTCTTCGCCCTGCCGGAGCAGGAGAAACGCACTGTGCAGATGGTGCACTCCCCCCATTTTCGCGGTTACAACCAGGTGGGGGCCGAGCTGACACGGGCCAGACCGGACAGGCGCGAGCAGTTCGATATCATGGGCGAGGAGGCGGCGATAGGCGCAGAGGCGCTGCACCAGCCCTGGCAGCGACTGACAGGCCCCAACCAGTGGCCCGCCGCCCTGCCCGGGATGAAGGCGCAACTGCTGGACTGGCAGGCGCGCCTCACCGACATCACCCTCGGCCTGCTCTCGGCCTTCGCCGAGGTGCTGGAGCAGCCGGCGGAGGTGTTCGATGCCAGCATCCGCGGCGCCCCCTATCAGCACATGAAGCTCATCCACTACCCGGGCCGGGAAGTGGGCAGCAGCGATCAGGGAGTCGGCGCCCACAAGGATCCGGGCTACCTGACCCTGGTGATGCAGGACGATCACTCCGGCCTCGAGGTGGAGACGGCAAACGGCTGGATCTCCGCACCGCCCCTGCCGGGCGCCCTGGTGGTCAACATCGGCGAGCTGCTGGAGCTGGCTTCCAACGGCTACCTCAAGGCGACCCTGCACCGGGTCGTGAGCCCGCCGCCCGGGGTTTCGCGCCTCTCCTGCGCCTTCTTCATGGCGGCGAGGCTGGATGCCACTGTGCCGCTGCTGACCCTTTCCCCGGCCCTCGCGGCCGAGGCGCTGGGGCCCGAGAGCGATCCGACCAACCCGCTCTTCTATCAGGTGGGGGAGAACGTGCTCAAGGGCCGACTGCGCTCCCACCCGGACGTGGCGGCGCGCCACTATCCTTCTTCACAGGAGCAAGGCACTCTGCGGCGGGAAGCCCTGCCCGCCTGAATATAAAGAGGTGATGGCCCATTTTGCCATCCCGACCCAAGGAGCGATGCCAAGACCCTCGCCCCATCGACAGTGACATGAGAACATCCGCCAGCTCGCTGGCAATGACGGAGCAAGACGATGAAATTCAAGACCATGAGCGTGCACAGCGGCCAGCGTATCGATCCCCAGACCGGCGCCCTCACCACCCCCCTCTACCAGAGCAGCACCTTCAGCTACTTCAATGCCCAGACGGGCAAGGAGCGTTTCGCGGGCCAGGCCCCGGGTTTCATCTACAGCCGCTTTGGCAACCCTACCACCGCCGAGCTGGAGCAGAAACTGGCGGCACTGGAAGGGGCAGACGAGGCATTGGTAGTGGCGAGCGGCATGGCGGCGGTGAGTGCCATCCTGTATGCCCTGGCGGACAGCGGTGACGAGGTAGCCTACATAGGCCCGCTCTACGGCGGCACCGATGCCTTCTTGAAACAGACCTTCAGCCGCGCCGGCATCAGGGTCACCGCCTATGACAGCGATCAGGATCTGCTGGCCAACATCAGTCCCACCACCAAGGTGGTGCTGTTCGAGACGCTGACCAACCCCACCCTCAAGGTGGTGGATCCGCGGATCGTGGTGCAGGCGGCCCGCAAGGTCGGCGCCATCAGCGTCTGTGACAACACCTTCCTCACCCCCTATCTGCTGCGTCCGCTGGAGCTTGGCATCGACATCGTCATGCACAGCGGCACCAAGTATCTCGGTGGGCACGGCGACATCATTGCCGGAGTGGTGGCCGGCTCCCACGCCCTGATGAAGTCCATCCGCACCGTGGCCCTCAAGCACATCGGCTCCCCCATCGGCCCGCAGGAGGCTTATCTGCTGCAGCGCGGCGTCAAGACCCTGCCCCTGCGCATGGATGCCCATCTGCACAACGCCCAGAAGGTGGCCGAGTTCCTGGCCGCCCACCCGGCGGTGAAGAAGGTGATCTATCCGGGGCTCGCCAGCCATCCGGGTCACGACGCCCTCGGCGCCTTCGCCAGCGGCTTTGGCGGCATGGTGAGCATAGAGCTGGAAGGGGGCTTTGCCCGCTGCGCTACCCTGCTCGACAACCTGCAGCTGTTCGTGCAGGCGGTAAGCCTCGGGGATCTCGAGAGCCTGGCCTGCCATCCGGCCAGCACCACCCACGCCGCCATGGACGAGACGAGCCGGCTGGCGGCCGGGGTGAACGACGATCTCATCCGCTTCAGCATCGGGGTGGAGGATGCAGACGATCTGATCGCCGATCTGGCGGCGGCGCTGGCGCTGATCTGACACGCCGGTGGCGGCACTGCCGCCCGGGACCCAGAAAACAGAAAGGGAAGGCTCAGCCTTCCCTTTTTTATGCTAATCAAAATAGCATTTACATTATGATATTTCACAAAATCACAATGTAGCGATATCAAATAGCCTCATTGCATGCCTCGTCGAGACGGATCGGCTCGCTCAGCGCCCCCTCGACACGCCTCAGGCGTCGTGGTAGTCCTGACAGGCGCTCAGGGTGTTCTCCATCAGGCTGGCCACCGTCATGGGGCCGACCCCACCCGGTACCGGCGTGATGAAGGCCGCGTGATTGCGCGCCGTCTCAAACTCCACGTCACCCACCAGGGAGCCATCGGCCAGGCGGTTGATGCCCACATCGATCACCAGGGCGCCGGGCTTGACCCATTCCCCCGGGATGAAGTTCGGCTTGCCCACCGCCACCACCAGCAGATCGGCGCGGCGCACCTGGGCCTCCAGATCCTGGGTGAAGCGATGGCAAGTGGTGGTGGTGCAACCCGCCAGCAGCAGCTCCAGGGTCATGGGGCGACCCACGATATTGGAGGCACCGACCACCACCGCATGCAGACCGTGGGTCTTGACCCCGGTCGCCTCGATCAGGGTCATGATGCCCTTGGGGGTACAGGGGCGCAGCGCCGGGATGCGCTGGGCCAGACGGCCCACGTTGTAGGGATGGAAGCCATCCACATCCTTGTCGGGGCGAATGCGCTCGAGCAGCTGGGTGGTGTCGCAATGGGCCGGCAGGGGCAGTTGCACCAGAATGCCGTCCACCTCGCTATCTTCATTGAGCCTGTCGATCAGGGCCAGCAACTCTTCCTGACTCGTGTTGGCACTCAGATCGTAAGAGCGGGAGACAAAGCCCACCTCTTCACAGGCACGACGCTTGCTGCCGACATAGACCTGGGACGCCGGATCCAGCCCCACCAGGATCACCGCCAGTCCAGGAGCCCGTTTGCCCAACGCGACACGCTGTTGGACCTGTGCGGCGACCTGGCTGCGAATCGTTTGCGCAACCTGTTTTCCATCAATGATTTTGGCAGACATCGTTCTTCACTCATCCTGTGTTCAACTGCGCGCATTGTCGCATTTTTTTGGCGCGGGTGTTAGCGGCTCTCGCCTGGCGGGCAATAAGTAGGCATTTGAATTTACTGGCGGAAAAAGTCATTGACGCTGCGTTTACCGCTTGGGTATGATGCCCGCCCGTTGCCCAGTGGTACCGCTATCGGTATGCTGGACAGTGAAATTTCGGTGATTAGCGCAGCCCGGTAGCGCATCTGGTTTGGGACCAGAGGGTCAAAGGTTCGAATCCTTTATCACCGACCAGGTTCATCGGGAAGTCCCCAGGACTCCTCGATACAGAGCGCCCTTAGCTCAGTCGGATAGAGCAACGGCCTTCTAAGCCGTGGGTCGCAGGTTCGAATCCTGCAGGGCGCGCCATTAATGTGAGGGCTTTTAAAGCACACATTAACGGCCAATTTCAGTGGTGGCTGTAGCTCAGTTGGTAGAGTCCCGGATTGTGATTCCGGTTGTCGTGGGTTCGAGCCCCATCAGCCACCCCATTATTCTGTTTGCGCTGCTCGCAGCCAACAGCCGTCAGTCTGACTGACCGCGTGCACCCTTTGTCGCACGATCAAAAACCGGCCCAGTGCCGGTTTTTTGTTTTTGACGCTCGGGCTCATGCCAGAGAAGGAGCCGACCCGGACGTCATTCGGCAAGGTTCGCATTCCAACAACTCCCCGTGCCAAGGGAGCCACCAATGACAAGAGCTGGAAAAGCGCCAGAGCACAACCCTCTCCTCCATCGGCACCTTGATAGCGAGTTCGAGCCACTCGAATGCCAGCAATGTGACTTTACCTGCCAGCCCTAATCTGCCCGCCAAGCCAACCCTCCTTGGCTTGACCGCCCGCAACTGACTTGTTCGGCGTCTCGCATCCGGTGAGAGAAAACCAAGGCTCGCTGGCATTCACTCCACAGCGCGTGATGGGAGTCATGGCGCTCCCGCATAGAAAAGAAACAACCCGGCAATTATTAGTTGCCGGGTTGTGGCTCAGACTGGCCATCGGAGTAGCGACGGGATCCCCGCCCCTCTCTAGCCTAGGGGTTGTCGATGTCGAGCCTGTGGTTGGTCAGCATGTAATCGAGCACCTGGGATGCCGTGCTGTTCGAATCTCCCGTCATCGAGCCGAAGGTATGATTCGCCAGCACTATATCCTGCGTCACCTGATGGGTCGTGGTGTCCTTTACCTGCAGATGGATGCCATCGGTATCCTGCACCATGGAGAGCAGGCTCTTCAGATCGTCCACCGACTTGCTGCCATCGTGGTCAAGCAGATCGCTCAGATCCAGCCGGTCACCTTCCCCCTGATTGAAGTCCGCAACATAGTCCCTGGTCACCTCGCCTGCGTGTGTGTCTCCCTGCAACCAGACGAAGCTATCGGCGCCACCACCACCGTGCAGGGCGTCACTGCCCGCCCTGCCAGCCAGGATGTCGTTGCCAGCTCCCCCCTGCAGATCGTCATCTTGCAGGGTGCCGACCAGAGTCCCGCTGGAAGCGCCACCATACCCGACCCGCACACCGCCCTCGGCATCGTCCGTCAGCAGGAAGTCCCCCTCCGAGTAGTGGCCAAGCAGATGGAGCTCGGCGCTTTGCACCCCGTCGGTCACCGTCAGCAGGCCACCGGTGCCATGGGCATTGGCGCTGTAACTGAGTCGGGTATCGGCACCCAGGATCAGATCGCCGAGCAGCAATTCATCGTCCTGTTCCAGACCCAGGATGGTACCAAGGGATGCCGCCTCATCCGCCCCGACCACCAGGGTACCGGCCCCATCACCGTGGAAGGCCAGGCTGCCAATATGGGCAGCACCGGCGAAGGAGAGGGTCCCATCGCCGTCTATGGTGGCGCTGCCGCTGCCCGTCACATCCCCCAACAGGCGCAGATCACCGCCGTTGGCCCACAGATGTCCGCTGTTCTCCACCGCACTGGCCACCGTCATGCCCCCCGCCCCCGTCGACTCCAGGGTGCCGCTGTTGCCGATGACATTGTTGCCGGTGTCGAGCTCCAGGGCATGCAGGCCGTTGGCCAGGATCAGGCTGGCGTTGAGCAATGCCATCTGACCTGCGCCGACCTGCCCCGCCCCCGAGATGCTGTTGTTCTCGTTCACCAGCCGCGCCTGGGATGAACTGCCGACAATCAGGTTGTTCGGATTGTCGGACAGCACCACCTGACCACCGCCGCGCAGGGTCAGGTGCTCGACCAGCACCTCCAGACGGGTGGTCTGGCCGTGGGAGTCGAGGACGACGCGGCCACTGTTGTCGAGGAAGCCCCCCAGCGGCAACATGGCGCCGTCGTGGATGACCATCTCACCGGCGTTGCTCAGCTCCGGCGCCAGGTCGAACACGACGTTGGCCGCGCTCAAAGCCGTGCTATCCACCCCGCGCAGGGTGATGCTGGAGTCCGGCCCTAGGGTGACGACCGCATTCCCCTGACCATCGTCGGCAATCTGCAGGCTGGCGAAGTCCAGACCCGCACCAAAGCCAATCAGATCGAGCCTGTCGGCCGCCACATCGAAGCCGTAGACCTGGTTGTGGGCGATGGGTTGGGCAAACACGAAGGTGTCCGCGCCAGCGGAACCGCTGAGATTGTCGTCCTGCGACAGGGCGAAGATCGGCGAGCCGGGGGCGTAGGCTTCGACGTTGTCCAGCACTGTGCTGCTGCCTGTGCTGCCGTCGGCGTTGGTCCAGCTCATGTGCACCGGCAAGACCATGGCCCCGGCGAAGTCCGCGGCAGTGGTCACCGTCAGGCTACTCGGATCGTCAGTGACCACAGTCCAGGTGCCGTCGCCGTTGTCGGTGCCTTCACTCAGAGTCCAGCCTTGGGGAACGCCAGCAATGGTCAGCATCACAACATCCGCATGACCTGCAGGTGCAGCCAGCGCGAGGTGGATAGGTTCCCCAGCAGTGCCTGCAGGCGCAGTGCCTGTTATTGTGCTGACATTCCCCGCCATATCCGTCAGGGTTATGGTAACGCTATTTCCGTTCATGGCGTCTCGGTTACCCGATGCCGTCCATGTCCCATTGGTAGCGGAGCCAGAACTCAGCGACAAACTGAAATCTGCAACATCATTGCCGTTATCGTGAACGCTCACTGATGCAACCCCAGTAGCATCAGTCACCCCCGATAATGTGAACAAATTGTCAGTATTGCTGTAAAGATTGCCAAGTCCTCCTGTGACCGCTGGCGCCGCTGTATCGACAGTGATATCGCGGGCTCCACTCGCCGATAGTGCGCCCGCGTTACCAGCAGTGTCAGTCACCGCCGCCCGCAGGTTGTAACTCGTCCCGTTCGTTAACGCTGGTGTTGTGATGTCGACATAGCCGTTGGTGATGTTAGCGCCCGACAACGTCACCGCCCCGCCCAGCGCAGTCGTGTTATTGGACAGCTGCACCGTGTTGCCAGCCAGCGCCCCAGTCCCGCTCAAGCTGACCCGTACAACCAAGCTCGTGTCGTTGGTAAAGCCATTATCTGCCACGTCGCCCTGGATGGTGCCGACGTTGTCGGTCACGAGGGTGATGCTCGGCGAGGCCGGCGCAGTGGTATCCACCGTCACGCCAAAGGCGGCCGATAGATTCCCGTTGCCGGCGGTATCGATCAGTGCGGCAGTCAGGCTGTGCGCGCCCTCGACCAGCGCCGAAGTGGTAAAGCTCCAGGCGCCACCACTGGTCGTAGTGGTCGTACCAATCAAGACCCCACCGTCAAATATTCCTATCGCTTGGCCGCTGCCTTGGGTAGATGTGCCAGTCAACGCCAACGTGGTGTCATTGGTGCTCGCCCCGTTCGCCAGCGTTCCGGTGACGGGGAGCACGTTGTCCGTCACAGTGCTGATCGTTGCCGTCCCTGTCGGTGCGTTCGTGTCGATGGTCACGGCCTGACTGTCCGTGTTGCCGACGTTACCGGCAGCATCTACCACCCGCGCCTGATAGGTAAAGTTGCTGCCATGCGAGATGCCGTCAATCAGACTCCAGCTTGTGCTCGTGTTTTGCGTCACATCGGTCCAGTTCGTTCCTCCATCGCTGCTGATCTGGATTTTTTCGCCGCTGCCCAGCGCCATGTTGCTACCCGACACGGTCAATGAGGTGTCATTGGTGATGAAGTCGCTACTCGATGTGCCGCTGTCCGTACTGATAGCGGTAATGTTCAAGGTTGCCGTCGGGGATAAGGTGTCGATCGTGGTGGTGAAGGCGGCAGACGCAGTGCCCTGGTTGCCCGCCGCATCTTCGATCCGCACCGTGTAGCTAACGTTGTCGCCGTTGGCAAGCGTGCTGTCCGTGTACGTCCAGCTGCCTGCCGAGGCGGTAGCCGTGCCCAGACGCGTTGCACCGTCATAGACCGCAATCACTTCGCCTGCGCCCAGGGTACCGGTATAGGTACCGGCCAGCGCCAACGAGGTGTCGTTGGTGCTACCACCGCTGGTCAGCGTGCCAGTAACAGGGCTGACGTTATCGGTCACCGTGCTGATCACGGCCGTTTGCGTTGGCGCCGTCATGTCGATCGTGGTAGTGAAGGCGGCAGACGCCGTGCCCTGATTGCCTGCCACATCTTCAACCCGCACGGTGTAACTGACACTGTCGCCATTGGCGAGCGTGCTGTCCGCGTATGTCCAACTGCCTGCCGAGGCGGTAGCCGTGCCCAGACGCGTTGCACCGTCATAGACCGCAACCACTTCGCCTGCACCCAGGGTACCGGTGTAGGTGCCAGCCAGTGTCAACGAGGTGTCGTTGGTGCTACCGCCGCTGGTCAGCGTGCCAGTAACAGGGCTGACGTTGTCGGTCACCGTGCTGATCACGGCCGTTTGCGTTGGCGCCGTCGTGTCGATAGTGACGGGCAATGCTGCCGACACTGCACTCACATTACCAGCCACATCGGTAGCCTGGGCGGTGAAGTTGTAGTTGCCTTGGGCCAGCGTGGTGCCGGTGTGATCGAAGCTCCAGTTGCCCGAGCCATTGGCCGTGGTGGTGCCGATACTGACGCCATCGCGGAACACCTGGACGCTGCTGTTGGCTTCGGCCGTGCCGTTGATGACCAAGGTGGTGTCGTTGGTGATCTCATCCGTACCACTGCTGCCATTATCCGCAGTGACCGCACTGACCACGGGGGCGGCCACGCTGGTATCTATGGTCACTACGAGCCCCGCCGAGGCCGGGCTGATGTTACCCGCCCAGTCGGTCACTTTGGCTGTCAGCGTATGTGCGCCGCTGGTCAGCGTGCTGCTGGTGATGGTCCAGCTACCATCCAGCGCGGCAATGGTCGTGCCCAATACCGTGGTGCCGTTGGTATCGTAGAGCGTGACCGTGGCCCCGGCCTCGGCACTTGTGCCACTGACGGTGGGTGTATTGTCACTGGTAATGTTGTCCGTGCTCGACAAGCCGGAGTCGGAAGCCACCAGCAGATCGGGCACCGAAGGTGCTGCCGGTGCGCTGCTATCGACAGACAGAATATGGTCGTAGCCGCCGAAGACTACCTTCACCGGCATCGCACCCTGCGCGTTGGCACCGATCAGGGTATAGGTCTGGCCACTGGCGAAATTGCCACTGCCCGTCGTATCCACCGACACCAGCAGGTTTTCACCCGACACCGACAGTTTGACAAACTTGGCCACATCGGCGCCCGCCTGGAAGCCGGTCAGCAGGGACGAGAGGTCGAGTTTGTCACCTTCGGTGAAGTTGTAGTCGGCGATGATGTCCGCATTCGCAACGCCAGCGGCCTCGGCTCCCCATTTGAAGGTGTCAGCCCCACCGCCGCCAGCCAGCATATCGCCCCCGGCACCACCGATCAGCACATCTGCACCGGTGCCACCCAACAGCAGGTCATTATTAGCGCCACCATCCAGGGTATTGCCGCTGTTCTGCGCCACCAGTACGTCATTGCCAGCCAGACCGGAAACCGTGCCAGCCCCACTGGCGATGATCATTTCCGCGCTGGCCGTACCGGTCAGGCCGAGGATCTCACCCGTACCACCGCTGTTGGCCGCGATGACGCCCTTCCAGGTTGTATTGATGTCGAGATAGTTGTTCGACGGGGTCACTGTATCCCGGGTCGACCAGACATTGGCCAGGCCGATATTTGCAACCTCGAAGTAACCGCTTGGGCTGACGGTGGCATTCCAGCTGGTCGCATCCAAGTTCAGATCATTGCCATCGGCATTGAACAGGAAAGTCTGCAGATCGTCGCGCGTCGTGGCGTTCGTCAGGATTTCCTGCAGCTGGGTGGCCGTAAAGTTGAGATAGATGGTGTCCGTGCCAGTGACAAAGTCATCCGTATAATTGGTCGCCGCCGCACCTACATGGCTCCAGCTGGTATAGACGGTGTCACCGCCACTCCCCGCATTGAGCGTGGGCGCGAGCACATTGACCCCTGCATAGTTGTTGGTGTCCGCGTTGCCGGTACTGGTGAATGTCGCTTCGCTGACAACGTAACTGCTGATACTGCCACCCGAGTTGATGGCGATGGTGAAGGTATCCGGATCATTACCATTGCTATCGTGGGTGAGATTGTTGCCAGCAAGCCAGGCGTTGATATTGGCGATGGTGCCCGTGATCGTTGCGTTATTGCCCCCCACTGCCGTCCCACCCGAAGGCGCACCGGTCACGCTGAAGCTGCTGTCACCACTGGTACGAGTGATGGTCACCGTCACCGAACCGGTGGTGTCAGCATCGACAAACATGAGCCGATTGAACGGCGTCTGATCCCCTGAATCCGGATCGTACTGCAGGTTGTCCGGCGCAATGATAACCGAGGCATCGGCGGTGCCGTTGATGGTGATCACCACGTTGTGCGTCGTGCCATCGGCCGTCGAGACGACGATCGCATCCGTCAGTGTTCCGCCATTGGACAGTTGCTGTATCGCAGCGTGCGTATTGTCCGCCTTGTAACTCCAGGCACCGCTCGCATCAATAGAGAAGAGACCATAGGCGCTGGCCACATTGGTCTGTACCGTGAATGTGGCGGCGCTATCTACATCCGTCGCATCCAGATCTCCGCTTGCCACCAGTTGACCAGCAACAAGGGCGGTATCTTCGGCGACAGCAGCAGTGCCGGTGCCGGTGATGACGGCTGCATCGTTGGTGCCGTGGAGGGTGATGGTCACCGTCTCGGTGTCACTGCCGCCGTCGTTGTCGGTCACGGTCACGTCATAGCTGAAGGTGACCGTCTCGCCCAGTGCCAGGAACTGGGTGGCCCCATTGCTCACCGCGTAGTCCCAGCTGTCGCCGTCGGCGGTGAAGCCGCTGGTCAGCGCGC
>NZ_JRGL01000164.1 GCF_000764655.1 Aeromonas aquatica
GGGACATAGCCATAAAAAACCGGGCCATCAGAGCCCGGTTCAAGTGAGGTTGGAGAAACAGTCCGTACTACGAGCCGTTTGTCCAGCCTGACTCAGATCTCGATCCGGCGTGCCTGCCAGAACTTGCCACGCCAGTAGGAGCTGTCCAGCTTGGAGCGCGTCACCCCGGCTCGGGTGGAGGCATGGATGAATTCACCGTTGCCCACATAGATGCCCACATGATTCAGGCGCTTGCTGATCTTGAAGAAGACCAGGTCCCCTTCCACCAGATCCCGCTTGGCAACACGCGTGCCCTCATGGACCTGGGAGCGGGTATCGCGGGGCAATTCGATACCGACCGCATTGCGGAACACTTCACGGGCGAAGGCGGAACAATCGATACCACGCTGACTGCTGCCTCCCATGCGATAGGGAACACCACGCCACTCTTTATATACGGTCAGGATTTCGTTCACATCGGGTGTCTGCGAAGCTTCCGGTTCAACCACGGGTTCCATCATGGAAACTTCGATCTTGCTCGCGACCTCGGTCTGGGGTGCCGAGGCACAACCCACCATTCCGAGCGCGACCAGCAGTAGCATCAGGTGGCGCAATCCTTTATCCCCGCAAAATAGTAAAACTTGTTAAAATACGGCCCGGAAGGGCAATTTATAAGGCAACAGCACCCGACTATATCCAAGAATTCTATCGAGGCAAGTGAAAATCCCTATCGACATCACATTTTTGCAAGGAAATGCATTATTTTTCATAATTAATGTGATCATGCCCAAACAATATACAATCCCGAAAGTGACCATGAGGGCCAGCCAAAACTGATCCTTATCGCTACTTCAGCCTCTTTTTTAAGTGAAAAATTATGATCTCTGCGGATCTCTATTTGTTAAAACCAGCTCAGATCGACGCCGACCAGTTGATATCGCTGCCTGGCGAGCTCTCCTTGGAGGAACTGCGTCATTGGCATGAGATCCGGCAGCCACATCGCCAACGGGAGTACCTGCTCGGCCGTGTCTTGCTGCGCCGCCTGCTGGCCGAGCGGCTCGGTTGCCCGGCCGATGAACTGCAGTTTTGCACCAACGTTCATGGCAAACCCGCCCTGTGCAGCCATCACTGGCAGTTCAATCTCAGTCACAGCGGCGACTGGCTGGCGCTCGCCCTCTGCCAGCAAGGGCCGCTCGGCATCGACATAGAGATGGGCCTGCGCCGCCGGCAGATACTGCCCTTGGCACAGCGCTTTTATGCACGGAGTGAATACGAATGGCTGGCGGCATTGCCGGAAGCGGGGCAGGAATCGGCATTTTATCGCCTCTGGTCACGCAAGGAGGCGGTGCTGAAGGCCCAGGGCAACGGTATTGCCGCCGGGCTCGACAAGGTGTGTTTCATGCCCGAGGAGGACTGGCGGCTGGAGAACCGACTCGACACCCAGTCCTATCAGGTGCAGGACTGGCCACTGGGCAGCGGCTGGCTCTGCCTCGCGGCCCCAACCCGCAGTGTCAATGGCTACCTGCTGGATGGGCGCTTGAAATCCACCCCCCTAGGCCCCATGTTAACTCACACCATTTTCCGAGAGTCAGCCTCATGATCGTCGACATCAATCCCCAGAATTTCCACGCCGAACTGATCGATGCGTCCATGAAGAAACCGGTCGTCATCTATTTCCATGCGCCCCAGATGCCAGAATGCCAGGGCATGACCCCGCTGGTTGAGGCCCTGGTCGGCCCGGCCAATGCAGAGGTCACCCTCGCCAGGGTCGATATGAATGATCCCCAGTTGCAGCCGCTGGCCAGCCAGCTGGGTCTGCGCGCCCTGCCCGCACTGGTGCTGTTCCATCAGGGCCGGCCGGACGAGCAGGCCATCCTGGAAGGCCCGCAAGATGAGGCCACCCTGCGCCAGTACTTCGCCGCCTTCGCCCCCAAGGAAGAAGAGCTGTTGCTCGAGCAGGCCAAACAGGCGCTGGCCGAAGAGCAGGCCGATCTCGCCCACGCTCACCTCACCAAGGCGCACCAGCTGGCACCGGAGCGTCACGACATCAGCCTGTGGCTGGTGCAAGCCGCGCTGGATCTGAATCTGCTGGAAGAAGCGCAGACATTGCTCGCGACCATCCCCATGGTGGCGCAGGATGATCACTATCAGGCGCTGAGCTCTCGTCTGGCGCTGGCACTGCAGGCCGCGGACAGCCCCGAGCTACGAGCCCTAGAGACTCGTCATGTGGCAAACCCGGGAGATGATGCACTCAGTCAGGAGCTGGCGGTGCTCTATAGCCAGGTCGGTCGGCAGGAAGAAGCCCTGGCACTGCTGTTCAGCATCCTCAAGCGCGACATGGCGTTTGGCGATGCCAAGAAGATCTATCTCGATATTCTGACGACCATGGGCACCAATCCGGTGGCGCAGAATTACCGTCGCAAGCTCTATAGCCTGCTGTATTGATCGAGAGAGAAAATAAGAAGTCTGGGTGATGCCGAGCTATCGGCATTGCCTTGTTCAGGCGAAGGATGGCAAAACGCGGAATATGACGAATTTCAGGCAAAAAAAAATGGCGCATTAAAATGCGCCATTTTTTCGCATGGATTACTTCTTGTAGGAAGTAGCCATGTTGTCGATGCGCTGGTTAGCACGCATAGCTTCTTGCTTGGCTTCTGCAACATCAGCAGCGATCTTGGATTGATCAGCACGAACAGCGCTAACATCTTGAGCCAGTTGGTCAACTTTGTTAGACAGATTCTGAACGGAAGTTTCCAGTTCGCTGGTGTTTGCACAACCGCCCAGCAGAGCGGACAGACCAACAACACCTACCAACAACATTTTTTTCATTTTTAAAGCTCCCTTTAACTCGCCAGACGTTTAGCAAGCGGCGTGATTATGGCACAAATAAATCCGAGTTTGGATAGGCCCCATCGCAGATAAACGCATTAAAACCCTCATTTTTTTTTAAACGTACACTTTTTGTGCAAACCTAAGTCAAAAATGAGTGCCCTGGATGAGGTTCGTGCAAAGCGTAACCAAAAAATGTACTTATTTCAATTTCGTATGAAGCTCAGGCTGAACGTTCTGCCAACAATTGACGGTATTGCACCAGATCTTCGATGGTCAGCACCGGCATCTGATGCTGGCGACCAAATTCCACCAGATCGGGCAAGCGGGCCATGGAACCATCTTGCTTGGTCAACTCGCACAACACCCCAAAGGGTTTCAACCCAGCCAACTGCATCAGATCGACAGTGGCTTCGGTGTGACCACGTCGGGTCAGCACACCACCGGTACGGGCACGCAGCGGGAAGACATGGCCTGGACGGTGCAGATCCGATGGTTGGGCACCGTCGGCGATGGCGGCCCGGATGGTGGTGATGCGATCGGCGGCGGAGACACCAGTGGTCACCCCCTGCGCCGCTTCTATGGTTACGGTGAAGGCGGTCTGGTAGTGGCTGGAGTTCGCCTCCACCATCATGGGCAGCTCCAGCTGGCGTACCCGTTCATCGGTCAGGCAGAGGCAGACGATGCCGGAGCACTCGCGGATCATCATGGCCATCTGTTCGTTGGTCATGCTTTGTGCGGCGAAGATGAGGT
Source organism: Aeromonas aquatica (assembly GCF_000764655.1). GTDB lineage: Bacteria > Pseudomonadota > Gammaproteobacteria > Enterobacterales > Aeromonadaceae > Aeromonas > Aeromonas aquatica. The sequence continues at coordinate 3,562 of NZ_JRGL01000164.1, forward strand.
CACCTTCGTTCTCGCGATCTTCATCGTCGGCCACCAGCACGCCACGACCGGCACGCAATGCGGCCAGCGCAGCTTCGACGCGAGCAATGGGATCACCAAATTCACTGAGTAGAGACTGATTCATGGTAAGACTCCTAAATAAGACAAGGACCAGAATCAGGGCATGGGAAGGCAGACAGAAGTGGGCATGCGGCAGCCAGCCCCAAGGGGCCTGACCGGCACACTCTGTCTTATCCTCTTTCATCCGGACTATGACCGTCGGCTCCGGCATCTCACCGGATCTGCTGACCCCGACCAAGGTCGGGCGCTCGCGGGCTCCCCGAGTCAGATCGGGATACCGCCGGTGGGGACTTTCACCCCGCCCTGAGAATAAGCGCAGACAGCGTAAAGAAAAAAAGCGCGGGATACCAGCCTAAAAACCATCAGCGACAGGGCGGGTTCAGCCTGCCTTCGTTGCGGTCAGCCTGCGGCAAGGGCGCACGGCGCGCTGTCTTTTCTGATTTTGTTTGTGGCATATTGCCGAGAAAAGTACCCGAAAAATAATGCGCCTGACCACAGGCCAGAAAAAACGCGACCTGCACAGACTCAGGCGCCAACACCACAAACGGAATCATGACAGAGATGGAAAAGAAAATACTGCTGACGGATTGCCCCGACGCCAAGGGCCTCATCGCCAAGATCACCAACATCTGCTACAAGCACCAGCTCAACATCAACAAGAACGATGAGTTCGTCGACCACGAGAATGGCCGTTTCTTCATGCGCACCGAGCTGGAGGGGCGCTTCAACGACGAGACCCTGCTGGCGGATCTCGACGATGCCCTGCCGGCTGGCGCCCAGCGCCGACTGGTCAAGGCGGGCAAGAAGCGGATCGTCATCCTGGTGACCAAGGAGACCCACTGCCTCGGCGACATCCTGATGAAGAATTACGCCGGCGCGCTGGACATGGACATAGTGGCGGTGATCGGCAACTACGACACCCTCGCCGAGCTGACCGGCAAGTTTGACATTCCCTTCCACGGCGTGAGCCATGAGAACCTGAGCCGGACCGAGCACGAGGAGCAGGTGCGTGCCCTCATCGATGGCTATGAGCCCGACTACGTGATCCTGGCCAAGTACATGCGGGTGCTGACCCCGAGCTTCGTGGAAGCCTATCCGCGCAAGCTCATCAACATCCACCACTCCTTCCTGCCCGCCTTCATCGGTGCCCGCCCCTATCGTCAGGCATTCGATCGCGGGGTCAAGTTGATCGGCGCCACGGCGCACTTCGTGACCGACGATCTGGATGAAGGTCCCATCATAGAGCAGGACGTGATCCACGTCGGCCACACCTTCAGCGCCGACGACATGGCCAAGGCGGGACGGGATGTAGAGAAGTCCGTGCTGAGCCGGGCACTGGAGCTGATCCTGAACGAGCGCGTCTTCGTCTATGGCAACAAGACGGTGGTGTTCAAGTAAGGCCGTAGCTGCCAGCACGACACCAACAAAAAAGGCTCCCGAGGGAGCCTTTTTTATCTGCCTGAATTCACTCGTGCAGCGCCAGACCGTTGATGGTCGCCATGCCTTTCTCGAGTTTGAACTCGGCATTAAGCTGTTCCTGCTCCGCCTTCAGATAACCCTGGGCGGTGAACTGCGCCAGCATGGGCGCCAGTTGCGGAACGGCCTTGCCCAGCTTGTCGCCGAGGCTGGCATGGAGCAGCCCGGACAGGGCCTGCATTCCCTCCTCGCTCCCCATCAGTTGCTCCAGCGAGGTCGGTGCCAGCTTGGCCTCCCCTTTCACGCTGACGGGTTCGCCATTGAGCTGGGCGCTGAGATCCGCCAGCTCCAGCGTGGCGCCCCGTTGCAGCATCTTGTCCAGCGCCTGCTGGATCGCCGCCTCATCCACCCGCTGGCCGCTGGCCGCCTGCAGCGTCTGATAGCCTTCCAGATCCAGCCCCTTCAACGACAGGTCCAGATTGCCCTGGGTCAGCGCCAACTTGTCGCCCTCGTTCTCCAGGTTGAGGGTCGCGACCTTCATCTGATAACGGCTGGAGAGGGTCTGGGCATCGTCACCCGCCAACTGAGTCGAGCTGGTCAGCCCCTGCAAGGAGAGCTTGGCACTCTCAGGCAACGTCAGGGAGAAGGCGGACAGGGTCGCATCGCTGCGAGGCGAGAGCCAGACGCCGCTTATTTCGGCCACGTCGGCGCTGCCCTTGAGATCCGCCAGCACCATGTCCATCTTGCTCTGGGCATCATGCAAGGTGACCCCCTGCCACTGGAAGGTGATGTGGCCGTTGCCATCCAGATCGCCGCTGTAACTGCCGTTCAGGGGCAGGAAGCTGATTTCGTTCATCCCCTCCTTGACCTTGAAGTCGCTCAGCCAGAAGCGGGCGCTCTGACTCTGGGTCAGGAGGCTGCTTGCCGATTCGAGGCCAAGCTGCCACTGCTGCATGCCAAGGGCGGTGAAGACGGGGGCCAGCGTCCCCTTGCCGGTATCGAGCAGCAGCTGGCTCTTGATATAGAACGGCAAGATGCGGTTGTTGCTATTGAGCTCCATCTCGATGGGCTCGCTCCCCGCCAGCTGGGGATCCAGGCTCGCCAGCGCCTGCGGCGTCACCACCACCTTGAGCACGCCATCACGGGTAAACAGGTTCTCGCTGCTTGGGGTCCAGGTGAGCTCGATGCCACTGCCCTCTTTCACCTTGGCGATCTCCTGTGCGAGGATCCGATCGAAGGTCTGTCCGGTATACCAGCAGGCGGCCAGTCCACCTGCCACCAATACCGCACCGACGGCCAGGGCCACTTTCTTTTTCATCTTGATCTCACTCTCTAAGGCGCATTGGCGCACTCTACGGGGCAGATGGGGACACAGGCAAGTGCCTTCCCGGCTCAGAACCCATTATCTGCGGTCACTGCTGCGTTTTTATAGCAAGGGGCTGAACAGGTAGAAGATGTTCTCCAGCAGCTTCTTGTACCAGGGGCGGGCTCGCCACTGGGCCAGCGACATGGGGGTCGCCTCCAGCATGTAGCCCTGCACCAGCTGGTTCATCTCGGCGACAAACACCGGATTGTCGATGAGCAGGGTCACCTCGAAGTTGAGCCAGAGGCTGCGCCTGTCGAGATTGACCGTGCCCACCAGGGCAAAGTCGTCATCCACCAGCACGCTCTTGGTGTGCAGCAATCCGGCATCATAGCGATAGATCTCGACCCCGGCCTCGAGCAACTCCTCCATGAAGGAGTTGCAGGCGTGGTTGGCCATCAGGGAGTCGTTGCGCGCCGGCAACACCAGTTGCACCAGCACGCCGCGAGCCGCCGCCGAGGAGAGCGCCGCCGCCAGCGGATCGTCCGGCACGAAATAAGGGGTGGTCAGCACCAGGTGATGGCGCGCCTGATAGATGGCCAGCAGCAGGCTCTGCTGGATGCAGTCGCCGCCGACGAAGGGACCGGAGGGGATGAGCTGGGCGCGATAGTTGGTCTGGGGCCAGGCTTCGGGTTCGTGCTGCAGACTGTCGAGCAGTCGCTCGCCAGTTTCCATCTCCCAGTCCGAGACGAAGGTGGACCACATCAGCGGCACCACTGGCCCCTGCACCCGGATCATGATGTCGACCCACTGGCCGACCCCCGCATCTTGTTTGAAGAAGCGAGGATCCACCATGTTCATGGAGCCGGTGTAACCGACCCTGTCATCGATTACCACCAGCTTGCGGTGCATGCGCAGATCCTGGCGCTGGAACGGGATACGCCAGGCCCCGACCGGCAGCACCTCCACCAGCTTGACCCCGGCCTTGCGCAGCCGCTTGGGCCAGGCCGAGCGGAAAAAGGCCTTGCTGCCGATGGAGTCAAGCAGCACGCGACAATCCACGCCGCGCTGCGCCACTGCGATCAGGGCCTCGGCCACCGCATCCGCGTGCCCACCAGGATGCCAGATGTAGAACTCCAGATAGCAGGATTGGGAAGAGTGGCGGATGTCGCGCACTATCTCCTGCAAGATGACATCCGGCTTGTGCAGCAGCGTCATCCGGTTGCCGGACAGCATGGGCATGGCCAGCCGCCCCTGAATGAGATCGTGCAACGGCCGCGCCTTGCTCCCCACCTCGCAGCAGTGCTGGGGGAAGAGCCGAGCCAACTGGCGGATCCAGATGGCATAAGGGCGATACATGGCCTGGGCCCGCTCGGCCCGCTTGCGACCCAGCCTGATTTCCCCAAACAGCACATAGAAGCCGACCCCGGCAAAGGGGATGGCATAGATGAGTGCCAGCCAGGCCAGCGACACCCCGATGGGACGCCGCTTCATCACCACCCGCAGCGACACCCCCGCCACTATCACGGTGTGGAAGAAGAGCAATAACCAGCCGAGAAAGCGAGAAAACAGCAACTGAACGTCGTATTCCAGACCGTCGAGCAAGGCGACTCCTTGATGTCATGGTGAAATAGAGTGGGCAGACCCCACAGAGCCAGAATGGTATGCTGAAGAACAAACCCATTCTATCAGGTCGTTAGCATGATCCTGCAATCTATGCTGTTGAGTCTGGCCATGCTAGGTCAAGGCTCATATGACATCAATGAGCAACAGATAAATCAGTACCTGCAATCCCAGGTGCAAGTGGATAAACAACTGGAGTTGCCCGGCATCATCAAGGCCCATGTCCAGCTCGAGCAGAGCGACGTCCAGATCGGCCGCCAGAGTCCGGATACCGCCAGGGTGTTTGGCAAGGGCAAGCTGAAGATCGCCCTGCCGGATCAGACCGAGTACGACGCGCTGCTGAACATGACCTATGAGGCCAGGCCGCGCTACGACAAGGCCCAGAGCGCCCTGTTTCTCGACAATATGAAGCTGATTGACTACAAGCTGGAGCCGGCGGCGGCGGAACAGAAGTTTGGTTTCATGCTGAGGATGCTGCTGCAGAGCATGGAGAAGCGGCTGGAGACTCAGCCCGTCTACAAGCTCGATGACAAGGATCCGAACCAGGCCTGGCTCAAGGACAATCTGCTGGGGCTGGAGCTGTCACCGGGCAAGATCCATCTGCTGACCAAGCCCCGGTGAGTCAGTTGTAAATCGTGGACGTGGCTTGACGCACCAGCAGCTCGATCTGATAACCCTGCTCGCGCTGCTGGTGATAGAGGGTATAGAGGGGTCCATCCAGCTCGTGCAATGAGAGATGGGCGAAGCCCGCCTTGAGGTAAAACGGCTTCTCGAACGGCAGGGCGTGACAGACCACGGGCTTGTCCAGCAGATCGTTGCAGGCGCGCTGCAACAGACGAGAGCCCAGCCCCAAGGACTGGTAATGGGGCAACAGTCGAAAGCCGCACAGATGGTAGTAATCCTGCTCATCGCGCAGGCGCACGGCGCCCACCAGCCAGTGGGCGTCGCGCACCACGAAGATCCGCTCGGCCAAGTCCGGCACATAGTGGGAAAACGTCGTCTCGTAGTAGTCCCTGATCAGGGAAAGATCCGCCTCACAGTACTCTTCGAAGCTGAGCTCCATCGCCCGGCAGCTTGTTACACCCATGTCACTTTCGGCCACCCAGGCCCTCTCTTTTTGCCTTTATCGTCCGACCTTGCCTTGCAGATCGGACCAGTTGGATTGGTACAACAAAATAACACGCCTTTAACTTACAAAGAAGCCAATAGCCTGATGACTATCCCCCTGTCATCTCAGCTTCCGCTGAAGAGCAGGCTGACTTGTCCGTTCAATTGACTGCCTGGATCATCCTACTCGCTTTACGGATCTATGCCATAGATGGGATCGCAAGACTTTGATTTAGAATGGTAAAACATTAACGTAAATATTAATTAACAATGATTATTGTTATCAGACCCAAAATAAAGATTCGTTCGAGTAGCAATTTATGCTTTTCCTTCTAGGGTAAGACCTTGGCATAGCCAGGCGCTGTCGTTGCCGACACAGGAGCCATCCCGTCCGCATCTCAGGATGCCAAGTCGCAAGGAGAAGAGCATGTTCAAGACGACCTCCCCCTTACTGATGCTGATGTTCCCCGCCCTCGCCTGGGCCGGTGATCTGCATGCCCCGTCCGCCCCTTATCACTTCAGCAGCGCACAGCTAAGGGCTGACCATAGTCCGGCGCTACCGCTGGAGGAGGCTCACTTCGTGTTTGGCGAGGCCGCCATGGCCTTCGATCTGCACGACTTCCTGCTGCAACAGGCGCCACATCTGCTGCCCAAGGAGGAGGTGATCCTGCATTGGAGCGGTATCACCAGCCTCAACCCCCAACTGTTGCTGGCGCTGATGGAGGCCGATAGCCAGCTCATCTCGGCGCCCTCGAAGCAGGCCATGGCGGCCCCCTTCGCCAACCTGGTCAAGGCGAAAGGCTTCGATAACCAGCTGGAGCAGATGGCCCGCCAGCTCTCGGATCGCTTCTATCAGGCCAGGAGTCAGCAGCAAAACACGCAGATAGGCCCCACCCTCCCCCGCGACGATGCCCATAGACTCGCCCTCGCCAGCCTGCTGGGCGAGCAGGATCAGCAGCGGCTGACCGAGCAGTGGAAAATCCTGTTCGGGACCGATGCCCTGACCCGCGCCAAGGCCAGCATCGCAGACTCCCCGGCTCGGCTGGCCTCCGGCCAGTTCCAGCTCCCCTGGCGGCAGGGATACAGCTGGAAGGTCAACGGTGCCCACTCCCACAGCGGCTCCGGCTACCCCTACTCCTCCATCGACGTCTCCTACGACTGGCCGGGCTGGGGCGGTGCCACCTACACGGTGACCGCCGCCAACAGCGGCACCGTCACCGTCTTCTCCCGTTGCCAGCTCAGGATCACCGCCCCCAACGGCTGGGCCACCAACTACTACCACATGAGCGGCATCTCGGTGCGCAGCGGCGACTATGTGACGGCGGACAGCCCCATCGGCACCTATGCCGGCAACCGCAACGATGCCCTGTGCGAGGGAGGGTCCTCCACCGGCCCGCACCTGCACTTCTCCCTGCTGCGTAACGGCGTCTATCAATCTCTGCAAGGGCAACGCCTGAGCAGCTATGGGATCAACGTGGGCAACAGCAACTACGACGACAACTGCAACCATTTCTGGCTGCAAGACGGTCGCAACAACCAGCGAGTCTGCGCCTGGCAGCCGGTCTACAACCATGGCCTCGACTAGTCATCAAGTAACAGAAAAGACAGTAACAACAATGAGTTGATGGTTTTATGCAAGCCGTCACAAGTCCGCATAACCCACCTTGAGGATGCTCACAAAACAGCCACTCGGTGATTGCCGCCACCGAGTCGCGATGTGAGGCTTTGGGTGCCCATTTGGGCACCCAAACAAGGACAGACAATAATGAAAAACACAGCGGGGATCTGGGTGATCGCAGGCATGCTGATCGCCCCACTGGCGCAAGCCGACGTCATACTGCACGCCTTCAACTGGAAATACAGCGAGGTCACTGCCAAGGCCGATCTCATCAAGGGGGCGGGCTACAAGCAGGTGCTCATCTCACCGCCCCTCAAGTCCTCCGGCAACGAGTGGTGGGCCCGTTATCAGCCCCAGGATCTGCGGCTCGTCGACAGCCCCCTCGGCAACAAGCAGGATCTCGAGCAGCTGATCGCCGCCATGCAGGCCCGTGGCATCGCCGTCTATGCGGATGTGGTGCTCAACCACATGGCCAACGAGAGCTGGAAGCGCAGCGACCTCAACTACCCCGGCACCGAGCTGCTAGGACAATACGCTGCTAATCCTGATTACTACGGCAGACAACGACTATTTGGCGACCCGGGACAGAATTTACTGTCACCATCCGACTTTCACCCAGAGGGTTGTATCACCGATTGGAGCGATCCCGGCCATGTCCAGTACTGGCGTCTGTGTGGCGGCGCCGGCGACAAGGGGCTGCCGGATCTTGACCCCAACAACTGGGTAGTGAGCCAGCAGCAGGCCTATCTCAAGGCGCTCAAGGGGATGGGGATCAAGGGTTTTCGGGTCGATGCGGTCAAGCACATGAGCGATTACCAGATCAACGCGGTGTTCACCGCCGAGATCAAGCAGGGCATGCACGTGTTTGGCGAGGTGATCACCACAGGGGGCGCCGGCAGCACCGATTACGAGCGCTTCCTCAAGCCCTATCTCGACAACAGCGGCCAGGGCGCCTATGACTTCCCGCTGTTCGCCTCCCTGCGCGGGGCGCTCGGCTATGGCGGCAGCATGAACCAGCTGGCGGATCCCGGCGCCTACGGTCAGGCCCTGCCGGGCAACCGGGCGGTCACCTTCGCCATCACTCACGACATCCCCACCAACGACGGTTTCCGCTACCAGATCCTGAACCAGACCGACGAGAAGCTGGCCTATGCCTATCTGCTCGGCCGGGATGGCGGCTCGCCCCTGGTCTATTCGGATCATGGCGAGACCCAGGACAAGGACGGCCTGCGCTGGCAGGACTACTACCTGCGAAGCGATCTCAAGGGGATGATCCGCTTCCACAACGCCGTGCAGGGTCAGCCCATGCAGCTCGTCGGCAGCGGCGACTGCTTCGTGCTGTTCAAGCGCGGCAAGCAGGGGCTGGTCGGCGTCAACAAGTGTGATTACGAGCAGGAGTACTGGCTCGACACCGCCAAGTTCGAGCTGAACTGGTATCGCAACTACAAGGACGTGCTGGATCAAAGCGCCGTCATCAATGTGCAGAGCCAGTGGGTGCGGGTCGCCATGCCGGCGCGCAGCGCCCGCCTCTGGCTGCTGGAATAAACAGGTAAGCGCCTTGCCCGAGGCCGCCACAGCGCGGCCTCATTTTTTGGCTTTTCTTCTGGCGCGCCACACGGCGCGCTTGTTCTGCCTCGCCCCTGATGCTTTACTCAACGGGCGTCCAAGGCTTAAGGAGCAAGCCGTTGAAAGCATGGATCTTGCTGGGAGCCATTCCCCTGATTTCCCTCTCTGTCTGGGGCCAGATGCCATCACCGGCCGAGGTGGTGATCCTGAAGACAGAGACCCCCCCCACCATCACGGTGAAACCTGTGGCCACAGCAAAACCAGAGCCCGCCCCTGAGCTGGCCAAGACATCGACTCCGGCGCCTCGCCAGATCCAGGTCTACAAGTCGGTGCAGAAGAACGGGGTCATCCGCTACTCCGACATGATGCCGGAGCAGGGTCACTACGAGCTGCTGCTGTTCAACGACTGCTACGCCTGCGACCCCGCTTCCAAGGTCAACTGGCGCACCACCGGCCTCTTCCTCTACGACTACGCCAGCACCATCAAGGCGGCAGCCAAGACCTACAGCGTCGATCCCGCCCTCATCCGCGCGCTTATTCACGCCGAGTCCGCCTTCAACCCGCTGGCCGTCTCCCGCAAGGGCGCCATGGGGCTGACCCAGCTGATGCCGGCCACCGCCCGTGAACTGGGGGTGGGCAACGCCCTGCTGGCGGAGCAGAATATCTTCGGCGGAGTGAAGTACCTGGCGGGCTTGCTCAAGCAGTACGACGGCAACATCTCTTTGGCCACCGCCGCCTACAACGCGGGCGCCGGCGCCGTGCAGAAGCACGGCGGTATCCCGCCCTATGCGGAGACTCGCGCCTATGTGGAGCGAGTCAAACTGCTGCACCAGCGCTACCGGGATATGCTGAACGCCCGCGGTTTGTAAGACAAAAGCACGGCGTCATCCCTTCCCATCCATCATGCGGAAACCCGCGCCTATGTGGAGCGGGTCAAGCTGTTGCAC
>NZ_JRGL01000165.1 GCF_000764655.1 Aeromonas aquatica
TATTTCAGGACTAGACACAAGATTGATGGGGATGCGCCAAGCGAGCCTTGGGCCTTACTCCTGCGTGACCCCCTGACGGCGCTGGATGGGCAGGGGGTTGGCGCGCCTGAGCGGGCTGGTCGGAGCCAGGGCGCGCCACTCTCGCCACAGCAGGTAGCACAGCGGCGGGGCCAGCAGCAGTATGCTGACGGGCTGGGCCAGAAGCACACCATCACGGCCCCACCAGAGCGGCAGCAGGAGGATGATCGGCAGCAGCAGCAGGGTCTTGCCAAGGGAGAGCGCAAGCGCCTGGCGGGTACGGGCCATGGATTGCAGCAGCACTATGCCAAACAGCAGCACCCCCTCCAGGGGAATGGCGGCCAGGTTGAGGGTCAGGCTGCGCACCGCCGCCGCCAGCAGCTCGGGATCCTGGACGCCGGTATAGAGCATGGCGACCTGGCGTGGCAGCAGCTGGATCAGCAGCCAGACCACCATGCCGTAGATCACCGTGATCTTGAGCCCCATCATCATCAGGAACCTCAGATCCCTGTGTCGCCCGGCCCCTGCCGCCTGGCCGATGAGGGGCTGGATGCCGAAGGCCAACCCCTGCAGGATCACCACGAACACCGCCTCCGTGTAGCCGGCCACGGTGAAACCGGCCAGATCCTTGACCGAGCCGTGGATCATCAGCTGGCTGTTGTGCAGCAGCAACAGCAATCCCAGGTTGAACTGGGCGATGAGGCTCGGCAGGCCGCAGAACAGCAGGGTGGGCATGGCGCCGACTCTGGGCAGCAGCATGGACGGGGAGAGGCGTAATCTGGCATAGGGGGTGAAGAAGTAACCCAGCCCGAGCAGGCTGACGACGGCCTCGGAGATGAGTGTCGCCTGGGCGGTGCCCACCAGCCCCAGCCCCAGCTGACCGACCATGAGGTAGTTGAGGAGGATGTTGAGCACGGCGCCGCTGCTGACCAGGATCATGGCCAGCCTGGGGCGCCCGTCATTGCGCAGCAGATAGGGCACCGCCAGGTTGGCGGCCAGCAGCAGGGTACCGCCACCAATCCAGGTGAGGTAGTCGCTGGCCTGTTGCCAGATGGCCGAGCCTGGCTCGATTCCCAGCGCTCGCAGGATGTCGCCGTGCCAGTGGTGCAGCAGCAGCGGCGCGATCGCGCCCAGGATCAGCACCAGCCAGAGGGCATTGACCAGGGTCTGGCGGGCCGACGTTAACTGCTTCGCCCCTTGCTGGAGGGAGATGGTGGTGGCGGCCCCCATGGCGAGCATGGCGGCGAGGCCGATCAGCACCATGATGACGGGGTAGACCAGGTTGATGCCGGCGAGGCCAGCAGCACCCACGTAGTGGCCGACGAAGATGCCATCGACCAGGTAATAGGCGCCGGAGACCAGCATGGCGAGGATGGAGGGGAGCGCGTAGCCCCAGAAGCGCCGGGTCATGGCCCGCTGGCGTCGGATGAAATAGGCTGACATAACTGTGCTTCTCGCCGGGTTCAGGGATCGAAGTCACAGTGTAGATTGTCACATTTTAATTGATAATCAGGCTTTTACTTGATGAATTGCTGAATACTGCTCATCAATCAAGGCTGGCGATGGTGCGCCTTCAACATGTCGATCAGGGCTCGCAGGCCGTTGCCGAGCTGGTGGCGACTGGGATAGAAGAGATTGAAACCGGCAAAAACGGGGCTCCAGGGAGCCAGCACCGTCACCAGCCGACCCGCCGCCAGCGCCTCCTTCACCTCCTCCTCATAGCAATAGGCCAATCCCAATCCCGCCTCGGCCGCCCCCAGATAGAGTGCCGGGGTGCTGGTGGTGAGGGGGCCGCTCACCTCGATCTCCAGCAACTCGCCGTCGGCGGCAAATGCCCAGCGGTAGTGATGATGGGGGGTGAGGCGATAACCAATGCAATCATGCTGGGTCAAATCAGATGGGTGGTTGGGTGTGCCACAACGTGCCAGATAATCAGGTGATCCCACTACCAGATAACGGTGCAGCGGGCCCAGCGGCACGGCGATCATCTCCTTGGGCAGGAGGTCGCCATAGAAGAGGGCCGCGTCGTAGCCATCCTCGATGAGACGCGGCATCAGCTCCTGCTCCACCACCTCCACCTGCATGCGCGGGTAGCGAATCAGATAGTCGATCAGCACCGGGGCCAGCAGATCGTGGATGGCGGCGCGGGGTGCGCAGATCTTCAACCTGCCGACCGGTTCATCGCCGTGGCGGGTCAACTCCTCGAGGGCCCCCTCCAGCTGGCTCAGGGTCGGCAGCAGTTGTGCCAGCAGCCGCTGGCCGGCGTCGGTCGGTACCACGGCTCTGGTGCTGCGATTGAGCAATCTGACACCCAGACGACGCTCAAAACCTTTCAGCGAGTGACTCAGGGCCGAGGCCGAGACCCCAAGCTCGAGCGCCGCCTTGCTGAAACTCTGGTGACGGGCGACGGCGGCAAATACCGCGAGTTCGGCGAGGTCGGTGCGGGTGATGGTCATCTTAATTAAGCAAAGGAGAGGGGGAAAACAAGGGTACGCCATGGCAGGACAGGACACAATCAGCACGCTAAAACGGGGTTTGTGAACGAATTGTTGTTGCTCACAGGCCATAGAATCCAGTGAAACAAATTTGATTTGTTAAAAAAATCTAACAAATCGGCGCCTGCAATGTGATCTTGCGCGATTGAAAGGCGACTGGAGTCAAACTTTGGTTGATTAATTCAAAAAAACGCTGTGATTAATAGCCCCTTTTAATTAGAGTCAGCCCATCGAATGAGGTGGTCGTTGCGAAGTTGTTAAATAAGGCGCGCGACACACATCAGCATCACGATCTCACACCTTCGTTTGTTGCGATTTGGTTGCCACAAGGAGTGATGGCCCGATTGCCGGGGTGTGAGAGTAAAAAGGACGAAGAGCAGGCGTTCCAGGGAGATGGAACCGGGCCCATGGCCCACACCCGACTAGTAAGATTCCACTTTCCTTGATGACAGGAACATCCCTATGTCTGACATGAATATTGCAGTTGAAGGCAGCTTAGCCAGTAATGCATCTTCCCGTGGCATCAATAAGGCCGATCTGGTCTGGATGCTGGGCCTGTACGGTACCGCCATCGGTGCCGGTGTCCTCTTCCTGCCGATCAACGCCGGTGTCGGTGGTCTGTGGCCGCTGGTTGCCATGCTGGTCCTGGCCCTGCCGCTGACCTTCTTCGCACACCGTGGCCTGACCCGCTTCGTGCTGTCCGGCTCCACCCGTGATGGCGACATCACCGAGGTGGTGGAAGAACACTTCGGCAAGACAGCAGGCAAGTTCATCACCCTGCTCTACTTCTTCGCCATCTACCCGATCCTGTTGATGTACTCGGTTGCCATCACCAACACGGTAGAGAGCCTGATGGTGCACCAGCTGGGCATGTCTGCTCCGCCCCGTGCCATCCTGTCGCTGGTGCTGATCCTGGGCCTGATGGCGATCGTTCGCCTCGGCGGCCAGGTCATCGTCAAGGCGATGAGCGTGATGGTGTTCCCGTTCGTCATCACCCTGATGGGTCTGGCACTCTACCTGATCCCCCATTGGAATGGTGCCATCATCACCGAAGCGCCGGCCCTGTCCGACGCCTTCAACGGTGACTTCATCAAGACCCTGTGGCTGGCGATCCCGGTGATGGTGTTCTCTTTCAACCACTCCCCGATCATCTCCTCCTTCGCGGTGGACAACAAAGGCCGCTACGGCGAGAACGCCGAGAAGAAGTGCAGCAACATCCTGCTGGGCGCCCACGTCATGATGGTCATGACCGTCATGTTCTTCGTGTTCAGCTGCGTACTGAGCCTCTCCCCGGCCGATCTGGCTGCTGCCAAGGAACAGAACATCTCCATTCTGTCCTACCTGGCCAACCACTTCGACAACCCGGTTATCGCCACCGTAGCACCGCTGATCGCCCTGGTCGCCATCAGCAAGTCCTTCCTGGGCCACTACCTGGGGGCACAAGAGGGCATGAACGGCCTGATGGCCAAGGCACTGCGCGAGAAGGGCAAGAAGGTCGAGATCAAGCAGCTCAACAAAGTGACCGCTGTCTTCATGATCCTGACCACCTGGGCCATCGCCACCATCAACCCGAGCATCCTCGGCATGATCGAAGACCTGGGCGGCCCCATCATCGCCATGCTGCTGTTCCTGATGCCGATGTACGCCATCACCAAGGTGCCTGCCATGCGCAAATACGCTGGCAACATCAGCAACGGCTTCGTGACCCTGATTGGCCTGATCGCCATGTCCGGCATCATCTACAAGCTGATTTCCTGATAAAACCTGCAATCCCTTGCATGAAAGCCGCCTCGACAGAGGCGGCTTTTTTTATGGGCGCAGCGATAGCCCTTAACAAGCAGGCGGCAGCGGCCTAACATGGCGGGATGTTTTTTTGAGTCGGGACAAAAGGATATGTCTGCGTTGAAGAAAGAGCTCGGGCTCTGGCAGGGGATGGGGCTGCTCGCCACCTCCCTGCTCGGCACCGGGATCTTCGTGGTACCGGCGACCGCGGCGTCGCTGGCGGGGGGCGCCTCGCTCTGGGCCTGGGTGTTGCTGATCGTGCTGGTGCTGCCCATCGCCTTTACCTTCGCCCGGCTCGGCCGTCGCTACCCTCATGCCGGCGGTGCGCCGCACCTCATCGGCCTCGCCTTTGGCAATGGCGCCGAGCGTTTCTCCGCCTTCCTGTTCCTGGCGGTGCTGCCGGTGGGGCTGCCCGCCGCGCTCACCATAGCTGCCGGCTTCTGGCACGCCCTGTTCGACATGGGGGAGTGGACCCTGTGGGCCATCCAGCTGCTGACCCTGCTCGGGGTGTTTTTGCTCGGCCTGCGCGGCGCACGCTCCTCGGGCAACCTGCAACTGCTGATCGCCCTGGCCATCCTGGGGCTGACCCTGCTCATCTGGTTCAAGGGGGATCTCGGCTGGCGCGATGCCGCCCAGCCGCTGCCGACCGAGGCACAGTGGCCCGCCATGGGCACGGCGCTGGCGGTGATGTTCTGGTGTTTCGTGGGGCTGGAAGCCTTCGCCCACATGGGGGAGGAGTTCAAGCGGCCGGAGCGGGACTACCCCTTGGCACTGCTCGGCGGCGTGTTGCTGGCGGGGCTGATCTACTGGATCCACTCGCTGGTGGTGCTCAAATACGGTCTCTATGGGGATGAGGCGACCAATGCCACCGCCATCCCGGCCCTGCTCTCCCTGCTGTTCGGCCCCACTGCCAAGTGGCTGGTGGCGATCCTGGGGTATCTCTCCTGTTTCGCCAGCATCAATATCTATCTGCAGGGCTTTGCACGCCTGATCTGGAGCATGGCGCGGGAGGGCAAACTGCCGGTCTCCCTTTCCCGTCTCTCGGCCCGGGGGGCGCCGCTGGCGGCCCTGTGCTGGGTGCTCGTCATCTGCCTCGTCTCCATCACCCTGATCCTCTGGCTCAAGCTGCCGCTCGATGAGCTCATCCGCTACGCCAACGGCAACTTCGTGCTGGTCTATCTGCTTTGCATGGCGGCGGGCTGGCGCCTGCTCGGCGGCATGGGCAAGGGGCTGGCGGGACTCAGCGTGTTGCTCTGCCTCGCCGTGCTGGTGGCACTCGCCTCCCAGGTGCTCTACGCCGTGCTGCTGAGCGCGGGTTACGGCCTCTTCTCCCTGTGGCGCCGCATGCGTCGCCGTCGGCGCCTGCACGATGAGGGCTCCCTCTCCGCCATCAAGTCACGCCAGTCGGCAACCCGATAGCAAAAGCCCCGCAGTGCGGGGCTTTTTGTTGGTTACAGATTGCTTGGCAGCTCACTGCGCAAGATGGCGTAGTGGCGCAGGGAGATGAAGCCACCGGCCTTGACTTCGGACTCCCGCGCCGTGCCTTCATAGTGAAAGCCGGCCCGCTCAAGCAGGCGCGCCGAGCGGGTGTTGGGCTCCTCGACCACCGCCAGCAGCCGATGCAGATCCGTGGTGTGGTAGATCAGGGCCAGGGCCTCGCCCATGATCCCCTTGCCCCAGTATTCGGGATAGAGCCAGTAGCCGAGCTCGGCGCACTTGTGGCGCGGGTCGGCGCCGTTGTAGCCGACGGCGCCCACTGGCTCATCGGTATCCGGGTCGCGGATCAGGAACCAGGCGCCGCTGCCGGTCCGGGTTATCTCGGCGTACCAATCCATCTGTGCCTGGCAGGCCGCCAGGCTGTGGTAACTGACGCCGTAGTAGGCGATGACGTCGGGATCCGACAGGCCGCGATAGATGTGGGGCAGGTCGCTGGTCTGGATGGGGCTTAGCCTCAGGGTCGCCGTTGATGGGTGTGACATAGGTGTCTCCTGGCGGCCACTGCTGGCCGCCCTTGGGTCAATGGGATAGATGGAACGGGTTGCCGGATCAGCACTCGTTGAGGCCAAGATGCGCGGTGAGCTGGTGCAACTCGTCGCGCCATGCCTGTTGCAGCCTTGGGGTCTGGTGCTTGGGCCTGCGGGCGAGATCGGCGGCGAGCAAGGCCTCCAGCTCATACCAGCGCGCCAGCTGCGCCTCTTCGTCATCCCCGGCTCCGCCCGGCTGCTCGAAGGCCGCGTCGGGCGAATCGCTCACCTTGTCCTCTTCTTGCGTGCCGAGCAGTTCGGCATAGGCCCGCTCGGCACTGTGCGCCTCGTGGATCCGCCCGTCTCGTATCAGCCAGAAGCGGTTGCAACTGCGCTCGATCAGATCCCGGTCGTGGGAGATCAGCAGAACGCCTCCGGCAAACTGAAGCAGGGCTTCGGCCAGCTCCTCCTTGCCCTCCAGATCCAGGTGGTTGGTGGGCTCATCGAGCCAGAGCAGATGATGATTGGCCAGCGACAGGGCGAGAAACAGCAGTCTGGCCCGCTCGCCACCACTCAAGGCCCGCACCTGCTGGCCGTGCCTGGAGTAGGGGAAGCCCGCGCGGATCAAAGCCTGGCGCAGCGTCACCCCCGGCAGGGGCGTCAGGGAGTAGAGGGCGTCGGTCAGGCTGGCGCCATCGTCGAGTTGCTGCAGGGCCTGATCGTAGTAGGCGATGCTGGCGCCGGGGTGGTGATACCAGCCCTCGGGTGGCAGTTGCTCGCGCAGCTCGCGCCAGCACTGGCGCAGCAGGGAGGACTTGCCCGTGCCGTTGGCACCGAGCAAGGCGACCCTGTCCCCCGAACGGAGCCTGAGCCCCTCGGCTCGCAGCAAGGGGGGCAGGCCGGGGGCCGGGCGCACCTCGAGCGCCTCCAGCCGCAGCAGGGCGTCGGCTTGCAGCCCCAGCCCGTGCAGCTCGAGCCGCCAGGGGGCACCGGCGCCGACCTGGCTCTGCTCCTCCTGCAACTTGACGATGCGTTTCTCCATGGACTTGGCCTGGCGCACCAGCTTCTCGTTGTCGTGCTCCCGCCCCCAGATGGCGAGGCGCTTGCTGCTGGCACTCAGCCGGTCTATCTCCTTCTGCTCGTCAGCCCGGCGCTGGCGGGCATTGTCGTCCTCCTCGGCCAGCGCCACCCTGGCCTGGCTGCAGGGAAGGGCGAAGCGATAGAGCCGCCTGTCCCGCAGGATGAGGGTGTCGCTGGTCACCCGATCGAGCAGGCGAGCGTCGTGGGAGACCAGCATGAGGGCACCGCGCCAGCCCAGCAGGAAGCGCTCGAGCCAGAGCAGGGAGGGCAGATCCAGGTGGTTGCTGGGCTCATCGAGCAGCAGCAGGTTGGGTTGGCGCAACAGGGCGCGCCCTATCTGCAAGCGGCTGTGCTGGCCACCGCTCAGGGCACTGACCGGCACTGCCGCCTGTTCGCTCAGTTGCAGTTCGGTCAGCATCTTGTCCACCTGCCAGTCGAGGCTGGGGTCGAATGCCAGGGGCTCTGCCAGCACCTCGCGGGTACTGAGTGTCTGCAATGGCGTGGGCAGATGCTGGGATACAAACTCGCAGCGGCAGGGGGCGGCTCTGTGTATACGTCCGTCTTGGGGCGGGATCTGGCCGGCCAGCAGAGCGAGCAGGGTGCTCTTGCCACTGCCATTGGCGCCGATGAGGCCGATGCGATCGCCGCTCTGGATGCTTAGATCGAGGCCGTCGAATAAGGGAAGGTGTCCCGCAGTCATCTGCAGGGAATGGGTACTCATCAGGGTTGTCATGCTCTTGCTCTCTTAAATCGCGGGATCGGAGATCCCTGTCATCAGGAGCGCTGGCGACAACGGTCGAGAAAGGTCTCGGTTTGAAAGGAGTCGGCTTTGCTCGAACCCGCTATCGCAGCGCGATGGTGTGCAGGCAAGAGCGGGCGAATGTGCCGAACAGGCGGGCCGAGAACATCGGACACGCTTGGATAACCATTTTTTACCTCCTTGTGTTTCGTAATGGCACGGTGCGGCGATTATAGGCGTAGAAAAAATAGCCGTCTATCGGGGAATGGGGGAGATATGGGGCTATCTGGCAGTGAAAAGGAGCCTTCATCGGGGCTGCCGGCAAAACAAGAGCCCCGCGGGGCGGGGCTCTTTTCGCAGAGGTGCGGGATCAGTCGCGCGGGGTCTTGAGCGCCTGGATCAGGTCCTCGCCCGGGGCCAGTCCCTCCACATGGTTGAAGCTGTCGAGCCCCTCCTGTGGATTGATGGTGAAGGCGTCGGCGCTGCGATAGCTGCCGCTGCCGGCGCTCTCGACGATGACGATGAGCTCGGGCTGCTTGTCACCATTGAGATCCTGCAACTTCAGCTCCTTGATGCTGCCATCTCGCGGCAACACCTTGCCGTCGATGAACTGATCGAGGGGAAACTCGGGGTTGGCACCGGAGTAGAGGCGCACGTCGTAGCTGCCGGTGGAGGCAGGCTCACCGCGCCCTTCGCTGACGGTGATCACCTGGCCGGAGGGCAGCGTCAGCTGTTTGAAGAGACCGTCCGCCGCTTGTGTGGTCAGTGGCAGGCTGAGCAGACCGAGAGTAATAAATAAGGCTTTCATGGATGTGACCCTTGTTGCTGCTATTGATGGCGGGAACAGGGCCCCCGCCGTACACAGGCCCTCGACAGGGGCGCCGGCAGTCTCTGCTGACCGGCACCCTGTCGAGCACCTCATTACCATATCTTGACCCGTTTGGCCGGGTCCAGATAGAGCTTGTCACCCGGCTGTATGTTGAACGCCTCGTAGAAGGCGGGGATGTTCGGCACCACGCCATTGACCCGATATTCGGGCGGGGAGTGGGGATCCGAGGAGAGCAGCATCTGCATCAGCTCGGGTCTGTACATCCCCTTCCAGACCTGGGCCCAGCCGAGGAAGAAGCGCTGCTCGCCGGTGAAGCCGTCAAGTACCGGGGCCTCCTTGCCATTCAATGACAGCAGGTAGGCCTTGTGGGCTATGGTCAGGCCGCCGAGATCGCCGATGTTCTCCCCCAGGGTGAACTGGCCGTTGACGTACTGGCCCTTGATGGGCTCGAAACGGTTGTACTGGGCCACCAGCCGGCTGGTACGGAAGCGGAACTCCTTGAGATCCTGCGGCGTCCACCAGTCGCGCATCAGGCCGTTGCCGTCTGACTTGGCACCCTGATCGTCGAAGCCGTGGCCCATCTCGTGGCCGATCACCCCGCCGATGGCGCCGTAGTTCACCGCATCATCCGCCTGCATGTCGAAGAAGGGCGGCTGCAGTATGGCGGCCGGGAACACTATCTCGTTGTTGCTCGGGTTGTAGTAGGCATTCACCGTCTGCGGCGACATGTGCCACTCATCCCGGTCCACCGGCTTGCCGAGGCGTGCCAGGTTGTCGGCATATTCGAAGGCGCGGGCCCGTTGCAGGTTGCCCATCAGATCATCGGGCCGGATCTCGATGGCGCTGTAATCCTTCCACTTGTCCGGGTAGCCGATCTTGGGTCTGAACTTGGCCAGTTTTTCCAGCGCCTGGGCCTTGGTGGCCGGCGACATCCAGTCCAGCTCCTGGATGCTCTGGCCATAGGCGGTGCGCAGGTTCTCCACCAGATGCTCCATGCGGGCCTTGGCCTCTGGCGGGAAGTAGCGCTCCACATAGAGCTGGCCGACCGCTTCACCCAGGTTGTTGTCCAGCACGCCGAGGGCGCGCTCCCAAGGGGCGCGCTGCTTGGGCGTGCCGCTCAGGGTGGTGCCGTAGAAGGCAAAGTTCTGGGCGTCGGTCTGGCTGTCGAGATAGGGGGCGTAATCGGTGATGAGATGCCACTTGAGATAGGCCTGCCAGTCACCGATCGGGGTCTGCCGCATCAGGCCATCCAGGGCCGTCAGGTAGCTTGGCTGACCGATGACCAGGCTGCCCTGATCGGCGAGGCCGGCCTGGTTGAGATAGGCGTCCCAGTCGATGCTGGGGGCGAGGCGTTTGAGCTCGCTCACCGGCCCCTTGTTGTAGTTCTTCTCCCGATCCCGCAGGGCCACGTTGTCCCACTGGATCCGGGCGATCTGGGTCTCGAGGGCCAGGATGCGCTTGGCCTTGGCCCCCGCATTCACCTCGCCGAAGCGGCTCAGCATGGCGGCGATGTGGCGCTCGTATTTCTGGCGCAGTGCCTCGCTGGCCGCGTCCGTCTTGAGGTAATAGTCCCGATCCGGCAGGCCGAGGCCGGATTGATAGAGGTAGACCGCATAGTTGTCCGGCGCCTTGGCGTCGGCGCTTATCCAGAAACCGAAGGGGGCATCACCGCCGGTGCGGCCGGCCTGGGCAAAGGCCCTGGCCAGAGCGCCCTTGTCGCGGATCAGATCGATCTCGCCGAGCAGGGGCAGCAGCGGGGCCGTGCCTCTGGCATCCCGGGTTCCCTGATCCAGATAGCTCTGGTAGAGATCGTGGATCTGCTGGGCCGGGGTGCCAGGGGCTGCCGACTTGCCGTCCAGCCCTTCCACCAGCACGCGCACGTCCGCCAGGGATTTGTCCCGCAACATGTAGAAGGCGCCATCGGCGGGCCTGTCGTCCGGGATCTTGGCGGTGCCGAGCCAGTGGCCGTTCACGTAGCGGAAGAAATCGTCGCCGGGCTTGACGCTGGTATCCATGTTGGCCAGCGCGAGGCCGGAGTGCTTGTTGCTGTTGTCCGGCGCCTGACTACAACCGGCCAGCAGGGCCAGCCCGATGAGGCCAGCCAGTATGCTCTTCTTATTGTTCATTCTGCTTTATTCCAATTCGGGTTATTCAGTGTCCCTGGCATGCCGGGAGGAGGCTCACTCTAGCAGTCGGCTCGAGGCTTGATAAGCCCGGCGCCGCCACGCACTCGCCTCTGGTGTGCGATCAGGCTCTGCTCGGGGTGAAGGCACCGCTCGGAATTCTCCCTTATTGGTATAAACTCCGGAGCCTGTGGGGATCGAAAGCGGGTTGACGATCTCCCGTGACCGCTCGTGAGCAGGTGCCAGGTTCGGCCCGGCTATGTTGGGGAAGCCAATGATTTCTCGTATGTATTCTCGCTTTTGTCAGACTCTGCCCGCGCCGGAAGGTTCCAATGGCGTGCTGGTGGCCTTCAGTGGTGGGCTCGACTCCACCGTCTTGCTGGTGCTGGCGGCGCAGTTTGCCCGCGAGCAGGGGCTGGCGCTGCGTGCCCTGCACGTGCACCACGGCCTGAGCCCCCATGCCGATGCCTGGGTGCGCCACTGTGAAGGGGTCTGTCAGCAACTGGCGGTGCCACTCATCGTCGAGCGCGTGACCCTGGTGCGCGGCAATGGCGAGAGCCTGGAGGCGCAGGCGCGCAAGGTGCGTTATCAGCGCCTTGCCGCCCGGCTGGGGGAGGGGGAGTGGCTGCTCACCGCCCACCATCAGGACGATCAGCTGGAGACCCTGTTGCTGGCCCTCAAACGCGGCGCCGGCTTGCGGGGGCTGGCGGGGATTGTGCCGAACCAGCCGTTTGCCGCCGGCCGCCTGCTGCGCCCGCTACTCGAGGTGAGCCGCGACGAGCTGGCGGAGCTGGCCGCCAGCCTGCCTTATGACTGGGTGGAGGATGAGAGCAATCAGGACACCGAGTACGATCGCAACTTCCTGCGCCAGACGATTATCCCGCAGCTCAAGGCACGCTGGCCCGCCATGGCCCAGACGGCGGCACGCAGCATGGCGCTGTGCGCCGAGCAGGAGGCGTTGATCACCGAGCTGGCCGAAGCCGACTGGCAGAGTGCCGGGGAGGGAGAGGCGCTGCACATAGCGCCGCTGCTGGCCTTGTCCCCTGTCCGGCGCAATAACCTGCTGCGCCACTGGATCCGCCTGCAGGGGGAGGAGATGCCGTCGCGGGAGCTGCTCGGTCTGCTCTGGCAGGAGGTGGTGCTGGCGCGGGAGGATGCCAACCCCTGCCTGAGTCTGAAGACGCGGGATTGCCGCCGTTTTCAGGGGCGACTCTATCTGGTACGGCCGGGTTTGTCGCCGCGTCAGGAGGTGCTGCCCATCCGGATCGGCGAGACCATCTCATTGCCGGACGAGCTGGGGCTGATCAGCCTGCTGTCGTGCTCGGCGGGGGAGGGGCTGCGCCTGCCGCGCGGGGACGAGCCGCTCACGGTGCGCTTCGGAGTGGCGGCGGGCAGCATGCTCAAACCCGTGGGGAGGGTGGGCAGCCGGCGGCTGAAGAAGTTGCTGCAAGAATATGGGGTGCCCTCCTGGCAGCGGGGCCGCATTCCCATCCTCTATTACGGCGAGCAGGTGGCGGCGGTGGCGGGGCTCTTCATCTGTGACGGTTTTCTGGCGCCTAGGGGCGGCATCGACTGGCACTGGCAGCGCGCCATCACCCCCGACAACCTGTGATCGAGACCCCGTCACGACGAGCCCGTGAGGTTCGTCTGCTTGCTGGTGAGGAAGGGCATCCGCTGGCAGCATGGCATGGCCCTCGATATGGAATGAGGTTTAGTCGGTCATCCCGGCTTGCTTGCGGGCATTGGGAAGGGGCATCCGCTGGCGGCACGACATGTCCTCCGATAAAGAATGAGGTTTAGTCGGTCATCCCGGCTTGCTTGTGGGCGTGGGAAGGGACATCCGCTGGCGGCATGGTATGTCCCTCGATATTGGGTACGATGTGCCCCTCGATAAGAAATAAGGTTTAGTCGGTCATCTCGGCCTTCTTGCGGGCGTAGAGATGGGCATCCGCCGACTCGTACAGGCTCTGCACATCCAGCCCAGAGTGCCAGCTGGCGGCCCCCAGGCTGCACCCCACCGCGAAGGCGCTGAGTTCCTTGTGGCTGTGCAGCACATGCTGCAGCCGCAGCCAGACCGGGCGCCAGGCCTCGGGCTCGGCCGGTTGCAACAGCAGGGCAAACTCGTCCCCCCCGAGACGAAACGCCTGATCCGTGCTGCGGATGCAGCTCGTGAGCAACTGGGCGAAACGGCTGAGCACCAGATCCCCCACCGGATGACCCCAGGTGTCGTTCACCTGCTTGAACCTGTCCAGATCCAGCAACACCAGCACCAGACCATGGGACTCCCGGCAGTGCTGCTCTACCGCACGGCCGATGGCCTCGTCGAAATAGGAGCGATTGCCAAGGCCGGTCAGGTGATCGAGCCGCACCTGCTGCTCCAGCCCGTCCAGCCGCAGATAGAGCGGCAGTGGCAGGCTGAGCACCTGGTGATACTGCAGCAGGATCCGCTGCTGGCTGCTGCTCATGGGCTGCTCCAGCTCGTAGTGCAGCTGGCCGAGCCGCAGATCGTGCTGGCCGCGCAGCTCGAAGCTATAGCTGTGCAGCACCTGTCTGGCCTGGGGAGGATGGGAGATGAGGGCGTGGGGCCGGCCGGCGTCAAAATAGAGTGTCTGGATCCGGACAATGCTTGCCGCCCGCTCGGCAAAGATTGCCAGCAGTGCGCCCAGATCCCGTTGTGCCAGCAACTGCTCGAGCAACGGGTTGCGATCCTGGCTGACCAGCGGCGTGAGCCGCTCCATCTGCTGGACCCACTGCTCTATGCCATGCCCGAAGCCATTCAATGACGATGTGTTTTCCACGTTGCAGCCCTTCAACCTCTCCACTCATTGGCGCTTTGCTTGCAATCCTTGTGCCCAAAATATGCGCGATGAGAAACAAGAGGCTAACTAGGCTTAATGAAATAAAAAGAGAGGAAAAAGGGGGGTCATGGCATCCGGTTTTTCCCTCTCGGCGATCCTGTCGTAGAGGGCTTGTGCCCCTATTTCAATTCGACGATTTCGACGCGGGGAGGCGAGAGGCGAGAGGCGGGAGAGGAATCGGGTGCTGATATCTATACCTGCCGCCGCGCGAGAGCGGCTATCCCGCCGGAGGAGGCTCGTGTCCCTGTTTTAACGCGAAGCATTCGACGCGGGGAGGCGAGAGGCAGAGAGGTATCGAGCGCTTGATAGGAGGACATGGCGTCGCGTGAAGGGGGTGGCAGCGCGTTATGTCGTTGGGTGTTTCACCGGTAGATGAAGAGGAGGGGAAAGTGTATGCAGACGTATTGATCCTGCTGCTTGCCGCCGTCCTGTTGGTGGCGATCTTCCGGCGTCTCGGTCAGCCGGTGATCCTCGCCTACCTGTTCGCCGGCATGTTGCTCGGCCCCCACGGGGTGGCCATCGTCACCGGTCAGGCCATGATGCAGACCATAGGGGAGTTGGGGATCGTCTTCCTGATGTTCTCCCTCGGCCTCGAGTTTTCGCTGCCACGGCTGCTCTCCATGCGCAAGCTGGTGCTGGGGGTTGGCGGCCTGCAGGTGCTGCTCACCACCTCGTTATTCTTTTGGCTCGCCTGGTGGTGGGGGCTGAGCCTGCCCCAGGCGCTGGTGGTGGCGGGCACCCTGGCGCTCTCCTCCACCGCCGTGGTGATCAAGCAGCTCGGCGAGCTGAAGCAGATGCACACCCGGCGCGCCCAGCTCGGGGTGAGCGTCTTGCTGTTTCAGGATCTGGCGGTGGTGCCGCTGCTGGTGATGATCCCCATCCTGGCCCAGTCCGAGGTGCAGGGCAGCGCCCTGCTGGCGGAGGTTGCCTGGGCTTCCCTCAAGGGGCTGATCGCCCTGATCGTCCTGCTCGCCGTGGGCAAGTGGCTGCTGCCCATGGTGTTTCACGAGGTGGCGCGGGCCCGATCCGACGAACTGTTCGTGCTCAGCGCCCTGCTGGTGGCCCTGCTCGCCGCCTCCCTCACCCAGTGGATGGGGCTCTCCATGGCGCTCGGCGCCTTCCTGGCCGGCATGATGCTGGGGGAGTCCCACTATCGCCATCAGCTCGAGGTCGACATCAAGCCGTTTCGGGACGTGCTGATGGGGCTCTTCTTCATCACCATCGGCATGACCATGGACTGGCAGCTGGTGGCGCGTTTCTGGTGGCAGGTCATCGCCTGTGTGCTCGGACTCATCCTGTTCAAGTCCCTGCTGGTGCTGCTGGCGGGCCGGCTGATGGGGGAGCGCAAACGCGATGCGCTGGCCGCCGGCATCATGCTGAGCCAGGTCGGCGAGTTCGGCTTCGTGCTGCTGGCGCTGGCGAGTCACCACGGCCTGCTCAGCCAGCAGCAGGTCTCCTTGCTCATCGGCATCGGGGTCACCTCCATCGCCTTGACCCCCTGGTTGGTGCAGCAGGCCCAGGGGCTGGCCCACTCCCTCACCGACACGGGGCTGCTCTCTCGCTCCGAAGTCGCCCAGTCGGGCCTGAGCAAATACCAGCATGTCATCATCGCCGGCTTCGGTCGCACCGGGCAGACCTGTGCCCGTTTCCTGAAACTCGAGGAGTTGCCCTTCCTCGCGCTGGATCTCGACCCCGAGCGGGTGAGCGAGGCCAAGCTGGCAGGGGAGCAGGTGGCGTTCGGCGATGCCAGCCGGCGCGACATCCTGTTGGCGGCGGGCCTGATGCGGGCGCGGCTGGTGATCATCACCTTCGACGATCCCAAGCGGGTCGACGCCATGCTGATGCTGGTCCGGGAGCTGGCGAGCGGGGTCAAGGTGCTGGTGCGCACCCGGGATGACAGCTTCCTCGAGCACTACAAGCAGGGCGGGGCCTTCGAGGTGATCCCCGAATCCCAGGAGGGGGCCCTGATGCTGGTGTCCCACCTGCTGCTCAACTGCGACATCCCCATCGGCCGGGTGATCCGGCGCATGGAGCACGAGCGCAGCAGCCAGTACCGCTTCCTGCACGGCTTCTACTGGGGGGATCAGAGCGCCAGCAATCTGGAGACGGATCAACAGCTCGAACGGTTGCACCCCGTGCTCTTGCACGATCAGGCCTGGGCGGTGGGGCGCCGGGTGCGGGAGCTGCCGCTGGGAGAGGTGCGCGTCAAGGCGGTTCAGCGCGGGGATCAGAGTCTCGAGGCCAGACCGGAGCTGCGGCTGGCAGCGGG
Source organism: Aeromonas aquatica (assembly GCF_000764655.1). Classification (GTDB taxonomy): domain Bacteria; phylum Pseudomonadota; class Gammaproteobacteria; order Enterobacterales; family Aeromonadaceae; genus Aeromonas; species Aeromonas aquatica. The sequence continues at coordinate 16,158 of NZ_JRGL01000165.1, forward strand.
GGACAGGCTGGTGCTGTTTGGCAATGCGGTGGCCATGGAGCAGGCCGAGCAGCGGCTGCTGGAGGGGTACTAGGCTCCCTCCTGTCTTCAAGCCTCCTCGCGCACCCGCTCGGCGATGCCCAGAAATTCCTCTATGCGCTGACGCTCGTTCAGCGCGTCCTGATACCCCAGCTTGATCAACTGCTGGCAATACCCCGGATGAAACATCAGGAAGCTGGCCAGGCTGCTGCTCTCGTGGCCGTTCACCCCCAGCACCCGCAGCAGGCGGCGCAGCTGGGTCGGCAACTTGTGCAGGTAGTCGAGGGCGATGAGATCCAGATCCTGGCTTGGCCTTATCACGCAGGTCTCCACCTGGCGCAGTTTGAGCCGATTGCGCTCCCGCTCAGGGATGAGGGACAGGGTCTGATTGATGCGGCCCAGCCGCTCCAGATCCGAGTTGAGGGTGTCGGAGAAGACGGTATTGAGCAGGTGCCCGGCGATGTTGGAGCTGGTCAGGTGACCCTGACGAGGGGCCATCTCACCCTGATGGGGCGAGTCCAGGGTCACCAGCAGGATCCGCTCCGCCCCCAGGTGGATGGCGGGGCTCAAGGGGCTCAGCTGGTGGATGGATCCATCCCCGTAGAAGCGCTCGCCGATGCGGGTGGCCGGAAAGACGAAGGGCAGCGCCGAGGAGGCCAGCAGGTGATCCGAGGTGAGCAGGGTGCGCAGGCCGCGCCGTCTGGCCCGCTCCCAGGGCTGGTGCTCGGCCCGTCCCTGGAAGAAGGTGGTGGAGAGGCCGTCGTCATAGTCGGAGGCGGTGATGGCGATGGCCTCCAGGCTGCCGTAGAGGATGTTGTCGTCGATGCGGTGATAGTCGATGAGCTGATCCAGCAGGCGGCGCAGGGGGGCATTGTCGAACAGATGGAAGGCGCGGTTGCTGTCCGGGCTGATGAGGCCGGCCGAGCCCTGATACAGGGTGCGCCACAGCAGCTGGCAGGGGTGGAAGTCGAAGATATGGTGGGTCTCGAAACGGCGCCAGACCCACTCCAGTTTGCGTACCCCCAGGTGGAAGCAGGAGGCATAGCAGGCCAGCGCCGTGATGTTGAGCGCCCCGGCCGAGGTGCCGCACAGGATGGGAAAGGGGATGCCGAGGTTGCGGGGGTAGAGCTCGGCCACCGCCTTGAGGACGCCGACCTGATAGGCGGCGCGAGCACCGCCACCGGTCAACAGAAGAGCTGTGCTGGGTCTGGCCATGATGGAGCGCCTTATTGTGATTGCAAGGGCGGGTTGCCACCGCGCAATTTAACTATAAGGCGCTGTATCAAATATAAAAATGGGCCGCGCCATCATTTTTTGGGGCGGCCTATTTGCGATAGGAGCAGGGAGCGGGTTCAGGCCGGATGGTGCGGCTGGATCAGCTGATCGAAGGCGGCGAACACCGGCGGGCTGGCGAGGATGCGACCGTGGCCGAGTCCGCGGGTGCTCACCAGCCGGGTGCGACCGTCCTGGGCTGCACGCAGGGAATCCTGGTGGGGGGCAAATCGGTCCTCCTCGTCGTGGACGATCAGCGCAAGCCCTTCGCGATCCGCGAGCCGGCCGAGGGGATCCACGGTGCTGAGGGGATGCTGGTATTCGCGCTCGATCTCTTTGACCACCGCATCGAACAGCCGGATGGAGTAGCCGGAGCGCGCCACCATGCCGTAGAGCTGGGGCACGTAGTCGAGCACCGGCGAGATGAGCAGCAGCGGCAACTTGTCGAGGGCAGGGTGGTGGCTCGCCAGGGTGACGGCGCCCCCCATGCTGTGGGTGATGACCCCCTCGATGGGGCCAAAGCGCTCGAGCAGCTCGTCGAAGGCGCGCACGAAACGGGGCAGATGACCGGTGTGGCCCTCGCTCTGGCCGTGGGCGGGATGATCGTAGGCCAGCGCGGTGTAGCCCTGGGCGGCGATGTGCGTCATCAGCGGATAGAACTGGCTGGCGCTGCCGGACCAGCCGTGCATCAGCAGCCAGACCGGGCCCTGACCGAGCCGATAGCTCATCAGCCCCCCTTCGCGGGTGTGCACCGCCTGCTGCACCAGCCCGGCCGGTGCGTCTGTCTCGCGGCTGGGTCGTTGCGGGGTCAGCAAAAGCTTGCTGGCGGTGCGCCTGGCGTGGGCGGGGGCCAGCACGTGGTGCAATCGGGTGCCGAGCCCCAGCAACAGTTTGCTCGGGCTGAAACGGCGGGTGTTGAAGTAGATCTTGCTGCTCATGGTCATCCTGTCGTTTTTATGTGCGAACGGTCGTGCTTTTTATCGGGTTTTTAAAAACTAGTGCCAGCTCATCAGCAGATTTTCCACCTCGGGCCAGAAATGGCGGGCCGGATCCTGACACAGATCCAGCGCATTGAACACCTGATCCCCCAGATAGAGGCCATAGAGCCGGTAGACGGCGCGCCAGGGATCGAGATCCCTGCGCCACTCACCCTGGGCCTGGCCCTGCATCACCTGGCGGGCCAGGTAGTCGAGCCAGAAGCGCACCAGCTGGCGGGCGGCTCGCTGGACCTCCCCCTCCTGGGCCGAGGTCCAGGCGTCGAGGAACATGCAGCGGCCGGAGAAGCTCTGGTTCCAGGCCAGCCAGGCCTGGAGCAGGGCGACCAGCTTCGCCTGCTGGGTCTGGTGTTGCTGCTGGCGCACCGGCTGGATCACCCGCTCGCGAAACACCTCGGCGGAGTAGGTCAGCACGGCGATCTGCAGGTTGTCGCGGGACTGGAAATGAGCAAACAGACCGCTCTTGGACATCTCGCATGCGCTGGCAAGGGAGCCGATGGTCAGGCTCTCCAGCCCTTGCTGGCTGGCCTGCTCGAATGCCGTCTGCAAAATGTTCTCGCGGGTCAACCGGCCCTTGCTCATCACGCGCTCCTCAATGTTGTCAGCAGCATAAAGTACGACCGTACTATTTGTCGAGGGATGACAGCCAGAGGATGATCATCCGTCTGGCTCAGTCGTTCTTGATGCCCATCTGCTGCAGGGCCATGACAGCCTGGGTACGGTTCTTTACGTCGGGTTTACGGAAGGCTGTGGTGATGTTGGGTCTCGCGGGTAGCACGGGCTCAATCGTCCTTGATGCCCATCTGCTGCAATGCGATTACCGCCTGGGTACGATTCTTGACGCCGAGTTTTCTGAAGATGGCGGTGATATGCGCCTTGATGGTGGCCTCTGAGACATTGAGCTCCCAGGCGATCTGCTTGTTGAGGCTGCCGTCCCGCAGCATGATCAGCACCTTGTACTGCTGGGGGGTGAGGCTGGCCAGTTTGCTCGCAAAGTCGGGGCCATCCTCGGACTCGGGATGCAGGGAGATCCCTTCCGGTATCCAGTTATCCCCGCCGATCACCGTATTGAGGGCGCTGACCAGCTCCTTCATGGGGACGGACTTGGGGATGAAGCCGAGGGCGCCGAGCCGCAGTACCTGCTGGATGATGGCGGTGTCTTCCGAGGCGGAGACCACGACGATCGGCAGGTCCGGGTATTGGCCGCGCAGATAGGCGAGCCCTTCGAAGCCGTTGGCTCCCGGCATCTTGAGATCGAGCAGCAGCAGATCCACCTCGGGATGCTCTCCCAGCAGGCGGGTCAGGCTGTCGATGGAGTCGGCCTCCAGCAGCCGGGCGTCGTCGATGGCCATGTGCACCGCCTGATAGAGGGCGCCCCGAAACAGGGGGTGGTCATCTGCGATGACGATGGTAAATTGGCTGTCCATTGCTCACATTATTGCTAACTGATTGTTTTGAAAAATCAAACTAGCACCGCGTCCCTAAGGGGTCAAACCCGCAGGCGTGCAAATGTGAGGCGACCATGAGATGTCGTGCCCGCGGGCCGATTCATGGCATCAACAACCCGAGCAGGAGGCAACGAATGGGATCCTTGGTATTGACGGTGGGCACCGGCTCCACCTGGGCGATGCGGGCGGCGCTGGTGCTCGGTCTGAGCGGGCTGGCGTGGCAAGAGCAGGTGTTCGATCTGGAAGACGCCAAGGCGCTGGCACGGCTCAAGCGGTTGGCACCGGCCGGGCTGGTGCCCTGGCTGGATGATGGCGAGCTGCGGGTGCACGACTCCCTGGCCATCGCCGAATACCTCCATGAGCTGTGCCCGGCGCGGCAACTCTACCCGGCGGCGCGGGCCGAGCGGGCACTGGCCCGCAGCCTGTGCGCCGAGCTGCACTCGGGTTATGGCCAGATCCGCAGCCTCCTGCCCTTCTTCCTCGGCGCGCCGACCCAGAGTGAACCGCCGGTGGAAACCATCGGCGAGCTGGCCAGGTTGCAGACGCTCTGGGCTCAGGCGAAGGGACCCTTCTATTTCGAGGAGGCGGGGATCATCGACGCCTTCTACGCGGTGATGGCTTACCGGTTGGCGAGCTACGGCATCGCGCTGCCCGGTCAGGCGGGCGCCTATCAGCAAGCCCTGCTGGCCTGGCCCCTGTGGCAGGAGACGCTGGTCAAGGCGCGGTTGCAGTGGCCGGAGCAGGCCCGCCGACCGGCATAAGCGCAGCTGACCTTGCCGTCAAACGAGAGAGGGGAGCCGATGGCCCCCCTTTATGTCTTCTTGTCAGGCTAGTTGCTAGGTCATTTCTGCCGTCCGGCGAAGACCACCACCACCTTGTCGGCCCCCTTCTCGCGCACGAAGCTGTAAGGGGCATTCGAGAGCTTCTGGTGGCTGCCCGCCGCCACCGCCGGGTGGGCCGCCCTGAACTGGCCGAGGCGCTGCCAGTGTTTGACCAGCTCGGCCTTGTCACCGCTCCCCAGCTCCTGCCAGTTCATGTCGCTGCGCACGCTTTGATCGAACACGCCCCCATCCTTGGCCAGCCCCCGGCCGGACTCGTCACCGTAGTAGAGCTGGATGCCGCCCGGCAGCAGCATGAAGCTGTTCGCCACCCTGCGTTGCAGCGGCACATCCTGATAGTCGCCGAAGAACAGCTTGGTGTCGTGGGAGCTGATGTAGCTCAACACGTTGAACTCGGGATCCTGGTTGATGCGGCTGGCGTAGCTGGCATAGGTCGGCTCGGCGCCGGCCATGCACTGGGCTTGGGGCAGGGCGAACTCACGCTGATAGTCGAAGTTGATCAGGGAATCGAAGCCGTGTCGATACCAGAAATCCTTGGCCACCCCGTGATCCCACACCTCGCCCACCATGTAGAACGGCAGGGCGTCGAGGGCCTTGCTCGGGTTGGCGGCCTTCCACTCCTTGAGCGCCGCCGTGCCCGCCTGCTTGAGTCTGGCCCACACCGCCGGCTCCAGGTGCTTGACGGTGTCGGCCCGGAAGCCGTCGATGCCGAAGCGGCGTACCCAGTCGGTGTGCCAGGCGATCAGGTAATCGCTGACCGTGGCATTGGGCAGCGCCTTGGCCCTGGTGTCTTTCTTCGCCGCGAGCAGGGGAGGCAGCCCCACCGGCTTGCTGGACTCGGTCAGGAAGTCCGGCAGCCCGGCCACCGAGCCGGTCACGTCGTCGGTGCCGGGCTGCGGATAACCGGGCAGGCCGGTGCGCACCCAGTCGGGGCCCCACCACTTGCTCCAATCGCTCGATTGATAGTCGATGAACTGGTTGTAGCCATGCCAGTTGAGGCCGCCGCTCGGGCGCCAGTCGTTCCCGCGAGGGGGCAGCTTGCCGGTGTTCTGGGTCAGGGTTTCGAGCCCCAGGTCCTGCAAGTCGGCCAGGGTGGCGTAACCTGCGTGGTTCATCACCACGTCCAGGATGATCCGCATGCCGCGCTTGTGGGCCTCGTCCACCAGGGTCTTGAGGCTTTCCTCGTCGCCATAGTTGGGGTCTATCTTGGTGAAGTCCAGTGCCCAGTAGCCGTGGTAGGCGTAGAAGGGGAAGTTGCCCTGCTCACCGCCGCCGATGAAGCCGTGGACCTGCTCCACCATGGGGGTGATCCAGATGGCATTCATGCCGAGCGACTTGATGTAGTCGAGCTTCTCGGTCAGCCCCTTGAAGTCGCCGCCATGCCAGGTGGCGACCTCGTCCTGACCATCCTTCTGGCGGCCGAAGCTGTGATCGTTGCCGGGATCGCCGTTGTGGAAGCGGTCGGTCAGCAGGAAATAGACGCTGGCCTGATCCCAGCTGAAGGGCTCAGCCTTCGCCGCCGCCGCCACGGGCTCGAGCAGCAGCAGGCCGCCGCTCGAAGCGCTCGGTGTCAGGGTCAGCTTGCCGCCCTTGACCACAGCCTCCTGTTTTGAGTAGGCGTCCCGCAGCCGGGTGCCATCCGGCCAGACCCCTTTGAGCGACACGGTGACGGGACCACCATCCCAGGCGATGCAGGGCTCTTCGGGAGGCTGGCGTTTGAACTCGCTCTTTTTGGTCGCCCGAAGGACCTTGAGGCTGGGGGTATCCGGGTTGAAGGTGAACTCATAGTCCCCCGCCAGCAACACTCGCAGGGTGAAGTTCTGATCCTTGGCGCAGTTGTCCATGGGCTGGGCCGTGCCGAAGGGGAGCGGCTTGGTCTCGCTCGGGCCGAAGCTGGTACCGCAGCTGTTGTCGGCGTCGCCGATGCGGATCTGGTGGCTGCCCTTGCTTAAGGTGTGGGTCAGGCTGATG
>NZ_JRGL01000166.1 GCF_000764655.1 Aeromonas aquatica
CGGCAGCTTCGCCCGCACCAAAAAGCGCGGCTTCGACTGCTATCGCCGGGTCATCGCCAGCAACGGTGAGACGCTCTGTTCTGGCAGCCAAATATGCTGTGAGGTGATATAAAACCTCTCATTCATACAATCCTCCATCATGCCGACACGGGATGATGGCGGTTTTTTATGGTCTAGGCAGTGTAAAAGAAGGGTTCCGTGCGGCAGAAGATCAGGTCGGAAGCCGTCTGGCGATGTCGGCCAACGTCGAGAATGTCGGGGAGGTGGTGTCTCAAGAGGGGAGGCACAGGAAGGGCGGTATTCAAGCCGCGCTGCAGACTGGATTCATGAAGAAGCGCCCCGATCCTGGGGTTGGCCCAAGGGGCCAGCCGCCAGGACCGGGGCGCCGGTCAACACACCTTCAGGATCAGGCCAGATCGAAGCGATCCAGGTTCATTACCTTGGTCCAGGTCGCCACGAAGTCCTTCACGAACTTCTCTTTCGCATCTGCGCTGGCATACACCTCGGCCAGAGCCCGCAGCTGGGAGTTCGAGCCGAACACCAGATCGACGCGGGTACCCGTCCACCTAGTCTTGCCGCTCTTGCGATCCACCCCTTCGTACAACCCCTTGACGCCCGCTACCGGCTTCCACTCGGTGCCCATGTCGAGCAGATTGACGAAGAAGTCGTTGGAGAGTGCCCCGGGCTTGGTGGTGAGCACCCCATGGCCGGTCGCGCCCGTGTTGGTGCCCAGCATGCGCATGCCGCCGACTAGCACCGTCATCTCGGGGGCACTCAAGTTCAGCAGCTGCGCCTTGTCGATCAGCATGGCCTCCGAAAGCTCGGCATAGTCTCCCCCCAGATAGTTACGGAAACCATCGGCGAGGGGCTCAAGCACGGCGAAGGCCTCGATATCGGTCTGCGCCTGGGAGGCATCCATCCGGCCCGGTGCGAAGGGCACGGTCACGGCGACGCCTGCCTTCTTGGCAGCCTGCTCGACACCAACCCCGCCGGCCAGCACGATCAGATCCGCAAGCGACACCTTCTTGCCACCGGTGGCCGAAGCGTTGAACCCCTGCTGAATACCTTCCAGGGCCTTGAGCACCTTGGCCAGCTGAGCCGGCTGGTTGGCCGCCCAATCCTTCTGCGGGGCGAGCCGGATGCGGGCGCCGTTGGCACCACCGCGTTTGTCGGAGCCACGGAAGCTGGCGGCGGATGCCCAGGCGGTGGAGACCAGCTCGGCGACCGACAGTGGCGCCGCCAGGATCTGCTCCTTGAGGGCCGCTACGTCTTTGTCACTGACCAGCTCGTGGTTGACGGCGGGGACGGGGTCTTGCCAGATCAGCTCTTCTTTTGGCACTTCCGGTCCCAGGTAGCGGGCCACCGGACCCATGTCGCGGTGGGTCAACTTGAACCAGGCACGGGCGAAGGCGTCGGCGAAGGCTTGGGGGTCTTCGTAGAAGTGGCGGGAGATCTTGCCAAACTCGGGGTCAAAACGCAGGGTCAGGTCCGTGGTCAGCATGGTCGGCTTGTGGAATTTGCCGGGGATATGGGCATCCGGGATGATCTCGGGGGCATCCTTGGCGACCCATTGCTTGGCGCCGGCCGGTGACTTGGTCAGCTCCCACTCGAACTTGAACAGGTTTTCGAAGAAGTTGTTGCTCCACAGCGCCGGGGTCTTGGTCCAGGTGACCTCGAGGCCACTCGAGACCGTGTCCTTGCCGTGGCCGCTGCCGTAGTCGCTGATCCAGCCGAGGCCCTGGGCCTCCAGCGGCGCAGCTTCCGGCTCGGGCCCCTTGTGGGATTCCGGCGCGGCGCCGTGGGCCTTGCCGAAGGTGTGACCGCCGGCGATGAGGGCGACGGTCTCCTCGTCGTTCATGGCCATGCGACCGAAGGTGGAGCGGATGTCCTTGGCCGCCTCCATGTAGTCGCCGCTGGCGTTCGGCCCTTCCGGGTTGACGTAGATCAGGCCCATGTGAGTGGCCCCGAAGGGGGCCGTGAGCTCGCGGTCGCCCTTGACCCGCTCAGGATCGACTCCGAGCCAGGCGATTTCATCACCCCAGTTCACGTCCTGATCCGGTTCCCAGACGTCGGCACGACCGCCGCCGAAGCCAAAGGTACGGAATCCCATGGACTCCAGCGCGACGTTGCCGGCGAGGATCAGCAAGTCGGCCCAGGAGATCTGGCTGCCGTATTTTTGCTTGATGGGCCACAGCAGGCGGCGCGACTTGTCGATGTTGACGTTGTCTGGCCAGCTGTTGAGGGGGGCGAAACGTTGCTGGCCGCGGCCAGCACCGCCACGGCCATCTGTGGTGCGATAGGTGCCCGCTGCGTGCCAGGCCATGCGGATAAACTGGGGCCCGTAGTGGCCGAAGTCTGCCGGCCACCACTCCTGGGAGTCGGTCATCAGCCTGACCAGGTCTTTTTTGAGCGCCTTGTAATCGAGGCTCTCGAACGCCTTGGTGTAGTCAAAATCGCTGCCCATGGGGTCAGAGCTGGCGGAATGCTGGTGCAGCAGATCCAGCCGCAGCTGGTTTGGCCACCAGTCACGATTGGTTCTTCCGACGCCGGCGGTGTGGTTGAAGGGGCATTTGCTTTCTTCACTCATCTCGGTCTCTCCTTGGCAATCGTTTGCAAGCCTAACAACTTAGTATGTGGGAAATTTCCACTTTGCTATCTGAGCCTGTCCTGCCGCACTCGCCATATTCTGGCCAGGCTGTTTTCAACTAATTCTTTGTTTTCATAACCTTAATCTGAAATGTCGCACATGAACCGTGAAGAAATGGATTAAGCCCATCTATTCTCACAATCCATTTTCCCTTGGCACAGCCCTGGCCTCGATAGCCACGACCGGCACAGCTTTGCTGTCTCTCGCATTTTGATGGCGGCCTATCCACGTGATCCGAACGCTGCTGGCCAACAGCTTGTCAGTATGGCGGTCACTCGGGGGCATTATTCATTTTTTCATCAGTATCACAGTCGGCAGCGCCAAAGATTGCGCTACATCATTGCATGCAGGGATAGATCCAGCCTGGACCCTCTCTGGATTCATTTCTGTGACGTCGGTACTAACTATATGAATAGCCATATTTTTTAGTATTACGTCTCGCTTAAAGAGGCTGGATGAGCACTTCGATATGGCGCTGGCAGAAGAGAGCAGACAGAGAGAGCCTGAGCAGCAAGTCGATAACACAAAGAAGGAAGGAATATTATTGGGCTCTTATTAGGAACCACAATTTTATTGCGGCGTTGAGCGTGGCCAAATTAGTCGGTTGACCCACTGCGCTCGTGGGGTGACCCCAGGGGAATACGACATAGCGTTCAACGGCTGATGAGGGGGGGGATTGATCCTGATGGATCACGACGACAAGCCAGCCCCAGCACGATGCATCATCAGATTAAGGCTTTCTTCGCTCCTTCGCCCTCAATGCCATCAGGCCTTGAGCTTGTCTTTATTGGCCACAACGCCACTCCTCTCTCCTGCGTTCAGAGCAAGATCCTTGGATTTTCAATACTGCGTAATACCAATTTCGCGTAACAGCAAAAAAATAAATTTACAACTGTCAAATATATCAGTGTCTACGCTTAGGCAAAACAAGTGAGGCGCCATGGTCAGAGCACCCACAGAACCGGGATAAATTAAAACGTTGTGTGCTATTCAGGGTTCGTCATTGATGACATGGGGCCCTGATCTTGACTCTTAAAAGGATTTAAGGGGTTTTAAATGGGGTCTTATCACTTCCGGCGAGATATCGCCGGTATTTCCCTGTTTCAGGGGCAGCGTTATCACGTGGTCGACGATGGCCGCCAGCGGCAATCCAAGGACGAAGGCTCGTTTCGAAAGGGCTTTATGACAGGAAAGGCCCCGGTTGTCAGCTCGCGGGGAGCGTATGGCAGTGATCCCCTCGTCGATCGTCATCAGTCCCTGACCGTCGCCACTATCAGGCTTGATCCTCTTTCTGTGCAGACCTGTGATCAGCACGACCCAGGCCTCACGGTCCAACCTGGACAGCGTGTACCGGTGGCCGCGCGTGCTGATGCCATCCTCTTCTGTGCGCCAACCCCCAGTCTGTATTGTCACCATCCCGGCCCATTGGCCGAAGATGGCCGTCTGATCGGCCAGGGTGGGCCGCTTTCTTTAGCCCACGAAACGGATGTCCCCAATACCCATTCAGCAGGCAAGGCTCAGCGTCTCCCGGATGGGAGAAGGATGAGCCATTGCCTCACTCGGATCGTCAGCAATATCCACTTTCCCTCTGTTTTTGAAGGAGCTTGATCATGGCTAACATCAACGGCACCAACGGCAACGACCAAATCAGCGGTACTAACAAAAACGACGTCATCTTGGCCTATGCGGGCAACGATGTGATCGATGGGGGGGCTGGCGATGACAGCATCAACGCGGGTGAGGGCAACAACAGGGTCGATGGGGGCTCGGGCAATGACACCATTACCGCAGGCGCCGGCAATGACGTGATCGACGGCGGCAGCGGCAACGATGTCATCAATGCAGGCAATGGCAACAACACTGTGGATGGCGGCTCGGGCAACGACACCATCACCACCGGCAGCGGCAATGACGTGATCGAGGGGGACAGTGGCAACGACGTCATATCAGCCGGTGCCGGCAATGACATCGTTGAAGGCGGTGAAGGCAACGACCGCATCAGCGGTGGCGAGGGCAATGACCAGCTGTATGGTGACGCTGGTGACGACATCATCGAGGGTGGCAGCGGCGATGACTTCATCGACGGCGGTACCGGCCAGGATCGCCTCTACGGTGGCGAAGGCAATGACACCATTCTCGGCTCCAGCGCCTCCGATCTGATCCACGGTGGCGCCGGCAACGACATCATAGGCCGCGATGACGACTGGTGGCGTTATGGCCGTGGGGAGAGTGGCAGCGACATCATCTACGGCGATGGTCTCAATTATGCCACTGACAGTGCGGCCGCCATGGCCTTTGGCAGTGACATCATCTACAGCGGCAACGGTAACGACACTATCTACGGCGACAGCGGCAACAACCTGAGTGGCTCGGGCGCTGGTGGCAACGACAAGATATTCGCCGGCCGTGGTGACGACAAGGTCTATGGGGAAGGCGGCAACGACCTCATCTACGGCGAAGATGGCGACGATCTGCTGGACGGTGGTGCCGGCGATGACTCCATCAAGGGGGGGGATGGCCGCGACACCGTGTATGGCGGCCTGGGCAACGATTTTATCAGCGGTGCCGATGGTCGCGATCTGCTGTATGGCGGCTCGGGCAACGATCGCATCGGCAACAACGATGACAGCAACTGGCGTCACGGCTACTTCAGCGAAAATGGTGGTGACACCATCTATGGCGATGGCAAGGATTCCGCAGCCGGCGCCGCCGCAGCCATGGGGAATGACGTCATCTTCTCCGGCCTGGGCAATGACACTCTCTACGGTGACAACGGCAACAACCTGAACGGCGCCGGTGCGGGGGGCGCCGATACCCTCTATGCCGGCAGTGGCAACGATACCGTCTATGGTGAGGGCGGTGACGACGAGCTGTTTGGTGAGAGCGGCAATGATAATTTGTACGGTGGAGCCGGTGCCGACGAGATCGCAGGGGGACTGGGGATCGACACCCTGAGCGGTGGAGCAGGGGCAGACACCTTCGTCTTCACCGCGGCGCTCAATCAGCAGGATCAGCATGGCCAACACGGCAATGGTTATCCCCACAATTTTGGTCACCACCGGGGTTACGACCATGACGGCCAGTGGAGCTGGTCCGATTCCACCGGTTCGGCGATGGACACTGTCACCGACTTCAAGGGCATCAACGATACTGCCAACCTGGCAGAGCAGGACAAGATAGATCTGGTCCAGCTGCTTGGCGACGGCGTTGACCTCAAGTGGGGCGGTACCACGCCCACCGCCAATGGGGTCTGGTTCAAACAGCTTGGCGGTGACACTTACGTCTATGCCGATATCGGTGGCAATACCACGGCGGAGCTGGCGATCAGATTGAGCGGGATCCACAACCTGGTGGCCGCCGATTTTCTTGGGGTGACGATTCCCAATAGTACTCCCGTACTCGGCGATACAAACAACCCGGCCGCCGTGGCCGAACTGGCAAATGCCAGTGCGCAGAATCTTTCCCCCATCAGCGGAAACTTTACAGTCACCGATATGGACGTGGGCAACACGCTGACCCCCAGCATCGTTGGTAGTCCCGTGGTTATGCTCAATGGCGCAGCCTTCGTACTGCCTGCCAGCGCCAATGCGCTGATTGCCGCAGGTGCCTTCAGCCTGATCGGCGCCACCTCCAACGGTGGCTTGGTGAACATCGGCTACACCTACGATCCCGCCGCAGCACATCTCGACTTCCTGGCGGCCGGCCAGAGCCTGACCATCACCTACACCATCAAGGTCAGTGACGGCACTGTGGACTCTGGGACCCAGGACGTCATCTTCACCATCACCGGCACTAATGATGCTGCAGTGCTGTCCGGTGCGACCGTCAACCTTACGGAGACCAACGCCGTCCTCAATGCCGGCGGCACGCTGACTATCAGCGACGTCGACAGCGCCGCGCTCTTCGTGGCCCAGGCCGGCACGGTCGGGCTCTACGGCAGCTTCAGTATCAACCCTGCTGGCGCCTGGACCTACACCGCCAGCACGGCGCACGACGAGTTTGTGGCCGGCACCACCTACACCGACACCTTCAGTGTGACTAGTGCCGACGGCACCCTCAGCGCGGTAACCGTGACGATCCTCGGTACCAACGACATACCAGTGATCGGCGGCGTCAGCGCCGGTGCAGTGACCGAAGATGCCACCTCCCCAAACCTGACCATCTCTGGCGCGCTGACCATTAGCGACCTGGATGTAGACCAAGCCTCGTTCGTATCGCAGGCTGGCACTTTGGGCAGCAACGGTTATGGCACTTTCAGCGTGAGTGCAGCCGGTAATTGGACCTACAGTGCCGCCAATGGCCAGATCGCCATCCAGGCACTGGGGGCTGGCGACAGCCTGACAGACAGCTTCATCGTCACCAGCTTCGATGGCAGCAGCAGTCAGGTAGTCACCATCACCCTCCAGGGCACCAACGACGATCCGGTGCTGAGCGTCGATACCAGCGGGGCGGTGACCGAGGACGCGGCCACCCCGACCCTGACCGACAGCGGCGTGCTGAGCTTCACCGACGTCGACACCACCAACACCCACACGGTCAGCGTCAGCAACAACGCCGATGCGGTGTGGAGCGGCGGCGCCCT
>NZ_JRGL01000167.1 GCF_000764655.1 Aeromonas aquatica
CCTTAAGAGACTCATAATCCACACCTAAGCGGAATTTCACTTCAGGCCTGAAGTTTTCAAGTACAATGTCCGCCTTTGCCACGAGACGCTTTAAGATCATCTGACCTTCGTCAGTCTTGAGATTCACCGATAAACTGTGCTTGTTCCGGTGTAAGTTTTGATAATCAAATCCTTCTCGTGACCCGCCCATACTGTCACCACGGTCGGTCGGTTCTTCGATTTTAATCACGGCCGCGCCCCAGTCAGCAAAAAGCCGGGACGTCACAGGGCCAGCTCTATGACGCGTTAAATCTACTACCGTCAACTCAGACATTGGTAAATGGCACATGTTATTTTTCCAGTCAGTATTTGGACAGATCAGAGGGGATAGACAATTGAGTCAGATATAATGTCGGGGGTACAGATGCAGATCCTTTGTTTAAAGGCAATCTGCGCGTCCCTCATTATTAGGATGTCCAATGTTTTACCCGTTACCAGCAGGGATGCTTCGTGGCCATTAATACTTTCATATACTGTAAAGCTGCTCGTGACAGATACCAGCATGCATGATCCTTGCTGTTCCACTTTGGTGATGCGCAGGTTTGATACCATGTGCTGCTGAACGCGCTGCCGGAAATAGATGGAATCCTGCAATGCTGCGGCCCGGTCGTACGCCATGTCTTGGTTTTCACACAACACAAAACATAAGGGCCACCCGCGTTCAACGTTTTCACGAGACGTCACTTTATAGAGGCAATCAGGGGCGAGGAATGTGACCCATTCCATCAGGTCGTTTTGCTCAAGAGTATCGTGATAAGCAGTATAAAAATCAGCCACAGCCGCCTGAAGCGTGAGGTCTCTTTGTAAACTACTCAAAGTGCAATACCTCTTTATAATATCGGTAGAATCCACGGATCGCCGACTCAGTCATCATATGATCTTCACTCGACTCTCCCGTACTGGCCTCCAGAACAATATCCGACTGAGGGCTGCCTTTGGCACCATCTTGCGTCACCGCTAAGATTTCATTGTCATCAATGGTCACCAGTCCGGAAGGCCCCAATAAGTTGGCTTGTAGCAGCCGGCGTTTCGTGAGCGCTTGAGATTCATTCGCATAGCCAAAAAACGTCCAGACCTTAATACAGGCATTCGGCCCATCCGGGATAACATGTCGCATTGCCAGACAATTGAGTTGCTGTAGCATGATCAGGTTTGGGAAAATCGTCATAATCGCCCCAGTTCCATGCTCAAATTCACGCTGATGGTCAATTAGCTGAGGCGCTTTGAGCCTAACCTTCGGTGCAGCCTCTTCGTTCTGGCGCGACTGAAAAGAAGCAGTACTCACAAGTACACTGTGTGCCCCGGTTCGACACACTTCGACACTGGTTTTCTGATCAGAACGCCAAATTCCGAAGTTTTTGAAAAACGAGTGCAGTAATGCCGCATGAAAGGGATCTTTGACGTTTTCAACCTGCAGTTTCCAATTGCAGTTGACGCGATGTCGCATTTTTCCGATAACCTTAAGCGCCCTGCCATCACACACCCGATCAAAATAGGCAAGCATGGCCGGATCGAGGTATTCCTCAAACGGCGGCAAATCAAATGAGTGACTGGCAAAAATTACACCATGACGCACCGTGACGTTCAGCCGCTGCATTCCGTGTTCATCCGGGTTAAACGACGCCGACATCCCCCCTTTACCATCAATACCATTCTTAAACGGCATCCCTCTCAGTTCACCCTGAAGATTAAACGCCCACTCATGGTACGGGCAGACGAACAATTTCACGTTACCCTGTTGGTTCTGACAAACTTTTGCTCCCCGATGAGGACAACGGTTTACCAAAACATTGATAGCCCCTTCGCGGTCACGTACCACCACCACGGGTGTCTCACCGAGGTAAGTCTGGATATAATCGCCCGGGTTGGCGACTTCAGCCGCCAACCCTACATAGTTCCAAGTGTTACCCTGAAAAATGTATTCCATCTCCTGGGAATAAACCGAATCACTGGTATAGACTTGCGAAGGGATCCGGCGCGTGCCTTCCTTAGGCCATGGCTTCATCTGAAGGCTCCATGCGAATCTCTATGCTGACACTGAGGTTGCTGGCATAGACCGTCAAATCCGCGATTCTTGACATCACAGTCATCAGCATGGCCCAGCCTTTGTTCTGGACCTCAAACAAGGCTTGGCTATCTTCAATCTCAGCCGAAGCGATAAAATCGTAGCCCATACGAACATGCTCATCATCAAGCACACTATGCAGTTCAAAATGCTCTTTGGTCGAGGAGTCAGCTAAAGCAGGTTTGATGTGCTTGTAGAAAAAGACTGCTGACGCTTCTACAACCAAATGCACCAAGACGACCTTTTCGAGATCAGTCAAAGAGTACATTTGACTCACAAACCATGAACTTGCGGCCTCCAATGTCGGATCAAAAACCGCTTCGAAATCCTGACGATTGTTTTTCAGCTGGCGATTATGTCCTAACTCTTCTTCAAGGTGCGACATCGTCATGTCTTCGTAGGCCTTGTCATTCAGAGTGGAGGCTCTTGACAGCACCATTCGCTGAAAATGATCCGACCATACCTGAAAGCAATCGAGAAACTTGGATTTAGCAACCGGATTAGCCAGCAGCGTGCGATTCGCTAACGCAAAAAGCTTATGTGTATCAAAGCGCTCCATGTAGATC
>NZ_JRGL01000168.1 GCF_000764655.1 Aeromonas aquatica
CGTCAACACCAAATAGTGATGGTCGTTATGATTTAACCGCCCCCACCAAAATAAAAATGGGGTTGTCCAAAAACTGTGAAATGGTTGTTGGTCAGGCTAGAACCATTGAGGTGAGTCTGTTGCCTGATGAGAACCTGTCGGCCCCTGCAGATCCATCAGCGGTGTTGCAGGAGCAAGGAGTGCGCTGGACAAGTTCAGACCCAAGCATCATGGACGTCGATCAACTGGGTCGGATCGAGGCCAAGAGAGCAGGTGATGTCAACATCACCGTGTCTTCCCGGTTCAACACGGGGGTAACAGCCCAGGCTCACTTTACCGTGGTTGCCAACCCGACCATGAGCACAACCCCCTCCAACGGGGTGTTATCTTGGCAAGCGCCAGTACCAATGCCCAACACATTACAAAAATTCGTTGATAGATACAGTATTGCTGATGCCGTCACGGCACCTGTCTCTGCATTGGCCAGCAGCCAGCTGGCCGCCGGAAACACGGTGTTAGAGAATGACTTCGTTAAATGGGAACTGGTCATGGCGCCCGCAGTGGGATCTGGCAAGCCCTATGTCCTGCGGACGGACAAAACCATCTATAAACCGGAGCCATACAGCAAAAAATATTTTGATAAATACCAATACTTCATGGATAGCCGCTACCTTCCCATGGATGCGACTATCTCCCCTACCGGTTTTGCTAAAAACCCTCAAAAAGCCAAGAGTAACAATGGAGCCATTGATCGCCCGATCGCCATTGCAAGCGATGGTAGCAATGGAATATGGATAAAAGGTAACAATGGTAGTCTGAGTCACATCTATTTCGAAAATCTGGATGCCGACACTAAAGCCGAAATATTGAGCCACATCACACAGAATAACATCGCCCGCCGTGGCCAGATTATGGCCGGGGGCGTCAGCAGAGATCCTGCTTCTACTCCTGCCTGGACCGGGGGATACTCGGATAGCGATCCTATTACGACTGGTTTCTATGCCGTCGGTGAACTGATGCGATGGGCCGTGCAACAACGCGAGGGGGATGATTATTTTCAAGCACGTCAGAATGCCCTGGCATCTTTGAAGCAAATGTTAGCCTTGCCAAATATTACTGGTCGTCAGGGTAGTGTTGAGGCAAAGATAAGGCTGCCGGCGCTTAACAGTGACATCTATCGCCCTGTTTCATTGAAAAAAGAGAGAGACTTTGCAGTTAATATCAATCCATTTGGGCCAACCGGGTTAACCAAAATATACGGTGACATTTACAATTTGGAGCCTATCAAGGCAGATGACTGGAACAGTCTCGACCCCAATCCATTCAATTATTCCGGCAGCAGCCTCTACCCACAGATTACGGATGTTGCTACGACAAAAAGGATGGTCGAAGGATTGCCGGTTCGTTACTTCTCCCTTAACGGTGCAATGTTCCATGGAAAACCACAGGGTGCATCAGGAACGTGGCAACGAAATCGCGATGGAGATGGTACCGCAACCTTGTTGGGTTACTCATCGAATCGTTTTGGTGGTGAGTCTCCCTATTTGAATACCTGTTTATTAAAAGATGGTTCACCGGCTTTACCGGGCATTTCCTCTAAGGCTAACTGCGCC
This sequence comes from Aeromonas aquatica, assembly GCF_000764655.1. GTDB lineage: Bacteria > Pseudomonadota > Gammaproteobacteria > Enterobacterales > Aeromonadaceae > Aeromonas > Aeromonas aquatica. The sequence continues at coordinate 1,593 of NZ_JRGL01000168.1, forward strand.
ATCGGGAGCAATAAGCCTTATGTGGTGGATGCACAAGGAAGCATCCCTGATGTGCTGGCTTGCTCGGGAGACTTTGCGGCCCAATCAGACTGTGTGAGCATCATGCAGGATGAAGCCGGGACTGTATTTACAAGTTCCGATGTCGCTTTCTCCACCGATACCAGTTATGACGGCATGATCACCAATCTGTTCACTCAACGGGTTGCTTACGATATTTTGGATGAAAATAATCCTGAAGAATCCGCGCTCAAAGCGTTGATCCGTCAGAACATGCGTCAATGGGCAGAACATAATATTGCCAACGGCTATATGATGGTCGACGCTCAGGGACAACCCAATCGCTGGTCGGACATATCAAGACTCAAGCTCAGTAACGATCCATGGACATTTGAAGATCGTAACGAGTATGCGACCTTCCTGATGGCCGGTATGAAGTTGACGGCCTATGTCACTGGCGAGAAACGGTTCGAAGATGAATACCAGTCATTGGCTCTGTCTGATTTTTATCATTATGCAGACCTTGCGCAGACTCGTTGGAGTGCTTATGAGCACCTGTTGACTACCTATTGCGAACAGGGCGCGGCTGAATGTGATCAGGATCTAAAAAATGACCCTGCTTATATTTCAGAGTGGGTCAGGGAGTACAACAACTTGGGTGATGCCAGCCATATGGCACAGGCATATTATATTTTGTTCACACTGGAGCCTCAGGGAACCCCGTTGCATAAAAAATGGGTTTCAGCGTATGACTCTCAGTGGGAACTTGGCCCTAAATATGAAGACAATGCGTTCCATAGTTATGTCCGTCAGTTAGGGCAACCAGAAACGACACTGAATGATGGATATGGTAACGAAATCAATTCGGCGAATGCCTGGAACCTTTCACGCCACCCGTTGGATTTAACCCAGTGGGGCGCTTATGACAATTCTAGACCTGACGTTGCTCGCACTTGCGTCAATGATGAGTTGTCTAACTGCCCAATATTGAAATCTCAAGATGGTACAGCGACCAATCTGGACGCCATGGACCTTGATAAATACACCGACCTCCCCCTGGATGAGAAAAGTTTGAGAACGCCGTATAGGCCAATGCGTGAAATTGACAAGGATGAGAGCCCTAACCAAATGGTTTCTCCGGGTTATTACACCTTGCCGTACTGGATGGGGCGTTATCATAACTTTATTGCCAAGCCGGCCAAGAACGTGCCGACCATGAATAGAGTGCTTCCATAAGCGTATAAATGGCCTGATTGGCCAATGCCGAGGCAAGGTGGTCTGTTCCCAGGCGCCTTGCCTCACTTCATGCAGACATGTCATTTAAAGCCTATTACAAGGTACTGTTCTATATAGATTTCCCTTGCTATTCATGACCGTTATAAACAACAAACCCGGGGTGAGCAGCCCCGGGTTTTGTGTTGAAAGCCGTGATGGAACAGAGCCGAGTGGCCATTCCGCTATTCCAGCAGGAAGACGGCTTCCACGTTGTCCGTGATACTGATCTGCTGCTGTTGATAGCTGTTTTCCACCATGTCGGCGGCAGGAGCCGCAGCGGCCTTCATGGCCCGGCTGTAGACCGGTATCGGGGTATTGTTGCGGTACTCGACGCTGTAAACCTTGCCAAGCTTCATGCCAAACGCCTTGGCCAGAGACTCCGCCTTGTTCGTAGCATCGGCCACCGCGCCAAGACGGGCCTGCTCCTTGATGACTTGCGGTGACTTGAGGCCGTACTCAATCTGGGAGACAGACTCCAGCCCCGCCTTGAGGGAGGTATCCATCAGCTGGCTCAGCTTGTCGAGCTGATAGAGTTTGACGGAGAGCTGACGCTGGGCACGGTAGCCCACCATCTCAGGCTGCTTGTTCTGGGGATATTGATACTCTGGGGAGATCACCAGATTACCGGCCTCCACATCGCTGCGCTTGATGCCGAGGCTCTCCAGCTGACCAAAGAAGGCGGCAACTTTGGTATCGACCTGCTGCTTGGCCTTGATGCCCTGTTTCTCCAGCGCGGTGACCGAGACATTGAGCGTCAGCATATCGGGCTCGGCCTTCTGTTCGGCGTAGCCGCTAACCACCAGATGGGGAGCCTGAGGTACCTCGATGGCGAGCAAGGGGGCACTGACGACCAGCGCAGACAGGGTAAGAAGGGGACGCCACATAGAAAAAACCTCCATCAATTTGATGGAGGTCATTATGCCCGTCGTCGAATGAGATTCATATATCGTGCAACGGGGGGATATGTTCCAGCACCTGATTGGTCATGTCGATGTTGATGCTGATCTCGCCGTCCAGCGGACTGCCACGGCTCGCGAGCACGGGCGCAGGTCCCTGGGCACCCAGCAGCGAATCTTCTTCGAAATGAAAGGAATCCCACGACAGAACATGACCCTGGGGAGGGGGCATGGGCTCAGTTGCCGTCACCACTGCCAGCGAACTCCAGTCAAATTCGTCCTCTTGGCTCAGTAACCCCTGCAGGGCGCTGTCGCTCAGGCTTTGCAGCGAATATTCCTGTTGCCCCTGCTCATGGCCAACCAGCACCATCATGTGGGGCATGGGAGCATCTTCGGTCGGTGTGAAACTGATATGGGGGGCGGCAAAGTCCACATTGAGCCGCCCTGCTACCTCACCATCCTCGTTCTCCAGATCGAGGGCACTTATCTTGTCGCCCTGCATAGTGGCCTGATAGCCAAAACGGCCGGTGCAGACGATGCTGTCCTGCCCGTCCCAGCTGTAGCGAATGCCATCAATGTCGACCCAATTGAATGACTGCATGGTGACCCTCTCCCGATACTGCCGTTATCTTATCCGTCCTCTTCGTCAAATAACAGGGACCGGGCATGCCCGGCCCCTGTTGCCTGATTAGGGATCAACCTTGAGATTGCCCTGATTCAACAAGTCCTGGATGATCTGCTGATCGGTTCGGGTATTGCCAACCGTCAGATCTATGTTATCGAAGAAGATGGTATGGGTCGTGACACCACCACTCGAGCCATCCAGATCGATCGTCAGAGTCGACTTGTTGCTACCCGGACCCGATGCAAAGTTGAAATATTGATCCAGTGAGGCCGCATTCGCGTGCTCCCCGTTCAACAGCTCACTCAGGTCCAGCACATCCCCATTCGCCCCCGTGGTGAAGTCCTTGATGGTGTCTGTACCGCCAACATCCCCCGCCATCCACTTGAAGGTATCCTTGCCAGCTCCCCCCGTCATGGTGTCACTCCCGGTGCCGCCAATCAGCAGATCGTCGCCGCCACCACCGTTCAGGATATCGTCGCCAGCAAGGCCACTGAGGATGTTGGCATTGCCATCACCGGTCAGATTGTCGTTGGACATGGAGCCCACCAGGTTTTCCATGTTGCTCAGACTGTCAGTCCCGGCACCACCTGTCACCTGGCCAGCGCCATTGACAGTGACGGTGACACCTGCAGCACTATCGATATAGCTGGCGGTGTCGTTGCCTGCCCCACCATCCAGGGTATCGTTGCCCGCGCCACCGACGAGGATGTCGTTCCCCTCCCCACCACTCAGGTTGTCGGTACCGGCACCACCGAGCAGGATGTCATTGCCGGCATTGCCGTTGATGGTGTCATTGCCCGACCCACCGATCAGGATCTCGTCGAGGTAGCCCCCGGTGAGCGTCGAGCCACTCTGCACATCCACGAACACCTTGGCCGTATCCGAGGTCGTGCTGTTGGTGTAGTTGAATGACCCATCGTAGATGTTGGGCGTTGCGCTGCCCGCGCCATCATCGAACGTCACCGATCCTGTGTTGTCGGTTATAGTGCCACCGACCGCACCCGAGACCCCTGTGAGCGTCTGGGTGGCTGCAAGTGGCCCCGTATCGTTGGCAAGCAGAGCCCAATCCGGGATGGTCGACGGATCCTGGCTGGTAATGATGAAGTCATCACGCACCACTGTGGGACCGACCGCCGGATTGACGATGAGGGACAAGGAGCTGGACGCGGTATCGCCATCGTTGTCGATCACGCTGTAACCCAGCACCTGGCTGATGCCACCCACCGGGATCGAAGAGGGCGGTGTGTAGGTATACAGACCGTTATCCATATCGATCTTGAAGATGCCACCGGCAACCGTGATTGACCATTCGTTGGTGCTGGTATCGAACGAACCGGCCGAGGCTCCCCCCGTGACGCCCGAGACATCTGTCTTCTGGTTGTAGCTGTAAGTGACACCCGCGACCGTGATGGAATTGATCCAGCCGCCATCCGCCCCCGTGCTCGCCGTCAGTCCGTCGATCAGTTGTCCGGACAAGGGCGGCGCGACAACGGTGCTGAGCAGTGTAGCCGCCAGCTGGCTGAAATCCGTCACCACCACAGCGGAGGTATTCGCCGGACTGGCGCCAGTGACGCCGTTGTAAGCGATAGGATCGAGTGCCGACTGGGTAGCGCCTGAGCCCATACCGAGAGCAAACGAGTTGATATTGTTTGCCTTCAGGAAATCGGTCCAGTCCTTTTCATTGGCGGCACTGATGCCATCACTATCACCAAAGCTGTTGGAACCGTCGGGGACAGTCGCAGCGTTGCTGACGGAACTCGCGTTGGGCAAGCCATCCGACATGAAGTAGGACACGTTCTGCGCCCCGACAATCTTGTTGCTCGCCGCGAAGGCATTGATGGCATCGTTCAGCGCATCATCGTAGTTGGTCGAATCTGTTGGTGACAGCCCAAGAATGATGGCCTTAGCCGCATCGACACTGACCCAGGTCCCTGTCGGGTTGGATGCCATGGTGGCGAAAGTGATGATGTTGACCATCACATTGCCGTAGGCATCGTACTTGTCGAGCAACTCCAGTGCCGACTTCTGCATGACCTGCATTCTGGTCATGCCCTGATATCCCGATGGATCGCCCATACTGCCGGAGATATCGAGGATCAGCATCAGGTTCGTGTTCTGGGCCTGAGTCGCCTGGCCTGCATTGGTAGCCCCGTTGGCAATCGGAGCATCATCGCTGATGACCACCTGAAGGGTACCAGTGCCGGTATCGCCGCTGGCATCCGTCGCAGACACCACGAAGCTGGGGCCATTGGCCGTATCAGCATTCCCCTGCACATTGTGGGTGAGGATGTTGTCTTTAAGCGTGTAGGTGTAGTTCACCGTGAATACACCCGAAACCGGACCGCTCACCCCGGTCACGACCAGCATCCCCTGGGTATTGTTGATCAGGGTTTGGCTGCCGCCACCGGCCAGATTGTAAACCTGACCATCGATGGTCAACGCCGTGAGGTTTTCACCTTGCGTGTTGATGGAGAAGCTACCGTTGAAAATCTCGGAGTTGCCACTGGCCGCGGTCCCCGCAGGTTCACCAGCACGTGCCGGCAGACCTTCCTCATCGACGGTCGCATTGCCGATAGTGAGCACAGGGATGCGCGTATCCTGCGCGATATTGATGGTCAGGGTTGCCGGATCTGTGTCGTTGTCACCGTCCTTGAGCGTGTAGGTAAACACATCCGACGCACCGGCAGGTACCGAGGCGGCCGTCAGGGTGTAGCTGTATGTACCATCCACCCCCATGGTCAGGTTGCCGTACTGGCCGGTGACCGTGAAGCCACCTGCCGGGTTGCTGTCAATGCTTCCACCAAAGCCGACAACCTGGCTGACTGCGGCGTCATCCGCACCCTTGACGTCAACCCCCGATCCCCCCGTGCCGCCCGTAGTACCAGCCCCGGTGATGACGTTGCCGGTGACGGCCGTGAACACGCCTTCAGTCGCACTGTCAGCATCATCATTGGCAGTCGGGGTGTCATCCACGATGCGTACTATCAGCTGGTCGCTGGCACTGGTGCCACCCACCCCGTTCACCGCAATGGTCACGCTGTCATCAAACTCCGTCAGCGTGGCGCCCGCCTTGCTGTCGTTGTCGATGGTCGCGCTCAGGGTGTAGCTGTA
>NZ_JRGL01000169.1 GCF_000764655.1 Aeromonas aquatica
CTGCTGGAATGACCCTGATATCAATATTGACTGGCCTATTGAAGGTGCCTTGTTATCAGAGAAAGATCAAGGTGCAAAAACATTTTCAGAATATAACCAGGCGATTTAAAAATGGAAATTAAAATTATCCCATTACAAACGCATGGTGATGCACGAGGTTCATTAATTGCTTTAGAGGAAGGGGAAAATATACCTTTTCCTGTTAAGAGAGTGTACTACCTTTTCAATACTAAAGATGGTGTTCGGCGTGGGTTCCACGCTCATAAGACGCTTAAACAAGTCGCTATAGTAGTACGTGGTTCATGCCGCTTTGTCTTGGATGATGGGCGTGAGAGGGTCGAAGTTTTACTCGATAACCCAGCTCAAGGTTTGTTGATTGAATCCTTTATGTGGCGGGAAATGTACGACTTTTCAGAGGATTGTGTGCTCATGGTGCTGGCTGACCAGCTTTATGATGAGTCAGATTATATCCGTGACTATGCACAATTTATTGAGGCAGCAAATAGCCATGTTCATTCATCCGCTCAGTGATGTACAAAGCAGTAACATAGGTGACGGTACCCGCGTGTGGCAGTTTGCCATTGTACTTAAAGAGGCCATAATTGGCCGTGATTGTAATATTTGTGCCCATACCCTGATTGAAAACGATGTAGTATTAGGGGATAACGTAACCGTTAAATCTGGCGTCTATATTTGGGATGGCACTACCATCGGTAACAACGTCTTCATTGGCCCCTGCGCTACCTTTACCAATGATAAAATGCCACGATCTAAAGTCTATCCTGAAGATTTTTCTCGAATAACCATTGAAGACTATGCCTCTATTGGTGCCAACGCCACTTTATTGCCTGGTGTTACCATTGGAACATTCGCCATGGTAGGTGCCGGTAGCGTTGTGACTAAAGATGTACCTGCATACGGTGTAGTTGTGGGTAATCCGGCTAAAATTATCAAATATATTGAGCAGTAATATGATTAATTTTCTCGATTTAAAAGCCATCAATAATCAATATCAGCAAGAACTTAAAGATGCTTGTGTACGCGTTATTGATTCCGGCTGGTATATTATGGGCAATGAACTAACCCAATTTGAAACCGAGTTTGCCGCTTACTGCGGCACCAAGCATGCTATTGGTGTAGCAAATGGTTTGGATGCGTTGATACTCACTCTGCGTGCGTGGAAAGAACTTGGTAAATTACAAGCTGGTGATGAAGTAATTGTTCAAGCTAATACCTATATCGCTTCTGTATTGGCTATCACGGAAAATGACTTGGTGCCGGTGTTGGTTGAGCCGAATCCTGCTACCTATAACCTAGATCCTACTACTGTTGCAGCAGCGATCACTGCTAAAACAAAAGCGATCTTGCCTGTCCATTTATATGGCCAGTTGTCACCAATGCCAGAGATTATGGCCATTGCCAAGAAACATAATTTGCTGGTGCTCGAGGACTGCGCCCAGGCTCACGGTGCTGAGATAAATGGCCAACGAGCGGGCAACTGGGGAAATGCTGCTAGCTTTAGCTTTTATCCAGGTAAAAATCTCGGGGCGTTGGGGGATGCTGGTGCTATCACAACCAATGATGATGAACTTGCGCGGACACTGAAAGCCTTGCGTAATTATGGTTCTCATAAGAAGTATGAAAACCTGTATCAGGGGGTAAATAGCCGTCTTGATGAGATTCAGGCGGCAATGTTGCGCGTAAAGTTGCCGTATCTGGAAGCTGAGACTATTCGTCGCCAAAAAATCTCCCAAGCTTATCGCTCTGGGATCACGAATCCACTGGTAACATTACCTCATGTCATCGATGAGCTGGCACATGTTTGGCACCTGTTTGTTGTGCGTTGTGAGCAACGCGAAGCATTGCAAGCTTATTTAGCTGAGCAAGGTGTTCAAACCCTTATTCACTATCCAGTCGCGCCACATAAACAGCAGGCATATAGCCAGTGGAATAATATCTCTCTGCCTGTGACGGAGGAAATCCATCAGCAAGTTCTTTCTTTGCCGCTTGACCCTACGATGAGTGAAGAGGCTGTTGCACAAGTGATTGCAGCTGTTAATGGATTTAATGCATGAGGAGTTTGCTCAAAGTCACCGCTATGACAGGGTTATTGACCTTGCTCAGAATGGCGATGGGATTTGTGATTGCCAAGGTGGTGGCCATTTATACTGGCCCCACTGGCTTGGCTATGCTCGGCCAAGTGCAGAGTATGGTGGCAAGCTTGAATGGTATTATTAATGCGCCGGTAGGAAATGGAGTTGTTCGTTATACAGCTGAGCATCAGGAGCAAGGTGTAGAAGCCTGCTCCCCATGGTGGAGAGCGGCATGGCAATGGGTATTGATTCTTTCTGCTATTATAATTCCATTAGGTCTGCTTTTAAGTGAAAGACTATCACTGTGGTTATTTAAAGACATCTCACTATCATGGGTTGTAATAACTACTGCGGTTGTATTGCCATTATCAGCAGTTGGCACTCTATTTAACTCCATCATAAATGGCCAGCAACAGTACCGCCGTTATGTCGGGCTTGGCATGATCTCCGCGTTGGCATCTGGCTGCCTGATGTTAGCCATGATCGCAATATATAATATTCAGGGAGCGCTGCTTGCTGCGGCAACTCAATCTGCATTGATAGGTGTTGTGATGCTATGCCTCAATATCCGTCAGCCATGGTTCAATTTACGTTGCTGGTGGGGGCGTTGTGATGCGACGTTTCGCAAAGATATTCGCAACTATATGCTTATGGCAATTACAAGTGCGTTAACTGTGCCAACATCTCTAATCCTTATTCGTAATATGATAATCAATCAGTTGGGGTGGGACGCAGCAGGTCAATGGCAAGCTGTTTGGAAAATATCCGAGGTGTATCTAGGTGTAATCACAATGGCGCTAAGCACCTATTATCTACCCAGATTGTCTTCATTAAAGCGAGTTGATGAAATTGTAGATGAAATTAATAGAACAGCCGTAGTCATCATCCCAATAGTTGCGGCAATGGCTCTTGGTGTTTATCTATTACGAGATGTTGCAATCACACTACTATTCACAGAGGCATTTCGAAGTGCTAGAGATTTATTTTTAGTGCAATTAATTGGTGATGTATTAAAAATATCGGCATGGCTATACGCATATCCAATGCTATCTCGTGGTGCAACAAAACAATTTATACAGACAGAAATATTTTTTGCTATCAGCTTGCTCGCTTTAACATATGTATTCGTATTGGAGTATGGCCTAATCGGTTCGAATATAGCGTATTCGGTTAACTATTTTTTGTATTTTGTTTTTGTATTTAGTGTTGGGAAAAGGTTCCTTTATAATGAATGTAAATAAAATTTCCATCGTAACCCTAACATATAAAAACTCACATCTTTTATATAAATCAATAAGCTCAGTAGCCAATCAAATTTTCAATGAAAGCTATCAGGTTGAGTATTTAATTGTTGATGATTGTTCTGATGATTTTGACAAAGATTTTGTTGTAAATATCTTAAGAAAGACTAATCTAAACTATCGTATTATTGTTAACGCGTATAATATGGGGACGGTAGCTTCTTTTAATAACGCAATAAAACTCTCAACAGGAGAAATAATTATACCATTATCTGCTGATGATGAGTTTTATGATAATAATGTCGTTAATGATATTGTACAGGAGTTTAGTTTTAAAAAATGTCAGGTATTAACAGGATACAGAGTCTTAAAGTCAGAAGATGGAGAGATCGAACGATTCCCAAAGGAAAAGGTTGTTAATATTTTTAATGACAGAAATTTGTTACTTAAGTATATTAAATTGCGAGGTAATATTATATCTGGTGCATCTACATATTATGCAAGGTCTATATTTGAAGAGTTTGGTTTTTTTGATGAGAGATATAGGCTTCTAGAGGATTACCCTTTTTATTTAAAGGTTCTTTCAAATGGAGGGAACATCTCTCTCTTTAAGAGAAATGTTATTATATATGGAGATGACGGGGTTTCATCATCAAAAAAAATAAATCCTCTTCTTAAGAATGATTATGATATTTTGTATAATAGTTTATTACTAGACAATGATTTCTCTTTCTTTGAAAGACGATACTTTTCATTTTTTAGATTGTTTGACACTAAGCAAAAGTATTTAATGTGCGTATTTTATCCAGAGCAGTTCATGCGTTTTTTTATATCTAAAACGATAATGATTTTATTTAAATCATTTAGAGGAATGGTCAATAAAGTGAAACGCTATGAATGAATTCTACGAGTTTTCATTAAGGGTTTTTGAGGAGTTCCCCCAGCTTTTTATAATAACAACAAGCTTGATCGTTTTATGTCATTATCTGATTATAAAAAAACAAACATATTCTTTCCTAGACCCCTTATGCATGTTTGTTTGTTTTAACTCATTTGCGA
>NZ_JRGL01000017.1 GCF_000764655.1 Aeromonas aquatica
TCGGCGGTATCACTATTTGGAGCTGGCAAACCGGCTCAGGGTCCTGTTGATCTGCGATCCGGATACCGACAAATCCGCCGCCTCTCTGGCCGTCAACACCGGCCATTTCGATGACCCTGTCGATCGCCAGGGCATGGCCCATTTCCTTGAGCATATGCTGTTCCTCGGTACCCGCACCTACCCCAAACCCGGCGAGTACCAGCAGTTCATGAGTCGCCACGGCGGCAGCAACAATGCCTGGACCGGCACCGAGTTCACCAACTTCTTCTTCGATATCGACAACGGCTTCTTCGAGGCCGGGCTCGACCGCTTCTCCCAGTTTTTCATCTGCCCCACCTTCGCGCCGGAGTGGGTCGACAAGGAGCGCAACGCGGTCGACTCCGAGTATCGCCTCAAGCTGCAGGACGATGTGCGGCGCAGCTATCAGGTCCATAAAGAGACGGTCAACCCGGCCCATCCCTTCTCCAAGTTCTCGGTCGGCAACCTGGATACCCTGGCCGATCTGCCCGGCCGGGATCTGCGCTCCGATCTCATAGCATTCTACGAACAACACTACAGTGCGGATCGCATGGCGCTGGTGATGATCTCGCCCGAATCCATCGAGACCCAGCTCGGCTGGTGTGATCGCTTCTTCGGCCCCATCCCGGATCGCAATCTGGGGGAGCCCAGCCTCTTTGCTCCGCTCTACCGGCTCGACGATCTCGGCATCTGCATTCAGATAAGGCCGGTCAAGGAGAGCCGCAAGCTGGCGCTGACCTTCCCCCTGCCGAGCGTGGATGCGTTTTACCAGCAGAAACCGCTCACCTTCCTGAGCCACCTCATCGGCTACGAGGGGGACGGCAGCCTGCTCTCCCTGCTCAAGGCCCGTGGCTGGGTCAATCAGCTCGCCGCCGGTGGTGGCGTCAGCGGCGCCAACTTCAAGGATTTTGGCGTGAGCTTCGGCCTCACCCCCCTCGGACTTGAACATGTCGACGAGATAGTGGCCGAGCTGTTTGGCTACCTGAAACTCATCGAGCGCGACGGCCTGCAGGCCTGGCGTTATGACGAGAAACGCAGCGTGCTGGAATCGGCATTTCGCTTCCAGGAGCGAGGCCGGGCGCTGGACACCGCCTCCGGCCTGGTGCTGAACCTGTTCAGCTATGCCCCACAAGATCTGCTGTATGGCGACTACATGATGCGGGAATATGACGAGGCGCTGATCCGCCGCTTCCTCGCCAAGCTCACCCCCCACAACCTGCGCATGACCATTCAGGCCCCGGAGGTGAGCACGGATCGCCTCGCCCGCTGGTATCAGACCCCCTACAGCGTCACCCCCATCGCGGAAGCGGACAAGATCCGCTGGCAACAGAGCGAGCCGGACCCGGCCCTGCATCTGCCCAGCCCCAACCCCTTCATCAGCAAGCGGCTGGACGCCCGGGCGCCGTCCCTGCCCGCCGACATGCCGGCCTGCCTCATCGACAGGCCAGGTTTTAGGCTCTGGCACCTGCACGAACACCTGTTCGGGGTGCCCAAGGGCAACCTCTACATCTCCATCGACAGCGAACACGCGGTCAAGAGCCCGCGCCACATCGCCATGGCCCGCCTCGCGGTGGAGCTGCTCACGGATCACCTCAATGCCCTCACCTACCCGGCTGAGCTCGCCGGTCTCGGCTACCAGATCTATGCCCACCAGGGTGGCTTCACCATCAACATGAACGGTTTTGCCGACAAGCAGCCGCTGCTGCTGGACATGATCCTCGGCAACCGTACCCTGGGGTATCCGGATCCGGCCCGCTTTAGCGAAATCAAGGAGCAGCTCATTCGCAACTGGGAGAACCAGTCAAAGACAAGGCCCATCTCCCAGCTGTTCAACCAGCTCACCAGTCTGCTGCAACCCAACAACCCGCCGTTCGCGCAACTGCTGCGCCACCTGCGCACCATTCGCCTGGACGAGATGCCCGACTTCGTCGCCCAGCTGTTTGCCAAGGTACACGTGGAGACCCTGATCCACGGGGACTGGGACGCGGCCGAGGCACTGGATCTGGCGGCGCTGCTGGAGCGCCATCTCAACGGCGACAAGGGCAACAGCCAGCCCAGCGGCGAGACCCGCCGCCCCCTCATCTCCATTCAGGACAGAGGCACCCTCATTCGCGAGCAGGGCTGCGAGCACGAAGACTCGGCGCTGCTGGTCTACTACCAGTCCCGCACCGTGCGGCCACGGGATCTCGCCTGCTTCACCCTGGCCAACCACATCATGTCGTCCACCTTCTTCCACGAACTGCGCACCCGCCAGCAACTCGGCTACGTGGTCGGGGCCGGCAACCTGCCCCTCAACCGCCACCCCGGCCTCATCTTCTATATACAGTCGCCGGTGGCGGGGCCCCAGATCCTGCTGGATGCGGTGGAGGAGTTCATCGACCTCTTCCCCATCGCCATGCTGGAGTTCACCGAGCAGCAGTGGCAAGACAGCAAGGCCGGCCTGCAGGCCCAGCTCAGCGAGCGGGATGCCAACCTGCGCAGCCGGGGTCAGCGGCTCTGGGTCAGCATCGGCAACAAGGATCTCGGCTTCGATCAGCGGGAACGGGTGTGCGAGGAGGTCGGCAACCTGAGCCGCGCCGATCTGGTGCGCTTTATCACCCAGTTAAGATCGAGAACATCGGACAGGCTGATCCTCTGCAGCTATGGCCTTGGCCACGAGCACGACGAGCGGATCACCGGCCAGTTTATCGACGATCCCAAGGCGTTCCGGCTCAATGCCAGCACCTTCGACGCCTGAATCCCCTTGAGGCAGCAGATAATGGACAATAAAAAGCCGACCCTCGGGTCGGCTGGAAAAACCATAATCAATTGCGACCAAAGCCGCCAAAAGTGAACATGAGCGTGAAAATCAGACACTGAGCTGATGACGGACCAGAGGATGCTAACCAGAGCACACCGGCCGGGACCAACAGTGATTGAGAAACAGGATCATCTTAGACAGAGCCCTGCACCACCACGTTGATCTATGTCAAAAGAGGTAAAGAGAGTCTCAGGCTCATGATGCTTTCAAGGCTGCGACTCAGGCGCGGCGAGTCAGACGGTAGGCCACTTCATCGAAGTAGGAAAGCTGGCCGGATTGCACCCTGGGGTGATCCAGCTCGGCCAAACGACCCAGCACCTCCACGCTAAAATCGCGCTCGAACAGGCCGCGCACCTCCATCTCCCCCACCGAAAATGGCGGCTGTTGCTGCTGCTCGGGCTGATATTCCAGGGTCACCAGCAAGACTTGCCCATCCGGCTCGATGAGGCGGCTCATCAGCTCCGCATATTGGCGGCGCATGGGGGTTGGCAGCGCGATGAGCGCGGCCCTGTCGTAGGCCAGTCGGTAGCGGCGGTCCAGCTTGGGAGCCGCGAAGAAGTCTCCCTGATAGATGCGCAACGTCTCGTGCTGATGGCACTGGTAAGGTCCGACCTCGGTCACCGTCTCGGTCAACCCGTTCTCGCGAAAGAACTGGCCGATGGCGAGCTCGGAAAGTTCGAAGCCATCGATGGGATGACCCTGCCGATTGAGCCAGAGCATGTCGCCAGACTTGCCGCACAGGGGCACCAGCACGGGTTCATCCCCTTTTCTGGCCGACCACGCGTCTTGCAACCAGCGATTGAAATCCGCCTGATGAAAGCCTATCCGGTTCTCTTTCCACTTCTGATGCCAAAACGCCGCTTCCATCATCGTCCTCCTGTCATGTGCAATGATGCATCAATATCACAACTTCACCGGGGCGGTGCAAGCCTTGTCGACCCTGGCCCGCCCATTTCATTGGGGCATCGCCAGCAGCATTAAATGTGCATTTACTTCACCTTTACAGGTGTGTTTGACTACTTACTCGCCACCTTGCAACGCTTTATCTGCAGGACTCACCACCCGCAGCCGTTTATGCCATGAATGGCGCCATCTCGGCCCTCAACGGCAGCTGGATCTGACCAAGTCGGGCATCGATCTCGGCAAAACTCGGCCGCAGGGCCGTCTCCGGGCGCTGGCATTCGTTAGCCAGTCGGTGAAGCTCCTCGCACGCGGCCGCTGTCGCCGGGCACAGCGCCAGCAATTCTTCGAGCAGGCAGCCAAAGGCGCGCACCTCCAGCCGCTCCAGCCCGGTTGCCAGCAGCGGCATCCCCAGCGGGTAGAAAGAAGCGGCGCCAAAGTCCCCGAGCAGGGCGCGGCCCCGCCCGTCGTGCAAGATGTTATGGCCGTAGAGATCCCCGTGCATGACGCCCGAGCGGTGCAGATGAGCCGCCGCAGAGGCTATCTGGCTGGCCATCTCCAGCGCAGTCGCCAGGGTGAGAGAGAGCCCGACCGGATAAACATCCCGGGTGCAGGAGTCGAGGCTGGGGGGCCCGGCCAGGTTCACAAAGGCCGGGTCAATGAGCGCCATCCCCAGGGCGGGAATGCCGGAGGGGTGATCGCTCACCCGACCCATCACCTCGATGAGCGCCGGATGCCGACCCACCGCCATGGCGGCCGTCATCTCGGCCGCCGGCAGACCGTCGCTGGTCATGGCTCCCTTGAACAGCTTGAGTGCCAATTCCTGCGGCTGCCCCGCTGCTTGCCCCAATTCGGGGTGCCAGTGGGCCCGGTGAATGGCGCCGGATGCCCCCTGCCCCAGCAAGGCGCCCACTTCCAACTCCTGCCAGGGAATGTCATCGACGTCGACCTCGGTGCCGGCCTGCTGCTCCCACGTCTCGGCGAAGGGATTGCCCGAATAGGCGAGCCAGGAGAGCCGTGGCAGGGAGAGCAGCCACTCGGGCAACGCCTCTAGCCGGTTGGCGGCGATGCGCAGCAACTCGAGCTGCTGGCAGTTGGCGAGAGTCTCTGGCAAGGCGGTCAGCTGATTGCCCGCCAGCATCAGCTTCTGTAGGGAGGTGCACTGACCCAATTCGTCCGGCAGGCGCTCGATGACGTTGTCGGTCAGGATCAA
This sequence comes from Aeromonas aquatica, assembly GCF_000764655.1. Classification (GTDB taxonomy): domain Bacteria; phylum Pseudomonadota; class Gammaproteobacteria; order Enterobacterales; family Aeromonadaceae; genus Aeromonas; species Aeromonas aquatica. The sequence continues at coordinate 4,932 of NZ_JRGL01000017.1, forward strand.
CCAGCGGAGCCTCGCGGGCAACGCCTTGGGAGATACCATGGCGATCCGGTTGGCCTTAAAGCCCACCATGGTCAGCGCGGGGCAGCGCCCCAGCACCTCGGGCAACTTGGTAAAGCGGTTCTCGGAGCAGAAGAGGATGCGCAGCTTGGTGCACTCGGCCAGCTCGTCCGGCAGCTCGCTCAACTGGTTGCCGGTGAGATCCAGCACCTCCAGCGTCGCTTTGAGGCTCAGGATCTCGGGGGGAAAAGTCGTCAAATTTTCAGAGAGCTTCAGATGGCGGGCGCCGCCAAGTTCGCCCGCGCGCAGCTGTTCCAGGGTATGCATAACCGTTTCTCAATCTTGTCGTGGCCCTGCTAGCGACGCTAAAGCAGACCATATGGCACCGCCGGACATGGGCCCGGCGGTTATAGAGGGGGGCATTATAGAGAATTGGGGGCCGAGATCGCCCCTTTTGTTACAGATGGCCGCCACACACCACCAAACGAGACAGGCCACGGAGACCCTGGCGAGCCACTGACGCAATTGCAGCTCAGATGGCCCAAGGCCCTACTGCAAAGGATCTGTCACGTCCACAAACGGTGATCAACCAGATATTCGGCGATGCAAAGGCGCCGGATACCCCCTGCCCCAGCAGCTCTCCCACTTCCCGCGCTTGCCAGACAATGTCATCGACGGCTGCCCCAGCGCCGGCCTGCTGCTCCCACGCCTCGGCGAAGCGTTTTTGGCAAATTGCGCCGTCAAGGCGCAGGGATATGCCAATACGGGCGGGGGGACCCTCTGCCACATTAGATGTCCCGGACCGGCGCAGGGAGGCGCCAGCGGCGTGACTACACCGGCACGGGCATCTACCCCAACCATGGAGAGTCCTATGCTTGCACTAAAACCCCTGGCGTGTCTGTTATTGGCTGGCTGGGCCAGCGCCCTGGCCGCCACCGAGGCCCCCGTCTCCCGGCCCTCGCCCGCCATGGTACCGGCAGATCTGGCCGGTGCCGAGCACGGCCAGTCCCTCGCTACCCTGCCGGCGCCGCGGCTGCACCGCCTGCTGCCGCCGCCCGCCGCCCCCGAGCTGGCGCAAGATCCCCACGTCCGGCGCGACCGAGAGCCCGACTGGCGCGCCCAGGCCCAGAGCCTGCTGGCCGAGGGGGACGATTGTCGCGATCCGGCCGGCTTCCTCGACAAATCCGGTGCTGCACTGGCCGACTACCTGGAGGGGCTGCCCGAGGTGTCGTGCACCTATGGCCTCTTCTCTCTCACGGCGGACGACGGCGCCCGCATCTATGACACCGCCAACCTGCTGGCGGTGGCCGGACGGTTGCAGGCGCGCGCCGCCGACTATCAGGGCAGCGGCCGTGGCCTCGCCAATCTGGTGCTCTATCTGCGCGCCGGCTATTACAACGCCATCGCCCGCGATCTCTATCCGGAGCCACCGCTCACGGTGCGCGACGCGATCCGGGTCGGCCTCGATCGGCTGCTGGACAACCCGGCCCTGTTCATCCCCAATCCGGACGCGGGCAGCACGATCGGGGAGAGCTTCACCCTGATGACCAATCTCCATGATGAGGCCTATTACCTGCCGCGCCTCAAGCCCCTCATCGCCCGCTTCACCAATCGAGACGGACAGCCGAATGCCGCCGATGCCCTCAAGCACTGGGAGGTGGGGTCGGGTTACACCGGCCTGCTGACCGTCCTGTTCATGTCCCACTACCGCGCTGAGGGGCGCGCCCTGGCCGAGCGAGACGGCAGCTACGCCGAGGCCCTGTTCGCCTTCGTGCAGGGCAACCAGGCCGCCCTGCTCGGCACCAGCTACGCCTACCAGCTCACCGACAGCCTGAACGAGGCCCTGCGCTACATGCAGTATCCGGCCCACTTCGCCGCATCGCGGGCCAGGATCGAGCAGATCCTGGCAAAGAGCAGTCTGGATAGTCCCGGCGCCGATCTCTGGCTCGCGGCCGCCAGTGCCGTGAAATACTATGACAATGCCCGCTGCGCCGAATACGGCACCTGTGACTTCGAGCAGCAGCTGGCCGACGTCGTGCTGCCGATCCGCCACGAGTGCGGGTCGACACTGCGCATCCGAGCCCAGGATATGACAGAGCAGCAACTGACCGAGAGCTGCACAGCCTTGGCCAACGAGGAGCAATACTTCCACCGCATGCTGAAGACCCAGAACCGGCCACTGCCGGGCGACGTCAACGACGCGCTGGAGGTGGTAGTGTTCGACGACTACGCCAACTACAGCCGCTACGCTGGCCTCATCTACGGCATCGCCACCGACAACGGCGGCATGTATCTGGAAGGTGATCCCGACCAACCCGGCAACCAGGCACGTTTCATTGCCCACGAGGCTTCCTGGCTGCGCCCCCTGTTCTCGGTGTGGAATCTGGAGCACGAGTATGTGCACTATCTGGATGGCCGTTTCAACATGGCCGGCGACTTCGCCCGTGCCATCAGCCAGCCCACCGTCTGGTGGATAGAAGGTCTGGCCGAGTATCTGTCCCTTGGCAATGACAACGTCAAGGCGATCGAGGCGGCCCAGGCCGGCACCTATCCCCTGTCGACCATCTTCGGCAACACCTATGACATGAACGACTATGGGACCCGCGCCTACCGCTGGGGCTATATGGCGGTGCGCTACATGTTCGAGCACCACAGGGACAGGGTGGACGATACCGTGACCAGATTCCGCGCCGACGACTATGAGGGCTACTGGTCGACCATGCAGGGTCTGACCCATGACGATGACTTCGCCGCCTGGGTGCAGACGGCCACCACGGCCGGCCAGCCGCCCGAGCCAGACTGCGGCTCTCCCGACGATCAGCTCATCGACGCGACCTGTGCCCGCACCGGTATCGCTTCGGACGACATCCGCTACTTCTACGTCTTCGTGCCCCAAGGGACGACACTGCTGACGGTGCAGACCCGAGGTGGCAGTGGCGATGCCAACCTCTATGTCATGCACCGGGGCTGGCCGAACCGGGACAACTACGATCAGGGCTCGGCCAATGGCGGTAACGACGAGACAGTCACCATCCAGGCCCCCGAGGGCGGCACCTACTACCACATAGCGGTGGACGCCGGTGCACCCTACCGGGATCTGAGCCTCAGTGTGGGGTTGGCTCAATAGGTGGGTACGACGCGCCGCACCGGCGGCGCGTCAATTCCCCAGACGCAGCAACTGCCGGTACTGGCGTGGAGACAGACCTGTCAGGGCTCGAAACTGCCGCGACAGGGCGCTCTGATCGCAAAAACCGCACCGCAATGCGATGTCGGCGATGGCCATATCGCTGCCCTTTAGCCAGTTGATCGCGATGTCGATGCGAGTCTTGGTGATGAACTGGCCGGCGGAGAGCTGGAAGATCCGCCTCATGCGCCGCTCAAACTGGGCGACTGATACCCCGGCCCGTCGTGCCAGTGATTCAATGCGCAAGGGAGCGGGATAATGGGTCAGGATGTGATCGACCGCCTCGACGAAGCGATCGTCGATGAAGCCGGCCCGGCTCGGCTCGTGCAGATCGCGTGACATGCATACCAGGCCTACAATGGCGCCACCGGCATCGCGCAGCGGCTCCTTGTTGGTCAGGCACCAGCCGGGGCTGCGGTCGTTAAACAGGGTCAGATCGAGATTGTCCACTACGGGCTCACCGGTACCAAACAGACGCTCGTCCTGGGCCTGGTAGCGCGCAGCCATGTGGGGCGGGAAGATCTCGTGGGCCATCTTGCCGATGGCGTCATGCCGGCTCGCCAGGCCACAGCGCTCAGTACAGGCCTCGCTGATGCTCACATAGCGGCCGGCCCTGTCCTTGATGGAGAAGACAATGTCCGGGGCCCGATCGAACAGGGCCTCGAGGCACCGCGCGTCGGGCAGCGCCCGAAAGAACTGCTGCCGCCAGGTATCCAGATCGGCGTGCAGATGCCCCGGGCTGGGGGGCTGGGGGGGCAGCCGCACCGCGAGGGCGCAGGGAGTCTCTCTCATCGTCCATCTCCTTGTTTGTGTATCCGTACGAAACTCAACAGCCAGTGTAGCAGCCTCCCGTATTCGATTTAAAAAAGAAAAGACGCCCTCGGGCGTCCTTCTTATTGGTGAGGTTTGGAGGCTAGCCGGTCGGCGGCTTTACCCCCTTCCCCGGCTTTCCTCGCAACCGGATCAGATTGGGGTGATGGAGGTGATATGGGCTGAACCGTCCAGCGACTGGAAGATCTGCACCACGGCTTCTCCGTGGATCGGGTTGGGCAGCGGCACCGTGCTCTTGCATTTGAAACGGTAATTGGTGCCGGCTACCACCTGAGTCGAGACTTCGAAGGGTTGGTACTGCACCCCCACAAATCCTTTCAGCGCTGCATCGAATACCGCCTGATCTTTTGCGGTCAACTTGTGGTATGCCGTCCATCCGCCAACAAGCACTGCTTGTTCTGACATAACAAACCCTCCGTGATTACTTACCCTACTCGTATGGCTGTTCGGGATCCGCCCCGTTTATTCAAGTGGTTTCCAGACTCCACCGGAGTGGCATACCGAAGGCCTGACGGTATGACCATGTGCCATGTTGCTCTTGTTAAAACGAGCGCTGGCACTTCCCTTCTCTGCACTGTGCCACGACGTCCGTCTCACAACGGCCAGCCTCAATTGGCATGAATTAGCGTAGTGCTGGATCCATAAAACACCCCCTGTCACATATGACAGGGGCAGATCAGCGATAGAGGGTGCTCAAACCAGAAAGATGTTGCACGCAAACGATTGAAAAAAGAAAAGACGCCTCAAGGGCGTCTTTTTGACAGTTTTGCGTTATCGGCAGGAAGAGGCGTTAGCCGCTTATTCCCACTCGATGGTGGCGGGCGGCTTGCCGGAGACGTCGTACACCACGCGGGAGATGCCGTTGATCTCGTTGATGATGCGGTTCGACACGTGGCCCAGGAAGTCATAGGGCAGGTGGGCCCAGTGAGCGGTCATGAAATCGATGGTCTCGACGGCACGCAGCGCAATGACCCAGTCGTATTTGCGGCCATCGCCCATGACGCCGACGGAGCGCACCGGCAGGAAGACGGCGAACGCCTGGCTGACCTGGTTGTAGAGGTCGGCCTTGCGCAGCTCTTCGATGAAGATGGCATCGGCCTTGCGCAGCAGCTCGCAGTACTCTCTCTTCACTTCGCCGAGCACGCGCACACCCAGACCCGGACCCGGGAAGGGGTGACGGTAGAGCATGTCGTAGGGCAGGCCCAGCTCCAGACCGACGCGGCGCACCTCGTCCTTGAACAGCTCGCGCAGGGGCTCCACCAGACCCATCTTCATCTCGTCCGGCAGGCCGCCGACGTTGTGGTGAGACTTGATGACGTGGGCCTTGCCGGTGGCGCTGGCAGCCGATTCGATGACGTCCGGGTAGATGGTACCCTGAGCCAGCCACTTGGCGTTTTTCAGCTTCTTGGCTTCGTCGTCGAACACTTCCACGAAGGCACGACCTATGGCCTTGCGCTTGGCTTCCGGCTCGTCGATACCCGCCAACGCGGACAAGAAGCGATCTTCGGCGTCGACCTTGATGATATTGAGGCCGAAGTGATCACCGAACATCTCCATCACCTGGGCGCCTTCGTTCAGGCGCAGCAGGCCGTTGTCCACAAACACGCAGGTCAGGCGATCACCGATGGCACGTTGCACCAGCATGGCGACGACGGAGGAGTCCACGCCACCGGAGAGGGCCAGGATCACCTCATCGTCACCCACCTTCTCGCGGATGCGGGCGACGGCGTCATCGATGATGGTGGCCGGGGTCCACAGGCATTCGCAACCGCAGATGTCCTTGACGAAGTGCTCCAGCAGACGGGCACCCTGACGGGTGTGGGTCACTTCCGGGTGGAACTGCACGCCGTAGAATTTCTTCTCTTCACAGGCCATGGCGGCATGCGGGCAGGTAGCAGTCTGGGCGATGGTGGTGAAACCGGCCGGGATCTCGGTGACCTTGTCGCCGTGGCTCATCCAGACGTCCAGCAGGGCCTGGCCGCTCGGTGCGATGGCGTCTTCGATGTTGCGCAAGAGGGCGCTGGTCTGGCCGGACTGACCCAGCACTTCGACCTGGGCATAGCCAAATTCACGTTCGGTGGAGGATTGCACCTTGCCGCCGAGCTGCTCGGCCATGGTCTGCATGCCGTAGCAGATGCCGAATACCGGCACGCCGGCGTTGAACACGTACTCGGGGGCACGGGGGCTGCCGGCCTCGGTCACGGACTCGGGGCCGCCAGAGAGGATGATGCCGTTGGGATTGAAGTCGCGGATCTGCGCTTCGGTCACATCCCAGGCCCAGAGCTCGCAGTAGACACCGATTTCACGGACACGGCGGGCGATAAGCTGGGTGTACTGAGAACCGAAATCCAGGATAAGGATACGGTGAGCGTGAATATTGTTAGTCATTTTATTCCTGCATCAGGCTGGTGTGGGGATAAAAAGGATTAAAGAAACGGGGCCAGTGCCCCGTTTTATCAGCCCATCCGATAGTTGGGGGCTTCTTTGGTGATGGTCACGTCGTGGACGTGGGACTCTTTCATCCCGGCGCCCGAGATACGCACGAACTCGGCCTTGGTGCGCATCTCATCGATGGTGGCACTGCCGGTCAGGCCCATGGAGGAGCGCAGGCCGCCCATCTGCTGGTGAATGATCTCTTTAAGGCGGCCCTTGTACGGCACGCGCCCTTCGATCCCTTCCGGCACCAGTTTGTCGGCGGCGTTGTCGGTCTGGAAGTAGCGATCGCTGGAGCCCTTGGACATGGCGCCCAAGGAGCCCATGCCGCGGTAGGACTTGAAGGAGCGGCCCTGGTAGAGCTCGATTTCACCCGGCGCCTCTTCGGTACCGGCGAACATGGAACCGACCATGACGCAGCTGGCGCCAGCGGCGATGGCCTTGGCCAAGTCGCCGGAGAAGCGGATGCCGCCATCGGCGATCACCGGGATGCCGGTGCCTTCCAGCGCATCAACGGCGTCGGAGATGGCGGTGATCTGGGGTACGCCGACACCGGTCACGATGCGGGTAGTACAGATGGAGCCCGGACCGATACCGACCTTGACGGCATTGACGCCGGCAGCGACCAGCGCCAGGGCGCCAGCGCCGGTAGCCACGTTGCCACCGATGATCTGCAGGTCAGGATAGGCTTCGCGGGTTGCCTTGATGCGATCCAGCACGCCCTGGGAGTGGCCGTGGGAGGAGTCAATCAGCAGCACGTCCACACCGGCTTCCACCAGGGCGGCGACGCGCTCCTCGTTACCGGCACCGGCACCGACGGCGGCACCAACCCGCAGGCGACCACGCTCGTCTTTACAGGCGTTCGGCTTGCGCTCGGCTTTCTGGAAGTCTTTGACGGTGATCATGCCCTTGAGTTTGAAGTCGGCATCGACCACCAGCACCTTCTCGATACGGTGCTTCTGCATCAGGGCAACCACCTCTTCACGAGGCGCCCCTTCACGCACGGTGACCAGACGATCCTTCTGGGTCATGACCTGTTCGACGGTCTGGGAGAGATCGATCACGAAGCGCACATCACGGCCGGTGATGATACCGACCAGAATGTTGCCCTCGGTCACCACGGGGTAACCGGCGAAGCCGTTCTTGAGGCTCAGCTCCTTGATCTGGGCAATGGTCATGTCGGGACGTACGGTGACCGGGTCGGAGACGACGCCGCTCTCGTACTTCTTGACCTTGCGCACTTCGAAGGCCTGTTGCTCGATGGACATGTTCTTGTGAATGAAGCCGATGCCACCTTCCTGGGCCAGTGCGATAGCCAGACGGGCTTCGGTCACTGTGTCCATGGCAGCGGAAATCATCGGAATATTCAGGGAGATAGCAGACGTGAGCTTGGTGCGCAGGTCAGCGGTATTCGGAAGAACAGTGGAGTGTGCTGGAACCAACAATACATCGTCGAAGGTCAGCGCTTCTTTGGCAATCCTGAGCATGGCAATATCTCACCGTTGTGGAAGTGGGGGTGGAAAATATTGCCGACAAATTTTACTCATGCATTGGCCAGTGGTAAAGAAGTATTTTGAATTTTTTATGGTGTAGCCCGGTTTAACGCCGCCAACGGGGCAAAAAACCAATAAATTCAGCTGTAACCATGGCGTTTTCCACGACAAGATGATCTTTTTTGCCGTTGGGGGCTCTTCTGTCTCGAACCGCCCGATCCGGATGCTTTTTCACCATCTGCTCCTCTCCTCCGACCCTCAGCCCCCCTGATAACGGCCGGGCTTGTGCCAGTTCATCAGCATGGCGTTCATGGCAAGTGCACTCAGGGTGGACCAGAGCAGCAGGGGCAGCGGCAGCGTGAGCAGCGAGAGGACAAATACCAGCACGTCGAGCAGCATCTGGCTCTTGCCCGCGTTGATGCCGGCGCGGCGCTGCAACCAGAGCGTCACCACGCCTATGCCCCCGACTGAGGCGTTGTGGCGGGCGAGCGATAGCACCCCCATGCCGAGGAAGGTGCCCCCCACCAAGGCGGCAAACAGCGGGTGTATGTAGCTCACCGTCAGCAGCAGCGGCACCCCCTGGGTCGCGGCCGAGAGCGCTACATTGACCACCAGCGTCTTGAGCATGAAGTCGCGCCCCATGGTGAAGTAGCTGAACACCAGAAAAGGCAGGTTGGCGAGGAAGAACAGCACCCCGATGGGCAGGCTGCTGACATGGGCGAGCAAGAGCGCGATGCCGGCGATACCGCCGGTGATCATGCCGGAGCACTTGAGCAGATTCAGGCCCACGGCGATAAACATGACGCCGAGCACCATGCCGTACACATCGTCCTTGAGGGTATGGGCCAACCCCTTGCTCGCAGCAAGCGGCTGCATGGTCATTTCACCTTCCATATGACTCCTTTTGATAACCAATAACACAACATCGAATGGGGCCTGACGGCCGATAAGGCGCCGCGTGCGACAAAAATGGGAGGCTTGCCCTGTCCATGGGGTTAGCCCGCTACAAACTGCAGCAAAAACAACGCCAATCGAAACAAGAATTCGACAAATTCCATATATTTGGTTTTATGTTCCGTAAAGGATAAAAATTCAAGGTGATAACACCAGGTTGAAAACGGCCGGATCCGGCGAGCCAGCATATTTGCGAGGTCGGCGGCCAAGGGGCCCCATAGCGTCTCTCGCGGGACACGAAAAAATGGCCACCCCCCTTGCCCCATCAGGCTTGGCACCATACATGAGAACCAGAAGACACCCGTACGCGACGGCATTTTCAGGGTCAATGGAGGCTCAGCCATTTAAGAGCGGCGCACCAAATCAGTGCGAACGCCTCATTTAGGTGCAACTGTGTCCCTAGCCCCGGCCTCGATACCCGTTGCAGCCAACACGCGGGCATAAAAAAGTCGGCCCAGGGGCCGACTTCGGGTATTTATCCATTTTCATTTCAGCGAAACGATAACCCGGCTTGCCGAGCCATTCGCATCAGCCCCATCACTTCAGGTATTTGCCATCGACGCCAACCTTGCCGGGACCACCGAGCACCCAGACCCGGGCCGAGTAGGCAGGCACCGCAAAGCTCAGGCTGCCATTGCTGGTGCTGAGCGTGGTGCCGGTCACCGCATCGGTGTAGCTGCCGTTCTTGACGCCGCTGATGGTGATCTGCTGGGCCGAGTTGGCGGCCAGACCGACCGCCGCGTAGCTGCCCTCGGCGCCGAGATCCCGCACGAAGCTCATGCCGCTACCCCATTCGCTCACCTGGCTCATGGGTGCCTTCTGCAGGGCGGGCACCGCCTTGCGGATCTGGTTCAGGCGCTTGATGTGTTGAAAGAGCGGGTGGGACGGGGTCGCCGGGTTGTCCAGCACATCGCCGTAGTAGGCGCGACCTGTCTGATCCACCGTCATGGTGGCGCCGTCGATGTCTTGCGGCTTGCCGGCCTGGAACATCACCTCCTCCCCGTAGTAGAGGGTCGGGATGCCGCGGGCTGTCCAGAGCAGGTTGTAGGTCATGGCCGCATTGCCCTCTTCCCCGCCGTAGCGGTACTTGAAGTCATTGTCCGGCCCCACGTCGTGGTTCTGGAAGAAGGTGATGAGCTTGGTGGCATCCCCATAGACCCAGTCCATGGCGAAGATCCCGCCCACGCCGCCAAAGCTGCCCTTGGTGACGTTGTCACGGAAGGTCGAGAACAGGGAGAAGTCCAGCACCGACAGGCCGGAGTCGCCACCGGCACGGGGGTTGGCCGGGTTGGCCGTGGTGCGGGTGTACCACCAGGGGCGGATCACCGCCGAGGCGTTGTCGTTGTCGATTTCAGAGCCCCAGCCCGTGCCCTTCACCAGGTTCTCGCCGAACACGAACAACCCCGGCTTGTGGGCCTGCCAGTCGTGGACATAGGTCAGCAGCTCGTCCCGCTCGATGTGCTTGAGGGTATCGATGCGGATGGCGTCGACCCCCATGTCGAGGTACTGGTGGATGGCGCCGTTGATGTAGGCCTTGACGTTCGCGTTGCCGGTGGCGAGATCGATACAGTCCCCCGCCATGTGCTTGCGCTGCAACGCGAGCGGATTCTCCCAGTCACCGCCGGACATGAAGCCGTCCAGGTGATACCAGGCCGGATCCAGCGTCTGGGCGTCGATGCCGAAGAAGCGGTTGGGATTGTAGCCGGCGCTCGGTACGCTGCTGCCGGTCTTGGGATCCACCAGGGGCACCAGGCCTTCCGGATCGGACTGACAGCGCGCCTTGTACCAGTCGGGGGCCGCCGGGTTGTCATCGTCGCAGCGGTTCGCGCTGGCGTAATCCCCGAGGTTGCCCTGATAGGGCCCGTTGTTGATCAGCCCCTGTTTGGAGCCGGTCGGCACGTAGTATTTGACGGGCAGACGATCGATCCAGGTCTTGCCGCGCAGGCCGTACTGGCTGGAGTGGTTGATCACCACGTCCTGGATGACCTTGATCCCCTTGGCGTGGGCCGCCTGGATAAACTCACGGTAACCCGCCCCCGGCGACTCCAGCCGGGGATCGACCCGGTAGAAGTCGTAGGCATGGTAGCCGTGGTAATCGAGGCCTGAGCGGTTCTCCACCGGCGGCGTCACCCAGATGGCGGTGAAGCCGAGATCCTTGATGTAGTCCAGCTTCCCGATGAGCCCCTTGAAGTCGCCGCGCCAGTGAGGATCCCCGGCCTTGTAGCGATCCCGGTTATGGTAGTTGTTGCCCGCATCGCCATCATAGAAGCGGGCGGTCAGCAGGAAGTAGATGCTCTCCCCACGAAAATCACCGCCAGCCACTGCCTGATCGCCGATATGGTAGCTGAAACTCTGCTCACGGCGGTTGCCGGCAGCATCAACGCCCAACGTCTTTATCACCAGATCCGCGCCACTGCCCTTGTCGCTGGCGGTGATCCCCTGCCAGCTGTAGAGGGCCGAGCTGGTGCTCGGGGTACTGCCATCCAGGGTGAAGTAGAGCTTGGGGGCGCTGTCTTTATCGTCGCTCACCGCGAGGGTGATGGACTGGGGCTGGGCATAATTGCCGGGGGCCGGGCTCGCGCTGACCGTCGGTGCCTGGGTGTCGGCGCCGGCGAGCGGCGCCACGTCCAGCGCCTTGCGCTGGGCATCGAAGCAGATGCGATAGCCGGTGTTGCCGGTCACCTTGTAGTCCTGGGCCGGGTAAGCTTCGGTCCAGTCCCCCTTGTGATCCACCTTGAAGCGGGGATCGCTGTTGCCAAAGGCCTGCTCGGTACAGAAATTGACTCCGTCCTGGCTGGTCATGGCGGTCAGGCCCCAGTTGTTGGGGGTGCCGCGGAAATACCACTTGTCGCTGGCTTGCGGGGCCGCCACCACCACGCTGGCGCTGCTGCTGGCCTTGGCACCCTGATCGTCAGTCACCGTCAGGCCATAGGTGAAGGTACCCGCCTGGCTGGTATTGACGCTGATGATCTCGGTGGTCTCACCACTGCTCCAGAGGTAGCTGGCAATCTGACCATCGGGATCCGTGGAGTCGCTGCCGCTCAAGGTGAGCGTCTCTCCCAGGGTCACCTTCACGGTGCCGCCCGGGGTGATGACCGCCAGCGGTGGCTGGTTGTCATCTCCGAGGGGGGTGATGCTGTAGGCCAGGGTCTGGTCGTTGATCTGAAAGCGTACCGTGCCGGTGCCGCTCCAGAGGATGTCGCCGCCGCTGCGCTCGAGCACCCCATCGGCATTGCTGTCACCGTAATTGGTGGCCCAGTCACCGGCCTGATCGAACTTGAGGCGCTGGCTGGCCTTGCCATCCATGTAGGCCTCGGCCTGCCACAGGTGATCCGCTACCAGGGTCATGGGGAGGCTGGCCCAACCGTTGAAGGTGCCGCGCACCTGCATCTGTGGCCAGCTCTTGGCAAAACCGGACGCCGTGCAGCTGTCGACCGCCGTGGCGGTGATGGCCTGGGTGCCGGCATTGATGCGGACCTGATAGTGGGTATTGGCATTGACCAGCTTGTCGGCAGTCGGGTAGCTCTGCTGCCAGTTGCCGTATCTGTCTATCTTGAAGCGCGGGCCGCCACTGGCATCCCCGCTCTGGAAGAACTGGCAGGTGTCGAAATTGACGCCGTCGGTCGAGACCATGGCGGTCGCCGCCCATCCATTCGCGGTACCGCGGAAGAACCACTCAGCCGCCGCCGCGCCGGGCGATGCCATGAGTGCCCCCAACAATCCGGCCGCGATTATCCATCTAGCCATTGATAGTCCTTTATTTTCATTGTTTTGTGTGTGACGCCGGTGTGCCCCGGCATTCCCCCATCCGCTACAGTCCCGCCTTCAGATGAGCCCTGCCAGTCTAGGGCGCAAAAAAACCAATTCACGGCAGATCCGTGCAAAATGTGACCACAATCGACTTCAAGATGGGCGAGATGTGATTGACAGCGCTTTCATTGAGTCACCCGATAACGGCGATGGCAAAGGGATGATCAGGCAGCGGACATCCTTTCCCGCTTCCCGGCAGACATGACCGGCTCGATGCTTCGCAGGCGCGACCCGGTGCCCAGGAGATGGGTGATGGGGGCGACTCGTGCCGAGGCCGGCGGTCATGAGTGCAGGGCGCACCCACCTTCGTCTCCCGTCGTCCAACTTGGGCCCTGTCAACGGGCGACCTGAGGAGGCGCCGACAACCGGCCCCAAGCGGGACAAACTCCCCCAGATCCCACTCCTCAGGACCAAGGTACAATTGATAATCTTTCTTGTTTGCGCCATGCAAGCTAGGGTATGCTCCGCGGCAAGGCCCTGTTCTGGCGCCAGTATCATCGACGTTTTGAGTATGAATATGACCATCTGTAATGGAGAAGGGTGATGAACGCCTGCATCTCGAGGCCAGCACCCGGTAGCAACAATTTGACCTTTGGCCCGGCTCAGCTTGTCTGCCTGGCCGCCGCGATTGCGCTGCATCTCGTCATCCTGTGGTTGGTGCACAACAACCGCGCCGACCCCATCACACCACCCGAACCCATCACCTTGTCTGCCCGCTGGGCCGGCGAGTCGAACAAAGATGACGCACCGGCCAAACCGGCGGCGCCAGCGGCCGTCCCTGCGCCGCCCGTGGTGAAGAAGCCGACCCCGGTACCGCCGAAAGTGGTCAAGCCGGTCGTCAAGAAACCAGCGCCCAAACCAACACCCAGGCCTGTGCCGGTAACCAAACCCGCGCCAGTGGCCAAGGCCGAGCCGGTGGTCGCGCCCTCTGCGCCTGCAACCCCGCAGGCGACGGCCAATAACCAGAGTGCGAGTGGTGCCAGTGCGCCGCCGACCAAGTCCCGCCAGACGGGCGCCGGGGCCGGCAGCAGCGCCCCTATCGCACGGGATGCCCGGTTGAACAACCCCGAGCCCCCCTACCCCCAGGAGTCACGCCGACGGGGTGAGGAAGGGCGCGTGGTATTGAAGGTGCGCGTCACCAAAGAGGGCACCGCCGAGTCGGTCGAAGTGGAGCAGAGCAGTGGTCATCGGCGCCTGGACATGGTCGCCCGCAAGACCGTCAGCCGTTGGCGCTTCATTCCGGCCAAACAGAACAATACCACCGTCCCAGCCTGGACAGGGGTTACCATTATTTTCAAGTTAGGGGCATAAGCCATGAATCCGGAAATCGCAACAAACTCGATGGGCATCTACCACCTGCTCAGCCAAAACACCGGGGTGGGTCTGGTCCCACTGATCCTGCTGGTACTGATGTCGCTCGGCACCTGCTATTACGCGCTGCTCAAACTCTACCTCGGCTATCGCGAGCAGCGGCTGAACGCCCGCTTCGTGGATCAGTTCTGGCAGCATGAGAGCGTGCAGGAGATGGAGCGCCAGCTCGCCCACACGCCCCCCGAAGAGGCCTATGGCCGGATAACCCATGCTGCCCTCGAGGCCGTTTCCCAGCTTGACCGGGCACAAGGGCGAGCCGTCTCCCTCAAGCTGGGCTCCCCGGACGACTTCTTGCTGCGCGCCCTGCGCCATGCCATCACCATGGAGCGGATCCGCCTCGAACACGGCCTGGCCTTCCTCGCCTCCGTCGGTTCGGCGGCCCCCTTCATCGGGCTCTTTGGTACCGTCTGGGGCATCTATCACGCGCTGCTGGCCATAGGTGCGGCCGGTCAGAGCAGTCTGGACAAGGTCGCAGGCCCGGTGGGTGAGGCCCTGATCATGACCGGCTTCGGCCTCGCCGTCGCCCTGCCTGCGGTGCTCATCTACAACTTCTTCGTGCGCCGCAATCGCCTCAAGCTCGCCGCGCTGGACGAGTTCGCCTACGACCTCTTTGCCCTGCTGGTGACCGGATTTGAGAAAACTCCGTCCAACGTGACCCAGCTGTCCGACATCGAGGGTGCCAAGAGCGAGACCGCCAAGAAGGGGCAGATGTAATGGCTTTCGGCAAACTTCCTGGCGAATCGGACGAGCAGCCGCTCTCCGAGATCAACATGATCCCGATGATCGACGTCATGCTGGTGTTGCTCATCGTCTTCATGATCACCGCCCCCCTGCTCACCAACGCGGTCAAGCTCGAGTTGCCCGAGGCCAGCAGCCAGGTCAATCAGCCCAAGCAGGAAGATGTGATCCTTTCCATCGACGGCGCCGGCAAAATGTATTGGAACGACAAGGAGGTCGATGAGACGGCACTGCTCGCCCAGATGGTCAAGGCCAGCGAGGCCAAGCCGGAGATCCCCGAGATCCAGCTGCGCATCGACAAGAGCGTGGAGTACGGCGCCATCGCCAAGGTGATGGCACAGGCCTCCCAGCACGGGCTGCACAAGATAGCCTTCGTCAGCCAGCCGGAAAGCGAGTGACGATATAGGCCTCAAGGCCGAGTCGCACAGACCCCAGCCTGGTTCAGGCAGTGAATAGTCACGAGGCATCACCCAGGTGGTGCCTTGTTTATTGGTACCCCCTTCACCCGGTTGCCAGACAGGGGGCGGCCCTGCATGATGCAGGGCCGCCCGTCATTTCAAGGAGAGAAGATGAGAACATCGGATTATGTGAGACTGCTGGCGCTGGCCGCCATCTGGGGCGCCAGCTTCCTGTTCATGCGCATCGCCGCGCCGGCGTTCGGCTCGGTCAACACCACCTTCCTGCGGGTCTTCTTCGCCCTCATCGGGCTCGCCGTCATGCTGCTTCTGCTGCGCACCCCCATGCGCTTCAAGGGTAAGCTGAAGTCCGCCATGGTGCTTGGCATCATCAACTCGGGCGTGCCCTTCCTGATGTACGCCATCGCCGCGCTCTGGTTGCCCGCCGGCTACTCGGCCATCCTCAACGCGACCACCCCGCTGATGGGGGCGCTGATCGGCTTCTCCTGCTTCAACGAGCCACTGAGCCTGCGCAAATGGGCCGGCGTCATGCTGGGCCTGGTGGGCATCACCCTCATCACCACCACGGGGGAGCTGAGCCTGACCGGCAACGTCATCACCGGGGTGCTGGCCTGCCTCATCGCCACCGCCTGTTACGGCTGCGCCGGCTTCCTGACCCGGCGCTGGATCACCGAGCAGGGCGGCCTCGATGCCAAGCTGGTGGCGTTTGGCAGCCAGCTCGGGGCCTGCCTGTTCCTGCTCCCCTTCTTCGGCTACACCATGGCGGCCGGACCTGTCGTCAACTGGGCCATCCCCGAGGTGTGGGCCAGCATCCTGGCCGTCGGTTTCATCTGTACCGCCCTCGCCTACCTGCTCTATTTCCGGCTGATCGCCGACATAGGGCCGCTGCGCTCCCTGACGGTCACCTTCCTCATCCCCCCGTTTGGCATACTGTGGGGCTATCTGGTGCTCGGCGAGACCCTAACCGGTGGCTTTGTCATCGGCGGCGCCGTCGTCTGCCTCGCGGTCTGGCTGGTGGTGAGCCCGGCCAAGACAGCCAAGCCCGCGAGCCAGCCGGTGCGCTGACTCAACCCCTGCCCCATTCCAGCTATCAGGCCGGGCCTCCTCGGGCTCGGCTCCCCGTGCGAACTGGGGTAAGATAGGCCCCATTGTCTTCTCCCCCCTCACTCCGGGCCGGGCACAGCAGCAGGACCAACCTTGAATCATCGCGACGAATCCAGCCAAGACAGGCAGCAGATCTTTACCGTCACCCGCCTCAACAGCGCCGTGCGCATGATCCTGGAGCAGGATCTGGGGCTGGTGTGGCTGACCGGGGAGCTCTCCAACCTGGCGATGCCAAGCTCGGGCCACTGGTATTTCTCCTTGAAAGACATCTCCGCCCAGGTACGCTGCGCCATGTTCAAGGGCAACAACCGGCGGGTGCCGTTCCGTCCACAAGACGGCATGCAGGTGCTGGTACAGGCGCGGGTCTCTCTCTATGAGCCCCGCGGCGACTACCAGCTCATCATCGAATCCATGCAGCCCGCCGGCGACGGCATGCTGGCCCTGCGCTTCGAGGAGCTCAAGCGTCGCCTGGGCGCCGAGGGCTTGTTCGACGAGGCTCGCAAGCGACCGCTGCCCCGCGAGCCGCGCGCCGTGGGGCTGGTCACCTCCGCCACCGGCGCCGCCCTGCACGACATGCTGACGGTGCTGGGGCGCCGGGCGCCGGACTTGCCGGTCTTCATCTACCCGACACAGGTGCAGGGCAGCGCCGCCATCGGCCAGATAGTGGCGGCGATCCAGCTTGCCAACCGCCGCGCCGAGGTGGACGTGCTGATCGTCGGTCGCGGCGGCGGATCCTTGGAAGATCTCTGGTGCTTCAACGAGGAGGCGGTGGCCCGCGCCATCAGCCGCTCCGCCATTCCCGTGGTGAGCGCCGTCGGCCACGAGGTGGACGTCACCATCAGCGACTTTGCCGCCGACTTGCGTGCCCCCACCCCCTCCGCCGCCGCCGAGCTGGTGGCGCCGGACAGAAGCACCCGCGCCCAGCGCCTCGCCCACCTGCGCCAGCGGCTCGCGCAGGCCATGGCGCGGCGCCAGACCGCCGCCAGCCACGGCTTCGCGCTGCTGCAAAAGCGGCTGGATCATCAAGACCCCAAGCGCCGGCTGGAGCAGCAATCCCAGCGCCTCGACGAGCTCGCCAGCCGTCTGCAGCAATTGCTGGCAAGCCGCCTGCATCAGGGGGAGAGGCGCCTCGCCAACCTCGAGCTGCGCCTGCAGGCCCGGAGCCCCGAGAAGCTGCTGGCGGCCGGCAAGCGCCGTCATCAGCTCGCCGAGGAGCGGCTCCATAGCCTGATGGCCAAGCGCCAGAGTCTCGCCGGCCATCGCCTCGCCATGCTGAGCGCACGGCTCGACGGGGTCAGCCCGCTGGCCACCCTGGGCCGCGGCTACTCCATCACCCGCAGCGCAAGTGGCGAGGTCATCAGCCGCGCCAGCCAGGTGAGCCCCGGCCAGTCGCTCGTGACCACCCTGGCCGAGGGCAGCCTGAAAGTGCGGGTAGACAGCATCAACGACTAGTAACAAGGTATTTGTCAGCATAAAAAATGGCCCATCACAGGATGGGCCATTTTTATAGTGTGCAAATCACTCACACCAGCGAATGTCGTACCGCCCCGCCCGGGTGTCCCAGACTGGCGGAGGGGGCTGACCCGCCCCCCAGGGGGTTGAGCTGCAGGAATTCAAACAGCCCGGCCTGCAGGTTGACGTTCCAGAAGCGCCCCGCCAGGGTCAGCTCGAGCCGCTGGTCGGTCAGCTCCGCCAGCCCGTGGCGCTGCCAGGCCATAAACAGCGGCATCAGGTGAGTTTGCAGGGGGGATGGCAACCGGTTCAGCGCGAGCCAGCCGGTATCCAGCGCCCCGCGCAGCAGGCCGTCGATGCGCGCGTTGGGGTTGCGCCCCATCACCATGCCGGGGGCGCGCACGCCAGCGGCCAGCGCCTCGTGCCAGAGCGCCAGATCCCGGCCATACATCAGGCCGTGACCGTGCACGCTGCCCCCCGCCCCGGCGCCGAAGGGGAGGATCTCGGCCCCGCGCTTGGCCATCTGGTTATAGCGGCTCTGCTCGGCGTCACCGCGGCGCCAGTGGCTGCCGGAGAGGCGCTGCCAGCCCCCCTGCTCCAGGGTCTGGGCGCCATAGGCATACATGCTGGCCCGCTGCTGGCCATCGGCGGACCAGCCGAGCTTGCCCTTGGCCTCGGCGCGTTCCAGGTTGGTGCCCGCCATGGCGATGAGCTGATAGAGATCCACCCCGTGCACCCCGCTCGCCATCACGTCCGCAATGTCCTGGCGCCAGACGGTGTCGTCCTGACCGGGCAGGCCGAAGATGAGATCCGCCACTATCACGACGGCATCATCCCGGGTCAGCTCGGCCAGCCGGGTGAGCAGTGTCTCCCTGTCATCGAAGCGGGCCGCCTGCTGGCGCACTTCGGTATCGAAGCTCTGCACCCCGAACGAGAAGCGGTTGAAACCTCCCGCCAGGGCGGTCTGCCACTTCTCGTCATCGAAGCCGTTGAGGCGCCCCTCCAGGGTCACTTCCGCATCGGCCGTCAGCGGGAAACGGCGGATGGCCTCGGCGAGACGCGCCAGATCGTCGGCCGCCATGTCGGTGGGCGTACCGCCCCCCACGTAGACGGCCGAGAAGGGCCGGCTCTGGCCAAAGGGCGCATCGGCGGCCTGATGCAGGCTGGCGCACAGGGCCGCCATGTAGCGGCTCATCCGCGCCGGGTTGGCGCCATTTTCGAAGAAGTTGCAGAAGCTGCAGCGTTTGCGGCAAAACGGAATGTGGATGTAGAGCGCCCGCTCCTCCACCTGGCTCTCCTGCTGCCACCAGGCTTGCCAGCCGGCGTCATCGAGTGTCAGGGGACGTATGCCGCCACGGCTGGCATGGGCCGAGGTCTTGGCGGCGAAGGCGAATTTGAGGGGATCAGGGGTCGCGAGCCCTGTCATGGTCGGGGTGAGGGTTGCTGTTGTCACTGGCAAGTTACCATCAGAAAATAATGCAAATGATAACGAATATCAGTTCACTACGACCTTGTGCTGGATCAAATCAGGGGCACTGGGGTGGCACTTAAGCCTTGAATTGCAAGCGATCGTCGGTCGAAGGACCCGAATACAGTAGCGAAGGAGATGCCCTGTTCGGCGATAGCCACTCCCCCGTGCGCAGCAAAACTGCCAGGAGAGTGGTCGTACACACGCATTCCGACTAACGGGAGAAGTGGCCTAAGGCCCTCAAGACAGGGAATGCTCGCCGCTGATGCACGGCCGGGATCAGTCGTTGCCGATGATGATGGCGACCCGGCGATTCTCCGCCCGTCCGGCGGCGTTGCCGTTGTCGGCAATCGGTGCCTCTTCGCCCCGGCCACGGATGTCCAGATTGGCCGCCGGCATCCCCACCGACACCAGGACGTCGGCCACGGACTGAGCCCGTTTCAGGGAGAGTTGCTGGTTGTAGCTGGCCTCGCCGTTGGCGTCGGTATGACCGTCCACCCTGGCCTTGTTCAGACCCACAGAAAGCAGGGCCTTGCCCAGCTTCTCTACCACCTGGCGGGTGTTGGGGTTGAGGGCGCCCACGTTGTTGGCGAACAGCACCTTGTTGGAAATATCCAGGGTCCAGCCCTCATCGGTGAGGTGGAACCCCTGCTCCTTGAGCGTGGCAACCTGCTCTGCCGAGAGGCCCCGTGGTGCACTCTGGCAAGCCGCCAGCACGCTCAGCAGCAGACCGACAAGGCCCGCCTTTATCAGGTTGGAAATGTTCATTGTTATCATCCTTTTATTTATTATTTTTGCCTGAAAAAACATCATGTATTCGTCTGTTGGTCGGTGATCCCCTCCCTGCGTTGTCGCTTGGCTTGATACATGTCGCTGTCCGCCTGTTGCAGCAGCTCGTCGGCCGTCCCCCCCTGCTCGGGATACATGGCAAAGCCGACACTGACGCCAACCACCAGATGACGACCATCCCCCAACACCACGGGCGTGGCCATCGCCTGCTGGATCCGCAGCATCACCTCACGCACTTCGCGCTCATGGTGCAACGGGGCCAGCAGGATGGCGAACTCGTCTCCCCCCAGCCGGCACACCAGATCCATCGGCCTGAGCTGGTGCTGCACCCGCCGCGCCAGGGCCACCAGCACCTCGTCACCGGCGGCGTGACCCAGGCTGTCGTTGATCTGCTTGAAGCGATCGCAATCCAGATACAACAAGGCGAATCGTTCGTTCTGGGCGTCACCCAGCCTGATAGCCTGGGCCAGACGGGCCTCGAACAGGGAGCGATTGGGGAGACCGGTCAAGGAGTCGTGGGTCGCCTGATGCAGCAGGCTGGCATTCTCCCGCTTCTGGTGGGCCTGCCAGGCCTCCAGTTCATCGAGCAGGGAGTTGAAATCCTCTCCCAGCTCGTGCAGCTCGGCGATATTGGCAGAGGGAACCCGTTGATTGAGGGTTCGCCGGCGACGGACGCTGTGGGCGACCTGTGCCAGCGCCTTGAGGGGAGCTGTGATGGAATATTGCATCCGGCGCGCCACATAGAGGGCGCCCAGTATGCTGAGCAGCAGGCAGACCAGGGTCGCCAGCAGGGTCTGCAACAGGAAGCGCAGCAGGTATTGGCCGTGCCCGACCAGATGAATGCGGGCTATCTCCTTGCCCTCGCGCACCATGGGCAGCGCCACCGGCCCCGGCAGGAGCAGCCGTGCCAGGTGTTGCCCCAGATTGGACCAAGGGTTGGTGATATCACGGCCCCAGCTCGCCAGCACCTGACCATCGGGCAGCAGAATGGTGGCGCTGACCACGTCCTCGTGCGCCGTGATGGCCTGCAGGGCATCCCTCGCCGCCTCCTCGTCGTGGAACACCACGGCCGCCTCCGTGGTGTAGCTGATGGCACGGGCCAGCAGCTCCAGATTGTGATCCGCGTAGAGCCGCAGCGCCAGCAAGGCGGTGATGGTCAGGAACAGCCCCGCCATGCAGACGGCGGTCAGGGAGGTCACCATGTGGGTGCGCCCCAGGCTTTGTCGCAAGGTGATGCGCGGGCCGACGGAATGAGCCT
The DNA here is from genome assembly GCF_000764655.1 of Aeromonas aquatica. Classification (GTDB taxonomy): domain Bacteria; phylum Pseudomonadota; class Gammaproteobacteria; order Enterobacterales; family Aeromonadaceae; genus Aeromonas; species Aeromonas aquatica. Next base: position 26,230 of record NZ_JRGL01000017.1, read on the forward strand.
GGTTTTTCATCGCTCCTCCTCGTCCGCCCTGGCCAGTTTCAGCACCGCCGGATGCACCCGCACGCCGCTGCGGGCCAGTGCATCCAGATTGACGCGAAAACGCACCCGATCCAATCCGGCCTGCAGGCAGAACACCGCATCGGCGATGCACTCACGGCTCTGCTCGCTGATGCTGAGGATGGCGTGGCCCCGCAGCCTCCCGAACAGTGCCAGACGCTGCTCGGGAGCCAATACCCCCAGATAGATCACGTCGCAGCGCTGACTCAGCGCCTCGTCATCCGTCTCGTAGCGGTGGACATCGACCAGCCGGCCGTTGGCCTGCTGCTTGATGGTGCGCAGGGTGCTGGCGTACTCCGTCGGCGCCGTGATGCAGAGTCGCAACTCGGCAGGTTCACTCGGCCAGCGGGTATAACTCAGGATATCGAGCACGGTTTGACGCACGTGGTCGCTGCGGACCTCCGCCGAGGTCAGGGGCCCCGGCTCGGCCATCAAGGTCAGCGAACAGCACAGGGGGGCAAGCAAGGCCATGGCCCGGATAAGATGGTGTGATTGCATGTTGCCTGCGCTTATGCCCACGCCGGTACCGAGGTGGCCCGACGCCCATGAAGGGAATGCCAGAGAGGAGTCGGCTCGAGCTTATCAGCCCCGAGGCTGGTGCCCATCGGGTCGGGCACCGGTTGCGTCACCCGGTGTCGCAGCAATGGCAAGCACCCGATCCGAGACGGGTGCCATGAAAGATAAGCCGTCATCTGACTACTTCTTGCCGATCCCGTATTCACGCAGCTTGTTGGCGATGGCGGTGTGGGACACGCCGAGTCGCTTGGCCAATTGGCGGGTGGAGGGAAACGCCGGGTAGAGCCGCTCCAGCAGCCGGCTCTCGAAGCGCTTCACCGCCTCATCCAGCCCGCCCTCGAACCACTCGTCGATGAGCGGCATGGCATCCGCCGCCACCGGCAGGTCCACGTGCTCCGGGCCTATTTCGTCCCCTTCCAGCAACGTCATGGCCCGATAGAGGCAGTTGCGCAGCTGGCGTACGTTGCCCGGCCAGCGGTAGGCGGTCAGGTATTCGGCCATGTTGCGGGTGAAGCGCGGGCGCGGGCGCTGCAATTCGCTCGCAAAACGAAACACGAACTGCTGGGCCAGCGCCATGATGTCCGCCTTGCGCTCGCGCAGGGGGGGCAGCGCCAGACTCAGCACGTTGAGGCGGTAATAGAGATCTTCGCGGAACTTGCCCTCGTGCACCAGATCCAGCAACTGCTTCTGGGTGGTGCAGATGAAGCGCACGTTGACCCGCACCTCCTGCTCGTCACCGACCCGGCGGAAGACGCCATCCTGCAGCACCCGCAGGAACTTGGTCTGCAGGTGGGGTGACATGTCGCCGATCTCGTCCAGCATCAGGGTGCCACCGCTCGCCAGCTCCAGCACGCCACGCTTGCCCTCGGTGTTGTTGCCAAAGGCGCCGGGGGCGTAGCCAAACAGCTCGCTCTCGGCCACGTTGTCCGGCATGGCGGCGCAATTGAGCGCCATGAAGGGGTGGCTGGAGCGCAGGCTGGCGCCGTGGCAGGCGCGGGCCAGCAGCTCCTTGCCGGTGCCGGTCTCGCCGACGATGAGCAAGGGGGCATCCTGCATCGCGAGCTTGGCGGCCTGGGCCAGCACCTCCTTCATCTTCTGGCTCTCGGCCTGCAGATGCTCGAAGCCGCCGACTTCCACCGCGTGCAGCGCGCTGAAGTGCATGCCGACCCGGCGGGCGGATTTCAGCACCACCACGGCGCCGGCCAGGGCCTGTTTGCCCTTCTCCTCGGCCACGAACAGCGGCATCAGATCGCCGAGGTACTCCTCGCCGCCGAGGCTGAGCTTGCAGGTCTGCGGCTTGATCTCGCTCGCCTCCAGCCAGCGGGTAAAGGAGAAACCCTTGACCAGGGAACCGAGGGCGACGCCGCGCACCTCTTCCGGCGGCAAGGCAAGCGTGGTGAGGGCGGCCTGGTTGGCCTGGGTCACCCTGCCCTTGCTGTCGAGGGAAAACACCAGATCCGGCAGCGCCTTGAGCAGCGCCTCAATCTCGTGATGCTCCCGCTCGGAGGGCATGTAGGGAATAGTCTTGACGTCGTAGATGCCGGGGATGCGGCGGATCTCCGGCATCAGGTGCTGGAAATCGCGGAACTCCAGCTCGGGGAAGTTGAGGTAGATGATGCCTGAGGTATCGATTTCGATGCCGCGCAGATCGATGTTGTGCTCCACCAGACGGTCGAGCAATTCCCGGGTCAAGCCCAGGCGGTCTTCACAGCTGACTTCAAGACGCATTCGGCACACACTTCCTGGCTAACATTCTGAATAACCGGATGATACAGACTCGATCCCGCCAGTGCGAGGGCTGACCCATAAAAATGCGGGCCCGTCCCGTTTTCACCGGACAGGCCCGCTTTGTTGTGTGCTGTTACGGCGAGAAGACGACTTGAGCAGCTCGTCGGTATGGATCCCCATGATGGGACCGTGCCGACGCAGACCACCATTATCTGGGCAGCTCGTCGGTGCGCGCCGCCATGATGAAGTCGTTGCGGTGCAATCCACCGATCTTGTGGGTCCACCAGCTGACGGTCACCTTGCCCCACTCGGTCAGGATCGCCGGGTGATGGAACTCCGCCTCCGCCAGCTCACCGAGCCGGTTGGTGAAGGCGAGCGCCTCCTTGAAGTTGCGAAACGCAAACTCCCGGCGCAGTTGCAGCTCCCCGTTCACCACCAGGGGCTGCCAGTCGGGGATGAGATGCATCAGCTCGGCCAGCTCCTCGTCGCTGACTTTCGGGGCATCGGCACGGCACGCTTCGCACTGTTGGCTTGCCAGTTCGGACATTCGGGACTCCTTTCGTTGATAAATCGTGGGAAACTGGGCGAGGCGCAGCCTTCAGCTCGCCTGCTTGCCCGCATGTTGACTGACACCGGGCACGAAGCGCGGGGCATGCAGGCCGAGGCGGCGGGCCTCCCCCACCATGGCCATGATGTCCTGATCCGCCAGCCGATAGAGCTCATCGAGCTGCGGCAGGACAAAATAGATGGGTTGCATGATGTCGATGCGATAGGGGGTGCGCAGCACCTCTATGGGATCAAACGGCTGCAACACTGGCACGCCTCCGAGGGCATAGGCGGTCTCACCGATGGAGGAGAGAATGCCGCCACCATAGATGCGCAGCCCCTCATTTCCCTCTGCCAGCTCCCCCTGCACCAGGCCAAACTCCACCGTGAACCAGTAGAGGCGCGCCAGATAGACCCTGTCCTCCTTGCTCGCCTTCTGGCCGAGCTGGCCATAGACATGGGTGAAGTGGGCGAACGCCGGGTTGGTCAACATGGCGCAGTGGCCAAACAACTCGTGAAAGATGTCGGGCTCCTGCAGGTAGTCGAGCTCGTCCCGGCGCCGGATGAAGGTGGCGACCGGGAACTGGCGGTTGGCCAGCAGCGAGAAGAAGCGATCGAAGGAGATGAGCGCCGGCACGGCCACCACGGACCAGCCGGTGGCGGGTTGCAGCACGGCATTGATCTCACCGAGCTGCGGAATGCGATCCAGGGGCAGGTTGAGGCGCGCCAGCCCCGTCAGGTATTGGTCACAGGCCTTGCCCTCCAGCGCCGCGAGCTGGCGCTCGATCAGGATCTGCCAGGTGCCGTGCTCCTCATCCCGATAGTGGATGACGCCCTGCTCGTCCGCTTGATGTGCTGTGTAGAGGCTTGCCATGATCCCGTTCCATCCCACCCCACTGGGGCGCCTTTGCGTTGGTCTGTTTACGCAGGTCTGTTGGTACAGGCCTGTCTGTAAAGGTCTATGGGATCACTGTAACGGTTTGCCCCCTAAAAAAGCAGCCGACCCCAAGGTCGGCTGCTTGCCATCGATGTAAACAATTTGTGACATGCCGGTTCCCCGGCTCAGGACTTGCTGAGATAGCTCGCCAGTCGGCTGATCAGCCAGTTGACCGCCCCCTCATCATCACCTTTGCAACGGACTTAGGATTTGCTGAGATAGCCCGTTATTTGGCCGATCAACCGCTTGCGCAACTCGCCGAGCTTGGGTTTCTCATCCCCGCACCAGGGCAGCGGGCGGCACGCCTCCATGGTGCGCAGCCCCAGCCTGGCGGTGAGCAGACCGGCCCCCACCCCTTGCGCTGCGCGGGCGGAGAGCTTGGCGGTGAGCTCGGCCCCCAGCAAGTCCATGCCCACTTCGGTGACGAGCTCGGTGGCGCCGGCATAGAGCATGTTGCGAAACACCTGTCGGATCAGCTGAATACGACTCCAGTAGCCGAGTTCGATGGCATAAACATCCGCAATATCTTCGATCATCCGCAGGTTTCGCCACAGCATCAGCATCATGTCGACGGTGGCGAGCGGGCTCAGGGCCACCAGCACGGCGGCCTCCCCCGACCACTTGGCAACCCGCGCCTGGGCGAGCTTGTCGCGCTCGGTCAGCACCAGCTGGCTGTAGAGGGTCAGCACCTCCCGATCGCTGTGGCTCTCGTCGAGCTGTGATAACCAGTGGTTGTACCCCTCCCGCCCCTTGTCACCGCTCCTGGTCGCCAGGGCCTCGCAAAATGCCTGCCCCTGCCCCACCCCCTGGCGGGCCAGCAAGTCTTCGGCGCGAGAGCGCACATCCTGACGTCGCTTGAGGGTGCGCAGCCGCAACCACTCGCGCCCCGCCACCCCGGCCGTGCCCACCAGCACCAGGCCGGAGGCCAGCAGCCAGGCGCCGCCCCAGAGCGGGGACGAGACGAACTGGTCGTAGAGGAAGGCACCAAACTGGCCGAGGGACAGCAGGCCGACCGCCCCCAGCCCCCAACCGAGCAGGCGGTGACGGCGGCGGGGTTTGATGGTCAGGGCGGGCTCCACCTCGGTGAAGTCGTCGAGGGCGTCGAGGCGCTCGAAGCTCGCCTCCTCCAGCCGCTGGGCCGGGGCGGGAGCAGGCTCTTGCGCCGCCACCGAGAGCACAGGCTCCAGCACCACCTTGCCTTGCAGCGGCGCCGGGCGTTGTTTTGTCTGATCGTTCATCGTTTATCTTCCTCCGCACCTATCTGTCGGGTTTGCCCGCAGATAGGTCAGCCGATTATTCGAGGTGATCCCCGAGCAGAAACTCCAGCGCCGCATCGAGCCGGATATGGGGCAGCGCCTGATGGGCACTCATGGGCAGCGGGCGAAACGCCTGAAAATCAAAGCCCTGGGTACTCCACCACTGGGCGGGGGGAATATGGGACGGCACCTCCCCCGGGAACAGCAGCAGCGGCTCGCCGCCCAGGCTGGTGCCGCGAATGGCCGGAAACTCCCGGCCGTTGGCGACCCCCTTGCCCACCTCGGTGGCCTTGATGGCGGCGAGCGCCAGGCATTCGGTCTCTATACCCTCGAAGCGCGCCTGGCCGCGGCCGCTGCTCACCAGATGCTGCAGCAGGGAGACCAGAGGGCCGTGCTGCTCCGGGGTCACGTGATCCGCCTTGCTCGCCACGAACAGCAGCTTGTCGATGCGCGGGGCGAACAGCCGGCGCCACCAGTTGCTCTTGCCGTAGGCAAAGCTCTCCATGATGCGGGCGATGGCCTGCTGCATGTCGCCGAAGCTGGCGGCGCCGGCGTTGAGGGGTTGCAGGCAGTCCACCAGCACTATCTGGCGGTCAAACCCCGCGAAGTGCTGCTCGTAGAAGCCCTGCACCAGGTGCTGCTTGTACTGCTCGAAGCGCTGCTTGAAGGTGGCGTAGAGGCTGCCATCGGCGGGCTCGCTGGCGGGCTTGTCCCACACCCAGGGCACGAATTGCAACAGCGGCGCGCCGGCATATTCCCCGGGCAAGACGAAGCGGCCCGGCTGGATGAGGTGCAGGCCGAGTTCACGCTTGCAGGCGTGCAGATAATCGGTGTAGCGCTCGGCCAGCTCGCTGGCGGGTCGCTCCTCGAAGGGCTGTTCGGCCTGCCAGCGCGGCTCAAGCCAGCCGCTTGCGAGCGCCTGCAGCTCGGGGCGACGCAGTTGCTGTTGCACCTGCTCGCTCCACTGCTCGTAGCTGAGTTCGAGCAGCGGCAAGTCCAGCAGCCACTCCCCCGGGTAGTCCACCAGATCCACGTAGAGGGTGGAGATCTCACCCAGGTGTTTACGCAGGGGATGGCGGGTGCGATAGCGAATTTCGAGGCGCACCTCGGCCACCCCGCGGGTCGGCTCCGGCCAGGCGGGCGGATCCCCAAACAGGGAGTCGAGCCCGCGCTCGTAGGGGAAGGTGGGAATGTGGGCATTTTGCTGGGGCACCCGGCGCGCCCCCAGGATCCGCCCCTGACGCTGGGCATCCCACAGGGGCAGCCGGCCGTCGATGGCCGCGTGCTCCAGCTGGTTCACCAGCGCCGTGATGAAGGCAGTCTTGCCGCTGCGGGACAGGCCGGTGACCGCCAGCCGGATGTGGCGATCCCGTACCCGGTTCACCACCTCATTGGCCTTGTGCTGCAGCACAGACCACTGCTGTTCGAGCTTGTTGCGTATCAAGGCGTGATCAATCCTCTATGTTGTCGCACCCCGGCCCTCCCTGGCCCGGGACGCTATGGGTCATCTCATCACAGCTTGCTGAATTCCCGTTGCAAGTTGAACTCCTTGGAGGTCACCAGCTTCTCGATGCGCTGCACTCTGGGTTCGAGCGCATCCAGCTCTTGCGCGATGCGGCCCAGCGCCTGGTGAGGCGTCACCCCCGCCTGCCAGCTGCGCGACTTCATGCGCAGATCGCTGAACTCGGCATCCTTTTCCCCATAGAGGGTGACCGGCTTCTTGTCGAGCAGGAACCAGGCCGCGATATAGGCGGTGAAGGTGATGAAACCGGCGAAGATGAGGCCGGTGATGGCCAGCAGCCGCACTATCCAGATCTCCACCCCGAAGTAGTCGGCGAGGCCGGCGCAGATCCCCGCTATCTTGCCCCGCTGGGGGTCGCGGTAGAGATTGCGACTCGTCTGATTTGACAGCGTCATACCTTGTTCCTCCAGCCAGGGACCTCGGCATCCGGAATGAAACCCGGTGTACCGACCGGCGCAAACCTCGCATCATGGCAGCCATAGAGAGCACTCATACCTTGTTCCTCCAGCCGGGGACCTCGGCATCCAGAATGGATTCCAGTGCCCCCACTCGCTCCTGCATCTTCTCGGCGCGTACCAGCAGCCCTTCCAGCTGCTGCCGCTCACCGTCGGCAAGACCGACGCCGATCCGCCCCTTGGCTCGATAGTGCAACACCAGCCAGATAGGGGCCACTATCACCATGAAGACGATGAGCGGCGTCGCCAATATGCCAATGATGTCTTCCATTCGTTACTCCCCCTGCTTGGTGGCGTCGCTCTGGCCCAGCTTCTGGCGCATGGCCTCGAGCTCGCGGCTGATCTGATCGTCCACCTCCAGCTCGGCAAACTGCTGGGCCAGCGCCTTGTCGGACTGACCGAGATCGGCGCGGGCCTCCATCTCGTCGATGCGGCGCTCCATGCGCTCGAACTTGCTGACCACAGCCTGGCTGTCGCCACGGGCCACCTGGCTTTGCACATTCAAACGGCTGCTGGCCGCCTCGCTGCGAATGGCCATCGCCTTCTGGCGGGTACGGGCGTCTTCCAGCTTGGCTTCCAGCTGGCGAATTTCGTCGCCCAGCTTGTCGATGCCGCTGTCCACCGCCTGCTGTTCACGCACCAGCGTCTCGGCCAGCTCGGTCTGTTTCTTCTTCTCGATGAGGGCGGCTCGGGCCAGATCGTCGCGGCCCTTGGTCAAGGCCAGTTCGGCCTTGGTTTGCCACTCGTTCACCCGCTCCTGATGGCGGCTGACCTGGCGGCCAATCTCTTTCTGGTTCGCGAGGAAGCGGGCCAGATTGGAGCGCTCCTTCACCAGCTCGTCTTCCATCTCCTGAATGATCAGGCGCACCATCTTCTGGGGATCTTCTGCCTTGTCGAGCAGGGCCGTCAGATTGGAATTGATGATGTCGGCCAGGCGGGAAAAAATACTCATGACTCTACTCCTGTGATGGGCATTGGGTTGTTTCTCCATTGACAATGGCAACTTGTGTGCCAATCTGGAACGAATTTTAACTCATTGATTTATATGGGCACACTTCATGAGTTTCAAGTCACTCGGAACAACGGGTGATAAAAATCACTAACTTTTGGTAAGATTGACCAGATTTTTCAACGAGCAGGGTGTAAGGATGAGCACAGACACGGAAAGCCTGTTGGGTGAGTCCAACGCGTTTCTCGAGATCATTGAGCAGACCTCGCGGCTGGCACCGCTGCGCAAACCCGTGCTGATCATCGGCGAACGAGGGACCGGCAAGGAGCTCATCGCCCACCGCCTACATTATCTCTCGGCCCGCTGGGATCAAAGCTTTGTCACCATCAACTGCGCCACCTTGAGCGAGAGCCTGCTGGAAACCGAGTTGTTCGGCCACGAGGCGGGCGCCTTCACCGGCGCGGCCAAGCGCCATCAGGGCCGGTTCGAGCGCGCCGACGGCGGCACCCTGTTCCTCGACGAGCTGGCCACCACCAGTGCCCGGGTGCAGGAAAAACTGCTGAGGGTCATCGAATATGGCGAGTTCGAGCGGGTGGGCGGCGCCAAGCCGCTCAGGGTGGATGTGCGACTGGTGTGCGCCACCAACGAGGATCTGCCGGCGCTGGCCGACCGGGGCCAGTTTCGCCACGATCTGCTGGACCGGCTGGCGTTCGACGTCATCACATTGCCCCCCCTGCGGGAGCGGCGGGACGACATCCTGATGCTGGCGGAGCACTTCGCCCACAGCATGACCCGGGAGCTGGGTTATCCGCTGTTTGCCGGATTCTCCCGCAAGGCGACCCAGTTGTTGCTGGATTACCCCTGGCCCGGCAACGTGCGGGAGCTGAAAAACGTGGTGGAGCGCAGCCTCTATCGGCAGGGCAATCCGCAGTTGCCGCTGGCGGAGCTGGTGATCAATCCCTTCGATTCCCCCTGGCGTCCCCGGGCCCGGATCGAGGCCCAGACCACCGGCTCAGCCGGGACGACAGCACCAGGGGAGCACCAGGCCCCCAGCCTGCCGCTGGATCTCAAGAACACGGTAGCTGAGTTCGAAATCAATTTACTCAAGCAAGCGATGCAGCTATCCCAGTATAATCAGCGCAAAGCGGCCGATCTGCTGGCCCTGAGCTACCACCAGTTCAGGGGTATGTTACGTAAATACCAGCTGCTCGAGGGGGATGACAACAATGGCAATGCGGACATTGGCTGACCCCACAGGGATGTCCTGCCCGGCAGGATCTCGCAACGCGCCCGCCCTCCCGCGGGCAACCTTGCATGAACACATTTCGCACCAAGACATGGCTCCACAATGAGAATGCTCACACCACTGCTGCTCGGTCTCCTGGTACTCACCGGCTGTCAGAAACAAGACGATGCGTCAAAGACAGGGCTCATCTACTGCGCCGACGGGGCACCCCAGACCTTCAACCCGCAGCTCGCCAACTCGGGCATGACCCTGGATGCCAGTGCCCGCCCGCTCTACGATCGCCTGCTCGAGGTCAATGCCAATACCCTGAGCCTGGAGGGGGGCCTCGCCACCGCCTGGCGCAGCAGCGAGGACGGGCTGACTTACACCCTCAGCCTGCGCAAGGGGGTCACCTTCCATCGCACGCCCTGGTTCAGCCCCTCTCGTCAGTTCAACGCCGACGACGTGCTGTTTACCTATCATCGCCTGCTGGACGACCATCACCCCTACCACGCCATCTCGGGCGGCGAGTACCCCTATTTTTACAGCATGGGTCTGGCCTCCCTCATCAAGCGGGTCGACAAGCACGGACCCCACGAGGTGGTGTTCGAGCTCAACCGGCCGGATGCCTCCTTCCTCGCGACCCTGGCCAGCGACTACGCCATCGTGCTGTCGGCCGAGTATGGCGAGCAGATGATCAAGGCTGGCACCCCAGAGCTGCTCGACAGTCGTCCCATCGGGACAGGCCCCTTCAGCTTCAAGGAGTACCGTCACAACGAGTTCGTGCGCTACCTGCGCCACCCCGGTTACTGGGGCGGTGAGGCCAAGATTGAGCAGCTGGTCTACGACATCACCCCCAGATCGTCCAAGCGGCTCGCCAAGTTGCTGACCGGCGAGTGCGATGTCATGAGCACCCCCTCCGCCAGCCAGCTATCGGTGATCGACAAGGACTCCCATCTCAACCTGTCGGTGCAGTCGGGCATGAACGTCGCCTTCCTGGCCCTCAATACCCGCAAGGCGCCCTTCAACAAGGTGCAGGTCCGCCAGGCGCTGGCCAGCGCCATCAACGTGCAGAACCTGCTGCAGGCGGTCTATTTCGAAACCGGGCAGCCCGCCACCAGCCTGCTGCCACCGCTCTCCTGGGGCTACAATCCCTCACTGCAGTTACGCAAGCCGGATCTGCCCCTCGCCCGCAAGCTGCTCAAGGAGGTTGGGCTGGAGCAGGGCTTCGAGATGCAGGTACTGGTGCAGCCAGGGGCCCGCCCCTACAATCCGGACGGCCTCAAGACCGCCCAGCTGATGCGCAGCGATCTCGCCAAGATAGGGGTGAAGCTGAAAATAGTGCAGCAGGCCTGGCCCGTCATCGAAACCCGGCTCGCCAAGGGGCAATATGACAGCCTGCTGTCCGGCTGGATCGCCGACAACGCCGACCCGGACAACTTCTTTCGCCAGCTGCTGAGCTGCGCCGCCGTCGAGCGGGGCAACAACTACAGCCGCTGGTGCAGCCCGGCCTTCGATCAGTTGCTGGACGATGCGGTGACCACACCGCAACTCGCCTTCCGCCTGCGCAATTACTACTATGCCCAGACCCTGCTCAATGAGCAGTTGCCGCTGATCCCCCTGGCCCATGCCCTGCGCACCCAGGTGAGCCGCAGCGACATCGAGGGACTGACCCTGATGCCCTTTGGGGGCACCACCTTCAACCAGGCCCATCGGGAGTGAGCATGCGGTTTTATATCCATTCCATCGCTGATCTGGGATCTTGCCCGTCATCGGCCAACCAGCGGGCAGAGGCATAACCATGTTCTTCTATATTCTGCGCCGCATCACCCTGCTGATCATCACCCTGCTGGTGCTGACCCTGGCGGCCTATCTGCTGGAGTTTCGTCTCATCGGTCAGGTGCTGGACGTATGGCACGGCTACCCGGACTTCCTGCGGCGCATCTTCGCCGGGGATTTCGGTCTCTCCAGCGTCTCCGGCCTGCCGGTGCTCGACGAGATCCGTCACTACTTCCCGGCGACCCTGACGCTCTGTCTCGCGGCCTTCGCCATCTCCCTGCTGGTGGGCATTCCGCTCGGCACCCTGGCCGCCCTCTATCAGGGGCGCGGGCTCGATCTCTCCATCATGGCCGCCGGCCTCATCGGCTACGCCGTGCCGGTGTTCTGGCTCGCCTTGCTGATGGTGATGCTGTTCTCGCTGGATCTCGGCTGGTTGCCTGCCTCCGGCCAGATCAGCCTGCTCTACGACGTGCCCTCCATCACCGGCATCGCCATCGTCGATGTGCTGCTCAGCCACGAGCCCTGGCGCGACGCCGCCCTGCACGATGCCCTGCGCCACCTGGTGCTGCCGTCCCTGGTGCTGGCGGTGGTGCCCACCACAGAGGTGATCCGCCACGTGCGCAGTTCCCTCATCGACGTGATGAAGCAGAACTACATCAAGGCCGCGGCGAGCCGGGGCCTCTCCCGTCGCCAGATCGTCTGGCGCCATGGCCTCAAGAATGCCCTGCCGCCGGTGTTGCCGCTGCTCGGCCTGCAGCTTGGCAGCGTGCTCACCTCCGCCATGATCACCGAATTCGTGTTCGACTGGCCCGGCATCGGCCGCTGGCTGGTCAACAGCATAGCGCTGCAGGACTACGCCGCCATCCGGGGCGCCTTCCTGGTGGTGGCCAGCTTCGTGATCTTCACCAGCGTCAGCACCGAGCTGCTCACTACCATCATGTACCCGGCACGGCGTAAAGAACTCTATGCAAAACAAGATTGAACGTGCCCAAGTGATGAGCCTCTGTTACGCAAGTGCCATATTGTCGGCGTCGCGCTGCTCACCTCCGTCATTGTGTACCCGGCACGGCGTAAAGAACTCGATGCAAAACAAGATTGAACGTGCCCAAGTGATGAGCCTCTGTTACGCAAGCGCCATATTGTCGGCGCCGCGCTGCTCACCTCCGTCATTGTGTATCCGGCACGGCGTAAAGAACTCTATGCAAAACAAGACTAAACCTGCCCAGCACCTGGGCTGGAGCCTGACTCATGCAAGATAAATCGAACATCTACCCGGAGCTCAGGATCCTCTCCCCCCTGGAGCAGACCTGGGCCTCCTACAGACGAAATCCGCTGGCCATGGCCGGCCTCTGGTGTTTCGTGCTGCTGTTGCTGGTTACCCTGGTCGGCCCCCTCGTCGTCCCCTATGGCATCGACGATCAACACAGCAGCCGTCTGCTGCTGGCCCCCTCCTGGGCCAGCACCGGCAACATCGACTACTTCCTCGGCACCGACGATCTGGGCCGCGACATCCTCTCGCGCCTGGTGGTGGGGGCCCGTCTCACCTTCGGCAACGCCCTGCTGGTGGTGGTAATTGCCCTCGTCGTCGGCTCCACCATCGGCATCCTCGGCGGCATGAGCAAGGGGGTGAAGTCGAGCGTGCTGCATCACCTGCTCGACACCCTGCTCTCCATCCCCTCCCTGCTGCTGGCCATCATAGTGGTCGCCATTCTGGGGCCAGGTCTGTTCAACACCCTGATCGCCATCACGCTCGCGCTCATCCCCCCCTTCATCCGGGCGACCTACAACGCGGTCCACGCCGAGATGCAGAAGGAGTACATCATCGCCAGCCGCCTCGATGGCTCGCCCCCCTGGCGGATCATGCGCCTGGCCATCTTGCCGAACATCGTCGAGACCCTGGTGGCGCAAACCACCCGGACCCTCTCTGCCGCCATCCTGGATATCTCGGCGGTGGGCTTCCTCGGCCTTGGCGCCCAGTCGCCCCAGCCCGAATGGGGCGCCATGCTGGCGGACTCCAGCGATCTTATCTATCTGGCCCCCTGGACCGTGACCCTGCCGGGCATGGCCATTTTGTTCAGCGTGCTGGTGACCAACCTGGTGGGTGAAGGCATTCGCGAAGCACTCAAAGAGGGGAACGATTGATGTCCTCGTTAGACATGCGCGCATTCGCCATCGACCCTGGTTCGTTCCAGAGCCGCGTGCTCATCATCCATTCGCAGGTGGGTGAAGGCATCCGCGAAGCACTCAAAGAGGGGAACGATTGATGATCTTGTTGCTCTATACCATCAAGGACGACATCTCCCCGATGCAACACGCCGTGCCACAGCCTCATGAGGAGCGCCACTGATGCCCCTGCTCGATATACGCAACCTCACCATCGAGATCGATACCCCCCAGGGCAAGGTCAAGGCGGTGGACAGGGTCAGTCTGACCCTGAACGAGGGGGAGATCCGCGGCCTGGTAGGAGAATCGGGCTCGGGCAAGAGCCTGGTGGCCAAGGTGATCGTCGGCATCCAGAAGGACAACTGGACGGTGCGCGCCGACCGGATGCGCTTCAACGACATGGACTTGCTGACCATGGCCCCCAAGGAGCGGCGCCGCATCATGGGCCGGGAGATCGCCATGATCTTCCAGGATCCCATCAGCTGTCTCGACCCGTCCGAGGAGATAGGCACCCAGCTGGAGGAGGCCATCCCCACCAGCGCCTTCGTCGGCAAATTCTGGCAGCGCTTCCAGTGGCGCAAGAAGCGGGCCATCGCCCTGCTGCACAGAGTCGGCGTCAAGGATCACCGCAAGGTAATGCGGGCCTATCCCCACGAGCTGTCGGACGGCATGTGCCAGAAGGTGATGATCGCCATGGCGATCGCCAACCAGCCGCGCCTGCTGGTGGCCGACGAACCCACCAGTGCCATGGAGTCCACCACCCACTCCCAGATCCTGCGGCTGCTGGACAAGATGAACAAGCTGGGCAACACCACCATCCTCATCATCAGCAACGACATCGCCGCCATCGCCAACCTGACCGACACCATCAACATCATGTACTGCGGCCAGATGGTGGAGGTAGGCACCCGGGAGCAGATCCTGACCTCGCCCCATCACCCCTATACGGACGCCCTGCTCAAGTCCATTCCGGACTTTGACAAGCTGGTGCGCCACAAGTCCCGGCTCGAGACCCTGCCCGGGGTGATACCGCCGCTGCAACACCTGCCCATCGGCTGCCGGCTCGGCCCCCGCTGTCCCTATGCCCAGAAGCAATGCGTGCAGACGCCGCTGATGAGCAAGGTCAAGGGACACCAGTTCAGCTGCCACTTCCCGCTGAACATGGAAGAGCCGAAAAAATGATCAAGACCCACCCTCAGTCGATGATCAATGTACAAGGCCAAGGCTCCTCAATTCAGCCGCCACTTTCCGCTGAGTTTGGAGTCGTTAACCACTTGAATATACGATGCTATCCATCCATGGCAGCACACTTCGCTACGAAGGGGCCAATACAGTGATCGAACCCGCTCTGTTACAGGTCAGAGGCCTGTGTAAAACCTACCAGAATCGCACCGGTCTGTTCCGGCGCCAGGCGGTGGAGGCCATCAAGCCCCTGTCGTTCGATCTCGGCGTGGGCCAGACCCTGGCCATCGTCGGCGAGGCGGGTTCAGGCAAAAGCACCCTCGCCCGCATTCTGGCGGGCATGATAGAGCCGAGCGGCGGTGAGATAGCCGTCGAGGGCCAGCGCCTGGTGCACGGGGATTATCAGACCCGCTGCAAGCTGCTGCGGATGATCTTCCAGGATCCCAACACCTCGCTTAACCGCAAGATCCGGGTCGGCCAGATCCTGGAGACGCCCCTGCGCCTCAACACCGAGATGAGCGAAGAAGAGCGCCGCGACAAGGTAGTGCAGACCCTACGCATGGTGGGCATGCTGGCCGATCACGCGCTCTTCTACCCGCAGATGCTCTCCGCCGGTCAGCAGCAACGGGTGGGGCTGGCACGGGCGCTGATCCTCAACCCCAAGATCGTGGTGGCGGACGAGGCGTTGTCGACCCTGGATATCTCGGTGCGCTCCCAGATCATCAACCTGCTGCTGGAGATGCAGGAGACCATGGGGCTGAGCTATGTGCTGGTGGCCAACGATCTGGGCATCGTCAGCCACATCAGCGACGAGGTACTGGTGATGCACGACGGCCGGGTGGTAGAGCGCGGCAAGACCCTCAAGGTGTTTGCCGATCCCCAGCACGAGGTGACCCGCCGCCTCATTCAGAACTACAACAACGAATACCGCCGCTGATCCCCGGGCCGATGGCTTCGTCGGCCCCTGCTCCCTTTCTGCGCCATAAAAAAAACCCGGCCTGATGTCACATCAGTGGCCGGGGATTGCGCTCAAAAAATGATTGCGTCGCTCGTAGTAGGAACACCGCGATAGTAGGTGGCCCCTGCTGGCTCAACAACTGTCAAATCTGACAGGCAGGCCGCTATGGAACCTGAACTGCGGATCCGGTGAGCAGATGAGCTCGGCTTCAATCCGGCCAAAATAGGCGACCCGCTCGCTGATATCCTCCCCGGCGTATTGCTCGGCCAGTGCCAGATAGTCCTGGTAGTGGCGTGCCTCCGAACGCAGCAGGGAGACATAGAAGCGGCCAAGCTCCTCGTCCAGGTGCGGCGCCAGTTTGGCGAAACGCTCGCAGGATCGCGCCTCTATATAGGCACCGATGATCATCTTGTCGACCACGGCGGCGGGCTCGTAGGTGCGCACATGCTTTAGCAAACTGCGGGCGTAACGGGAGGCGCTGACCGGGCCGTAGGGAATGCCGCGGGCGGCCATGATCTCCAGCACCTGCTCGAAGTGATGCAGCTCCTCCTGGATGAGCCGCACCATGGGGAATAACAGCGGATTGCGCTCCAGTTCGGCAAAGACGGTGAGATCGGCCTCTCCCATGGTCCGCTTGCCCAGGATCTCGGCCTTCTCGGGGATGGCGTCCAGCTCACGGTAAAACGCGAGTTTGGGCAGCAGGTGGCGCTTGCCCTTGGGCAGGCAGTAGCGGCGCACCAGGCTATGGGCGGTCAGCGCGGCCTTGTTCTCGCAGTTGGCGTGATCGATGAGCAGGGTCGGCAACTGGGCGGGATCACGCGCCATCTCCACCCACTCATCCGGGGTCTCACAATGCAGGAACTGGCGAACGGGAGCTAGCAGGTCATCCATCTAACGTCTCATCTCTTGCTATGACAGGCGGCGCACGCGCCGGGGCGCCTATGCTAGCGGATCCCGCCTGTGCTGCCCACCACCTTGAGCGAGGAGCCAGCGCCTCACTCCAGCAGCCGTTTGAGGGAGTCGCGCCGGATCAGCTTGCCGCTGAAGGAGGGCAGCTCACCGGCCTCCCCCTCCTCCACCATGGTGATTAGCCGGCTGATGGTCTCCTGGATCATCTCGGTCACCGGCATCTTGACGCTGGCCAGCGAAGGAATGACGTAGGGAGCCAGCGCTATGTCGTCGAAGCCGACCACGGAGACCTGTTCCGGCACCGACACGCCAGCCTGGTGCAACTGCTTGATGGCGCCGATCGCCATGTCATCGTTGCTGGCCACCAAGGCGCTGAAGCGAGCCCCCCGCCCCAACAGGGTCGAGACCCCGGCCGCGCCGCAGGCGGGGGTCCACTTGCCGTGCGCGATCAATTCGTCGCGCAGCGGGATCTCGTGCCGGACCAAAGCCTGCTTGTAGCCGGCCAGACGCTCGATGCCGGTCGGCGAATCCGCCGAGCCGGTGATGAAGGCGATGTCGGTGTGGCCCATCTCCACCAATTTATCCACCACGGCCGCGGCGGCAGCCTGTTGATCGGAGTAGACGCAATGGCGGTGGTGGCGCCGCAACTTGCGGTTGAGCACCATGATGGGCTGAGAATGCTGCTCGATGATCTCGTCCATCTCCTCGACGCTCAGAAAGCGCGGGTAGATGATGATGCCGTCACAGCGCAGGTCCAGCAGATACTGGATGGCCTGACGCTCCTCCTCGGCGCTGTGCTTGCCATCGGCCAGGATCAGCTGGCGACCGCGATCCTCGGTCATCCGCGCCGCATGGGAGAGCAGCTCGCTGAAATAGACGCCGTGATACAGGGTGTTGGTCACCACCAGCCCCAGGGTCTGGGTATTCTTGGTCGCCAGCTGCCTGGCCAGCAGATTGGGGCGATAACCGCTCTCCTCGATGGCCTGAAACACCCGGTCCCGGGTCTCCTGGCTGGTGTAGCCATTGCCCGACAACACGCGAGAGACAGTCGCCTTCGACACCCCTGCCCGCCTTGCCACCTCCAGCATCGTCGTCATCTTGCTCCATCCCGTTATGCTTGACGGGCCGCAGTGTACTGCACCGGCCTGGGGTTGTCGTAGCAAGAATGCGGGCATGGGGGGTCATTGAGTGATCCCATTCACGGATCTGCACAATGATCGGGGGACTGTCTTGTATCGCAGAAAGAAACTGAGCACTCTATGTGGAACCGGTTCCACATGTACAGTTTCACACCGTCCATCCGCACGCCACAGGCGGGGCTATGGCTGGTATCTCTTGGTCAAAAGGATAAACCAGATGTCAAAAAACTATGCGGCCCTGGCCAGTGCCGTCGTCAATGCCCTGGGGGGAGCGGACAACATAGTCGCGGTGACCCACTGCATGACGCGCCTGCGCTTCGTCTTGAAGGATTCAAGCCGACTGGACAACCCCGCCCTGAAGGCCACCACCGGGGTGCTGGGTGTGGTGAACAATGACAACCAGTGCCAGGTGATCATCGGCAACATGGTGTCCCACGCCTACCGCGAGGTGCTCGCCCGGCTGCCAGAAGACGCACAGGGCGCACCGCAAGAGGTGAAAGCCGGTTTCAGCCTCAAACGCCTCGGCGCCGGCATCCTCGACGCCCTGATCGGCACCATGTCACCGCTCATTCCGGCGATCATCGGCGGCTCCATGGTCAAGCTGCTGGCCATGGTGCTCAGCATGAGCGGCATGGTGGAGGTCACCTCCCCCAGCTACATCATCCTCAATGCCATCGGCGATGGCGCCTTCTTCTTCCTGCCCCTGATGGTCGCCGCCTCGGCGGCAGTCAAGTTCAAGACCAACATGTCGCTGGCCATCGCCATCGCCGGCGTGCTGGTGCACCCGAGCTTCATCGAGCTGATGGCCAGGGCCGCCCAGGGGGAGCCGGTCAGCTTCGGCTTTATCCCGGTCACCGCGGTGAAATACACCTATACCGTGATCCCGGCCCTGGTGATGACCTGGTGCCTCTCCTACATAGAGCGCTGGGTGGACAGGATCACCCCGGCGGTGACCAAGAACTTCTTGAAACCCATGCTTATCGTGCTGATCGCGGCGCCGCTCGCCATCCTGCTGATCGGCCCCATCGGCATCTGGATCGGCACCGCAATCTCCGGCCTGGTCTACACAGTGCACGATTACCTCGGCTGGCTGTCGGTGGCCATCATGGGGGCCCTGTGGCCGCTGCTGGTGATGACCGGCATGCACCGCGTCTTCACCCCGACCATCATCCAGACCATCGCCGAGACCGGCAAGGAAGGGATGGTGATGCCCTCCGAGATCGGTGCCAACCTCTCCCTCGGCGGCTCCTCCCTGGCGGTGGCCTGGCGCACCAGGAACCCCGAGCTGCGCCAGACCGCGCTCGCCGCGGCGGCTTCCGCCATCATGGCCGGCATCTCCGAGCCCGCGCTCTACGGGGTGGCCCTGCGCCTGAAGCGGCCGCTCATCGCCAGCCTTATCAGCGGCTTCATCTGCGGCGCCGTGGCTGGCATGGCCGGGCTTGCCAGCCACTCCATGGCGGCACCGGGCCTCTTCACCAGCGTCCAGTTCTTCGATCCGGCCAACCCCATGAGCATCGCCTGGGTGTTCGGAGTCATGGCGCTCTCAGTGGTGCTCTCCTTCATCCTGACCCTGCTGATGGGCTTTGAAGACATTCCGGTGCAGGAGGAGCACCCCGAGGCCGCATCCGATGAGGCAGTGCCGACGCTGCAGGTCAAGGCTGCCGCCAGCCTGTGAATTCGCATCATCCGACATGACAAGAGGTAACAGATGTCGTTAGCAAGATTTCCCCGAGACTTCCTCTGGGGCGGCGCCCTGGCCGCCAACCAGGCGGAGGGGGGCTACCGCGAGGGGGGCAAGGGCCTGACCACGGTCGACATGATCCCCCACGGTGCCAACCGGATGGCGGTGAAACTCGGCCAGGAACCGCGCTTCACCCTGCGGGACGACGAGTATTATCCGAGCCACGACGCCATCGATTTTTATCACCGTTACAAAGAAGACATCGCCCTGATGGCCGAGATGGGCTTCACGGTGTTTCGCACCTCCATCGCCTGGAGCCGGCTCTATCCCAGGGGGGACGAGGCCGAACCCAATCCCGAGGGCATCGCCTTCTACCGGGCCCTGTTCGAGGAGTGCAAGAAACATGGCATCGAGCCGCTGGTGACCCTGTGCCACTTCGACGTGCCCATGCACCTGGTGGTGGAGTATGGCTCCTGGCGCAACCGCAAGATGGTGGCGTTCTTCACCCGCTACGCGCGCACCTGCTTCGAGCAATTCGACGGGCTGGTGAAGTACTGGCTCACCTTCAACGAGATCAACATCCTGCTGCACAGCCCCTTCTCCGGGGCCGGGCTGGTGTTTGAAGCGGGTGAAGATCAGGAGCAGGTGAAGTATCAGGCGGCCCACCACGAGCTCATCGCCAGCGCCCTGGCGACCCGAATTGCCCACGAGGTGAACCCGCACAACCAGGTCGGCTGCATGCTGGCGGGGGGCAATTTCTACCCCTACTCCTGCAAGCCGGACGATGTGTGGGCTGCGCTCCAAAAGGAGCGGGAGAACCTGCTGTTCATCGACGTGCAGGCTCGCGGCGCCTACCCGGCCTATGCCGCCAGCCTGTTTCGCGAGAAGGGGGTGACCCTGATCAAGGAGCCGGGGGATGACGAGGTCCTCAAACACACCGTCGATTTCGTCTCCTTCAGCTACTACGCCTCCCGCTGTGCTTCCGCCGACATGAACGCGGGCAACACCAGCGCCGCCAACGTGGTCAAGTCCCTGCGCAACCCCCATATCAAGGTGAGCGAATGGGGCTGGGGCATAGACCCGCTCGGCCTGCGCATCACCATGAATACCCTCTATGACCGCTATCAGAAGCCGCTGTTTCTGGTGGAGAACGGCCTGGGCGCCGTCGATGAGGTCAATGAGCAGGGCGAGATCGAGGACGATTACCGCATCGGTTATCTGCGCGAGCACATCAGCGCCATGGGGGACGCCATCGATGACGGGGTGCCACTCTTGGGCTACACCAGCTGGGGCTGCATCGATCTGGTGGCCGCCTCCACCGGAGAGATGAGCAAGCGCTACGGCTTCGTCTATGTGGACAGGAACGATGCCGGCAAGGGCACCCTGGCGCGCAGGCGCAAGAAGTCGTTCTGGTGGTACAAGAAGGTGATCGCCAGCCATGGGGAAGATCTGGCGTGAGATGAAGCACAGAGTACCGAGACAACGATGGGGGCCAAGGCCCCCATTTTCATTTCCGGTCCAGACCAACTGGAAAACGTTTAACTGCCTTCGTTAAAAATTTCCAGGTTGCTGGTGCCTTCCTGCCACTCGCGCACGGCCTTGTTGTCGTCGCTGCGCATGGCGTTGAGGTGGTCCAGATAGCCCTGATCCACATCCGCGGTGACGTAGTGGCCGTTGAACACCGAGGTCTCGAAGTGGCGCAGCTCGGGGTTGATCTCTCGCACCGCCTCTTCCAGATCTTCCAGATCCTGGAAAATCAGGCCATCGGCACCGATCAGCTTGCACACCTCTTCCACTTCCCGGCCATGGGCGATCAGCTCGTTGGCGGTGGGCATGTCGATGCCGTAGACGTTGGGGAAGCGGATCTCGGGGGCGGCGGAGGCGAAGTAGACCTTGGCCGCACCGGCTTCCCGCGCCATCTGGATGATCTGCTCGGAGGTGGTGCCACGGACGATGGAGTCATCCACCAGCAGCACCTTCTTGCCCTTGAACTCGGAGCCGATGGCGTTGAGCTTGCGGCGTACCGACTTCTTGCGCTGGGTCTGGCCCGGCATGATGAAGGTACGGCCGATGTAGCGGTTCTTCACGAAGCCCTGACGGTACGGCAAGTCCAGGGTGTGGGCGATTTCCAGCGCGACGTCGCAGGAGGTCTCGGGGATGGGGATGACCACATCGATGTCGAGATCTTCCCACTCGCGGGCGATCTTCTTGCCCAGCTTGCGACCCATGTTGAGGCGGGCGGCATAGACGGAGACCTTGTCGATGCAGGAATCGGGACGGGCGAAGTAGACGTATTCGAAGATGCAGGGGCTCATCTGCGGGTGCTCCGCACACTGCTCGGAGAACAGCTGACCCTGCTCGGTGATGTAGATGGCTTCGCCCGGGGCGACGTCACGCACCGTCTCGAAGCCGATGGCGTCCAGCGCCACGCTCTCGGAGGCGAGCATGTACTCCACCTGGCCCTGCTCGTCGGCGCGGCGACCCAGGATCAAGGGACGTATGCCGTTGGGATCACGGAAACCGATGAGGCCGTGGCCTATCACCAGGGTGACCACGGCGTAGGCGCCGCGGATCTGCTGATGGGTCTTGCGCACCGCAGAGAAGATATCCTCCGGGCGCAGTTCCATCTTGTCGCAGAGATCCAGCTCGTGGGCCAGCACATTCAGCAGCACTTCCGAGTCGGAGGTGGTGTTGATGTGGCGGCGGGCCACCTTGAACTGCTGCTCCTTGAGCGCCTTGGCGTTGGTGAGGTTGCCGTTGTGGGCCAGCACCATGCCGTAGGGAGAGTTCACGTAAAAAGGTTGGGCTTCTGCGGCACTGGAGCTGCCTGCGGTGGGATAACGGACATGTCCTATGCCGATATTCCCTTGCAGCCGCTGCATGTGGCGCACTTCAAACACATCCTTCACCAGGCCGTTAGCCTTGCGTTGCCGGAAGTTTCCACTGTCAATGGTCACGATCCCGGCGGCATCCTGTCCCCTGTGCTGCAACACCGTCAAGGCGTCGTAGAGGGCCTGATTGACGGGGGTGGTGCCAACTATACCGACAATACCGCACATGTCTTTGCTACCTCGAAGTCACTGTACCTGTTGGAGAAAACTCGATGAGTTCAACATGAACCCGAAAAACCACTGGATCACCGGCTTGAACTCCGGCACCAGCTTGGACGCCAGCCACCAGTCACTCTGGGAGAGACCGGTGAAGGTATCCATAAAAAACAGCAGGGCACTGACGATCAGCACCCCGCGGATGGCGCCAAAGCAGACGCCGAGCACCCTGTCCGTGCCGGACAGGCCAGTCTTGTCCACCAGGAGCCCCACCACATAGTTCACCACGCTGCCGAGGATCAGGGTCGCCACGAAGAGGGCGGCGATGGCCAGGCCGTTGCGCACGAGATCGTCTGAGAACGAGGTGAAGTAGATGGCGAGATCGGGATAGAAATGGCTGGCAATGAAGAAGGCGACGAACCAGGTGACGAGGGACATGGCTTCCTTGAGAAAGCCGCGCACCAGGCTGATGAGAGCGGAGAAACCGACGATGCCGATGATGGCGTAATCAATCCAGACCATAGAAAAAGATGTCCTGCGAAATTGCGGCGCAGTCTAACAAAAACGATTGCGCAATGCTTGATAAAATTGTGTTAACGGCTCAAGGGGGAGCCGATGGAGACGGCTTTTATCCCGTTCAAACGGTTTAGCGGCGCCTGAATGCACAACGCCATGGCATGGCCATGGCGTTGTCGTTACCAGCGCGGGCTTAGCCGATGTGGCTCAGGCCGCCCATGTAGGACTGCAGCGCCGCCGGGATGGCGATGCGGCCGTCTTCCTGCTGATAGTTCTCGATCACCGCCACCAGGGTGCGACCCACTGCCAGACCGGAGCCGTTCAGGGTGTGCAGCAGCTGGGGCTTGCCATCGATGCGCACCCGGGCCTGCATGCGGCGGGCCTGGAAGTCGGTGCAGTTGGAGACGGAGGAGATCTCGCGGTAGGTGTTCTGAGCCGGCAGCCAGACTTCCAGATCGTAGGTCTTGGCGGCGCAGAAGCCCATGTCGCCGGTGGCCAGCGCCATCACGCGATACGGCAGCTCCAGCAGTTGCAGCACCTTCTCGGCGTGACCGGCCATCTCTTCCAGGGCATCCCAGGATTTCTCCGGGTGCACCAGCTGCACCATCTCGACCTTGTCGAACTGGTGCATGCGGATCAGACCCCGGGTGTCACGGCCATAAGAACCGGCTTCGGAACGGAAGCAGGGGCTGTGGGCCGTCATCTTGATGGGCAGTTCCTGCTCGTCGAAGATCTCGTCGCGGGCCATGTTGGTGAGCGGCACTTCGGAGGTCGGGATCAGGGAGAACTTGCGCAGCTTGCCCTCTTCTTCCCCTTCACCCTCGATCCCCGTGTTGAACAGGTCTTCGGAGAACTTCGGCAGCTGACCGGTGCCGTACAGGCTGTCCGGGTTCACCAGGTAGGGCACGTAGCACTCGGTGTAGCCGTGCTGCAGGGTGTGCAGGTCCAGCATGAACTGCGCCAGGGCGCGGTGCAGGCGGGCAATCTGCCCCTTCATCACCACGAAGCGGGCACCGGCGAGCTTGACGCCGTTCTTGAAGTCCACGCCCTTGGCCGCTTCACCGAGATCGATGTGATCCCGTACCGGGAAGTCAAACACGCGCGGGGTGCCCCAGCGGCGCACTTCCACGTTGTCGTTCTCGTCGCGGCCCACCGGGGTGGTCTCGCTCGGCAGGTTGGGGATGGCGTCGGAGATGGCCTTGATCTCGGTCAGCAGGGACTCGAGTTCGACCTTGCTGGTCTCCAGCTCGTCGTTGATCTTGGTCACCTCGGCCTTGAGCGGGGCCACATCTTCACCACGACGGGCCGCCTCACCGATGGACTTGGAGCGGGCGTTGCGCTCGGCCTGCAGCTCCTGGGTGCGGGACTGCAGATCCTTGCGTTTCTCTTCCAGAGCGTTGACAGCCGCTACGTCCAAAACGTAGCCACGTGTCGCCAGACGAGCGGCAGCCTCGGCGATATCGCTGCGCAGATATTTGGGATCCAGCATGGTTTACCTACTTTTTTTAATGGGATCTGGCCTGGGTTATCCGCCCTGGCGAGAAAACAGATCCGGAAGTTAACATCGGTTGGCGCACCCCTGTCGTCTTTGAGTATCGGGCCGTGAACATCCGGCCTTCAAAATCAAGAAGATGGCACCAGGCCAAGACAAACGGGGTCAGAGGGGCAGTGTAGCAGACCGCCCCCCTGCCCGAACAGGGCGTATTGCTGTCGTTTTTACCAAGTTTGGGGGGGCAGGCAGGCCAAACTTCGGCGATCCGATCGATTGGGATGCCAATGTTCAAATCGGAAACCTATTTGTCTCTTTTGCGCGGGCTCTGGCGGTCGAGATCGCGCAGGTAATCGAGCTTCTGGCCGATCTGCTTCTCCAGGCCCCGCTCCGTTGGCTGGTAGTAGTGCTTGCCGGCGAGCTCGGGGGGGAAGTAGCTCTCACCCGCCGCGTAGGCACCGGGCTCGTCGTGGGCATAGCGGTATTCGGCGCCGTAGCCGAGCTCGCTCATCAGCTTGGTCGGCGCGTTGCGCAGGTGCGGTGGCACCTCGAAGTCCGGCAGGTTTTTGGCGTCATGGAGCGCCGCCTTCCAGGCGGTGTAGACCGCATTGCTCTTGGGGGCGCAGGCGAGGTAGACGATGGCCTGGGCGATGGCCCGCTCCCCCTCCGCCGGGCCGATGCGATGGAAACAGTCCCAGGCCGACAGCGCCACCTGCATGGCGCGGGGATCGGCGTTGCCCACGTCTTCCGAAGCGATGGCCAGCAGCCGGCGGGCAATATAGAGGGGATCGCAGCCGGCGCTCACCATGCGGGCATACCAATAGAGGGCCGCATCCGGCGCCGAGCCACGAATGGACTTGTGCACCGCCGAGATGAGGTCGTAGAAGTGATCCCCGCCCTTGTCGAAGCGCGCCACGTGCTCCCCCACCACGGCGGCGAGCAGGGCGCTGTCGATGACTCGCTCCCCTGCCCCCTTGGCCTCGGCCATGTCGGCCAGGAGCTCGAGATAGTTGAGGGACTTGCGCCCGTCGCCGTCCACTGCCTTGGCCAGCGCCTCCTTTACCCCGGGGGCGAAGGCCAACGTCGGATCATTGAGGCCGCGCGGATCGGTCAGGGCCTGATCGATCATGGCGAGGATGTCCTCCTCCTCCAGCCTCTTCAGCAGGTAGACCCGGGCGCGGGAGAGCAGCGCGTTGTTGAGCTCGAACGAGGGGTTTTCGGTGGTGGCGCCGATGAAGGTGATGGTGCCGTCTTCGATGTGGGGCAGGAACACATCCTGCTGACTCTTGTTGAAGCGGTGCACCTCGTCCACGAACAGGATGGTGCGCACCCCGCGCCAGCTGTTCTCCTTCGCCTTGTCGATGGCGGCGCGGATCTCCTTGATGCCGGAGGTGACCGCGGAGAGGCGCTCCACCTCGGCCTGACAATAGTGCGCCATCAGCTCGGCGAGGGTGGTTTTGCCGGTACCCGGGGGGCCCCACAGGATCATGGAGTGGCAGTGGCCGGCCAGGATGGCTTTGCGCAGGGGCTTGTCAGCCCCCAGGATATGCTGCTGACCTATGTACTGATCGAGATTCTGCGGCCGCATCCTGGCCGCCAGCGGGCGAAAGTCGGACGAGAAGTCCAGCGACAGGTTGCTCATCAGCCTCGGTCATCCAGCTTGGGGCGGGCCGCCAGCAGGTGACAGCCCGACGAAAAATCCAACGATAGGTCGCTCACCCGCGTGGTGCGAGCCGCCAACATGCGACAGCCCGACAAGAAATCCAGGGATGAGCAGCACATCAGCGCTGATCGTCCAGCGTGACCCCCTTCGGAGCCTTGAACACGAACTCGTTGCCCTTGAGCACCGGCTTGCGGTTGAAACCGCTCAGGGTGAATTCGCTCCACTGCCCCTGCGCCTCTTTCACGTCGAAGCGGCTGATGTTGTTCTGCCTGTCGAAGGTGATGCGGAAGGAGGCGATCAGCTCGTCCTGGTTGCGGCTGGTGACGGTGTAGACGTCCCCCTGCTGGGTCACGTCGTAGTTCTTCCAGAGCGCGTTGTCGTTGCCGGCGATCAGCACGAAGGGGGTGTTGAGCACCGCATCCTTCATCTTGAGGGCGGTGACCTGCTCGACGAAGGGATCATAGACCCACACATCCTTGCCGTCGGCCACGATCAGGCTCTCATCCGGGGTAGTGGTGTGCCAGTTGAAGCGATTCGGCCGCTGCACCAGCAGATCGCCGCCGGCCCGCTGCAGCTCCTTGCCCTTGCTGTCGTAGACCACCTGGGCAAACTTGGCGGAGAACAGGCTCACACCGGCCAGCTTCTGCTTGAGATCGCTGGCGGCATCGGCCCACACCTGGCTGCTGGCCAGCAGCAGTACAGAACCCATCAATAATGCTTTTTTCATCAGAATTCCCGTCCAAGAGGGTCAGATAAGAGGCCATGTCCGCAGACATGGCCAGGATGATATGGAGGCTTAATCCCGTACCGGCGGCGGTGCCAGCACGTCGCGCTGACCGTTGCCACCCGGGGCACTGACGATACCCTGATTCTCCATCTGCTCGATGAGACGGGCCGCCCGGTTGTAACCGATCTTGAACTTGCGTTGCACGCTGGAGGTGGATCCACGGCGCGATTCCACCACGAAGGCCACCGCCTCGTCGAACAGGGCATCGAGCTCCTCGTCGCCGCTGCTGCCGTAGTCACCACTGCCGCCCTCACCCTCCGACTCGCCGGAGAGGATCTCCTCGATGTAGTTCGGCTCACCTCGCAGCTTCCAGTCCGCCACCACCTTGTGTACCTCGTGGTCATCGACGAAGGCGCCGTGGACCCGGGTCGGGTTGGAGGTACCGGCCGGCATGTAGAGCATGTCGCCCATGCCGAGCAGGGATTCGGCGCCGCCCTGATCCAGGATGGTACGGGAGTCGATCTTGCTCGAGACCTGGAACGAGATCCGGGTCGGGATGTTGGCCTTGATGAGACCGGTGATCACATCCACCGACGGACGCTGGGTCGCGAGGATGAGGTGAATACCGGCGGCCCGCGCCTTCTGGGCGATACGGGCGATGAGCTCTTCCACCTTCTTGCCGACGATCATCATCATGTCGGCAAACTCGTCCACCACCACCACTATGTGGGGCAGCTTCTCGAGTTCCGGCGGCATCTGATCCATGGAGTCGCCGGGGCGCCACAGCGGATCCCGCAGCGGTTGTCCCTCGGCGGCCGCGGCCAGCACCTTGTCGTTGTAGCCCTTGAGGTTACGCACCCCGACCGCCGACATCAGCTTGTAGCGGCGCTCCATCTCGCCCACGCACCAGCGCAGGGCGTTGGCGGCATCCTTCATGTCGGTGACCACCTCGGTAAGCAGGTGCGGTATCCCCTCGTAGACCGAGAGCTCCAGCATCTTGGGGTCGATCATGATGAAGCGCAGATCGTCCGGAGACGACTTGTAGAGCATGGAGATGATCATGGTGTTCACCCCCACCGACTTGCCCGAGCCGGTGGTACCGGCCACCAGCAGGTGCGGCATCTTGGCGAGGTTCACCACCACGGGCTCGCCGGCGATGTCCTGGCCCAGGCCCATGGTGAGCGGGTTGTGGCTGCCCGAGAAGGCCTCGCAATCCAGGGTCTCGCGCAGGTAGACGGTCTGGCGTACCCGGTTGGGCAGCTCGATGCCGACGAAGGTCTTGCCCGGGATCACCTCCACCACCCGCACGCTGCTGGCGGAGAGGGAGCGCGCGAGATCGCGGGACAGGTTGGTGATCTTGCTCGCCTTCATGCCCGGCGCCAGATCCAGCTCGAAACGGGTGATGACGGGACCCGGATAGACACCGACCACCTTGGCCTGCACGTTGTAATCGGCCAGCTTGGCCTCCACCAGACGGCCCATGCGGTCCAGTTCGTCCTTGCTCATCATCTGGGTCTTGGCGGGCGGTCTGTCCAGCAGCTCTACACTCGGCAAGGGGGCCATGCCCGGCTGCGGGCGGCGTTTGGGTTTGGGCGCCACGGCGACAGGGGCAACGGCGTCGTCATCCCCTTCCGCCCAGGGCAAGTCGAGATCCTCTTCATCCTGGTTGGCCAGGGGCTGGGAACGGCCATTGGCCACGCGCCTGGTCTTGGCGACGGGGGCCGGCGCCTCGTCATCTTCGTCATCAAACTGCGGATCGAACTGGAAGGTATCCTCGTCGAGCTCCGGCAGCCACTGGTCCGATTTTGACTTCTGGGCCTTGCCGCCGGCCTTGGCCTTGGGATTGCGCGTCCAGCTGCTGTGTGGCTCGTCTTCCTCGTCATCCAGATCGAGGGCACCCAGGCCCCCTTCCAGCAGGGGATCCGGCCCTTCATAACGGGGCTGGCGCCAGCCCCCGGTCAACCAGCGACCCAGGGTGGTGGGGAAGTGGTAGACGGCGCTGACGCTGCCGGTGCA
Organism: Aeromonas aquatica; assembly: GCF_000764655.1. Classification (GTDB taxonomy): domain Bacteria; phylum Pseudomonadota; class Gammaproteobacteria; order Enterobacterales; family Aeromonadaceae; genus Aeromonas; species Aeromonas aquatica. The sequence goes on from NZ_JRGL01000017.1 coordinate 54,690, forward strand.
GGTGGCCCCGATCCGCTCGACGATGGTGAGCCAGGACCAGCCGGTGAACAGGGTGATGCCGGTGGCCACGAAGCAGAGCAACATCAGGTTGGCACCGACGCCGCCAAACAGCGGCACCACGGCGGAGGCGATCACGTCCCCCACCAGGCCGCCGGCGGAGAAATTCTGCAAGTCGTTGAAGTTCATGCTGGCAATGGCCGACATGCCGAGCACCGTCAGCACGAAACCGATGATCCGCACCGACAGGGTGAGATAGTCCACCTCCAGCAGTCGGCTCGGGCGCCAGAACAGGCTCCAGCCGAGCAGCACCGTCAGCGGGGGCACCAGATAGGAGAAGGCACCGAAGGTAAACATGGTGATGTCGGCGAGCCAGGCACCGGCGCTGCCCGCCAGGTTCTTCACCTCTCCCTGCCAGGAGGTCTGGGACCAACCGGGATCGGCGGGGTGATAGGTCAAGAGGGCAAGCAAGAGATAGGCAGCCATCAGGGTGATGGCGATCAAGACGGCCTCGAAGATCCGTTGCGTACCTGACAAAGGAGTAAACAGCTTTTTATCGGCCAAACTCCGGCTCCTTTCTGAAAACATGTAATGCGGGGATAGGGGGCCTAGTATCCCTGAAAAGCCCACCCATTGTCAGCCAGTGCCTGAGGCGGGGCTATGAATACGGTAATAACATGAATACGCCATAAGAAGAAACGAGCGGACCAGCCGCTCGTTTCTGACTATCGTGACTCGTCATGGAACTTGCAAGTCACAGCATAACCCGCTTAGCGGGTGCTGATCACCAGACGACTACTCTGCTTGACCTCTTCCATCACCACGTAGGTGCGAGTGTCGTTGACCCCGGGCAGACGCAGCAGCGTCTCCCCAAGCAAGCGGCGATAAGCCGACATGTCGCTGACGCGGGTCTTGAGCAGATAGTCAAAATCACCGGAGACCAAGTGGCATTCCTGGATCTCTTCGAGCACCTGAACAGCCTTGTTGAACTGCTCGAACACATCGGGGGCGCCACGATTGAGGGTAATCTCCACGAATACCAACAGAGACGCATCCAGATAATGAGGGTTCAGAATAGCGGCATACCCTTCGATATAACCTTGTCGCTCAAGGCGACGAACCCGTTCTAGACACGGTGTAGGACTCAGGCCAACTCGTTTGGACAACTCAACATTCGAAATCCTGCCGTCCTTTTGCAGTTCGTTCAGAATGTTGCGGTCAATCCTGTCCAAATCCTTTAGCCGACTCTTAGCTTCCATCATTTAATTCCATCCTTTGGCTATTTTTTGGTAAGAATCACCAGCTATCTTATAATTATGGTCACAAATCCTGTCAATACCTGAATATACTAGGCGCAAATGCCACTTAACATTCCAGCAACATAAACCACCAATCGATAGACGAGGGATAGCATGATTATCGGTGTACCTAAGGAAATAAAAAACCATGAATATCGCGTAGGCATGGTTCCAGCCAGTGTACGTGAACTAACAGCACGAAACCATACTGTTTTCGTCCAAAGCGGTGCAGGAAGTGGCATTGGCTTCAGTGATGCAGATTATCTGGCTGCTGGAGCCGAAATTTTGGCCTCCGCTGGCGATGTTTTCGCCAAAGCCGAGATGATCGTCAAGGTCAAGGAGCCCCAGGCGGTCGAGCGTGCCATGCTGCGCCCCGGCCAGACCCTGTTCACCTACCTGCATCTGGCGCCAGACCTGGCCCAGACCCGAGAGTTGCAGGACAGCGGCGCTGTCTGCATCGCCTACGAAACCGTCACCGATGCCCGTGGTGGTCTGCCGCTGCTGGCCCCCATGTCGGAGGTGGCCGGACGCATGTCTATTCAGGCCGGTGCCCAGGCACTGGAGAAGTCCCGCGGCGGTAGCGGCATGCTGCTCGGCGGCGTCCCCGGGGTCGAACCGGCCAAGGTGGTGATCATCGGTGGTGGTGTAGTGGGTTCGAACGCAGCCCGCATGGCCATCGGCCTGCGCGCCGATGTCACCATACTCGACAACAACATCGACACCCTGCGTCGCCTCGACAGCGAATTCCAGGGGGCGGCCAAGGTGGTTTACTCCAACCGCGAGACCCTGGAGCGCCACATCCTGGCGGCGGATCTGGTCATCGGCGGCGTGCTGGTACCCGGCGCCACTGCGCCAAAACTTGTCAGCCGTGACCACATTGCGCGCATGAAGCCGGGCTCGGCCGTGGTCGACGTGGCCATCGATCAGGGCGGCTGCGTGGAAACCTCCCACGCCACCACCCATCAGGATCCGACTTTCATCGTCGATGAGGTGGTGCACTACTGCGTGGCCAACATGCCGGGCGCCGTGGCCAGAACCTCCACCGTGGCCCTCAACAACGCCACCCTGCCCTTCATCATCCGGCTGGCCGAGCAGGGTTATCGCAAGGCCCTGCTGGGCGATCCCCACCTGTTGCACGGGCTGAACGTGATGGAAGGCAAGATCACCTGCCGGGAAGTGGCCGAGGCGCACAGCCTGGCCTACACGGATCCCCTGAGCCTGTTGAACTGATCGCCGACCCCGCAAGGGGACGTGATGAGTGAAAATCCGCCCGCGATGGGCGGTTTTTTTATGGCGCCATGCCAGCCCCTTTCCCCCTCGACGCCGATTGCCACAATCGATGCGCTGGCCTTTGACCCCGGATCACGAATTACCTACAATCGCGCAAACTCAACACGTCTCGGAAATCACATCATGAGCCAAGTTACTCATAGCAAACTGCTGATCTTAGGGTCAGGCCCCGCCGGTTACACCGCGGCCGTCTATGCCGCCCGCGCCAACCTCAATCCCCTGCTCATCACCGGCATGCAGCAAGGTGGTCAGCTGACCACCACCACCGAGGTGGAAAACTGGCCGGGTGATGCGGAAGGGCTGACCGGTCCGGCCCTGATGGAACGCATGCAGGCCCATGCGGAAAAATTCGATACCCGTATCCTGTTCGATCACATCAACGAGGTGGAGCTGACCCAGCGTCCGTTCCGCCTCAAGGGTGACAACGGCGAATACAGCTGCGATGCGCTGATCATCGCCACCGGCGCCTCCGCCAAATACCTGGGGCTGCCCTCCGAGGAGGCGTTCAAGGGCCGTGGCGTCTCCGCCTGCGCCACCTGCGACGGCTTCTTCTATCGCAACCAGGAAGTGGCCGTCGTCGGCGGCGGCAACACCGCCGTGGAAGAGGCGCTTTATCTGGCCAACATCGCCAAGAAGGTGCACCTCATTCATCGCCGCGACGAGTTCCGCGCCGAGAAGATCCTGATCAAGCGCCTGCACGACAAGGTGGCCAGCGGCAACATAGTGCTGCACACCCACCAGACCCTGGATGAAGTGTTGGGTGATAACATGGGTGTGACTGGCGTGCGCCTGCGCAGCACCAGAGACGAGTCCACCTCCGAGCTGCCGCTGATGGGCGTCTTCATCGCCATCGGCCACCAGCCCAACACCCAGATCTTCGCTGGCCAGCTGGCCATGGAGAACGGTTACCTCAAGGTGCGTGGCGGCCTGGAAGGCTTTGCGACCCAAACCAGCATCCCGGGCGTGTTTGCCGCAGGGGATGTGGCCGACCATGTTTATCGTCAGGCGATCACCTCCGCCGGCACAGGTTGCATGGCGGCACTGGATGCAGAGCGATATCTGGACGCACAATAAGCACAAGGATATAAAGGGCATGCCAAGAGGCATGCCCTTTTGTTTTTAAGGAGCCGGATGAAACGAAAAATATTGATAGTCGAAGACAGCCTGACGATCCGTCGCATGCTGATCCAGGCCATCACCCAGCAAACCGGGCTAGAGATCGACGCCTTCGATACCCTGGCGGGCGCCAGCCACTGCCAGGGAGAGGAGTACGTGGTCGCCCTGGTGGATCTCACCCTGCCGGATGCCCCCAACGGAGAGGCGGTCAATGTGCTGCTGACTCAGGGCCTACCGGTGGTGATCCTCACCGCCGACATCAGCGAGGAGAAGCGGGAAGCCTGGCTGGAGGCCGGGGTGATGGACTATGTGATGAAGGATTCACGCCACTCCCTGCAATACGCCGTCAGCCTGGTACACCGTCTCTACCTCAACCAGGCCATCGAGGTGCTGGTGGTCGATGACTCCCGTACCGCCCGCCATCGCACCATGGCCCAGTTGCGCAAGCAGCTGTTGCAGGTGCATGAGGCAAACAGCGCCCGCGACGCCCTGGCCATTCTCGAGCAGAATCCCGCCATTCGGTTGATGCTGGTGGACTACTACATGCCGGAGATAGACGGCATCAGCCTGGTGCGCATGCTGCGGGAGCGCTACAGCAAACAGCGGCTCGCCATCATCGGCATCTCGGTGTCGGACAAGCGCGGACTTTCCGCCCGTTACCTCAAGCAAGGTGCAAACGACTTTCTCAATCAGCCGTTCGAACCCGAGGAGCTGCAGTGCCGGGTCAGCCACAATCTGGAGGCGCTGGAGCAGTTCAACAGCATCCAGGAGTCGGCCAATCGCGACTACCTGACCGGGCTCTACAACCGGCGCTACTGGTTCAACGAGGGACAGAAGTGGTTTGAGGAGCATCAGCGCCAGCAAACCCAGCTCACCCTGTGCGTGCTCGACGTGGATCACTTCAAGCAAGTCAATGATCACTGGGGCCATGCCATCGGCGATCTGCTGCTCTGCCACCTGGCCCGCCTGCTCACCCAGTTCTTCCCCGACGCCATGATTGCCCGCTTCGGAGGAGAGGAGTTTGCCTTGATGGTGCCCCATTGCACCGTACCCGTGTTGCTCAAACGGCTGGAGGGACTACGCCAGCAGATGCGTCAGCAGCCGCTGTCCCGGGAGATTTCGCTGTTCGTGCGCGCCAGTTTTGGCGTCATCAACGTCGGGCGGCTCTCCATGGACGAGGCACTGAGCGAAGCCGATCGCCAGTTGTATCAGGCGAAGAACACCGGCCGCGACAAGATAGTGTCTCAGGACGCCTGATCGAGTCTCAACACAGGCATCCCGTGTAGTACCGCCCGGCGCCCCTTAGTGGTGGCCGCCGGGTCATTCCCCTCCCCCTGCTTGCCTTCTCTTGCCGCTCGTTGAGCGCGCTCAATAGGTCTTGTCGACTCGCACGCCATCGCTGAAGTAAAGGATCCGTACCTTGTCACCACTGGCGAACTGCATGGCCGGATCGTAATCCTGGATCACGTTGATAAGCCCGTCCTGATCATTTCGAATGAGCAGTTCAACCAGCTTGTTCTCCACCACGCTGCCGCCTGACTGGTACTGCTGCGCCGCAGCCGCCCCGGCCAGGGCCCCCACCGCAGTGGCGATCTCCCGCCCATGGCCACCGCCGAACTGATTGCCGAGCAAGCCTCCCAGCACGGCGCCCCCCAAGGTCTTCCAGCCGGAATGCTCGGACTCCACCATCTGGCGCTGGGTGATGTTGCGCACCGTGTCCACCTGACCAAACACCACCTGATCCACGGGACGCGCCGTGTTGCGCTCGTATGGCGCAGCCCAGGCGGGCGCCGTGACAAAGCCAAGCAAGCTGGATACTATCAGGATAATGGCCTTCATCTATGAACCTCTGTCTTATGTCTCGCTATCTTACCCAACTGGATGATGAGCTGTGCTGGTTCCCCTCCCCCAGCCATGCGCTGGAAGAGCCCAACGGCCTGCTGGCCATCGGCGGCGATCTCTCCCCTGACCGCTTGCTGGCAGCTTATCACAGGGGGATCTTCCCGTGGAATGAGCCGCACCAGCCTCTGCTGTGGTGGTCGCCGGATCCCAGAGGCGTCGTCGAGCCCGAGCGGTTGCACATAGGGCGCAGCCTGCACAAGTTTATCCGCCGTACCCCATTCGATATTTCCATCGATTGCGCCTTTAATGAGGTGATAGCAGCCTGCGCCGCACCCCGTCGCAGTGCCAGTGGAACCTGGATAAGCACGCCCATGATCGACGCCTATCAGCAACTTCACCGCCTGGGCCACGCCCACTCCATCGAGATCTGGCAGGACGGCCAGCTGCAGGCCGGGCTCTACGGTCTCTCCCTCGGTCGCGTCTTCTGCGGCGAGTCCATGTTCAGCCGCATCGATAACGGCGCCAAGCTGGCCATGGTGGCGCTCTGCAGCCACTTCGCCCGCCATGGCGGCGCCCTCATCGACTGCCAGATGCAAAACGACTTCCTGGCGACCCTGGGAATAGAACAGTGGCCCAGACGCCAGTTCCTAACGGCCCTGGCGAGTCTGAGTCAGCAGCGACTGAGCGATGGCTGCTGGCAGGCAGGGAGCATCAGCTTATGACCGAAGAAGTGATCCTCAAGGTCGGCTTGACCCCCAAACACCCCTGCAGCTACCTCGGCCACGAGCAGGAGCAACTGCTGGTGCTGATGGATCACGAGCTGCTCAATGCCGCGGGCTATGAGCGGCTGTTGACGGCAGGATTTCGGCGCAGTGGCAACGACATCTATCGCCCCCACTGCCCAGCCTGCAGTGCCTGCCAGTCCCTGCGTATCCACAGCGAGCGTTTCGTGCCGAGTCGCGGCCAGAAACGCATTCGCCAACTGAACCGGGATCTGGAGTTGGTACTGAGCTATGACGACAAACCCGAATATTATCAGCTCTACGAGCGCTACATTCGCGAACGCCACCGCGATGGCAGCATGTACCCGCCGAGCCGCACCCAGTACAAAGGCTTCCTGCATTGCGACTGGATGCCCCCGCTTTATCTGGAGATGCGCAAAGAAGGACGGCTCATCGGGGTCGCCACGACGGATATGCTACCCCATGCCCTGAGCGCCATGTACACCTTCTTCGATCCGGACTATGCCGATCGCTCCCTCGGTACCTTCGCCATTCTGAGTCAGTTGGAACTTGCCCGGCGCACCGGTCGTAGCTGGCTGTATTTGGGCTATCTGGTGGAGGCGTGCCGCAAGATGAATTACAAGCGCCAATACCTGCCCCACGAGCTGCTGGTGCAGGGAGAATGGAAAAAATTCGACACCAAGCCCGAGTAAACTTTACACATAGCCTTAAATCCGGCATGATCCAGCGGTTTTTTGTTGTGGCTTATCAAGAGGATTCAATGGCTAAAGAAGACAGTATTGAGATGCAGGGTACCATTCTCGAAACCTTGCCCAATACCATGTTCCGTGTGGAACTGGAAAATGGTCACGTGGTTATCGCTCATATTTCCGGCAAGATGCGCAAAAACTACATCCGTATCCTGACTGGGGACAAAGTAACGGTGGCTCTGACTCCGTACGATCTCTCCAAGGGACGTATTGTTTTCCGCTCTCGCTAAGCCAGGAATTCAGCAAAAAACCCCAGCCTCTCGGCTGGGGTTTTTTGTCATTTCTGGTATTCAACACACTTAGTGGGAGACAGCTTCAACATTGACCTGAAAGTCAAAGCTGAGGCTGTTATCCACCAACTCCACCTTCACCACCCCACCATCGACCAGTGAACCAAACAGGATCTCATTGGCCAAGGGCTTTTTGAGGTGCTCCTGAATGACCCGTCCCATGGGTCTGGCACCCATCGCCCGATCGTAACCCTTCTCGGCCAACCAGTGACGTGCCTCTTCGGATACCTCGAGTGACACGCCTTTGGCATCCAGCTGTACCTGCAGTTCGACGATGAACTTGTCGACCACCTGGTGGATCACCGTCATGTCCAGATGGTTGAACCAGATGGTATGATCGAGCCGGTTACGGAATTCCGGGCTGAACGTCTTGTTGATCACCGCCATGGCGTCGTGGCTCATGTCCTGTTGCTGGAAGCCGATGGACTTGCGCTGGGTCTCCTGCACCCCTGCGTTGGTAGTCATCACCAGGATCACGTTGCGAAAATCTGCCTTGCGGCCGTTGTTGTCCGTCAGGGTCCCGTTATCCATCACCTGCAGCAGCAGGTTGAAGACATCCGGGTGCGCCTTCTCGATTTCATCGAGCAGCACCACAGAGTGCGGATGCTTTAGCACCGAATCGGTCAGCAAGCCCCCCTGCTCGAAGCCGACATAGCCGGGAGGCGCCCCGATCAGGCGGGAGACGGTGTGGCGCTCCATGTATTCGGACATGTCAAAACGCAGTACCTCGACCCCAAGCGCCTTGCCGAGCTGCTGGGTGACTTCGGTCTTGCCCACCCCGGTCGGGCCGGCAAACAGGAAGCAGCCCACGGGTCGGCGCTCATTACCCAGGCCGGAGCGCGACAGGCGGATCGCATCGGTCAACACCGCTATGGCCTTGTCCTGACCGAACACCACCATCTTGAGATTGCGCTCCAGGTTCTTCAGCACCTCCTTGTCGGAGGAAGAGACAGATTTTTCCGGAATGCGGGCAATCTTGGCGACGATGGCCTCGATTTCCGGCACATTGATCACTTTCTTGCGCTTGCTGACGGGCAGCAGACGCTGACCCGCTCCCGCCTCGTCGATCACGTCGATCGCCTTGTCCGGCAGGTGGCGATCGTTGATGTACTTGGCCGAGAGCTCGACCGCGGCCCGGATCGCCTTGACGGTGTAACGCACGCCGTGGTGTGACTCATAACGGCTCTTGAGCCCCATCAGGATACGGGTGGTGTCGTCCACACTTGGCTCGACGATATCGATCTTCTGGAAGCGACGCGCCAGGGCCCGGTCTTTTTCGAAGATCTGGGAATATTCCTGATAGGTGGTCGAACCAACACAGCGCAGCAGACCGTTGGAGAGCAACGGCTTGATGAGGTTGGCCGCATCCAGCTGACCACCGGATGCCGCCCCCGCCCCTATGATGGTGTGGATCTCGTCGATAAACAGGATGGCCCCTTCCTGGCGCTCGATCTGCTTGAGCAGCACCTTGAGACGTTTCTCGAAGTCGCCGCGATACTTGGTCCCCGCCAGCAGGGAGCCCATGTCCAGCGAATAGATGGTGCTGTTTGCGATAACCTCGGGCACATCGCCCTTGACGATGCGATAAGCCAGTCCCTCGGCGATGGCGGTTTTGCCGACACCGGCCTCCCCCACCAACAGCGGGTTGTTCTTGCGGCGACGACACAGGACTTGAATGGTACGGCTCAGCTCCTGATCCCGTCCGATGAGCGGATCGATGCGTCCCTCCAGCACCAGCTGGTTGAGGTTGGTGGCAAAGCTCTCTATCTGGGCAGAGGAGACCTCGTCATCAGACTCGGCATTATTGCCGCTACCGCCGTTCTCGGGTTTGCTGTCTTTGCGCACCCCGTGGGAGAGGAAATTCACCACGTCCAGCCGGCTTACTTCGGCTTTTTTCAGGAAATAGGCGGCCTGGGACTCCTGCTCACTGAAGATGGCGACCAGCACATTGGCGCCGCTCACCTCGGTATTGCCGGACGACTGGACATGGAACACGGCCCGTTGCAGCACGCGCTGGAAGCCCAGGGTGGGTTGGGTCTCACGGTCTTCATCATCGCGGGGGATGAGCGGGGTCGTTTGATTGATGAATGCGCGGATCTCCTTGCGCATCAGCTCCACATCAGCACCACATGAACTCAGCGCCTCATGGGCTGAGCTGTTATCCAACAGGGCTAACAACAGGTGCTCGACGGTCATGAATTCGTGGCGCTCGTCACGGGCCAGTTTGAAAGCCTCGTTCAGCGTCTTTTCTAGATCTTTGTTCAACATAGGCACCTCCCCTCAGTACAACAACAATGCGGTGTCGTTCTCGCTATCAAGTCATCAGATTCAAGCCTTTTCCATGGTACATAGCAGTGGATGTTCGTTGTTACGTGCGTAGGTGTTAACCTGGACCATCTTGGTCTCGGCAATCTCGGCGGTAAATGTGCCGCAGACTCCCTTACCACTATAATGCACACTCAGCATCACCTGAGTGGCCTTGTCCAGATCCATACCAAAGAACCTTTGCAGCACCTCCACCACGAACTCCATCGGTGTGTAGTCATCGTTGTTCAACACGACCTTGTACATGGGTGGCGGTTGCAGCTTCGTTTTCTCTGCTTGTGCAATCTCTTCATTAGCAAAGAGTTCTTTCTGCTTGCTCATAATTGCGCTTTGGTACCTCTAGATTACTACCGTCTCGTCGAAGATTGTCAATAGACTTGTTAACCAGATCACATCGGTTGTTAACAACTTCTTGACTCGCTCAAAAGTTGGACTAGATTGGTTACTTGCTAATCGGCGCCCGTCTGCTATGGGCTGATGTTCTAGTTATATAAGGCTGGCGCAGGTTACTCAACGACTTCAGGGTAATCAATAAAAGGATGTAGATGTATGGCAACCGGAACAGTCAAGTGGTTCAACAACGCAAAAGGATTTGGGTTTATCTGTCCGGAAGGCGGTGGTGAAGATATCTTCGCTCACTACTCCACGATACAAATGGAAGGTTACAAGACCTTGAAAGCAGGTCAGGCAGTCAACTTTGAACTGCAGCAGGGGCCGAAAGGAAATCACGCCTCTGTCATCGTGCCAAACGAAGCACAGAACATGTAAGAGTCAAACTGGATAAATTGAAAAACGGCATACCGCTAGGTTGCCGTTTTTTATTGGGCATCAATCGTAAAAAAGGAAGGCCAGGCCTTCCTTTTTTGCTGTGCAGCGCAGCGCGTCGCCTATCAGCGATCCAGCAAGATGTTGAGCATGCGGCGCAGCGGTTCGGCGGCGCCCCACAACAGCTGATCACCCACGGTGAAGGCCGCCAGGTATTCCGGCCCCATGTTGAGCTTGCGCAGACGGCCCACCGGGATGCTGAGGGTGCCGGTAACGGCGGCCGGGGTCAGCTCGCGGGCGGTGATGTCGCGATCGTTCGGGATCACCTTGACCCAGTCGTTGTGAGCCGCGATCAGTGCCTCGATCTCGGCCAGCGGCACATCCTTCTTCAACTTGATGGTGAAGGCCTGGCTGTGGCAGCGCAGGGCGCCGATCCGCACGCAGAGGCCATCCACCGGAATGGCAGCGTCTTCGATGCCGAGGATCTTGTTGGTTTCCGCCTGGCCCTTCCACTCTTCACGGCTCTGGCCGTTATCGAGCTTGGTGTCGATCCAGGGGATGAGGCCGCCGGCCAGCGGCACGCCGAAGTTGTCCACCGGCAGGGTGCCGGAGCGGGTCTTCTCGGTGATCTTGCGCTCGATGTCGAGGATGGCGGAGGCGGGATCCGCCAGCTCCACCGCCACTTCGTCGCGCAGCAGGCCCATCTGGGTAACCAGCTCGCGCATGTGGCGGGCACCGCCACCGGAGGCGGCCTGATAGGTGGCCACGCTCACCCACTCCACCAGATCGGCCTTGAACAGGCCGCCCAAGGCCAGCAGCATCAGGCTGACGGTGCAGTTGCCACCGACGAAGGTCTTGATGCCGTTGTTCAGGGCCTGCTCGATGACGTCGCCGTTGACCGGATCCAGGATGATGACGGCGTCCTTATCCATGCGCAGGGAGGAGGCGGCATCGATCCAGTAGCCTTTCCAGCCGGCGGCCAGCAGACGCGGATAGACATCCTTGGTGTAGTCGCCGCCCTGGGCGGTGATGATGATCTCCTGCGCGGCCAGCGCCTCGATGTCGAAGGCATCTTGCAAGGTGCCGGCATCGACGCCGAAGTTGGGGGCGGCCTCACCGGCCTGGGAGGTGGTAAAGAAGGTGGGCTGAATGCGGGCAAAGTCTTTCTCTTCCTGCATCCGGCTCATCAGCACCGAACCCACCATGCCACGCCAACCGACCAAACCTACTTTTTTCATAATGTCCTACCCTGGATAGCTGCTATTAAAAACGAAGCGTCATACGCCGTGACCCCTTGCCGGACGCGGGTCCGTTCACAAGTTCGTCACAAGATTGATTTGCAAAAACTGCGTCTGTCCACATTACGGATTGTCGCGGCGGGCGCAAGTCGAATTGCGCAATATTCTGTGTCGATTGCCGCAATATCCACCGCCGTCGCCCCCTTGGCAGCGGCACTTGGCAACAAGACGCGCTTTGGGGCATGATTGGCGCTGGTTGGCAGTCGCACTGCCCCTTGGGGACGACCCCGAGGCTCCTCTCCCCGCAGGGACGACCCTGCCCCGCTGGAATTCACCATGCCCTGGTTACTCCTGCTACTGGCCGGCCTGTTCGAGGTCGCCTGGGCCATAGGCCTCAAATACACAGACGGCTTCAGCCGTCCCCTCCCCACCCTGCTGACCCTATCTGCCATGGGGGTGAGCGTGGTGCTGCTCGCCATGGCGGTCAAACAGCTGCCACTCGGCACCGCCTACGCGGTCTGGACCGGCATCGGCGCCGTCGGCACCGTGCTGATGGGGATCTGGCTGTTCAACGAACCGGCCACCCTGGCGCGGGTACTCTGCCTGACGCTGATCGTGGGCGGCATCCTGGGGCTGAAATTTATCGGCTAGGGAAGACACAGGGGAGCGGACTAACCGATCCCCTGCTCCATCGGCGTGACCAGTGCCAAGCGACACGCACTCATTCCGATATATCACTACTTTTAGCGATTTTTTATCCTTCTTTATCTGTAGGGTACATATAAAGCAGCATATCTAGCTGCCATGGTCAGATGTTTATCAACGGCTCGGCTCTCGACAAGCCCCGATCAGTGCGCATAAAAATGGCCACTCAGGGTGGCCATCCTCTTCTCACTTTTTTATGCCCAGGCCAGCGTTATCCCTCAGTCAGGCAGCCGATCAGCTCTTGCTCTATGTTGGCGTCCGGCATCATCTGCCTCAACCCCTCGATCAGCCGATCACCGGCCTCCTGCAGCGCCGCCAGCGGCATCGGCGGCAGGCTCTCCAGGATGAACCACATCTGCCCGGACTCGGCGCTGAGCCGGGTTCTGACTCCCTGCCGCCAGTTCCAGCGCCGGCAGGTCACGCCCCTGTCATCGCGCCACACCACCTCACCGGGCTCCGGGCTTTCATGGGCGGGCTCCCCTTCTTTCATGGTGTCGAACAGCTCGCTGCCGTCGGCCACGATGAGGCGCGGCACCCCCTCATAGGCGGTCAAATCCTCGCCGCCGACCGGGATGGCGTATTCGATGCTGATGGCGTTGTAGAGATCCACCACGGGATCGATGCAGGGCAGGCTGCCCTCACGCTGCACCCGCTTGAGCAGGGCCTGGGCCGAACAGGGGGTGCGTTGGGGCTTGGCGCCGAAGCGCTTGAATACTTCGTCCCAGGCGCGCAGGTGATCCTGTGCCCAGGGGGCGCCTCCCGCCGCGACCGACTGGCAGGCCTGCGCCAGGGCCCGACTGCCGACCTCGGCATCGACGATGGGGGCCCCGTCGACCAGAATGCTCAGGGCCCGAAATCCCGGAGCCAGGGTGGTCACGCCGGGTGTAATCTGTGGTGTCATCAATGGCATAGCAACTCCCAATGGATAGGCTCTGGGGAAGGCAATAATGAAGGGCGACCCGTACCGGAATGCGGCGCGTATACCCTCCCCGAGCAAGAGGGGCCCATGATGGAGATAGACGGACCATAAAAAAAACTACTTTTTCTTAATGTTGTTTAGAGAAACTTATAAAGGAGGGGCATAACGGCCCCGGATTGCAGCGCGCAGCGCCCCTGGAATGGGATTGTCCTCGCCGCTTCCCCGCCGACTCATGCTATTATCTGCGGCCAAACATGAGTCAATAAAAATCAGGATATTGTGATGACCGACCACACTTTTATTCCCGGCAAGGACGCGGCACTGGAAGACTCCATCGAACGCTTCCAGACCAAGCTGCAAGCCCTGGGGTTTGATATCGAAGAGGCTTCCTGGCTCAACCCTGTGCCCAATGTCTGGTCCGTGCACATCCGCGACAAGGAGTGCGCCCTCTGCTTCACCAACGGCAAGGGTGCCAGCAAGAAGGCCGCCCTGGCGTCGGCCCTCGGCGAGTATTTCGAGCGTCTCTCCACCAACTACTTCTTCGCCGACTTCTATCTGGGGGAGCAAGTTGCCAACGGCGACTTCGTCCACTACCCGAACGAGAAGTGGTTCCCCATCGAAGGGGATCAGCTGCCCACCGGTCTGCTCGACGGCTTCACCCGCAAGTTCTACAACCCGGACGGTGAAGTCACCGCCGACATGCTGGTGGACTTGCAATCCGGCAACGAGGAGCGCGGCATAGTCGCGCTGCCGTTCGAGCGCCAGTCCGATCACCAGACCGTCTACATCCCGATGAACATCATCGGCAACCTCTACGTCTCCAACGGCATGAGCGCCGGCAACACCAAGACCGAGGCCCGCACTCAGGGGCTGTCCGAGGTGTTCGAGCGCCACGTGAAGAACAAGATCATCGCCGAGGCCATCAGCCTGCCGGAGATCCCGGCCGAGGTGATTGCCCGCTACCCCGGCATCGCGGCCTCCATCGCCGCATTGGAGGCCGAAGGCTTCCCCATCTACAGCTTCGATGCGTCCCTCGGCGGCCGTTACCCGGTCATCTGCGTGGTGCTGCTCAACCCGAGCAACGGCACCTGCTTCGCCTCCTTCGGCGCCCACCCGCGCTTCGAAGTGGCCTTCGAGCGCACCGTCACCGAGCTGCTGCAGGGCCGTGGTCTCAAGGATCTGGACGTGTTCGTCCCCCCCTCGTTTGACAACGAGCAGGTGGCGGATCACCACAACCTGGAGACCCACTTCATCGACTCCTCCGGCCTCATCAGCTGGGATCTGTTCAAGCAGGAAGCCGACTTCGAATTCGCCGACTGGGACTTCCGTGGTAGCTCCCAAGAAGAATTCGACCACCTGATCGGCATCTTCCACGAGCTGGAGCAGCCGGTCTACATCGCCGACTACGAGCACCTCGGCGTCTACGCCTGTCGCATCCTGGTGCCCGGCATGTCCGACATCTACCCGGTCGAGGATCTGCTGCTGGCCAACAACACCATGGGCGCCCACCTGCGCGAGACCCTGCTGGCCCTGCCGGCGCTGGAGTGGGACGCGGAGCAGTACATGGCGCTGTTCGATCAGCTGGATGAAGAGGGGCACGACGAGCGTACCCGGGTGCGCGAGCTGCTCGGCATCGCCGCCGCCAAGGGCACCGCCCTGCACACCCTCCGGGTCGGCGAGCTTAAAGCCATGCTGGCGCTGGCCGCTGGTGACTTGGAAAGCGCGCTGGATCTCATCGACTGGACCATGGAATACAACCAGTCGGTGTTCCCGAGCGATCGCACCAACTACTACCGCGCCCTGCGCGCCTGCGTCGAGCTGTTCCTGGATGAAGATCGCGATCCCGAGCAGTACCGCGCCGTGTTCAGCCGCATGTTCGGGGAAGAGACCCTGGCCGAGGCCTGGGCCCACGCCAGCGGTGAGGCACGCTTCCACGGGCTGGAGGCGGCCGACCTGTCGCTCTCCCAGTTCCCGCTGCACCAGAAACTGCTGGCCGCCTATGAGAAATTACAGAAGGCCAAACGAGCCCATTCCTGGGTCTGATGTGGTAATGTAACGAAGGGGCCCGATGGCCCCTTCTGTTTTATGGTCTACGCTTTGGCTGGCTGTTATTCAGGGATGAAATAAAAAACAAAAAATACCTCTTAGGGGGTTGTCAATCAGGGCACTTGTGTGCAGCGTTGCCGCAAAGCTATCTTGCCGATATATTTTAAGAAAAAATAATTTTAAATAGTTTAAAATCATCAACTTAACGACACCACCAATTCTGTTTCACCTGAAATCGGCTGTAAAGTCAAGCTTCCAGAGGGCTCAAATTTCTGTAGTAAAATTACATTCACAATCTGTAATTCTTGATCGATGTCAATTTTGGCGATCTGGCCCTTTGTTATGATTTCCACAGGCAAAATATGCAGGTACATGAGAATTGAAAGCAGAATCTCCCTTTGATTGTCTGAAGCCCGAAGCCATCGCTGCACTGGCAGAAGATATCACCTATGCCAAGGCCACCAAGCCTGCATACAAGACCATCCCACTGGCCATCACCGCAGGCGCCTTCATCGCCATCGCGTTTGTTTTCTACATTACCGTCACCACCGGCAGCAGCGGCATGTCCTGGGGCATGGCCAAGCTGGTGGGGGGGCTGTGCTTCTCCTTGGGCCTCATCCTGTGCGTGCTGCTCGGCGCCGAGCTGTTCACCTCCACCACCCTGACCCTGGTGGCCAAGGCGGCCAATCGCATCAGCTGGGCCCAGTTGCTCAAGAACTGGGGCCTGGTCTACTTCGGCAACCTCATCGGTGGCCTCATCGTAGTGGCGCTCATCATCATGTCGGCCGAGTACACGGCGGCGGATGGACAGTGGGGTCTGAACGCCCTGAAAGTCGCCCAGCACAAGATCCACCACAGCTTCTTCGAGGCCCTTGCCCTCGGTATTCTCTGCAACCTCATGGTGTGTCTCGCCGTGTGGATGGCGTTTGGCGCCCGCAGTGCCACCGACAAGGTGATGGTCATGCTGCTCCCCGTCGCCATGTTCGTGGCCTCCGGTTTTGAGCACAGCATCGCAAACATGTTTATGATCCCGGTCGGTATCGCTATCCACAGCGTCGCGAGTCCGGAATTCTGGCAGGCCATCGGCCAGGACCCGGCCACCTTCGCCGACCTGACCGTATCCAACTTCGTTCTACACAACCTTATTCCTGTCACCATTGGTAATATCATTGGTGGTGGCGTCATGGTTGGCTTGACTTACTGGTTTATCTTCCGTCGCCATCATTAAGGATGGCGGCTGACACATAAATACCTTGAGAGGTAATGAAAATGGCAGAACTTAACGAACAGTTCCAAAAAGCATGGGAAGGCTTCGCGGCCGGTGAATGGCAGACCTCTGTCAACACCCGTGACTTCATCCAGAAGAACTACACCCCGTATGAAGGTGACGAGTCCTTCCTGGTTGGCGCGACCGAAGCTACCACCAAGCTGTGGGACAAGGTCATGGAAGGCATCAAGATCGAGAACCGCACTCACGCGCCGGTCGATTTTGATACTGACCTGCCCTCCACCATTACCGCTCACGATGCCGGCTATATCGACCAGAGCCTGGAGCAAATCGTCGGTCTGCAGACTGACAAGCCGCTCAAGCGCGCCATCATCGCCAACGGCGGTATCAAGATGGTCAAGACTTCCTGCGAAGTATACGGCCGTCAACTTGACCCTATGGTCGAGAAGATCTTCACCGAGTACCGCAAGACCCACAACCAGGGCGTGTTCGATGTCTACACCAAGGACATCCTGAACTGCCGCAAGTCTGGCGTCATCACCGGTCTGCCGGATGCCTACGGCCGTGGCCGTATCATCGGTGACTACCGTCGTGTCGCCCTGTACGGCATCGACTTCCTGATGGCCGACAAGCTGGCCCAGTTCAAGTCTCTGCAAGCTGACCTGGAAAACGGCGTCAACCTGGAAGCCACCATCCGTCTGCGCGAAGAGATCTCCGAGCAGCACCGTGCCCTGGCACAGATGAAGGTCATGGCCGCCAAATACGGTTGCGACATCTCAGTACCGGCCAAGAACGCCAAAGAAGCCGTGCAGTGGACCTACTTCGCCTACTTGGCGGCAGTCAAGTCCCAGAACGGTGCCGCCATGTCCTTCGGTCGTACCTCCAGCTTCCTGGACGTGTACATCGAACGCGACCTGAAGAAAGGCCTGATCACCGAGCAAGAAGCCCAGGAGCTGATGGACCACATGGTCATGAAGCTGCGCATGGTTCGCTTCCTGCGTACCCCTGAATACGATTCACTGTTCTCCGGCGACCCGATGTGGGCGACCGAGACCCTGGCCGGTATGGGCGTTGATGGCCGTACCCTGGTCACCAAGAACAGCTTCCGTATGCTGAACACCCTGTACACCATGGGCCCGTCCCCTGAGCCGAACCTGACCATCCTGTGGTCCGAGAAGCTGCCGGTCGGTTTCAAGAAGTACTGCGCCAAGGTATCTATCGAGACCTCTTCCGTTCAGTACGAGAACGATGACCTGATGCGTCCGGACTTCAACAACGATGACTATGCCATCGCTTGCTGCGTGTCCCCGATGATCATCGGCAAACAGATGCAGTTCTTCGGTGCCCGTGCCAACCTGGCCAAGACCATGCTGTATGCAATCAACGGCGGCATGGACGAGAAGCTCAAGATCCAGATCGGTCCCAAGACTGAAATGGTCAAGGGTGAGTACCTCGAGTACAACGACGTGATGGACAGGCTGGATCACTTCATGGACTGGCTGGCCAAGCAATACGTCGCCGCCCTGAACATCATCCACTACATGCACGACAAGTACAGCTACGAAGCCTCCCTGATGGCGCTGCACGACCGTGACGTCTATCGCACCATGGCTTGCGGCATCGCCGGTCTGTCCGTGGCAGCTGACTCCCTGTCTGCCATCAAGTACGCCAAGGTCAAGCCGGTTCGTGACGAAGATGGCATTGCCATCGACTTCGAGATCGACGGTGAGTACCCGCAGTTCGGTAACAACGACGCTCGCGTCGATGACATCGCCTGTGACCTGGTCGAGCGCTTCATGAAGAAGATTCAGAAGCTCAACACCTACCGTGGCGCCGTGGCCACCCAGTCCGTGCTGACCATCACCTCCAACGTGGTGTACGGCAAGAAGACCGGTAACACCCCGGATGGCCGTCGCTCCGGTGCGCCGTTTGGCCCGGGTGCCAACCCGATGCACGGTCGTGACCAGAAGGGTGCCGTTGCCTCACTGACTTCCGTCGCCAAGCTGCCGTTCGCCTACGCCAAAGATGGTATCTCCTATACCTTCTCCATCGTGCCGAACGCGCTGGGTAAAGACATGGAATCCCAGAAAGCCAACCTGGCAGGCCTGATGGATGGTTACTTCCACCATGAAGCCAACCTGGAAGGTGGTCAGCACCTGAACGTCAACGTGATGAACCGTGAAATGCTGCTGGAAGCCATGGAAAACCCGGAGAAATATCCGCAGTTGACCATCCGCGTATCCGGTTATGCCGTTCGCTTCAACTCTTTGACCAAAGAGCAACAGCAAGACGTCATCACCCGTACCTTCACCGCTTCTCTGTAATCGAGTCGTAGTGACTAAAAACCGGCGCCCAGGCGCCGGTTTTTTTATGTCTGCTCTTCAGGATCCATCGGCTTGCAAGGCGGAGACACCCCAAGCCCCCATCCCTCACGCCACCTTGTTCAGGGCCGTTCGCCAGCCGCCATGCGGCGGTTGATATCCGTGATGACGGGGGCGATGTCGGCCAGGGTATCGATCACGTAGTGGGCCCCCGCGGCGCGCAGCTTGGCCTCGGCCGGCGCGCGCCGGGCGGCGATCTGCGCCTCGCTCATGGCGGCGAACGCTTGCAAGGTGGCGCCAAACTCGTTGCCGGAAACCGACAGCCCCACTGTCCACATGCCGGCATTCAGACCCTCGCTGATGCCGGGCACGGCGTCGTCCACCTTGATGCAGCGATGCACGGCGCTTAACCCGAGCTCAATCACGTTGGCCAGCGCCATCCAGGGACCGGGGCGCCCGCCCGCCTTGAGATCGTCGGTGGCGACCCAGTGATCCGGGCTATAGCCGTGCTCGGCCGCCGCCGGTACCAGCGCCTCCATCACGGGACGGGGGTAGCCCGAGCAGGAGCCGATGCGCAGCCCCTGCGCCCGCAGGCTCGCCAGCACCGGCAATACGCCCGGGATGGGGGCGGCGAAGCGGGTCACCGCCGCTATCTGCAGCGGCATGAAGGTGTGGTAGAGGTGATCCACCTCTTCGCGGCTCATGGGGTGGCCGAAGCGGGCCTGCCAGCGAGCATCCACCGAGGGCAGACGGCCCAGGGCGGCGATATGGTCCCACTTGCCCAACCCCATGGGCTGGCGCGCCTCATCCAGCGTCACCGCGAAGTCATAGGCGCGGACGAAGGCCTCGACGAAGATGGAGGTGGGGGCGAAGGAGCCAAAATCGACCACTGTGCCGGCCCAGTCGAGGATCAGCGCCTCCACGTCTGTGGTCGGGGCTACGGCAATCTGCAAGTCAGTCATGGTGATGTTCCTGTTCCGGTGAAAGGGCGATCTCGCCGAGGGCGTGATCGAGAATACTGAGCGCGCGCACCAGATCGGCGCGGGCTATGTTGAGCGGTGGCGAGAGCTGGATAACGTTGCCCTGGGAGACCTTGAAGCTGAGCCCGAGTTCCAGACAGCGGTAGAGCAGCCGCTCGGCGGCCTGGCTATTGCGCGTTCGACTCTGGTGATCGACCACCAGATCGAGCGCCCACAAGAGACCTATGCCGCGCACCTGGCCGATCAGCGGGTGGCGTTCGGCAAGCGCCGCGAGCTCGGCGGCCATGAAGCGACCATCCTCCCGCGCCTTGGCCAGCAGTCCCTCTTCACGAATGGTGTCTATGGTGGCGAGGGCCGCCGCGCAGCCGATGGGGCTCTTCTCGTGGGTGTAGTGACCGAGCGAAATAGCCGCCGCCTGATTGAAACGATCCCGGGTGATAAGCGCGGCAAAGGGCACCACCCCGCCCCCCAGCCCCTTGCCAAGGCAGATGATGTCCGGCTCTATGCCAAACTCCTCGAAGCTGAACCAGTGGCCGGTGCGACCGAGGGCATTGGGGATCTCGTCGACGATCAGCAGCACCTTGTGGCGATCGCAGATCTCCCGCACCCGCTGCCAGTAGGCCTTCGAGGGCACCTGCACATCGGTGTTGCGGATGGGCTCGGCGATAAAGGCGCCGATTCCTCCCTCCTTCTCGATGACGTACTCCAGATAATCGGCGTAGTGCAGGTCATCCCCCTCCCCGCGATACCAGACGCCGCGATAACGGGTGGGCGGCGGGATGCGCTCCACCCCGGCCATCAAGGGGCCCATGCCGGCGCGAAAACAGGCCTCGCCACCGACCGCAATGGCATCGAGGGAGGCGCCGTGAAAGGCATCCCAGAGGGACACCACCTTGCTGTTGCCGGTGATAAAGCGGGCAAGCTTCAAGGCAATTCCCACCACCTCGCTGCCGCCCGGGGCGAACAGCACCCGGTTGAGATCGCCGGGTGCCAGCTCGGCCAGGGTGCGGGCGCAGTCGATGGCGACCTGATGGGTGTAGCGGCGGGGCGCGAACGGCAGATCGGCAAGCTGCTGCTGCACCGCGGCCACGACGTTGGGGTGACCGTGGCCCAGTTGATGAACGCTGTTGCCGTGAAAATCGAGGTACTGCTTGCCAGAGACGCTGGTCAACCGGCTCCCCTGCGCCCCCTCCAACAGATCCAGACAGGGGGTTGAGAGGGCCTGATGGAGAAAGTAGCGGCTATCTTCTGCCAGCCCGGCCTGCACCGCTTCGCCCTGGCCTGCCCACCAGCGCACGCGCCCTTCCCCCAGGTTGATGTCCCCTTCGCTGTCGGCCCGGCCGCTGCCGTGCAGATCGCCGCCGGGCAGAGTATTGTGCGGCTTCATCACGCTTCCCCTTGCCAGTGGCAGGCGCCGGCCATGGCGGCGAGCAGCGCACGCATCTGCGTTGGCGTCACATCCCCGATATTGCCTATGCGGAAGCAATCCGCCTGGGAGACCTTGCCCGGATAGATGACAAAGCCCTGCCCCTTGAGCCGCTGATAGAAGTCGGCGAAGCGGTAGTCCGGGTGGGCCGGGGAGTAGAAGGCGGTGATGATGGGAGATTGCCACTCCTCTGGCAGCAACGGCACAAAGCCGAGCGCGGCCATCCCCGCCACCAAAGTGCACTGATTTTCGCTGTAACGCTGATGGCGTGCGGCAATGCCCCCCTCTTCGTCCAGCTCGCGCAGGGCCTGGGCGAAGGCCAGCACTGTATGGGTGGGCGAGGTAAAGCGCCACTTGCCCCCCTGCTGCTCCATGGTCTGCCACTGGGCGTGCAGGTCGAGGGAGACCGAGCGGGCGCGACCGGCGCAGGCCATGAGCGCGGCGCGGCGGGCGATGACGAAGCCAAAGCCCGGCACCCCCTGGATGCACTTGTTGGCGGAGCTGATGAGAAACTCGATGCCAAGGCGCTCCATGTCGATGGGGATGCCGCCAAAGCTGCTCATGGCATCGACGATCAGGCGGATGCCGCGGCGCTGGCAGAGTGCAGCGACTTCTTCAAGGGGATTGAGCATGCCGGTGGTGGTCTCGCAGTGCACCATGGCCAAGTGGGTGATCTCGGGGTGACACACCAACATGGCGTCGATGGCGGCAGGCTCGGGGCGGGTCGTCTCGCCGCAGTCCAGCTCATGGTGGCGCAGGCCAAGACAGCGAGCCATCTCCCCCATGCGGGCGCCGTAAGCGCCGTTGTTGATGATGAGCAGACACTCGTCGGCGCCGATGGCCGAGCCCAGCACGCTCTCCACCACATAGCTGCCGCTCCCCTGCAGCAGCACGGCGCTGTAGTCGCTTTCATATTCCGGGCCAGTGGCCAGCCGCACCAGCTCGCGGCGGATGGGCTCCACCACGCCGAGGTTATAGTCCGCATCCCAGGTGCAGCTGTCTTGCAGCATGGCAGCCCGCACAGTGGCGGTGGTCGAGAGGGGGCCCGGGGTCAGCAGCAGGTAATCGACGGCGGCGGGGGCCGCAGGAATATGGGTCATGACTTCGCTCCTTTTGGTATATACCAGAATGAGCGCATTGTGGGTAACTGCCCCGTCGAGGTCAAAGGGGTGGGGCCATGTGCAACAAAAAATTCATTTTCGGCGCCGGGATCGCGATAATCTAGGAAGCCTGAACAACAGGGGCAACACTGGTATCTACCAACGCATTATATCGCCTCCATTTAGCGACCGGACCTGCGCCCCAACCATTGCCCAGCCAAGGATTTTCATGAGCAAACCCCAATACCTGCAGATCAAGGATGCCCTCGCCAACCAGATCCTGGCGGGGGGCCTGGCCCCCAACGACAAGCTCCCCTCGGAGCGGCTGCTGGGAGAGCTCTACGGCACCACCCGGGTCACCATCCGCGAGGCGCTGGTGCAGCTGGAGGCGAACGGCCTCATCTATCGGGAGGATCGCCGGGGCTGGTTCGTCACCCCGCCGCGCTTTCGCCTCAACCCCAGGCGCACCTCCAACTTTCACCAGATAGTGCGAGAGCAAGGGGGCGAGCCGCGCACCGAGCTGCTGGAGAAAAGTCGCCAGGCGGTGCCCCCGGCACTGATGGCGCAGTTGCAGCTCAAGCCGTTCGACAGCCTGTTTCTACTCAAGCGGCTGCGCTATGCCAACGGGCGCGCCATCTGCTATTGCGAGAACCACTGCCTGCCAGCGCGGGTGCCCGGCCTGCTGGAGCTGGATCTTGCTGGCAGCCTCACCGAGATCTACCAGGCCCATTACGATCTCCATTACGCCCGCATGCAGGTGCGCTTCTTCCCCACCGCCCTGCCGGACGAGGTGGCCAAGGCGCTGGGGGCCACCGCCGGGCTACCCGCCCTGCGCCTCGAGCGACTCAACTTCGATCAGCACGGCCGGGTGCTCGACTTCGATCTGGAGTACTGGCGCCACGACAGCCTGGAGATAGAGGTGGATACCCAGGGTTAAATACGGCCAATCGAGTGCGGCAAAACGTCACTGAGCCGTCACCGTACCGTCATAAAGTTCCCCTAGCCTCTCTCTCGACCAATCTGGTTTATACCAAGCCAATTTAAATGGAGAAGAGGATGAAACAGGGAACCCATTTGCTGGCCGCCGCCGTGCTGGCCGCCATGACAGCCCCGGCACTGGCCGCGACCGATCTCACCGTCTACACCGCCTTCGAGCCGGAGCAGCTCGGCGAGCTGAAGACGGCGTTTGAGCGCCAGCACCCGGATATCAACATCAAGTGGGTGCGCGACTCCACCGGGGTGGTCACCTCCAGGCTGCTGGCGGAGAAGGCCCAGCCCAAGGCCGACGTGGTGTGGGGACTGGCCGCCACCAGCCTGATGCAGCTCGATCAGCAGCAGATGCTCAATGCCTATGCGCCGAAAGGACTGGACAAGCTCGACAGCCGTTTTCGTGACGGCAAGGCCGAGCCCCACTGGATTGGTCTGGACGCCTTCTTCAGCGCCATCTGCTTCAACAAGGTAGAGGCAGAGAAGCAAGGAATACCGGCACCGACCAGCTGGGCCGATCTCACCAAGCCCATCTACAAGGGCAAGGTGATCATGCCCAACCCCAGCTCCTCCGGCACAGGCTACCTGAGCGTTGCCGGCTGGCTGCAGACCATGGGCGAGCAGCAGGGCTGGCAGTTTATGAACGGTCTGCACCAGAACATCGACCGCTACACCCACTCGGGCTCGGCCCCCTGCAAGCTGGCCGCCAGCGGCGAGACGGTGATCGGCATCTCCTTTGACTTCCCGGCCACCAGCCTCAAGGCCAAGGGCGCCCCCATAGAGGTGGTGTTCCCGAGCGAAGGCTCGGGCTGGGACATGGAAGCCGCCGCCATCATCAAGGGCACGCCCAAGCTCGAAGCGGCCAAACAACTGCTCGACTTTGCCGCCACCGAGCAGGCCAACGCCCTCTACAACAAGTCGTTCGCTGTGGTTGCCATCCCGGGGGCCGCCCAACCGAGAGCGGGCTATCCGGCAGATATCAAGGGCCAGATGATCGACAACGACTTTGCCTGGGCAGCCCGCGAGCGCAACGCCATCCTGACCCAGTGGAGCGCCAGCTTCGACGGCAAGTCGGAAGCCAAACAGTAATCCAGATCAGGCCGGTTTGCTCGATGCCAACAAGCCACAGCCAATAAACCGATTGCCGAAGGCCAACCCAGGTTGGCCTTCGCTTTTTGGTTTCAGCCCCAGTGTTTGCTTCGCTCTCAATTGGTAGCCGCCGCCCATCTGCACGCGGCCAAGCCACCTGCTGGTGACCCGATGTCATCTGACTGTCATCGAGCCGTCATCCCCCAATCACCTGACCGTCACACTTCACCGGCAAACTGGTATATACCAAATCGGTAGCGAGTATGACCATGACCCAGCCCTATCTGGACATTCAACATCTCAACAAGCAGTTCGGTGCCTTCCAGGCCCTCAAGGGGATCTCTTTGACCATCCAGCCGGGGGAGTTTATCTGCTTTCTCGGCCCCTCCGGCTGCGGCAAGACCACCTTGCTGCGGGCCATCGCCGGGCTGGATCTGCCAGACAGCGGCGAGATCTGGCAAGGGGGGCGCAATATCTCCCGCCTGCCGCCCCAGGAGCGCGACTTTGGCATCGTGTTTCAGTCCTATGCCCTCTTCCCCAACCTGACGGTGGCCCAGAATATCGCCTTCGGCCTTGAGAATCAGGGACTGGCACGGGATGCCATCAAGGAGCGGGTCGATCACTGGCTGGGTCTGGTGGCTCTCACTGCCCAGTCCCACAAGTACCCGAGCCAGATCTCCGGCGGCCAGCAGCAGCGGGTCGCCCTGGCCCGCGCGCTTGCCCTCTCCCCCGGTCTGCTGCTGCTGGACGAGCCCCTGAGCGCGCTGGATGCCCTGGTGCGCACTCATCTTCGCAGCGAGATCCGCGCCCTGCAGCAGCGCCTGGGCATCACCACCATCATGGTGACCCACGATCAGGAGGAAGCCCTGACCATGGCCGATCGCATCGTGGTGATGGAGAGCGGCAACATAGTGCAGGTGGGCACCCCACAAGAGATCTACCACCAGCCGGCGAGCCGCTTCGTGGCGAGCTTCGTTGGCACCATGAACTTTCTCGAGACCCTGGTGCTAAGCCCCACCCAGGTGCGACTCAATGAACAACCCCTGACACTCGCCAACCGGGCGGCGGCGGGCAGCAAGCTGCAGGTGGCCATACGCCCGGAGGCCATCACCCTGGGCGCGCCGGACGAGCCTTATCTGGGTCAACATGGCGTCGCGGCACGGATCGAACAGGTGGAGTTTCTCGGCGCCGCCCAGCGCCTCATCTGCACCGCCGACACCTATCTCGGCCCGCAGCAAATTCTGGTGGAGCGCCCCACCCAGGCGCAGCCCCACCGCGAGCAGGGGGGCTGGCGCAGCGGCATGCGCTGCTCCCTGCACTGGCCCGCCGGGGCCATGCAGCTCTTTGAAGGAGAGCGTCCATGAGCCCTCATCTCTCCACCCCGGCACTGACAACCCAAGAAGGTCTGCCTCGCTACTCCCTGTGGCAGCGGCTCTGCAGCGGCTGGAGCCGGGACAGCCTGATCCAGCTCGTGCTGCTGTTGCTGGGCATAGCCCTGCTGATCGGTGGCCTGCTGCTACCCCTGCTCGCCATGCTGCAAAAGAGCCTGCAGGACATGGACGGCAACTGGGTGGGGCTCGCGAACTTTCGGGACTACGTCCTCTCCCCCAACCTGACCCGCACCATAGGCAACACCCTCTGGCTCGGGGTGCTGATCACCGCCCTGGTGGTGACCATCGCCTTTGGCTACGCCTATGCCCTCACCCGTACCTGCATGCCGGGCAAGAGCCTGTTTCGCCTCGTCGGCCTCATTCCGCTCTTGATGCCCTCCCTGCTGCCCGCCATCAGTCTGGTCTACTGGTTTGGCAATCAGGGGGTAGCTAAGGGGCTGCTTGGGGGCGAGAGTATCTACGGCCCCATCGGCATCGTCATCGGCCTCGGTTTCTGGTGCTTCCCCCACGCCCTGATGATCCTCATCACGGCGCTGGGACACAGCGATGCCCGTCTCTATGAGGCGTCCCGGGTGCTGGGCAGCAGCGGCTGGCGCACCTTTGTCACCGTCACCCTGCCCACCGCCCGCTATGGCCTGCTCAGCGCCGCCATCGCCGTCTTCACCCTCACCATCTGCGACTTCGGGGTGGCCAAGGTGATTGGTGGCCAGTACAGCGTGCTGGCCACCGATATCTACCGGCAGGTGATCGGGATGCAGAACTTCGCATTGGGGGCGGTCGCCAGCGTCACCCTGCTGCTGCCGGCGCTGCTGAGCTTTGCGCTGGAGCACAGGGTGCGCAGCAAGATGCAGGAGCAGAGCAGCACCAAGGCGGTGCACTATCAGCCCAAGCCCCATCGCGTGCGAGATCTGCTGGCGCTCGGCTGGTGCGCCCTCTGGGCCCTGCTGTTTCTGGCGCTGGTCGGCATGGCGGTCTACGGCTCCCTGGTGCAGTTCTGGCCCTACAACCTTGAGCTGACGCTGGATCACTACGCCTTTGACAGCAACAGCGTCTATGGCTGGCAGCCCTTTACCAACACCCTGCAGCTGGGCCTCTATACCGCCCTTGTGGGCACAGTGCTGGTCATGGTGCTGGCCTGGGCGCAGGAGAAGGGGCGCCACTTCGCATGGCTTCGCCAGCTGCTGCACCTGCTGGCCATGCTGTCGCTGGCGGTGCCCGGCATGGTGCTGGGGCTGGGCTACATCTTCTTCTTCAACCGGCCGGACAGCCTGCTCGGCAACCTCCATGGCACCCTGCCGCTGATGGTGCTCTCCTGCGTCATCCACTACTACACCGTGGGGCACATGACGGCGGTGACCTGCCTCAAGCAACTGCCCAGGGAGCTGGAGCTGGTGGCTATTTCCCTGCGCATCCCCCTCTGGAAGGCGTTCTGGCGGGTGACCCTGCCCGCCTCCCTTCCGGCGCTGCTGGAGATCTTCATCTATCTGTTCGTCAACGCCATGACCACCACCTCGGCGGTGATCTTCCTCTATTCCAGCGACAGCGTGCTCGCCTCCATCGCCGTGCTCAACATGGAGGATTCCGGCGATACCGCGGCGGCCGCCGCCATGGCCACCCTGATCCTGCTGGCGGCCGCCAGCGTCAAGCTGGCCCAGCTGTTCCTGAGCCGCACCCTGCTGACCCGTACCC
>NZ_JRGL01000170.1 GCF_000764655.1 Aeromonas aquatica
GAGTAAACGATGCGGCCTTCAAGGTTGATATCGCCGGCGGTATGCACTTTCTGGCGCTCGTCAGCCACGGCACCGAACGACGGCATCACTACCAGAATGGACAATAACGTCCCCTGCAATACTCTTTGCACCGACTGACCTCTTCACAACGACCGATAACAAAATGATGCCCGGGGATTGGTGGACCCAGGCCATCAAGAGAGAGTCCTCACCTCGCTCACACGAGATCCCTTGTCTCTGCACGCCTTGTGTTCACTCCACCTCAGGCAGCAATGACATGAAGGAAGCAACCGCGCCGTCCATGTAAATGATCCGGATGCCTATCTATCGGACGGGAAATATCGGCGCTGGCGGCGAAGACGGAGGCGAGAGCGGGAAATAGAACTCATACACTGCTGACACGGGACGCCAGGGCCCCATGCCATCTAAATTTGGGATATAGCCATAAAAGGGTGACTCGCCAAGCGAGTCACCCTGTCACTCTATTTAGCTATCACGCTATTTATTCGTAATGCACATTGAAGTTAGCCACGCTGCTGACGGGGCCTGGCGTCACCGTTGTGCTGGTGGAGATATAATCGACCGACAATGGGATGACGGTAGTACCATCCATGACCGACACAGTGCTTGATGGAACCCCGGTGTTGATCGGCAGCACGGCACCATCCGGCCCCATCAGTACCAGACCCACACCCTGGGCAGCACCGGCACCCGCCGTGTTGGCCAGCACGGAGGTCTTGCCGCTCACGGTCGTACCGCTGAACGACACCGCGGCAGTGGCCTGCACGGTGGGATCACAGTCGACCAGTTTAATCTCGAAGCTTTCCGGCTGATTCGCAGGTGCATCCGACGTTGAATTGAACGCTGCCGTACGTACTTGATCCAGATAGACGGTTTGATCCATGGAGTCAGAGCTCACCGCACACGCCGCGTTGACAACTTCACCGTTGAAATACACGGTGCCACCGGTAACAACCGTCGGCGCTTCGATAGCGAACGCATTCAAGCTCATACCAGCGGACAGAACAACAGCTACGGCTAACAGGGACTTTTTCATAAAAACTTTTAAACCTCAAATGAATGTGTAAATAATAAATTTAAAACTTGTCTATTCCAGACCGGGGTTTTCAACGCCTGAATCTGAATACATCCCAAGTAAATTAACGTTCACTTCAACAAACCGGGCAAGACCATATGACAGCGTAAATGTCCGCACATATATTCTTGATATTACACATCCCTGACAACGAGCCATTCTGGTAACGCATTTCCTTGATTGTTCACGTTATTATTTTATTATTATTTTATTATTATCATCAAGCAATTCATGAGACTGAATGATATTACCATTCAGCTGAACTGAAAATTAATGAAAATAAATAAACAGTGTTAATACCAAACCACTATATGGACCATCCCCATCCGCTTCTGATAGCAAGCCATCATTTTATGGCTGTAATATTACAACTATATTACAATCGTGGTAATTATTGGTTCATCATCTTATGAACATTTCCGAATCGATAAGGAATTTATGATAAAAACTAAAGATATGATATTGGATAGCGGTTAACGGCACATCATGCTCGTCAATTCCCCTGCACCTCGTCGTCCCACGGTGCCCTGTGCCGGCGAGGATACCAGCGCAGAGAGTTATTCACATTTTTATATGAACAAAAAACTCGGCCTTCTTGTGCCAGTGCCAACAAGTGCAGACGTGCAGAATAAATGGTTTCATTGCATGCATCTGCGACTTCCCGCGTCTTGGGCCATGCCTCATAGGGTGGCACTCCTTCTTCCATTACTGGACAGAGATCCATTAACGCCCGGTATACCCGCTGTTTCCTGATGTCACTCT
The DNA here is from genome assembly GCF_000764655.1 of Aeromonas aquatica. GTDB lineage: Bacteria > Pseudomonadota > Gammaproteobacteria > Enterobacterales > Aeromonadaceae > Aeromonas > Aeromonas aquatica. Next base: position 1,859 of record NZ_JRGL01000170.1, read on the forward strand.
TTTTCATGGCACTTCCGACTTCGCTCTTATTGATAACGATTTACCCCGTGTTACAAATAGGTATTTTAGAACTGATTGATGAAAATCCCAGACGTTGTGACATCAGTCTCTGATGGTCTCAGCCAACGCATAGAAGAGTGCACAACGTGCCGTCCCATCTTTTTCTTCAATAACCTGCTGCATCTGCCGACGCTGTGCATCGGTCAGGACCTGTATTTCTTGGGCTTGGAGCTCATCACTCATAACAGCATTAGTTGGTCGGCTTCCATCAGGATTTACCGTCAGTACCAACTGCATGACTTCGGCGACCACAGCCTCATGCAGAGGACTGATTACCCCGCCAAACCGAACAAGATGGTTCATGCCAGGACAGGCTGCAATTGTTGAGGTGTGATGCACCTCGGGATCAAAATAAATAAATAAATAGCCTGGAAACAAGGGCTCCAAAACCGATCTGAAATGCCCGGGGCGATCCGATCTTGGCTGACGACAACAGATCTGGGGAATAAATACTTCCACATTCAGACGAGCCAGGAACATCTGGACCTTAAATGCATTGTGTTTTCCTGTCTTGTGACAGGCAAGATACCATCGCCCCATATTGATTGATTCCCATGTAGATTACAG
>NZ_JRGL01000171.1 GCF_000764655.1 Aeromonas aquatica
GCAGCAACCCGGCGGTCGCCACCGTCAATGCATCTGGCTTGGTGACCGGCGTCGCCCCTGGCACTGCCACCATCACGGGGACCCTGGATGGGCAGACCGCAACCCTGGCTGTGACTATCACCAGTGCCGTGCTCAATGCGGGCGGGCTCACCATCACAGTACCGCCGTTGACCCTGGTCACCGGTCTTACTGGTCAACTCGCTGCCACAGGTAGTTACAGCGATGGCAGCAGTGTAAATGTCACCAATACCGTCAGTTGGACCACTAATAACCCCATTGTCGCCACTGTCGGCCTCAACACAGGGTTGGTTACCGGCATACTGCCAGGCACTGCCACTATCACAGGGACTCTGGACGGGCAAACGGCAACTCTGCTGGTGACGGTTACCAGCGCTACCCTCAATCCAGGCGGCCTGGTCATCACCACCCCCCCTCTGGTCCTGGCCGCCGGTCTGACCGGCCAGCTTGCCGCCACTGGTAGTTACAACAATGGCAGCAACGTCGATGTAACGGCCTCCGTCAACTGGGTCAGCAGTACCCCGGCGGCAGCAACCGTCAGTGCATCGGGCCTGGTCACCGCCGTCGCCCCTGGCACAACCACCATCACTGGCACTCTTGATGGGCAAACCGCGACGCTGTTGGTGACAGTCACTAGCGCCGTGCTCAACCCGGGTGGACTCACCATCACGGTACCACCGCTGAACCTGGCCGCAGGCCTGACCGGTCAACTCGCCGCCAACGGTATTTACAGCAATGGCGCGAGTGTGGATGTCACGACCAATGTCAATTGGACCAGTAATAACCCCCTTGTTGCCGCCGTCGGCCTCAACTCAGGGTTGGTTACCGCGGTACTGCCAGGCACGGCGACCATCACAGCAACGCTGGATGGCCAAAGCACAACTGTGCAGGTAACCGTGTCCAACGCGGTGGTGGTCAGCGTAAACATTGATCCCATCAACCCCTTGGCTGCGGGAACCACTGCACAGCTCAAGGCCACAGCCACCCTCAGCAACCTGACGACGCTGGATGTCACTGCACAAGCCAACTGGCAGAGCAGCGATCCTAGCGTGTTTACGGTCACCTCGACCGGGCTTGCCACCGGGGTAGTACCGGGAAGTGCCAACGTCAGTGTCAACGTGCAAGGCATCACTGCTGGCCATTCTGTGGTCGTCAGCAACGCGGTGCTGACCAGCATCGTCATCAGCCAGAGCGGACTGAACTTATCTCCGCTGCTAAGTACCATTACCTTCACCGCAATAGGCCACTACTCTGATGGCAGTACGCAAAACATCACCAACAGCGTGATCTGGAAAATAAATGGTGGCTTGCTCACTCTGGGACTGGGTAATACCTATGTATTCCTACTTAACGGTAACAGCCACTTCACGGCTGAACTAAATGGAGTAACCAGTAACACCTTGAGCTTGTAAATCTGGCATAGCCAGCCAACCTACATAAGCAAAAGGGCCGCCAATTCTGGCGGCCCTTTCATTTTATCTCTGTCCCGTCCTGAATATGGTTTACACCTTTCCCCCCCAATAAATGGAGACCCCGATGGGACAAGGTGTGAAACGTACACAGCGCGATTACTCGCTGACTTTTAAATTAGCCGTGGTCGAGCAG
>NZ_JRGL01000018.1 GCF_000764655.1 Aeromonas aquatica
GTGCTCAAGCATCTGCATCAGCTATGGGGATTTGATGTGGTGCTGGAGCAAGATAACGGGGAGCTGCCCGCCGACATCATAGGGCGTTGCCCGGAACGCAAGGGAAACAGCTGACATCAAGGCATAAAAAAACGCGCCATATGGCGCGTTTTTTCTTTGCAGAAACGACTCAGTTATCGCACAAGTTGCTCGGCATGTCCTGGCGTAGGCGAGTCCACAGCTTGCCAGACTCGATGCCGTACTGACGCACTGTCATGAAGACGGCCTCGTGATTCTTGGTCTCGGCCAGACCCAGCAGCGCCTTGTAATAGGCATCTGCCGTCTCGCGCGCCTGCTTGTCTGAGAAGTAGTAACGTCCCACTCTACTATACAACCCCTTGAAACCGTTCAGGATCAGGGCGTAGATAGGGTTGCCTGAGGCAAATGAGAGCTGGTGATGCAGACGATAATCGAACTCTGCGTAAGCTTCCGGTGAGTTTTCAACCCCTTGTGCTGCGCGCAAGATCTCGGCCGCCTGCTCGGGGTTGTTGCGAATGGCGCCGCGAATAAAGATGGTGCAGATGTTGGTACGGGCAGACAGTAATTGCGCCACCAGATCCGGCACCTTGTCCTGATCGAGCCGTGCCAGGGTCTCCAAGATGTTGAGACCCGAGGTTTCCCAGAAGTTGTTGACCTTGGTCGGTTTGCCGTGCTGGATGGTGAGCCAGCCATCACGGGCAAGACGCTGCAGCACTTCGCGCAAGGTGGTACGAGTCACGCCAATCAGCTCGGACAGTTCGCGCTCCGCCGGCAGAATGGATCCAGGAGGAAAGCGATTGTTCCAGATGGACTCGATGATGTATTCCTCGGCAAACCCTGCGGGGCTCTGCGCTTTTATGACCATGTAGTGACTCTGTTGTAGTGCGTAAAAAGGCTCACGAATAATAGCAAAGCCGGTCATGCTAGCAAGCAGAAGGTCAGTCCTCTGCTCACATTAACCCGATCTTTTTGTTAAAAACATGTATATGAAAACACAATGGGTTTCAGCCAAGACTAGTTTGTGGCGATAAAAACGCCTCTCAGCTGGGCAATCACCATCACCTTTATTTATAGTTATCGCTCCCTTGATTAAAATCATGTGCAATCAATTTGATAAGGGTGACTATCCGGATGCTCGGGTCGGGTATGCCTCGACTGCATAGACGCAGATACCAACAACAGAAACAGAGAACCATCATCATGCCAATCAGCCTAGGGCGCGCGTTTGCAAAGAATTTTTTGGGCAATGCCCCCCAGTGGTACAAGCTTGCCATCGTCTCATTCCTGCTGATCAACCCGATCGTCTTCCACTATGATCCTTTCCTGGCCGGCTGGTTACTGGTTGTCGAATTCATCTTCACCCTGGCTATGGCGCTCAAATGCTACCCACTGCAGCCCGGCGGCCTGCTCGCCATTGAAGCCGTGCTCATCGGCATGACCTCGGCCAACCAGGTCAAGCATGAGCTGGTAGCCAATATCGAGGTGCTGCTGCTGCTGGTATTCATGGTGGCGGGCATCTACTTCATGAAGCAGTTGCTGCTCTATGTCTTCACCAAGATGCTGGTCCGTATCCATTCCAAGACGCTGCTGTCCCTCGCATTCTGTCTGGTCTCGGCATTTCTGTCCGCCTTCCTCGATGCCCTCACCGTGATCGCCGTGGTGATCAGCGTCGCCACCGGTTTCTACGCCATCTATCACAAGGTGGCCTCACGGGATGAATCTGGCAGCCTGCACGACGATGACAACGGGCTTGATGAGCCAAGCCGCCAGCACCTGAACGAGTTTCGCGCCTTCCTGCGCAGCCTGATGATGCATGCCGCCATCGGTACCGCACTGGGAGGCGTCTGCACCCTGGTGGGTGAGCCACAGAACCTCATCATCGGCGAACAGGCTGGTTGGCATTTCGGCGAATTCGTCCTTCGCATGGCCCCGGTGACCATCCCGGTCTTCATCTGTGGCCTGCTTACCTGCATCCTGGTGGAGAAGTGCCGCTGGTTTGGCTATGGCACCAAGCTGCCCGAGCCCGTGCGCCGCATCATGGAGGCCTACGAGCGTGACGAAGATGCCCAGCGCTCCCCGCAAGAGAAGGCCAAGCTGGTCGTCCAGGCCCTGATCGCCCTCTGGCTGATCGCGGGTCTCGCGCTGCATCTGGCGGCCGTGGGCCTGATCGGCCTGAGCGTCATCGTGCTTGCAACCTCCTTCACCGGCATCACCGAGGAACACGCCCTCGGCAAGGCGTTCCATGAGGCACTGCCCTTCACCGCGCTGCTCACCGTCTTCTTCAGCGTGGTGGCGGTGATCATCGATCAGCAGCTGTTCAAGCCGGTGATCCAATGGGTGCTTGCCGCCAAGCCAGAGGACCAGCTCGCCCTCTTCTATCTGGCGAACGGCCTGCTCTCCATGGTCAGCGATAACGTCTTCGTCGGCACCGTCTACATCAACGAGGTGAAGACAGCCCTGCTCAATGGTGCCATCAGCCGTGAGCAATTCGATCTGCTGGCGGTGGCCATCAACACCGGCACCAACCTGCCTTCGGTCGCCACTCCCAACGGTCAGGCGGCGTTCCTGTTTATGCTGACCTCGGCCCTGGCCCCCTTGCTGCGACTCTCTTACGGCCGCATGGTCTGGATGGCCCTGCCCTACACCCTGGTGCTGGGGCTGGTGGGTTTCTTCGCGGTGGAACAGCTGCTCGCCCCTGCCACCGAATGGTTCTACCAGGCCGGCTGGTTGATGCAAAGCGGCACTGTGCCAACCCCAGTCCCCCTGTCACACTGATGATGGAAGGGTCCTCGCGGACCCTTTCTTTTTACATCCGGCTCTGCTCTAATTCAGCCACTATTTTCTCTGTGAGATCAATCAGATGATCGAATTTCTTCGCCGTATTGCCAGCCATCGACTGGCCTGGGGACTGCTTGCCGCTTCCGCTCTGTTGTTCGAGCTGTGTGCCCTCTTCTTCCAGCATGTGCTGGGCTTGCACCCCTGTGTCATGTGTATCTATGAACGGATCGCCATCCTGGGGGTGATCGCGGCCGGCCTGCTCGGTATGGTGGCGCCCCAGAAATGGTATGTCCGTTGGAGCGCACTGCTGCTGTGGGGCTACAGCGCCTTCTGGGGCCTAAAACTGGCGCTCAAGCATGTTGATTACCAGCTGAACCCCTCCCCCTTCAACGTATGCGAAGGCTTCGTCGACTTCCCGAGCTGGGCGCCGCTCGATCAGTGGATCCCCTGGCTGTTCTTCCCGGATGGCGACTGCAGCGAGATCAGCTGGCAGTTCCTCAGTTTCTCCATGCCCCAGTGGCTGGTGGTCATCTTCGCCGCCTACCTGCTGGTGTTTGTGGTGGTAGCCGTCGGCAACCTGGTCAAAGGCCGCTGCTGCAACTGATGTACTCGACAGAGATGTAAAAGGGAGCCATTGGCTCCCTTTTTCTATCCCGTCCGTGACTCGGTGCGACTCATCCCTAGGCTCAGCTTCTCCCTGCTGCGCCTCATCAGGCTGGTGGTTATCTTCGCCGCCTACCTGCTGGTGTTCACGGTGGTGGTCATCGGCAACCTGGTCAAGGGCCGTTGCTACATCTCGACAGAGACTAAAAAGGGAGCTACTGGCTCCCTTTTTGATGATGCTGCGCCGCCAGTGCTCTCAAGGCTTGTCGGCACTGCGCTTCGCCTTCACCATGCCGATGACCATGGGCAACAGCGAGATAAGGATGATGCCGAAGATAAGCAGCGTGAAGTTCTGGCGCACCACCGGCAGGTTGCCGAAGAAGTGGCCCGCATAGACGAAGCTGATGACCCACAGCAGGGCACCCACCAGGTTGAATGCCAGGAAGCGTGGGTAAGTCATGGCCCCCATGCCCGCCACGAAGGGGGCGAAGGTGCGCACTATCGGCATGAAACGGGTGATGATAATGGTCTTGCCACCGTGCTTGGCATAGAAGGCGTGCGTCTTGTCCAGGTAGTCCCGGCGGAAGATCTTGGAGTCCGGATTGCGAAATAGCTGCTCACCGAAGAAGTGGCCTATGGTGTAGTTCACCACGTTGCCGAGCACGGCGGCGACGATCAGCACCGCCGCCAGAGTGTGCACATCCAGCACACTTCCCACGGTGAGCGCTCCGGCGGCAAACAGCAGCGAGTCGCCGGGCAGGAAGGGGGTCACCACCAGGCCGGTTTCACAGAAGATGATGAGGAACAGGATGGCGTACACCCAGACACCATAGTTTTCAAACAGCTCTTTCAGATGCACGTCAACGTGCAGCACAAAGTCAATCGCGAACAGGATCAGATCCATTTATTTATACCCATGAAGTGAACGGCGAGGAGTCTACGCCAATGCCCTGCGAGCCACAATCAGCGGCGCCCGTGCCCAGCTGGAAAATCCGGCCCCATGCTGCCCCAGCGCCATTCCCTGGCATAAAGAGGGATGCCAAGGCGCTTATTCCCGCGCATCCAGCCCCTGCCGAACCTCGGCGGGCAGACAGGACTCCCAGCCCCAGAGCAGCAACAGCAGCAGGCTGATGTCATCGAACCAGCCAAACAGCGGCACCACGTCCGGAATGAGATCCACCGGGCTGATGCCGTAGATCAGGATGAGGATCACCAGCCCCTTGGCCCACCAGGGAGTAGCCGGGTGGCGAAAGCCAAAATAGAGGCGACGCAGCCGCCGCCAGATGAGCCAGCGCTTGCCGCTCGGCTGTTTGCTCAACTCTCGATCAACTCGCTGCGCAGGCGCTGGATCTGATCCCGCATGGCCGCTGCCTGCTCGAACTCCAAATCCCGCGCATGCTGGAACATCTGCTCTTCCATCCGTTTGATCTCCTTGGCGATCTCGCTGGCAGTGCGGACATGGTATTCCCCTTGCGGCTCGGCCGCCTTGCGACTGCCCCTGCCACCCTTGCCGGCAGTGCGGCTGGCGCCCATGTCCATCACATCGCTCACCGACTTGTTGAGGCCCGTAGGCGTGATGCCGTGTTCGAGGTTGTGGGCATGCTGCAAGGCGCGGCGTCGCTCCGTCTCCTCGATGGCCACCTTCATGGAGTTGGTGATGGTATCGCCGTACAGGATCACCTTGCCGTTGAGGTTGCGGGCCGCCCGGCCTATGGTCTGGATCAGGGAGCGGGTGGAGCGCAGGAAGCCCTCCTTGTCCGCATCCAGAATCGCTACCAGCGAGACTTCCGGCATGTCGAGCCCTTCCCGCAGCAGGTTGATGCCCACCAGCACGTCGAACTTGCCGAGCCGCAAGTCGCGAATGATCTCCACCCGCTCGACGGTGTCGATGTCCGAGTGCAGGTAGCGCACCCGCACGTCGTGATCCGCTAGGTATTCGGTCAAGTCTTCCGCCATCCGCTTGGTAAGGGTGGTGACCAGCACTCGCTCCTCCACCGCGACCCGCAGCCGGATCTCGGACAGCAGATCGTCCACCTGGGTGGTGACCGGACGCACCTCGATTTCGGGATCGAGCAAGCCGGTCGGGCGCACAACCTGCTGCACCACGTCGCCGCCGGACTTCTCCAGTTCGTAAGGACCGGGGGTGGCCGAGACGAACACCGTCTGTGGCATCAGGGCCTCGAACTCGTCGAACTTCAGCGGCCGGTTGTCCAGCGCCGAAGGCAGCCGGAAGCCGTACTCCACCAGCGTCTCCTTGCGGGATCTGTCCCCTTTGAACATGGCGCCGATCTGCGGCACGGTGACGTGGGACTCGTCGATGATGAGCAGACCATCCCCCGGCAGGTAGTCGAACAGGGTGGGCGGCGGCTCGCCGGGGGCACGCCCCGACAGATAGCGACTGTAGTTCTCGATGCCGGAGCAGTAACCGAGCTCCTGCATCATCTCGATGTCGAACTGGGTGCGCTGGCTGATGCGCTGCTCTTCCACCAGCTTGTTGAGGGAGAGCAGCTGCTCACGGCGCCCCTTGAGCTCCTCCTTGATGTGATCGATGGCCCCGAGGATGGTCTCGCGCGGCGTGGCGTAGTGGGTCTTGGGATAGATGGTGTAGCGCACCACCGTCTGCTCTATGGCCCCGGTCAGGGGATCGAACTGGGAGAGTCGCTCCACCTCCTCGTCGAACAGCTCCACCCGCAGGGCCAGCTTATCCGATTCGGCGGGGTAGATGTCGATCACCTCCCCCCTCACCCGGAAGGTGCCGCGACTGAAGGCCACATCGTTGCGGGTATATTGCAGCTCGGCGAGGCGGCGCAGTATATCCCGCTGGTTGATCACATCCCCGACTTTGAGGTGCAACATCATGCTGAGATAGGCCTGGGGATCCCCCAGACCATAGATGGCCGACACCGAGGCAACGATCACCACGTCCCGCCGCTCCAGCAGCGCCTTGGTGGCCGACAGCCGCATCTGCTCGATGTGATCGTTGATGGAGGCATCCTTCTCGATGAAGGTGTCCGTGGTCGGCACATAGGCTTCCGGCTGGTAATAGTCGTAATAGGAGACGAAGTACTCCACCGAGTTCTCGGGGAAGAACTCCTTCATTTCACCATAGAGCTGGGCCGCCAGGGTCTTGTTCGGCGCCAGTATCATGGTGGGTCTATTGAGGGTGGCGATCACGTTGGCCATGGTAAAGGTCTTGCCCGAGCCGGTCACCCCGAGCAGAGTCTGGTGGGCGAGCCCGGATTCGATGCCATCGAGCAGCCGGGCGATCGCCGCGGGCTGATCCCCCGCCGGTTCAAACTGGCTGGCCAACTGAAATAACTTGCTCATCACGACTCCCAGCAAAAAACAGCAAGAGAGAAGTGTACCCCGAGTTGGCGGGCCTGGGTATCCACTCTGCCTGCCAAGCGGCTATTGACCTCGAAAAGCGAGCTCTGTATAGTGCGTCTCCTTGCCTGATGTTCCCCCGTAGTTCAGTCGGTAGAACGGCGGACTGTTAATCCGTATGTCACTGGTTCAAGTCCAGTCGGGGGAGCCAATTTCCTCACCACCTCGGTGCAAGTTATCCACTTTAGTGCTTTCCTCTGCCAATTTTAATGCACAAGCCGTCTCTCACGGCGACACTCCCATTTGATCCCCCTCTCCCGAGCGACAGCGTTTTCTGCTGTTGCATATAACTATATGATTTTTATAGGAACATTTTTTTACCGGTATTTTTTGAACAGCCCTTGCACCCCAGCATTGGCGCGGCCTGCAGCCTGATTGCCAAGTTTCACTAACAGGGTTATCCACAGATTCTGTGGGTAAGTGAGTCAAAGCCAAGGGGCGCCTAGGTTGGCAGCGATTGTCTCCGCTTTGGCAAGGCGAAACGCCTCGCCCCCCATTTTCTGCTGTTTTTCCCCTCCCCCCTAAATGGGTCTGATGCTGACATTGAGATCAGTCTGCCCCCGGCTTTTTTTCGCCATGCCCCGTGCCATGGGTCACCCTCTGCCTGACAGGGAAAAGTGCTCCTTCATGGCCTTTCTGCCCTACCAGTCAAAAATGCTGAAAAGCATGCTCAGTTGCGCCCCAGACAGCAGGTAATAAATTGTCCACAGGGGCCGGGAGCCTTCGCCCCCCGATAGCAGAAATCACTAATTGACAGCGGCACTGGCAGTGAGAAAGAGAGGTCTTTCCCCCCGGGAGCCGGGGCATGCCCCCTCCTTAGCGGAAGCATGCCCACTTAACTGCCTGTTAATCCGCTTTTGGACTTCTCTCTTGATAAGGGATCCTGCACAATATCGGCCCCACTTTTTTCCTCGGTTTTTCCGGGCATGACCATAGATTTCGTGACACTGCTACATCAAAGCGACTCCCTGCTGCTGTTCGTGGTACTGGCCTTTGGCCTGCTGCTGGGCAAGGTTCGCCTCGGCAACTTTCAGATTGGCAACACCATAGGGG
>NZ_JRGL01000019.1 GCF_000764655.1 Aeromonas aquatica
TAGGAAACAACGCCCTTTGCAGTTCAAAGACCGATTCCAACACCTGTGCATGCTGCTCCTTATGATGAGGGCGCGCTTGCACCAGCATAACCTTGTCTCTGTTGTCCTGCTCGCTCTATGGCTGCTAGGTGACTCATGGCCTAGTCCACCTGGCTTTGCTGCAACAGCAGCTCGGCGGCCCTTGGGATAACCGTACTGCCTGGCGAGCAGTTGCAGTTGTGCATTCTGCAACCCTGTCTTGGCCAGGCGGCCGCATCCACTGCTTTCTCTATGATGTTGTTGAAAGGATTTGCCGTCATTCAGAGCGGGGGCGACCAAAATGCCTGCTTTCATAAAGAAAGAAGTGAACGGCCAGTGGTAACGGGACCGGCCTCCAAGGCCATTCCACTGCACACAGACTGGATCATGACAATTACTCTTGCGGCATCAACGTATCGTGACAGAGACAATCAGATGATTTTCTTGGCCTTCTGCCGAAAAAACAGGATAATTTTTAGACAAACACGGGAGTTACGGGCGTTGGTTGTCACAACACCATATTAAATAACTAAAAAATGTCTTTTCGATCAGGATGATAGAGGTCGGAAAAGGAGAGTGACATGTTTAACGATGCGATCTGGGAACACATTGATCGGTTCACCAAGGCCAAGAAGACCAGCGATATCCAGCAACAACTGGAGCGCTTCAGTCATCAGATGGGGTTTGATTACTTCCGTTTGCTGATTATTTTTCCCATCAGCATGCAAAAATCCCACGTAGCATTATTTAACAATTGCCCAACCAGCTGGTTTGAAGCCTATTCGGAGCGGCACTACCTGACTCAGGATCCAGTGGTTTTTCTGGGCCTTAAGCAGACCCAGCCCATCTTCTGGAACAAACTCGACTGCGATTCCCCCTGGTTGCCCAGCGCCAGTCGGGAGGTGATGAACCTGGCGGCCGACTTCGGGGTGAGAAATGGCGTCTCCTTCCCGCTGCATACCCCGCAAGGAGAGCACGGCATCCTTTCCTTTATCAGCAAGGAAAAATCCAGTTCTGACCTGATGTTTGAAAACGTTCCCTTGCTGTCATTTTGCGCCAGCTACATCTTCAACTCGGCGCTGCAGCTGATAAAGAGCAGACCGGACCTGATGAAGCACCTGGCCGAGCTGTCGGATCGGGAGAAAGAGTGCCTGTTCTGGGCCAGCGAGGGCAAAACCTCCTGGGAGATCGCCACCATACTCGGCATCAGCGAACGCACGGTGAACTTCCACCTCAACCAGGTCACCAACAAGACGGACTCCAAGAACCGCAACCAGGCGATCGCCAAGAGCATCTCCAGCGGCATCATAGTGCCCTCCCTGGATGATGTGACCATCACCAATCTGCGTCTGTCCTAGACAGGCCGATGGAAAAGCAAAAAGAGCCGCGATGCGGCTCTTTTCCATTCTGTGGCTAGGTCATATCACCCTAGGATAGCAATCATTCCAATTTATCCTGCGTGTCCTGTTCAGCCCTCCAGCAGGGCCAGGGCGGCGTCGAAATCATAGCGATCCACCTGTTGAGCTACCCGAGCCAGACGCTCGGCCAGTGCGGGTGCCAAGGCAAGGGCTCGCAGCTCAAGCAGCGCCTCGACCGCCTCGCTGTCACTCTCGGCCAGCAAACGGCCAAGTCGGGCCAATCGTGGCTGAAGGTAGGGATCGGACTCCTGTGTCCGCGGTTTCGGCGCAGGCTGCTCCTCTCCCAGACAGGCCAGAGCATCGAGCACCGGCCCCAGTCTTAACTCAACCTCGGCCAGACTGGCCTGGACCAGGTCATCCGCCGCTCCTGTCTGGCAGAGCCGTTCCAGTTCAGCTGCCGCTTGTGTTATCCCGAAGGCGCCGATATTGCCAGCCGTTCCCTTCAGGCTGTGTGCGAGCCGAGCCGCCGCCACAGGATCTGTGTCGGCAAGTGCGACCTCGAACTGCTCGGTAAAACCTCGATAGGCGGTAAGGAATTTGTGCAACAACCGCAGATAGAGATCGGTATGCCCCTGACAGGTGGCCAATCCGGCGGCCTGATCGATGCCATCAAGCTCTGCAGGCAAGATGATGTCCGCTTGGTGCTCAACCTCTACCACTTTCGCCGGTACGCGCGCCTGCGGCCTGATCCACTTGGCCAGAGTGGCAAACATGGTATCCACATTGATTGGCTTGGCGATGTGGTCGTTCATGCCGCAAGCCAGTACTCGCTCACGATCCCCGCTGATAGCGTTGGCCGTCATGGCGATCACCGGCAACGCCGCGAAACGTGGCTGCTGGCGGATCAGCTGGGTCGCGGTGTAGCCGTCCATCACCGGCATCTGGCAATCCATCAATACGCCGTCGAAGTCGGCGTCACGCTCCAACAAGTCGAGCGCCTGCTGACCATCAAACGCCTGATGCAACTCTATACCCACCCCCTGCAACAGCTCGTTCACCAGCTCACGGTTCAGCTCGTTGTCCTCCACCAGCAGCAGGCGAGCACCACGCAGGCTGGCCGTGGTGCTGGCGCTCTGCTCGCTGCGTTCAGCCAGGCGGGTATCGAGCTGAGGCGTCCTACCGAGCGCCCCCCCCAACGCCTCCAGCAAGGTGGATGGTGTCACCGGCTTGGTCAGCACCATGGGCAACACGACACCGTGCAACTCTGCCTGCTCACGCACCTCCTCACGGCCGAAGGCTGTGACCATGATCACCGACGGTGTGCGGACCAGGTTGGCCCCATGTATCTGCCGCACCGTCTCAACTCCGTCCATGCCCGGCATGCGCCAGTCCATCAATACCAGGTCATAGGGCAAGTGCTTGTGCTCGGCTTCCACCAGCATTGCCAGGGCCATGCGACCACCGTCGGCCACGTCCACCTCGACCCCAAAGCTGCTGGCCATGCCAGATAGGATCTCGCGGGCGCTGGCATTGTCGTCGACCACCAGCGCCCGCACACCGCGCAGCTCGTCCTGGGTGAACATGCGCCGTGGCAACAGCTCGTCCTGGCGTCCAAGGATGGCCGTAAAATGGAAGGTGGAGCCCTGCCCAGGCACGCTTTCTACCCAGATGCGCCCCCCCATCAACTCGATCAGGCGTTTGGAGATGGAGAGACCCAATCCGGTGCCACCGTATTTGCGGGTGATGGAGCTGTCACCCTGACTAAAGGACCGGAATATCCCTTCGCATTGTTCGATGCTCATGCCAATACCGGTATCACGCACCCAGAAGTGCAGCTCCAATCCAGCGCCATCATCGCCGAGCAACTCGGCACCTACTACTATCTCGCCGCGCTCGGTGAACTTCACGGCATTATTGCCCAGGTTGATCAGTACCTGCCCCAGCCGCAGCGGATCCCCCACCAGTGCGGTAGGCAGATCGATGGCGGTGTTGAACAACAGTTCAAGACCCTTGTCTTCGGCACGCAGGCCAATCATGTTGGCAAAATTGTCCAGCACATCCTCCAAATGGAAGGGGATCTGCTCCAGATCCATCTTGCCGGCCTCGATCTTCGAGAAATCGAGAATGTCGTTGATGATGCCGAGCAGGTTCTCCGCCGAGCGATGCACCTTTTCGATGTAGTTGCGCTGGCGACGATCCAGCTCTGTACCCAACGCCAGATGGCTCATGCCGATGATGGCGTTCATCGGGGTACGGATCTCGTGGCTCATATTGGCGAGGAAGGCGCTCTTGGCCTGGGTCGCCTCCTCCGCGACCGCGCGTGCCTCGGTCAGCGCCGTGACGTCGATATTGACCCCGGTTGCCCGCAGCGGCGTTCCTTCCGGGGTGCGAGTAAAACGACACAGGGACTTGAAGGTGCGCACCGCACCATCCCGTTGACGCAGGATACGAAAATCGATCTCGAGTCGGTCATCGCCGTTTGCGATCGCCATTTCGAAGGCGTCGCCGGCAGGCGTCGCATCATCGGGGTGCAGCAGCGCCTTCCAGTGATCCAGCGTGCCGCCGAAGCCACCCGGCTCCAGCCCGAACATATTTTCCAGCTGGGGTGTCCAGTAGCCATGGCCGGTCACGAGATCCATGTCGAACAGACCTATGCCGCCAGCCTCCTGCGCCAGCGTCAGGCGCTCACTGGCCGTGCGCAACCTGGCCCCCAACGCCCGGCGCTCACTGACATCCCGCACCGAGGCACAGACACAGGTGCCACGCCCGGCCAGAGTGGGCAGGTGGGACAAGCCGATCTCCACGGAGAACAGGCCGCCATCCTTGCGCACCCCTTGCAGATCTTCGATGCTCGCCCCCATCTGGCGAGTGCTGCCGTGAGTGATGAAGTCATCACGCCGCGCCACATGGGCGCCACGGCCGCTCTCCGGTACCAGACACTCGATGGATTGACCGATCAGCTCGCCGCTGGCATAGCCGAACAGCTTGTCCAGCTGCGGATTGGTGAGCAGGATGCGGCCATCGGCACCGATCACCAGCATGCCGTCTGGCGCCGCCTCTATAATGCCGCGATACCATGCCTCGGTGGCCCGCAACGCAGATTGCTGCACCTCCAGTTCTACCGCCTGACGCTCCAGTTGCAGGGTTTGTGCCCCCATCTCGTCGGCCTGGCGCCGGGTCTCCTGTAACAGAGTCAGGGCGGCCTCGCTGCGTTCCATGATGGCCATGGCACCAGCCAGCCTGGGCAACACCTCCTGCAATAAGAGAGCCTCAGTCTCCCCAAGGGGATGGAAACCGGCCAACTCCATTACACCGAGCAGTCGATCGCCACGCATCACGGGTTGCACCAGCAGGTGGCTGGCCGGAGCCCCCCCCAACTGGGAACGCACATGCCAGAATGACTCGGCCAACCCCTCCAGCTGACGCGGCCGACGATCGATCGCGCACTGACCGAGCAGCCCCTCACCGAGAGCAACCGTCACTGCCAGCGGATGCGCGGGATCATTGGCATAACCCCCCAACAGTTGCAGGCTGCTTGAGCCTTGATGCAGGCTGTAGAGCCCCCCCTGGCAGATGCCAAGTGATGGGGCCATGTGAGCGAAGAAGACTTGCGCCAACTCCTGCGGAGTCTCTGCCTGCTGCAGATCGACCTGCAGCAAAGAGACATGGGACTTGACCTTGCGCTGCAGCTCGAGCTGGCGTGCCTCGAGCTGCAAGGTGGCGATGGCCCGCGCCAAGTCGCCAGTCTCGTTGGACATATCGACATGGGGTATGGGTTGATCCAGCTGCCCGGCCGCCAGCAGGTCCACCGCATGGCGCACTCGATCGAGCGGATTGTTGATCGATTTGCTGACCAACCAGGCCAGCATCAGCGCCAGCGCCAGGCCTCCCAGCAGCAGGATGGAGGTGAGCACGCTGCTGCGCTTGGCATAATCGCTGATTTGCATGACCAGATCCCGCAGAGCCTCCTGTTTGATCTTTGCAATCTGCGTCAGCATGCTGTCGGCGCGAAAATCCAGCTGCTCGAACTCATCGCCGTTGAGCAGCGCCTGCGCCTGATCCTGATGGCCCTGAGTAGCCAGTTGCAAGGCTCTGTCGCCGAGCTGTTGGTGACGTTCGAGCTGTAGTTTGAGTTCGGAGGCATTGATCAGGTTTTCGGTACGCCAGAGTGTCGGCTGGGTCAGAGCCAGCTCCTCGCGCAGGCGCAACTGGGCGTCATGCAGCTGCTTGATGGCCTCGCGCCTGATGTCTTCATCATCGGTACCGACGGCCTTGTGGAGCGCCTGTACGATATGCGGCAACTGTACCCGCGCCTCCTGTAGGTGGAGGGCACCTACCAGATCCTTGCTGTAGAGATGATCCAGATCCCGGGTCAGTTTGGTCTGGACACGCAGGCTCTGCACCCCAAGTGCCAGCGCAAGCACCAGCAACACGGCAAACCCCAGTATCAGCTTGTGTCGCAGCGCGAGCCGCTCAAGCAGGGCAAGCACTCTCATCATGGGCTCCTTGTTCCTGGCTCAGGGGGTTGGGCTATGCTTGGCCGCCAGCAGATTGGTCATATCCTGCTCGCTGTCGCTAAAACGCTCGGCGATAGCCCGGAATTGCTCGTGGGCAGACAGAAAGGCATCGCAGACGTCCGGATCGAAGTGCCGGCCCCCCCCCTGGCGGATGATCTCCACCGCTTCCTGGTGAGACATGCCTGGCTTGTACACCCGGCGACTGATCAGCGCATCATAGACGTCGGCCACCGCCATCAGCCGGGCGCTGATGGGAATGGCATCTCCGGCCAGACCCTGCGGGTAGCCGCTGCCGTCCCACTTCTCCTGATGGCTGTAGGCAATCTCCTTGGCCAGACGCAAAAAGTCCACCGAGATGCCGAGCTGATCCTCGGCCCGCTGGATGGCATCACGCCCCAGGGTGGTGTGGGTCATCATGATCTCGAACTCTTCCACCGTTAAACGGCCGGGTTTCAGCAGGATGTGATCCGGGATGCCGACCTTGCCGATGTCGTGCAGGGGGGCCGACTTGAACAGCAGCCCGATGGTGTCGTCGTCGAGGAAGTGACGAAAACGGGGGTGATCCCGCAGCAGCTCGGCCAGCAGTTTGACGTAGTGCTGGGTGCGGCGAATATGATTGCCGGTCTCGTTGTCACGGGTCTCCGCCAGGGAGGCCATGGCCTGGATGGTCACGTCCTGGATGGCCATCACCTCGCGGGTGCGGCGCTGGACCTCCTGCTCGAGAAAGTCGTTCTGATCCCGCAGGAAATCGGCGGCAGCCTTGATCTTCAGTTGGGTATCGACCCGGGCCAGCACCCGGGGCGGGCTGATGGGCTTGGTGATGTAATCCACGGCGCCGAGCGCCAGTCCCTGGATCTCGCTCTCCACGGCGGTCATGGCGGTGAGGAAAATGATAGGAATATCGCGGGTTCGCGGCTCTTGCAGGAGCCGCTCGGCCAC
This sequence comes from Aeromonas aquatica, assembly GCF_000764655.1. GTDB lineage: Bacteria > Pseudomonadota > Gammaproteobacteria > Enterobacterales > Aeromonadaceae > Aeromonas > Aeromonas aquatica. Next base: position 6,833 of record NZ_JRGL01000019.1, read on the forward strand.
CTGATGGCCGGAGAGTCCCGGCATCATGATGTCGAGCAGTATCAGCTCAGGCAGAGGATCCCCCTGCAGGATGCGTAGCGCCTTCTCACCGCTGTTGGCAACCTTGACCCTGTACTTGTCCTTGAGCAAGGCGGCCATCAGCATCAGGTTGTCCGGGGTATCGTCCACCACCAGCACGGTTGCTGACTGATGGAAGTCTTGAGGATGATTCATGGTGCTTCCTGCTCCAGTTCAATAATGAGTGACCATTGCCATAAGCCACTCGATCTAGAGGAAGCTTAGCTTTGATATAAACTGCCTGCTTTCAATAAGTTGAGCAATAAAAAACCGGCGCACCACTGGCATGGTGCGCCGGTTTTCTGGCTGGATCTTCCGAGGCAGGATGCCCCGTGAACCCGGGGTTTATTCCACGGTGACGGATTTCGCCAGGTTGCGTGGCTGATCCACGTCCGTGCCCTTGATGAGGGCGACGTGGTAGGAGAGCAGCTGCAACGGCACAGTGTAAACGATGGGGGCTATCATCTCTTCCACGTGGTTGAGGCTCATCACCCGCATGGTCTCGTCGCTCTTGAAGCCGGCATCCGCATCGGCGAACACATAAAGGATACCGCCGCGGGCACGCACCTCTTCCACGTTGGACTTGAGCTTCTCCAGCAGATCGTTGTTCGGCGCCACCACTATGATGGGCATCTCGGCATCGATCAGCGCCAGCGGGCCATGCTTGAGCTCACCGGCGGCATAGGCTTCGGCGTGGATGTAGGAGATCTCCTTCAGCTTGAGCGCCCCCTCCATGGCGATAGGGTACTGGCTGCCACGGCCGAGGAACAGGCTGTGGTGCTTGTCGGCAAACTCTTCGGCCAGGGTCTCGATCTGCTTGGCCAGCGCCAGGCTCTCCTTGATGCGCAGCGGCAGCGCTTGCAGCGCCTTGACCAGCTCGGCCTCGGCGGCGGCACTCAGGTTGCCACGGCAGTGACCGACGGAGGCCACCAGCATCAGCAGGCCGGCCAGCTGGGTGGTGAAGGCCTTGGTGGAGGCGACGCCGATCTCGGCACCGGCACGGGTCATGAAGGCGAGATCCGATTCACGTACCAGGGAAGAGCCCGGCACGTTGCAGATGGCAAGCGAGCTCATGTAGCCGGACTCCTTGGCCAGCCGCAGGGCCGCCAGGGTATCGGCGGTCTCGCCGCTCTGGGACAGGGTCACCAGCAGGCTGTTGGGGCGCACCACAGACTTGCGATAGCGGAACTCGGAGGCGATCTCCACGTCGCAGGAGACGCCGGCTATCTCTTCGAACCAGTAGCGGGCCACCATGCCGGAGTTGTAGGAGGTGCCGCAGGCCACGATCTGGACGTGCTCCACCTTGTCGAAGATGGCGCGGGCACCGTTGCCGAAGGACTCGACCACCACGTGATCGCTGCCCAGACGCCCTTCCAGGGTGTTGGTGATGGCCTTGGGCTGCTCGTAGATCTCTTTGAGCATGTAGTGGCGGTACTCGCCCTTGTCACCGGCGTCGTGGGAGAGCTCGGACTCCAGCTCCTCGCGCACCACGGCGTCGCCGTGAGTGTCGAAGATGTGCACGTCGCGACGGGTCACCTCGGCTACGTCCCCCTCTTCCAGGAAGATGAAGCGGCGGGTCACCGGCAGCAACGCCATCTGATCGGAGGCGATGAAGTTCTCGCCGATGCCGCGGCCGATCACCAGCGGGGAGCCGGAGCGGGCCACCACCACGCGGCTGTCGTCGCGGCTGTCCATCACCACAGTGCCGTAGGCGCCACGCAGCTGCTTCACCGCCACCTGCATGGCGGCCAGCAGGCTGGGGGCGGATTTCAGCTCGTGGTGTACCAGGTGGGCGATCACCTCGGTGTCGGTGTCTGAGCTGAACTCGTAGCCCATGCCCTGCAACCTGCTGCGCAGCTCTTCGTGGTTCTCGATGATGCCGTTGTGCACCACCACTATATGTTCGGAGATGTGGGGGTGGGCATTGCGCTCGGACGGCTCGCCGTGGGTCGCCCAGCGAGTGTGGGCGATGCCGGTGCCGCCGTGGACGGACTGCTCTTCCAGCGCCTTGGCCAGCTCGGCCACTTTGCCGAGACGACGCACCCGCTGCAGCGGCTGGTTGGCGCTGAACACGGCCACACCGGCGGAGTCATAGCCGCGGTATTCCAGACGGCGCAGGCCTTCTACCAGGATTTCAGCCACATCACGTTGGGCCACGGCCCCGACGATGCCACACATAGACTTCTCCTTGAACTTGAACTGTTAACAAACAATGGGATGAGCAGGCGAGATTCAGCCTGCGAGGGGGGCGCAGATCAGCGTCACCCCTTTGGACTCGAGTAGTTGCCGGGTCTCGTTGGCCAGGCCGGCGTCGGTGACCAGGGTATGGATCTGTGCCCAGGGCAGCTCCAGATTGGGGATCTTGCGACCTATCTTCTCCGACTCGACCATGACGATGACCTCGCGGGACACCTCGGCCATCACACGGGAGAGGCCCACCAGCTCGTTGAAGGTGGTGGTGCCTCGCTCCGGGTCTATGCCGTCGGCGCCGATGAACAGCTGGTCGAAGTCATAGGAGCGCAGCACCTGCTCCGCCACCTGACCCTGGAAGGATTCGGAGTGGGGATCCCAGGTGCCGCCGGTCATCAGCAGGGTAGGCTCGTTCTCGAGCTCGCGCAGGGCACCGGCTACGTTGAGGGAGTTGGTCATCACTATGAGGCCACGCTTGCTGCCCAGCATGGGGATCATGGCGCTGGTGGTGCTGCCGCTGTCGATGATGACGCGATTGTGATCGCGGATGCGCTCGGCGGCGGCACGGGCAATGGCCAGCTTTCGGTTCGAAACTTGTTCGGGGTTGCTGTCCGCCACCATCTCGCTCGGCAGGGGCACGGCACCACCGTAACGACGCAGCAGCAGACCACCGGTCTCCAGCACGGCCAGATCCTTGCGGATGGTCACCTCCGAGGTGGAGAAGTATTTGGCGAGGGTATCGACGCTCACTTCCCCCTGTTCCTGTACCAGGGTCACTATGGTGTGGCGACGCTGCTGAGTGTTGCGCTTGGTCATCTTAAAGTTTCGATTCGAAAGAATGTCGAAATATTAATACCTTTTTTGGAAAAATCAAACGGCAAATAGGATCCGATTTGGTTCGATGCCAGAATGGTCAGGCCGATTTATGACGAGGACGCCATGCAAAAACGAGTCATCTGGCTGGTGGAAGATGAGGCCAGCATCGCCGACACCCTGATCTATGCCCTGCAGACCGATGGTTTCGAGGTGGAGTGGTTCCCCCTCGGCCAGCCGTTGCTGTCGCGACTGGAACAGACGCGACCGGATTTCCTGATCCTGGATGTGGGGCTGCCAGACATCAGCGGCTTCGAGCTGTGCAAGCAGGTGCGGGCCCGCTGCGACACGCCGCTGATGTTCCTCACCGCCCGCAGCGAGGAGATAGACAGGTTGATCGGGCTGGAGATAGGCGCCGACGACTACGTGGCCAAACCCTTCTCGCCGCGGGAGGTGTGCGCCAGGGTGAGGGTGATACTGCGCCGCAGCCAGCCCATAATCCCCCAACCGAGCCAATTGCTGGCGCTGGACGAGGAGCGGGCCCGCATCTGCTTCCACGGCCAGGCGCTGGCCCTCACCCGCTACGAATACCTGCTGCTCAAGACCCTGATGCTGGCGCCGGGCCGGGTCTATTCCCGCCAGCAGCTGATGGACCTGGTGTGGAGCGGGGCCGAAGAGAGCCTGGATCGCACCGTCGACACCCACATCAAGACCCTGCGCGCCAAGCTGCGGGAGCGGGACTCGGAGGCAAATCTGATCCTGACCCATCGCGGGCTGGGCTACAGCCTGGAACTGGCATGAGCATAAAACCGCAACTGCCATGCGCTCTAGGACGAGGCTAGGTATGAGAACAGGACTGCAACAGCCGTACTGGCGGGACTACGCATGAGAATAGGGCTGCAACTGCTGTGCGGGCTGGTGCTGATCTTCGCGCTGGCCGCCTGGTTCGTGCTGGAGATCTTCGTCGAGGAGATAAAACCCGGGGTGCGCAGCGCCACCGAGGACACCCTGGTCGACATGGCCCAGCTGCTGGCCCCGCTGGCGCTGGACGATCTGCAGGAAGGCAAGATGGTGGATGGCCGGCTAGCCAGCGCTTTCGATCGCCTCAACCAGACTCCGCTTAACGCCCTGATCGACGGCCACCTCAAACAACAAGCCGAGTACCGCATCTATGTGGTCGATGCCCAGGGCAAGGTGGTCTATGACTCCAGCGGCCAGGATCTCGGCAAGGACTATTCACGCTGGAACGATGTTTACCGCACCCTGCGCGGTGAATACGGCGCCCGCAGCACTCGCAGTGACCCGGACGATCCCGCCAGCTCGGTGATGCACGTGGCCGCGCCGCTGCGGGAGGGGGATGAGATCCTGGGATCCCTTACCGTCGCCAAACCCAATCGCACCCTGCTGCCCATGATAGAGCGCAGCGAACGCCAGTTGCTGCAAGGGGCCGCGCTGCTGCTGGGTCTCTCGCTGCTGATCGGCGCCCTGCTGGTGTGGTGGCTCACCCGCGCCATCGGCAAGCTGGTGCACTATGCCGATGCGGTCAGTCAGGATAAGCCCGCGCCCCTGCCCAGACTCCATAGCCCGGAGCTGGACCGGCTCGGCCGCTCCCTGGAGACCATGCGCCGCCAGCTCGATGGCAAGTCCTACATCGAATCCTATGTCCACAGCCTGACCCACGAGCTCAAAAGCCCGCTTGCCGCCATTCGCGGGGCCGGTGAACTGCTGGATGAGACACCGCCGCCAGAGGTTGCCAGGCGCTTTATCGGCAATATCAACCAGGAAACGGCCCGCATGCAGCAACTGATAGAGCGCATGCTGCAGCTCGCGCGCCTCGAATCGGGTCAGGGGCTGGACAGACAGGCCATCGCGCCCGCCAGGCTGGGCAGGCGAACCCTGGATGCTCGCCAGATAGTCGCCGCACGCCGCCAGATCAGCCTCGAAGGCGAACTCACCGAGGCCCCCAAACAGAAATGGGATCCCCTGCTGGTGGAGCAGGCCCTCGGCAACCTGCTGGATAATGCCCTCGACTTCTCCCCCCTGGGGGGCCGAGTCTGGTTGAGCGGCGAGATGAGCGCCGACGGCTACTGCTTCCTGGTGCGGGATCAGGGGCCCGGCATCCCGGACTATGCGCTGCCACGGATCTTCGAGCGTTTCTACTCCCTGCCCAGGCCCGACAAGGGCAAGAGCAGCGGTCTGGGGCTCAGCTTTGCCGCCGAGGTGGCCCGCCAGCACGGCGGCCAACTGACCCTGGGCAACCTGCCGGAAGGCGGGGTACTGGCCGAGTTGTGGCTGCCGGCCGGCTGACTTCACACCGAGCACACAGAGCGCAGCTAGGCTGTGCCTCCTCGAGAGCTTGCCCCACCAGGGGCATAGACGCGCATTCAGATGAATCAAGGAGATATTCATGCCCCGCATCCTGCTGTCCGGCCTGCTCGCCGCCGGCCTGCTCTGTTCATTGCCCGCCAGCGCAGCCTCCGGCTGCCTGCTGTTTGCCGATGGCAGCGGCAAACCGATTTCCACCGAGGGGGATTGCGCCGCCCAGCTGCCACCCGCCTCCACCTTCAAGATCCCGCTGGCGCTGATGGGCTATGACAGCGGCTTCCTGGTGGATGAACAGCTGCCAGCCCTGCCGTTCAAGCCCGGCGACGCCGACTTCCTGCCGGAGTGGCGGGAGACCACCACCCCGAGCCGCTGGATGACCTACTCGGTGATTTGGTACTCCCAGCGCCTCACCGAGTGGCTGGGGATGGCTCGCCTCCAGCAATACGTCGACCGCTTCGACTACGGCAACCGGGATCTCGCGGGCAACCCGGGCAAGCACGACGGTCTGACCCAGGCCTGGCTCAGCTCCAGCCTCGCCATCAGCCCGCAGGAGCAGGCCCGCTTCCTCGGCAAGCTGGTGAGCGGCAAGCTGCCGGTCTCAGCCCAGACCCTGAACCACACCAGCGCCATACTGCGCCAACCGGACATCGACGGCTGGCAGATCCACGGCAAGACCGGCATGGGTTATCCCAAGCTGCTGGATGGCAGCCTCAACCGGGATCAGCAGATCGGCTGGTTCGTCGGCTGGGCCAGCAAGCAGGACAAGAAGCTCATCTTCGTCCACACCGTCATCCAGAAGCCGGGCAAGCAATTTGCCTCCCTCAAGGCGAAGGAAGAGGTGTTTGCCGCCCTGCCGGCCCAGTTGAAGAAGATGTGATTGCAAAAACCGGCGCCCAGCGCCGGTTTTTTTATTCCCTTCACCCTCACTTCACAGGGCCCCATCACCCCTTCACCCTGACTCTGCACCATGGCACCCATCAACAAGGAGATGCGTCATGGTCAAACAGATACTCACCCACAAGATTGTCCTGCTGCTGCTGCTCAGCCTGCTGCTGATGATCCCGGTGCACTCCATCATGGAGCTGAACCGGGAGCGCCAGGCTTATCGCAGCCAGGCCATCAACAGCATCATGGCCAGCAGCAGCGGCCCGCAACGACTGCTGGGGCCCGTGCTGGTGCAGCCCTATACCCGGGCCGTGACGGTGGAGCAGGATGGCAAGCGTTTCGTTCGCGAGGAGCGGGTCTATCGCTACCTGTTGCCGGAGCAGCTGGATGTGCGGTCCAGCATGGAGGTGACCCCGCGCAAACTCGGCATCTATCAGGCTCAGGTGTACCAGACCCGCCTCTCCCTCTCCGGCCGCTTGCCTAGCAATCTGAATGACAAGCTGCTGGTGGCCGACAACCCTGATTTGCGTTTTGATGGCGCCGATCCCGCCCTTGTCCCGGGCAAACCCTACCTCAGCCTGGTGCTGTCCGATGCCCGCGGCATCAACAGCGTGCCCGAGCTGCGGCTGGGGGAGGCGCGTATCCCCTTCGCGCCCGGCGCCCTGTTGGGAGATGGGATGGCCGGCATCCACGCGCCACTGGATGCCTTGCCCGGCGAGGATGGCCGCTTTCACATCGAGCTGAACCTGCAGGGGATGAATGCGCTGGAAGTGGTCCCCCTCGGTCAGGACAGCAAGTTGCATCTGAGCGGTAACTGGCCCCACCCCAACTTCATCGGCGACTTCCTGCCGGGCAACCGCACCCTGGGCGAGCAGGGGTTCGAAGCCAGCTGGCAGACCAGCTGGTTTGCCACCGACATGGAGACCCGCTTCACCCGCCTGATGAAAGGGGTGGGCGCCAAGCTGCCGAGTTTCAGCGTCAGCCTGGTACAGCCGGTGGATCACTATCAGCTGAACGAGCGGGCCGCCAAGTATGCCCTGCTGTTCATCGGCCTCACCTTCCTCAGTTTCTTCATGTTCGAGCTGCTCAAGGGGCTGCGGGTGCACCCAATCCAGTACGCCCTGGTGGGCATGGGGCTGGCCATCTTCTATCTGGTGCTGCTGGCGCTGACCGAGCACCTGGGCTTTGGCTGGGCTTACCTGGTCGCCAGCCTCGCCAGCGTGTCGCTCAACGGCTTCTACCTCAGCCACGTGCTGGGCGGGCCGCGTCAGGGCCTTGGCTTCGCGGCCCTGCTCGGGCTGGTATACAGCATATTGTTCGGATTACTGCAGGCAGAGGAGATAGCCCTGCTGCTCGGCACCCTGCTGCTGTTTGCCATACTGGCGCTGGTCATGATGCTGACCCGCAAGCTGGACTGGTATCGGGTGATGGCCACGTCCTCCTCCCCGCGCGAGTCATAGCCGGCAAGCCAAAAACAAAACCGGCGCCCTTGGGCGCCGGTTTCATTTCATTGATCGGGCATCACTTCTTCTTCACCGGGCGGGCCCAGTGCTTGATGTGACGCTGGGGTACCCGGGTGATGACCAGCTCATCCTCATCCACATCCTTGGTGATGGTGGAACCCGCCCCCAGGGTCGCGCCCTTGCCGATGCGCACCGGCGCCACCAGCTGGGTATCGGAGCCGACGAAGACGTCATCCTCTATGATGGTCTGGAACTTGTTCACCCCATCATAATTACAAGTAATGGTACCGGCACCTATGTTCACCCTGGCGCCGACCTCCGCATCCCCCAGATAGGTCAAGTGTCCGCATTTGGAGCCAACCCCGAGCCGTGCCTTCTTCATCTCGACGAAGTTGCCGACGTGGGCATCCTGCTCCAGCACGGCGCCGGGGCGCAGGCGTGCGAAAGGACCGACCGAGCATTGATCGGCGACCTGGGCACCTTCGATAACGGAGTAGGGCTTCACCTCGCTGTGATCGCCTATCTCGCAATCTTTCAGCACGGCGCCGGCGCCGATGCGCACATGGTTGCCGAGCTTGACCTTGCCCTCGATGATGACGTTGGCGTCGATCACCACCTCTTCACCGATTTCCAGCGTGCCGCGCAGATCGAAGCGGGCCGGATCGATCAGGGTAACACCGGCGATCATCAACTTCTCGGCCTGCATCTTCTGATAGCTGCGCTCGAGCTGGGCCAGCTGGACCCGGTTGTTGGCTCCTTCCACCTCCATGGCGCCGTCCGGGTGGACGGCGGCGATGGGGCAGCCGTCGCCGTGGGCCATGGCGATCACATCGGTGAGGTAGAACTCGCCCTGGGCATTCTTGTTGTCCAGGCGGGACAGCCAGCTGCGCAGCTGCGCCCCCTTGGCCACCAGCACGCCGGTGTTCACCTCGCGGATGGTGAGCTGCTCGGTATTGGCATCCTTCTGCTCGACGATGCCGATCACCTGACCGTTCGCCCGCACGATGCGGCCATAACCGGTCGGGTTGTCCAGCACCACGGTCAGCAGCGCCATGCCACCCGCAGCCTTGGCGGCCAGCAGCCGTTGCAGGGTCTCCGGCTGGATCAGCGGGGTATCGCCGTACAGCACCAGTACGTCGTCTTCGTCCTGCCAGAACGGAATGGCCTGGGCGACCGCATGACCGGTCCCCAGCTGCTGCGCCTGCAGCACCCAGTTCAGATCCGGCGCGGCGATCCGCTCCTTCAGCAATTCGGCGCCGTGGCCATAGACCAGATGCAACTGCTCGGCACCGATCTGGCGCGCCGTCTCGATGACATGGGAGACCATGGGCTTGTTGGCGACGGGGTGCAGTACTTTTGGCAAGGAGGAGCGCATACGAGTACCTTTACCCGCAGCCAGGATCACGACGTTGAGAGACATAGCCAGCCTTTGAAACATGAGGAAATGCTCGGCGGAGTCTATCCAACGGATAAAAAAAAAGCGACCCGAAGGTCGCTTTTTGCATCACCGAGATTAACGGTAATTCTTTTTGACGATATCGATAACCCGCAGCTGGGCCATCGCTTTGGACAGCTCGGCAGATGCCTGCGCATAGTCGATATCACCATGGGAGCTGTGGATCCGCTCTTCGGCACGACGCTTGGCTTCCTGGGCTTTCGCCTCATCCAAGTCTTCGGCACGAATGGCGGTATCGGCCAGCACGGTCACGGACTCGGGTTGCACTTCCAGCATGCCGCCGGAGATGTACAACACCTCTTCGCTACCATTTTGCTTGATCAAGCGGACCAGGCCCGGCTTGATGGCAGTCAGCAGCGGAGCATGACCGTGGCGAAGACCCAGCTCACCCTCGGAGCCTGTTACCTGAGCGGATTGCACGCGACCGGAAAACAGTTTCCCTTCGGCGCTCACCACGTCCAGGTGAAATGAGATCATCTCAGCCATAGGCCCTCCTATCGAGGCTTACAGTTTCTTGGCTTTCTCGACGACTTCGTCGATGCTGCCAACCATGTAAAACGCCTGCTCTGGCAGATCGTCGTACTCGCCTTTCAGGATGCCCTGGAAACCACGAATGGTCTCTTTCAGCGGCACGTATTTGCCGGAAGAACCGGTAAATACTTCGGCCACGAAGAACGGCTGGGACAGGAAACGCTCGATCTTACGGGCACGGGATACGGTCAGTTTGTCTTCTTCTGACAGTTCATCCATACCCAGGATGGCGATGATGTCCTTCAGCTCTTTGTAGCGCTGCAGCACGATCTGTACACCACGAGCGGTCTCGTAGTGCTCCTTGCCTACCACCAGCGGATCCAGCTGACGGGAGGTGGAGTCCAGCGGGTCAACGGCCGGGTAGATACCCAGGGCCGCGATCTGACGGGACAGAACTATGGTCGCATCCAGGTGGGCGAAGGTGGTCGCCGGAGACGGGTCGGTCAAGTCATCCGCAGGCACGTAAACGGCCTGGACTGAAGTGATGGAACCAGTCTTGGTGGAGGTGATACGTTCTTGCAGAACACCCATCTCCTCGGCCAGGGTCGGCTGGTAACCTACTGCGGACGGCATACGGCCCAGCAGCGCGGATACTTCGGTACCGGCCAGGGTGTAACGGTAGATGTTATCCACGAAGAACAACACGTCACGACCCTCGTCACGGAACTTCTCGGCCATGGTCAGGCCGGTCAACGCGACGCGCAGACGGTTTCCGGGCGGCTCGTTCATCTGACCGTAAACCAGAGATACTTTGTCCAGTACGTTGGACTCCATCATCTCGTGGTAGAAGTCGTTACCCTCACGGGTACGCTCACCCACACCGGCGAACACGGAGTAACCGCTGTGTTCGATCGCGATGTTACGGATCAGTTCCATCATGTTGACGGTCTTGCCGACACCGGCACCACCGAACAGACCGACCTTACCACCCTTGGCGAACGGACATACCAGGTCGATAACCTTGATGCCGGTCTCCAGCAGCTCGGCGCTGTTGGACTGATCTTCGTAGCTGGGGGCTTCGCGGTGGATGGACCAACGCTCTTCCTCGCCGATCGGGCCTTTCTCATCGATAGGCTCGCCCAGTACGTTCATGATACGACCCAGGGTCGAGGTACCAACCGGTACCTGGATGGCCTTGCCGCTGTTAACTACTTCCAACCCACGACGCAGACCGTCGGAGGAACCCATGGTGATGCAACGAACGACGCCGCCGCCGATCTGTTGCTGAACTTCCAGTACCAGACCCTGGCCTTGGCCTTCGCTGATCACTTTCAGTGCATCGTACACCTGGGGCACGGCATCCTGCGGGAACTCGATGTCCACCACGGCGCCGATGATTTGGACGATGAAACCATTACTCATGTCAAATCCTCTAAACCTTTGATAACCCTTGCCTTACACCGCAGCAGCACCGGACACGATCTCTGTCAGTTCCTGGGTAATACTGGCCTGACGGGCCTTGTTGTACACCAGTTGCAGATCGTTAATCAGGTTACCGGCGTTGTCAGTCGCGGCTTGCATGGCAACCATTCGGGCTGCCTGTTCACTGGCCAAGTTTTCTACCACCCCCTGGTACACCTGGGATTCGACATAGCGAATCAGCAGGGCATCCAGCAGTTGCTTGGGATCAGGCTCATAGAGGTAATCCCAGTGGTTCTTCTTGTTCAGCTTGCTGTCTTCTGTTACGGGCAAAGGCAGCAGTTGATCGACCTTCGGTTGCTGAACCATGGTGTTGACAAACTTGTTGTACACCAGATACAGCCTATCAATCTCACCGTTGTCGTAAGCCTTCAGCATGACCTTGACTGAACCAATCAGGTCATTGACGCTCGGGTTATCACCCAGTCCTGAGACATGGGCTTTCACCTTGGCGCCGTGCCGTTCGAAGAAGTTGGAGGCCTTGCTACCAATCAGTGCCATGTCAACCTTGGCACCTTGCTCGCTCCATTTCTTCATATCGTTGAGGGCAGCCTTGAACAAGTTGATGTTCAGACCCCCACACAGGCCACGGTCGGTGGAGACGACGATGTAACCCACTCGCTTGACCTCACGTTCGATGAGGTAGGGGTGCTTGTATTCCAAGTTCCCCTGAGCGATATGGCCGATCACCTTGCGCATGGTTTCAGCGTACGGACGGCTGGCAGACATGCGTTCCTGCGCACGGCGCATCTTGCTGGCTGCCACCATTTCCATAGCGCTGGTGATCTTCTGAGTGTTTTTCACACTCCCGATCTTGTTACGTATCTCTTTTGCGCCGGCCATCTCTTCTCTCCATCAGGTGGCAGCTTGCGCTGCCACACACGCTTACCAGGTCTGGGTTGCCTTGAAGTCATCCAGCAACGCAGTCAGCTTGCCAACGACAGCGTCGTTGTAGTCAGCCGAGGCATTGATTTCAGCCATCAGCGGACCGTGCTGGGTATTGGCGTAAGAGAGCAGAGAGGCCTCGAAGTCGACGATCTTGGCGATTTCGACATCGGCGAGATAACCCTTCTCGGCGGCGAACAGCACCAGGGCCTGGTGAGCCACGCTCATCGGAGAGTACTGCTTCTGCTTCATCAGCTCGGTCACTTTCTGACCGTGATCCAGCTGCTTGCGAGTCGCATCGTCCAGATCGGAAGAGAACTGGGCAAACGCCGCCAGCTCACGATACTGGGCCAGCGCGGTACGGATACCACCGGACAGCTTCTTGACGATCTTGGTCTGAGCAGCACCGCCTACACGGGATACGGAGATACCCGGGTCAACCGCCGGACGAATACCGGAGTTGAACAGCTGAGTGGTCAGGAAGATCTGGCCATCGGTGATGGAGATCACGTTGGTCGGAACGAACGCAGAAACGTCACCAGCCTGGGTTTCGATGATCGGCAGCGCGGTCAAAGAACCGGTCTGGCCAGTCACGGCACCCTTGGTGAACTTCTCGACGTACTCGACGTTGACGCGGGAAGCACGCTCCAACAGACGGGAGTGCAGATAGAAGACGTCGCCCGGGTAAGCTTCGCGTCCTGGCGGACGGCGCAGCAGCAGGGAGATCTGGCGATAAGCTACGGCCTGTTTGGACAGGTCATCATAGATGATCAGCGCATCTTCACCGCGGTCACGGAAGTACTCACCCATGGAGCAACCGGCATAAGGTGCCAGGTACTGCAGGGCAGCGGCTTCAGAGGCAGAAGCAACAACGACGATGGTGTTGGCCAGGGCGCCGTGCTCTTCCAGCTTGCGCACCACGTTGGCGATGGTGGAGGCCTTCTGGCCAATCGCAACGTAGACACACTTAATGCCGGAGTCTTTCTGGTTGATGATGGTATCGATCGCGATGGCGGTCTTACCTACCTGACGGTCACCGATGATCAGCTCACGCTGGCCACGACCGATAGGGATCATGGCATCGATGGCTTTCAGACCGGTCTGGACTGGCTGGTCAACAGACTTACGCTCGATAACGCCCGGGGCAATGACTTCGATCGGCGAGTAGCCGTCGTTGTCTACCGGACCCTTACCGTCGATCGGCTGACCCAGGGTGTTGACCACCCGGCCCAACAGACCACGACCGACCGGCACTTCCAGAATACGGCCGGTACCTTTTACTTTCATCCCTTCCGCCAAGTTGGCATAGGGACCCATTACTACGGCACCAACGGAGTCACGCTCCAGGTTCAATGCCAGAGCGAAGCGGTTGCCCGGCAGCTCGATCATCTCACCCTGCATGGCATCGGCCAGGCCGTGGATACGAATGATGCCATCGCTCACAGAGACGATAGTACCTTCGTTACGCGCTTCGCTCTTGACATCAAACTGCGCGATGCGCTGCTTGATAAGCTCGGCGATTTCAGTGGAATTCAGTTGCATGCTCTAATACCCCAATCAAGATTGCAGCGCATCGGCCATGCGATCCAGCTTACCGCGGACTGTGCCGTCGATAACCAGATCACCGGCCTTGATGAGCACCCCGGCCATCAAGGACGCATCGATGCTGCACTTCAGCTTCACTTTGCGCGCGAGACGTTGTTCCAGAGAAGCCTGAAGTTTGGCTTTCTGCTGGTCGGTCAGTTCGATCGCCGAAATCACGTCAGCCTGAACTTCTTTGTCCAGTTCAGCTTTGAGCGATACAAATTCAGCAACGACTGCCGGCAGCACACCCAAGCGACCATTCTCGGCCATCACCCGGATCAGGTTCTGACCATGCTCGTCGAGTTGCTCACCGCAGACACCCACAAACAGATTTGCGAGTTCTTCGGCAGCCACAGAGCCGTTCACCAGGTTGTGGATGGTCTCGTTCTCCGCTACTTGTGCAGCGAAGCCGAGCATCCCCAGCCATTGGTCAACCGCCTTGTGCTCAACGGCAAACTCGAAAGCAGCCTTGGCGTAGGGGCGAGCGATTGTAGTCAGTTCAGACATAGCCCCGTTCCCGTTACAGTTCTGCTACCAGTTTGTCGACGATGTCGCTGTTGGCAGCCTGGTCGATTTGGCGTGCCAGGATCTTCTCTGCACCCGCGATGGCAAGAGCAGCAACCTGCTTGCGCAGTTCTTCTTTGGCACGATGACGTTCAGCTTCGATCTCTGCACGGCCCTGAGCCAGGATTTTTTCCCGCTCTGCTTGAGCTCCGACAGCGGCTTCATCAATGATCTGGGCCTTGCGTTTGTTGGCCTGATCGACGATTTCAGCAGCCTGAAGCTTGGCTTCTTTCAGCTGATCGGTGGCGTTGGCCTTGGCCAAATCCAGATCTTTCTTGGCACGTTCGGCAGAAGAGAGACCATCAGCAATTTCTTTCTGACGGGCTTCGATGGCAGCGATCAACGGCGGCCATACGTACTTCATGCAAAACACTACGAAGATGAAAAAAGCAATTGCTTGGCCGAGGAGGGTGGCGTTGATATTCACAGCCGATGTCCTCTTAAGTTAGTTAATGGGTTCTGCGTGAGTCGAAACGACTTAGGCAACCGCAAACATCACATACAGACCCAGACCAACGGCGATCATCGGGATCGCATCTACCAGACCCATCACGATGAAGAACTGGGTACGCAGCACAGGGATCAGGTCCGGTTGACGAGCAGCACCTTCCAGGAACTTACCACCCAGGATACCGATACCGATGGAGGCGCCGATAGCCGCCAGACCCATCATCATTGCAGCAGCGATGTACAGCAGGTCCATGTTCAAGTTTTCCATGAGGATCTCCATTTATTTAGATGTAATTGATTGTATAAGAACGATTATTTGAGTTGCATCATCAATGGTCTTCTTGCGCCATCGACAGATAGACGATGGTCAGAACCATGAAGATAAACGCCTGCAAAGTGATGATCAGGATGTGGAAAATTGCCCAAGGCACGGACAGGATCCACTGTGACCACCAGGGTAACAAACCCGCAATCAGGATAAAGATCAGTTCGCCAGCATACATGTTGCCGAACAGTCGCAGACCCAACGAAACAGGCTTGGAAATCAACGTGACGGTTTCAAGGATGAAGTTAACCGGGATGGCAGCGGGGTGATTGAAAGGCTGAAGCGTCAGCTCCTTCACGAATCCACTGATACCCTTGACCTTGATGCTGTAATACAGGATCAAGAAGAACACGCCCAAAGCCATGGACATGGTGATGTTAACGTCAGCAGAGGGAACCACACGCAGATAGGGAACACCCATCAACTGTGCAGCGTGAGGGATAAAGTCAACGGGGATCAGATCCATGAAGTTCATCAGGAAGATCCAGACAAACACTGTCAGTCCCAACGGCGCGATGACCGGGTTCCGACCATGGAAGATGTCCTTGACGTTACCATTCACAAACTCGACCAGCATCTCCACAAAGCACTGCAGCTTACCGGGCACACCGCTGGTTGCCTTGACGGCTACGCGGCGGAACGACCAGATAAACAGGGCGCCTAGCAAGACGGAAAATATCATGGAATCGATATTGACCGTCCAGAACCCGGACCCGACTTGCAGGTGGGTCAGGTGGTGGGAGATATATCCCTGAGGAGTCAGGACTTCTCCGGTTGCAGACATGAGTTTTCCTAATAGTGGTTGTTAAGCGTGAATGAAACTATCCACTGTACAACGAGGGCGAGGATATAAGTGGCGAAGAACGAGACGGTGTTGACCTCGATCCCGGAGCCAAACATCAGGGCGAAGAGTCCTGTTGTAGTAATGAGCTTAATCCCTGCCCCACCATAAAAGTCCCGCAAGACCAGACCCACGCTCTCTTTCGTCACCTTGCGGCGCAGAACCCAGAGTGTGAACAGGGCTTGAGGAACCCAGTACATTCCCCCCCCATAGAGGGAAGAACGTCCGGCAAACGCTCCCGACTGATAAAACCAGACGGTACTGATCGCCAGGATCAGGATGAGCTGACAAACGAGCATAGCCAAGGCTAGCATCAAACCTTCCAAGGCTACTTTCTGTTTCACCAACCTACCCCTGAACATTACAGAACTGTAAAAAATCGGGATCCGAAGACCCCAAGTTCACAGCTCGAAAAGCCGGTCAAATTATACCCGTGGAGACGGCTATTGCAATATGGCAAAAATCCTTAATTTTTGCGGCTTTCCGCGCGAAATTAAGGTTATGTTCATATCGAAAGGAATGGATGTTTTATTACTACAAAAAGCGTAAAAATCACGATTCTGACAGGCCAAAATAGCACAGTAAGCGGTCCAAATCCGCTAAGTTATCGTAACTTATTACTAACTTACCGCTATCCTGCTTGCCCGGTTGAAGTTGTACCTGATTGCCAATTTTTTCTGAAATCTGGCGCTCGAGATAACCGAACTGGGGATCGCGAACAGGCTCAACCTTGGTTTTTGCCGGCTCCAGCGTCTTTTGAACGAGTTTCTCGGTATCTCGCACGGTCAAGCCCTTCTGGGCAACCAGCTTGGCCAGCTCGGACTGCGCCGGGCCGCTCAGTGCCAACAGGGCGCGGGCATGACCCATGTCGAGATCGCCGTGTTCAACGAACCGCTTCACGTCCTCGTTGAGCTGATTGAGCCGCAGCAGGTTGGTCACAGTAGTGCGGGACTTGCCCACCGCCTCGGCCACTTGCTGATGGGTCAGCTCGAACTCGGTCAGCAACCGCTGCAGGGCAACCGCCTCTTCGATGGCATTGAGATCCTCGCGCTGGATGTTCTCAATCAGCGCGATGGCCACCGCAGCCTCATCGGGCACATCCCTGACGATACAGGGGACAACCTCGAGCCGGGCCAGCTGGGAGGCGCGCCAGCGCCGCTCACCGGCGATGATCTCGAAACGGTTCTCACCGATCGAGCGTACCACTATCGGCTGAATCACACCTTGCGCCCGGATCGAGTTGGCCAGGTCTTCCAGCGCATCCTGCGACATGTCCTTGCGCGGTTGGTACTTGCCGGACTGCAACCACTCCACCGGCAGCTTGCGCAGCTCGCCCTGATTGGTGGGCGCCATGGCCTGCTCGGTTCGCTGGTCGCTCATCACCTGCTTCTGGCGGGCGGCCGTGCTGGTGCTGAGCAGGGCATCCAGCCCCTTGCCCAGTCCACGTTTCTTCGGCGTCATAGGCTCTCTCGATCTGCGGTGGTTAGCTGATGTTCCTGCTCCTGGCGGCGCAGGATCTCGCCAGCCAGCGCCAGATAGGCCTTGGCCCCCACCGACGATTTGTCATAGTGCATGGCCGGGGCACCGAAGCTCGGCGCCTCCGCCAGCCGTACGTTGCGGGGGATGATGGTGCGATAGACCTTGTCCCCGAAGTGCTGTTTCAGCTGATCGGACACATCATTGGCCAGCCGGTTGCGGTGATCGAACATGGTGCGCAGCACCCCTTCGATTTTCAGCTCCGGGTTGACGACGGCCGCCAGCTTGCTGATGGTGTCGACCAGGGCGGTGAGCCCTTCCAGCGCGTAATACTCGCACTGCATGGGCACCAGCACGGAATCGGCGGCGGCCATGGCGTTGACGGTCAGCATGTTGAGAGAAGGCGGGCAGTCGATGAAGACGTAGTCGTATTTGTCCCGTACCGAGGCCAGCGCATTGCGCAGGCGGATCTCGCGGGCAAAGAATTCCATCAGGCGGATTTCCGCCGCCGTGACGTCGGCATTGGCGGCGATGAGGTGATAACCCCCCGAGGTCTCGGGGATGATCACCTCGTTGATGGGGGTATCCTCGATCAGCAGTTCATAGGCGGTGCGCTCGACTTCGTACTTGTCGATGCCGCTGCCCATGGTGGCATTGCCCTGCGGATCCAGATCGATCACCAGCACCTTGCGCCGGGTGGCGGCCAGGGAGGCGGCCAGATTGACACAGGTGGTCGTTTTACCCACTCCACCCTTCTGGTTGGCTATGGCAATGACTTTTCCCACACTATCCCCTAAATGAATACAGCGGCCCTATTCGGGCTGGATGGCTTTAAACTCCAGCAGATGACGTTCACCTTCCAGCTCGGGCACCACCAGCTTGTGGGCGGCAACCAGACGGATGCTGGCGGGCAACTGGGCCAGTTCCTGCTCGGGATATTGCCCCTTGAGCGCCAGGAAGCTGCCTTCGGGTGACGGTAGATGATGACACCAGCCCAGCATGTCCTCAAGGGAAGCAAAGGCCCGGCTGAGTACACCATCAAAACCCACCTCGGGCTGATACTCTTCAACCCGGGATTTAACCGGCGTCACATTGGTCAAGCCCAGCTCCAGGATCACCTGGCGGATGAAGTTGATTCGCTTGCCCAAGCTGTCCAGCAGCACGAACTGCTTGTCCGGGTTGATGATCGCCAGCGGCAGGCCGGGCAGGCCGGGGCCGGTGCCGACATCGATGAAACGCTCACCGTGCAGGTGAGGGCTCACCACCAGGCTGTCGAGGATGTGCTTGACCAGCATGGCGTCGGGATCACGCACCGAGGTGAGATTGTAAGCCTTGTTCCACTTGTGCAGCAACTCGACCAAGTGCACCAACTGGCTCTTCTGGGTGTCGGTGATAACAATACCGGCCTGCATGAGCAGGCCGTTCAATCTTTCCAGCATGGGGATCCTCAGGCGGTTTTACGCAGCAGGCCGTGTTTCTTCAGGTGAACCAACAGGATGGAGATGGCCGCCGGGGTGATGCCGGAAATGCGGGAGGCCTGACCTATGGTCTGCGGCTTGGCATCGTTGAGTTTGGCGATCACCTCGTTGGAGAGACTGTTCACGTCGCGGTAGTCCATGTCCAGCGGCAACAAGGTGTTCTCGTTGCGCAGCTGCTTCTCCACCTCGTCGTGTTGACGCTCGATGTAGCCGGCGTACTTGATCTGGATCTCCACCTGATCCGCCGCCGCTGTGTCTGCCAGCGCGGGGCCGACCCCTTCGATGGCCATCAGGGCATCGTAGGTGACCTCGGGGCGACGCAGCAGCTCTTCCAGGCTCTGCTCGCGGGACAACGGGGTGTTGACCAGGGCATTGACCGCCTCCAGCGACGGGTGTTGCGGGTGGATCCAGGTCGAACGCATGCGTTGACGCTCCTGCTCGACCTGTTCCATCTTGGCGTTGAATTTGCTCCAGCGGTGATCATCCACCAGACCCAGCTCGCGGCCGATGGCAGTCAGGCGCAGATCGGCGTTGTCTTCCCGCAACAACAGGCGATATTCGGCACGGCTGGTGAACATGCGATAGGGCTCGCGAGTCCCCATGGTAGAGAGATCGTCCATCATCACGCCCATGTAGGCCTGATCCCGACGGGGATGCCAGGGATCCTTGCCCTGGGCACGCAGGCCGGCGTTCAAACCGGCCATCAGCCCTTGGGCCGCCGCCTCTTCGTAACCCGTAGTGCCGTTGATCTGGCCGGCGAAGAACAGGTTTTCGATGCACTTGCTCTCCATGTTGGCCTTGAGATCCCGCGGATCGAAGAAGTCGTATTCGATGGCGTAGCCGGGGCGGGTGATGTGGGCATTCTCGAAGCCACGGATCGAACGCACGATCTGCACCTGCACATCGAAAGGCAGGCTGGTGGAGATCCCGTTCGGGTAGAGTTCGTGGGTGGTCAGGCCTTCCGGCTCGACAAAAATCTGGTGCGCCGTCTTGTCCGCAAAGCGGGTGATCTTGTCCTCGATCGACGGGCAGTAGCGGGGGCCTATCCCCTCGATCACCCCAGCGTACATGGGGCTGCGATCCAGGTTGTTGCGGATCACCTCGTGGGTCTGCTCGTTGGTATGAGTGACGTAGCAGGGTACCTGGCGCGGGTGCTGGCTGGCATCGCCGATAAACGAGAAGACGGGGCGCGGATCGTCACCGTGCTGCTGCTGCATCACGGAGAAATCGACGGTACGGGCATCGATGCGCGGCGGCGTGCCGGTCTTGAGGCGATCCATGCGAAACGGCATCTCACGCAGCCGTTGAGCCAATGCGATCGAGGGAGGATCCCCGGCGCGACCGCCCTTGTAATTTTCCATGCCGATGTGGATCAAACCATTCAGGAAGGTCCCCACGGTCAGCACGACCGTCTTGCCGCTGATGCGGATCCCGCTCTGGGTCACGACACCGGCAACGCGATCCCCATCCATGATCAGATCGTCACAGGCTTGCTGGAAGATCTTCAGGTTTGGATAGTTCTCCAGGGTCTGACGTACCACCGCCTTGTACAGCAGGCGATCTGCCTGGGCGCGAGTGGCACGCACGGCGGGCCCTTTGGAGGAGTTCAGAGTACGGAACTGGATCCCGCCAAGATCGATGGCTTGCGCCATGATCCCGCCGAGTGCATCCACTTCCTTGACCAGGTGTCCCTTGCCGATCCCGCCGATCGCCGGATTACAGGACATGTGTCCCAGCGTATCGATGTTGTGGGTCAACAACAGGGTGTTGAGGCCCATACGGGCAGCTGCCGTCGCTGCTTCGGTACCTGCGTGACCGCCACCGACGACGATCACATCAAATTGTTCATGGTATTGCATTGGGATCACCTTGATCTGCACGCCTGAAGATCTGTATTTGCCTGGGCTCAGGGGCGGATCATTCTATCTGTTTCGCATCTTGAGGGGAACGTCTACTTCAGGATCAGAATGGATGAAGGATCCGTTAAATAGATCTTAAGGATCTTTAGATCGATCTTTTATTGGATCTTTTATTAGGATCCGGGATTTCTGTTGATAAGCACTTTTTGATCATAAAGATCATCTGGTTAAAGGCGATCTCAGCTTGTGGAAAAGCTTGGATCCCAGGGCCGGGAACAGGGGGATAACCAGTGCTTTTATACACAGACCGCTGGCGGCTCGGATCTCATACATGGATAACTATAGGTTTTGCAGAGCTTTACACCATAGTTATGCACATTACCCCTGGGCATTGTGGGTAACCATGTAGAACAACTCGCCCGGATCAATCTGTTAATAACATGGTGGATAGTTGATCTGGGGATAAGTGGGGAGATCAAGCTTTTTTTCAGGATCTCCCGGCGCTGATCAGGCGATCATTGCCATCCAGTCATGGATCCAGGTCTCGGCGGCATCTTCCGGGATCTCGTGCTGGGTCACATCGATATCGAGACGATCCCCGATCCGGCTGGCGCCGCAGCTGGCCAGCAGTTGATCCAGGGTTCTGCCGCCCTGGCAGAAGGTGTCATAACTGCGGTCACCAAGCCCGATCACCCCATATTTCAAGCCCTTAAGATCCGGATGTTGCTCGGCAAGATCCTGGGCGAAGCGCTGCAGGTTATCGGGGACATCACCGGCGCCATGGGTGGAAGTGACCACCAGCAGGATGGCATCCGGCTCCGCCAGCACCTCGGCCAAGCTGGCCGGGTTGTGGATCTTGGTCTGGTGACCCGCCTGTTCCAGCAGATTGGCGACATGATCCGCGACATATTCGGCGGCCCCCAGCATGGAACCGACGACGAGATTGAGTTTGGCCATGGTATGGATCCTGAAAAATCGAAAGCGGGATTCTACCGCCAAAGGATGTGGATAAATATGGATAAAGCTTGGGGATAAGGATCCTTCACGATTTTTATGGCAGAGGCCGCCCTCGCCATCTTTTTTCATCCTCCCCTGTGTTCCCTTCTCTTGATCACCCACCTGAATGAGTCTTTCTGCCGGAAATGTCGTCCGTTGATACAACAGGTAACAATAGAGATGCAAATGATTAGCAATTATTGAATCGATTCGATCATGGCTCTTGTAGTAGCATTGTGCCGATTTATTCGCCTAAGGAGTCGGGCAGACCGGCCG
This sequence comes from Aeromonas aquatica, assembly GCF_000764655.1. Taxonomy (GTDB): domain Bacteria; phylum Pseudomonadota; class Gammaproteobacteria; order Enterobacterales; family Aeromonadaceae; genus Aeromonas; species Aeromonas aquatica. The sequence continues at coordinate 28,706 of NZ_JRGL01000019.1, forward strand.
CATTGGGCACCCATAATAAGAAACCAAAATATAACTCATTGATATTTGAGACACTTATATGATTGCGCATAAAAATACCCCAAATGCAGTGATGCGAAAGAGGGCAGCCAAGCTGTTGCCGCTCTCCTGTTTGCTGGCTGGCCTGCCGGTGCTGGCTGCGGAACAAGTAGAAAAAGAGCAGACCAAGACCAACGAAACCATGGTGGTGACAGGTACCGCCATGAAGATCGACGTGCCCATGGCCGAGACGGCACGAGCCGTCTCCGTGGTGAACCGTGAGGAGCTTGATCAGCATGCCGTGCAGCAGCTCGACGAGTCCGTGCGTTATCGCGCGGGCGTGCTCACCGGTCTCTATGGCTCTGACAACAACACCGACTGGTTCAAGGTCCGTGGTTTCGACGCCGCCTCCTATCTGGATGGCAACCGCCTGTTCAGCACCGGTTATTACGTCTGGACTCCCGAACCATTCGGCATGGAAAGCGTGGAGCTGCTGAAGGGACCGGCCTCCATCCTCTACGGTGAGGCCCCTCCCGGCGGTGTGATCAACGCCATCAGCAAGCATCCCACCGAGACGCCGCAAGGCCAGGTCAATCTGCAGCTGGGCGACCGGGATCTGCGCCAGGTCGGGGTCGATATTTCCGACGAGCTGACCGACAACAGCCGCTATCGCATGGTTGCTCTCTATAAAGAGCGCGATGGCGTGCTGGATGGCACCTATAACGAGCGAACCTATCTGGCGCCGAGCGTGACCCTGGATATCTCGGATCGCACCAGCCTGACCCTGCTGGGCAGCTTCCTGCACGATGAAGGGGTGCCCACCAACGGCTTCTTCCCCGTCTACGGTACCCTCAATACAGAGGGTGGCCAGATCGATCCCAGCACCAACCTGAGCCAGCCGGATTACGATCGCAACCGCAATACCCAGATCTCCGCCGGTTACGAGCTGGCCCACGAGATCAACCAGACTTGGGAGTTCAAGCAGAACGTCCGCTTCAACTACAACGATCTGCTGCTGCGCCAGACCTATATCTTCCCGACCTATGAAGGCACCACCGCCTACCGTGGTCTGGTCTACCGTGATGGCGACACCAAGAGTGCCACCATGGACAACCAGATGGTGGGTTACTGGAGCACGGATCGCACCGAGCAGACCTTGCTGTTGGGGATCGATCTGCAGCGTCACGTGAACGAAGGGGTCGAGGCCGACAACTACGCCATGGGATCCATCGATACCATGAACCCGGATTACAGCGGCTTCCCCGGCTTCGATGAGTCCACCGCCACCTATCAGAAGAGCACCAAGGGTCAGAGTGGCCTCTATGCCCAGCACCAGATCCGCTGGGATGATCGCTGGTTGCTGACCGCCGGCGGTCGCTTCGACTACGTGGAAACCCACAACATCAGCGAAGCCAAGAGCAAAGACGAGAAGCAGTACGACGACAACCTCTCTCTCTCCGGCAGCCTGATGTACCTGGCCGACAACGGCCTCTCTCCTTACTTCACCTATGCGGAGTCATTCGAGGTGCTGGCGGGGATAGACCCCAACACCGGCAGCTCCTACAAGCCGCTGGAAGGCAAGTTGTACGAGACCGGCATCAAGTATGCGCCGAGCTTCCTCGATGGTTACATCAATCTGGCGTTGTTCGATCTGGAGCAGACCAACTCCCTGGTCTCCACCGGTACCGGCCAGCAGACCCAGGCCGGCAAAGTGACCTCCCAGGGTGTCGAGCTGGAAGGGAGCGTGCAAGCTACCGCTGCACTGCGCCTGACCGCGGCTTATACCTACACCGATGCCAAGACCAACGACACCGGCAATGGCGATCGTCAAGCCAGCCTGATCCCGCGCCACCAGGCCTCCTTCTGGGGCAACTACAAGGTGCAGCAGGGCCCTGTCTCCGGGCTTGAAGTCGGCACCGGGGTGCGCTACATCGGCTCCAGCGTCGGTATCGGCGCAGTGGATGCCAACTACAACCCCATCTATGGTTCGGCCCAGGTGCCTGCCCAGACGGTGTGGGATGCGATGATCGGGTATGACTTTGCCAAGAACTGGCGTGCCCAGATCAACGTCAACAACCTGCTGGACGACACCTACGTAGCGAGCTGTGATTACTACTGCTACTACGGTGAGCCGCGCAGCATAGTCGGCACCGTCAACTACCGCTGGTAAGATACAGGCCGGGCGGGAGCGTTAGCTCCCGCCCTCCTTCTTTTTGTACACAGGCCTGTCATGGAACTCTTGTCACTCGTTTACCGCCAATACCGTTGGCCCTTCATCGTCATCAGCCTGCTCAGCCTGCTCAGTGCAGTGAGCGGGATAGGTGTTATTGCCTTTATCAATCAATCCCTTATCGAATCAATTGGCGACCCGCTACCGGTACTCGGCCAACTGCTTGGTCTCATTTTGCTGCTGCTGGTCATCACACTCGGCTCGCAATTGGCCCTGACCACACTCGGTCATCATTTCGTTTATCGTCTGCGTGGCCGCCTGCTCAAGCAGTTGCTGGACACCGATGTCGCCCGCATTCGCCAGATAGGGCAGGGGCCACTGCTGGCTTCCCTCTCCAGCGACATCGGCCAGATCACCATCGCCTTCGTGCGCCTGCCGGAGCTGGTGCAGGGGCTGGTGCTCACCCTGGGCTCCGCCCTCTACCTCGGCTGGCTGTCGCCGGCCCTGCTCGGCGTCACCGCGCTCTGGGTCACCTTCACCATGGTGGTGGGCTGGCTGCTGGTGAACCATGTCTATCGCCACCTGTCCCGCATGCGGCAGGCCGAAGACAAACTCTATCAGAACTATCAGGCCATCATCGCCGGCAGCAAGGAGCTGGCGCTCAATCGCGAGCGTGCTCACTTCGTCTACCACCAGCTCTATGAGCAGAATGCGCAAGACTATCGCCGCCACATCATCAGCGCCGATACCTATCACCTGAGCGCGGTGAACTGGTCGAACATCATGATGCTGGGGGCCATCGGCCTGGTCTTCTTCCTGGCCAATGGCCTGGGCTGGGCCAACACCAACGTGGCCGCCACCTTCGCCCTGACCCTGCTGTTCCTGCGTACTCCCTTGTTGCAGGGCATAGGCGCCCTGCCGACACTGATCGCCGCCCAGGTGGCGTTCGACAAGATAGCGACGCTGACATTGGCCGAGCCGGATCCCGACTTCCCGTTGCCGCCGGCCCCCAGTGCCTGGCAGCGCATCCAGCTGGAGGAAGTGAGCTTCCACTATCAAGGGGAGGGCGGCTTCGCGGTGGGTCCGATCAATCTCACTGTCGAGCGGGGGGAGCAGATCTTCATCATTGGTGGCAACGGTTCCGGCAAGTCGACCCTGGCCATGCTGCTGACCGGCCTCTATCAGCCGGTCTCTGGCCGGATCCTGCTGGATGGCGAGCCCATAGTGGATCGCAACGCCTATCTGGCGCTGTTCTCCGCCATCTTCACCGACTATCACCTGTTCCAGCACCTGCTGGGGCCCGAGCCGAAGCAGGCACTGATCGCCGAGTGGCTGGAGCGGCTGCAGATGGGCAGCAAGTTGCGCATCGAGGATGACTTCATCGCCAACATCGAGCTCTCCCAGGGCCAACGCAAGCGGGTCGCCCTGCTGCTGGCGCTGGCCGAGCAGCGCGAGATCATGCTGTTCGACGAGTGGGCCGCGGATCAGGATCCCCAGTTCCGCCGCATCTTCTATCAGGTGCTGTTGCCACGCCTGAAGGAGATGGGCAAGACGGTGATCGCCATCAGTCACGACGATCTCTACTTCTCCCAGGCGGATCGCCTGCTGGAGATGCGCCAGGGGCAGCTCACCGAGCTGACCGGCGAACGGCGCGAGCGGGTCAGCCAGGATGCCGTCGCCCATCTGGATAGCGAGGTGCCGGTCTGATGCCGGCCGCAAGGGGGAGGCGAGAGCCAACCCCTTTCAGCACAGGAATGAATCATGTTTGAGATGAAAGCCGCCAGCTTCACGATAAACGACCGCAAGCTGCTGCACCCCACCGACCTGCGCTTCGAGCAGGGCCAGGTCTACGGCCTCATCGGCCACAACGGCTCCGGCAAGTCCACCCTGCTCAAGTTGCTGGCTCGCCAGCAGCCCCTGAGCGATGGCGAGATCCTGTTCGACAACAAGCCGCTGTCCGACTGGGGCAATAGAGACTTCGCCCGCCAGGTCGCCTATCTGCCACAACATCTGCCGAGCGCCGAGAATCTGCTCGGCCGGGAGCTGGTGGAGATGGGTCGCTACCCCTGGCGTGGCCTGCTGGGCCGCATGGGGGAGGAGGATCATAGTCAGGTCGACAAGGCCATCGCCCTCACCCATACCGAGCGTTTCGCGGACAGACTGGTGGATACCCTGTCCGGCGGCGAACGGGGGCGGGTCTGGCTGGCCATGCTGCTGGCCCAGGAGAGCCGCTTCATCCTGCTGGATGAGCCGCTGGCCGCGCTGGACGTGGCCCATCAGGTGGAGGTACTCACGCTCGTCAAGCAGTTGAGTCGGCAGCTCAACCTCGGGGTTATCATCGTCATCCACGACATCAACATGGCGTCCCGTTTCTGCGATCAACTAGTGGCGCTGCACAGCGGCCGTCTGTTGATCCATGGGGAGCCTTCACGGATCATGACCAGCGAGACCCTGCATGCCATCTATGGCATCCCCATGGAAGTGATGCGCCATCCGGCCCACGCCCACGCCATCGCCATCATTTAGACAAGGTTCGCTATCTTGAGATCTTCATTGAAAAAGGCGAGCTGGCTGCTCTGCCTGCTGGCGCCGCTGGCGGTGCAGGCCGGCCCGGTGAGCAACACGGCCGTCGGCGATGCTGTTTTGCCTGGCGAGCACCAGGCTGTGCCCCGTATCGCCACCGTCGACTGGACCATAGCCGAGACCTTGCTGGCGCTGGGCGTGACCCCGCTGGCGATGGGCGATGTGGATTCCTATCGCGCCTGGGTGGGGGAGCCGAGGTTGCCCGCCGAGGTGGTGGACATCGGCCTGCGAGCCCAGCCCAATCGCGAGCTGCTAGCCGAGCTCAAGCCGGATCTCATCCTCATCTCGCCGCTGGCGGCGCCCCTTGAGCCGACCCTGTCTCGCATCGCACCGGTGCAATCCATCGCGCTCTATGAACCCGACACCGATCTGTGGCAGCGGCTGCACGAGGCGACCCTGACCATAGCCGAACTGGTGGGCAAGACCGCCGAGGCAAAACGCCAGCTCGCCACGCTGGAGCGGGATCTGGCGCAGATGAAGGGACAACTGCCCGCGGATCTGCCGCCCCTGTTGGTGGTGCAGTTCATCGATGAGCGCCATGTGCGGGTATTTGGCCGCCATAGCCTGTTCGAGGCGGTGATGAATCGGCTGGGCCTGCGCAATGCCTGGCAGGGGGAAACCAATGCCTGGGGCTTCTCGGTCGCCAGTCTCGAGCAGTTCCTGTCCATTTCTCAGGCCAGGCTGGTGGTGGTCGATCCCGTGCCCGTGGGAGTGAGCGAGCGTCTGCAGGAACCCGGGTTATGGCAGCATTTACCACTGGTTAAGCAGGCTCCGGTAATACATCTGCCTGCTACATGGAGTTTTGGTGGCATGCTCGCCGCCCGCCGCTTCGCTACCTTGCTGAGTGAGGCCCTGCGGGGCGAGGCCGGCTCCGCTTCGATCAATCAGGGAGCCGCCCGATGAACCGCCCGATCTCTTCCCCCTTGCTGCGCCCTGGGCTCGCTCTGCTGGTGCTGACGCTGATGCTGGCCGGTGGTGAGTTGGCGCGCCAGCTGCCGCAAGCGCTCTGGTGGCAGGCCCTGTTCTCACCCCAACTGGATGATGCCCGCCAGGCGGTGATCCACTTCAGCTGGCTACCGAGGCTGGCGATTTGTCTGCTGGCCGGCGCCGCCCTCGGGCTGGCCGGCACCTTGTTGCAGCAGGTGCTGCGCAATCCGCTCGCGTCCCCCACCACCCTGGGGGTCGCCTCCGGCGCCCAGCTGGCGCTGATGGTGGTGACCCTGTTTGCCCCCTCCTGGTTGTTGGTCGGCCGGGAGTGGATCGCCATGGCCGGGGGCAGCCTCGCCATGGGGCTGGTGTTTGCCCTGGCCTGGCGCCGCCAGCTCAACCCCGTGGTCATCGTATTCGCCGGCCTGGTGATCAACCTCTATCTGGCGGCCATCAGCATGGGGTTGCTGCTGTTTTTCCAGGAAGAGCTGAAAGGCCTGCTGGTGTGGGGCAGCGGCTCCCTTGCCCAGAACAGCTGGAGCGGCGTCGGCTATCTGCTGCCGCGTCTGGCGGTGGCCGGGTTGCTGGCTGCCTTGCTGATCCGCCCGCTCGCGGTGCTGGAGCTGGACGATGCCAGTGCCCGCAGTCTCGGGGTCTCCCTCAAGCAGTTGCGCTTCGCCGGGCTCGGCCTCGCGGTCTTCGTCACCGCCTGTGTGGTGAGCGTGGTGGGGCTGATCGGCTTCATCGGGCTGGCGGCGCCGGCCATGGTGCGGATGCTGGGGGTGAGACGACTCGGCCAGCGCCTGTTGTGGGCCCCGGTGCTGGGTGCCCTGCTGCTGGCGGCCACCGATCTGCTGCTGCAATCCTTGAGCCGGTTCTGGCCGGTGTTGATCCCGACCGGCGCCATGACGGCGCTGCTGGGGGCACCGCTGCTGCTCTGGCTGATCCCGCGTCTCTCCTTCAAATCCGGAGCACCCAGGGCCAGCGGGGGGCTGCTGGTGGCGCGCCATCCTGCACCACGCCGCCTCATCGGTCTGATGCTGATCGGCTTGGTCGTTGCCATTCTGGGCTCCCTGCTGTTTGGCCAGGGGATGAACGGCTGGGATTGGCCGAGCTGGCTGCGTTGGCAGGCCCAGCTGGAGTGGCGTCTGCCTCGCACCCTGGCGGCCGGTGCTGCCGGTGTGCTGCTGGCGCTGGCGGGTACCCTGTTGCAGCGGGTCAGCAACAATCCCATGGCGAGTCCGGAGTTGCTGGGGGTGAGCGGCGGCACCTTCATGGGGGTGATAGCGACGGCTTTGCTGCTGCCCGCCTTGCCACTGCCCATGTTGCTGCTGGGAGGCCTGCTTGGGGCCTTTGGTAGCCTGTTGCTGCTGGTGCTGGTCAATCGCAAGCACGGCTTCCAGCCGGAGCGGATCCTGTTGTCCGGCATCGCCATCACGGCGCTGTTCGAGCCGCTGCAGGCCATTGCACTCGCCAACGGCGACATGCGGGTGCAGCAACTGCTCGCCTGGATGTCCGGCTCCACCTATTACGTCACCCTGCCGGTGGGCTATGGCCTGGCTGGGCTGGCGCTGCTGATGCTGGTGGCCTGCCTGCTGGTGAGCCGCTGGCTCGATCTGATGCCCATGGGGCCAGCGGTGGCGACGGCGCTTGGGGTTCGCCTCAACCGTGCCCAGCTCATCATACTGCTGCTGGTGGCCGTACTCACCGCCAGCGCGACCCTGGTGATAGGCCCGCTCTCCTTCGCCGGTCTGCTGGCACCCCACATGGCCAAGCTGATGGGGCTGGTGCGGGCCCGCTGGCACCTGCTCGGCGCGGCGGGTTGTGGCGCCCTGCTGATGGTGCTGGCGGACTGGGTCGGTCAGCAGATCCTGTTCCCGCAGGAGCTGCCGGTCGGGCTGGTTTCCACCCTGTTAGGGGGCGCTTACTTCATGTGGTGCCTGCGCCGTCTCTAGGATCCTGAATAAAAAATGCACAATAAAAAGCCCGGGACCATGCCCGGGCTTTTTTGTGGGTGGCAGATGCCAGCTTACTTGCCGATGCAGAAGCTCGAGAAGATGCGGCCAAGCAGATCGTCCGAGCTGAACTCGCCGGTGATCTCGGACAGGGACTCCTGCGCCAGGCGCAGCTCCTCAGCCACCAGCTCGCCAGCCACATAGACTTCAAGCTGCTCCTTGGCCACCAGCAGCCGCTCGGCGGCGCGCTCCAGCGCATCCAGGTGGCGACGGCGGGCCATGAAGCCCCCCTCGGTGTTGCCCTGGAAGCCCATGCAGGCCTTCAGGTGCTCACGCAGGGCGGGCAGCCCCAGCTCGGTCTTGGCGGAGATGCGGTAGACGGCGTGACCCAGTTCCTGACTCGGTGCCAGATCCTCGCCGGTCAGATCGGCCTTGTTGCGCACGACGGTGAGACCGATGTTTTTTGGCAGGCGATCGACAAATTCCGGCCAGATCTCCCTCGGGTCTATCGCATCCGTGGTGGTGCCATCCACCATGAACAGCACCCGATCGGCCTGCTCTATCTCGGCCCAGGCGCGCTCTATGCCGATCTGCTCCACCTTGTCCTGGGTGTCGCGCAGGCCGGCGGTGTCGATGATGTGCAGCGGCATGCCATCCAGGTGGATGTGCTCGCGCAGCACGTCGCGGGTGGTGCCGGCGATCTCGGTGACTATGGCGGACTCGCGGCCGGCCAGGGCGTTGAGCAGGCTCGACTTGCCGGCGTTGGGACGGCCGGCGATCACCACCTTCATCCCTTCCCGCAGCAAGGCGCCCTGCTTGGCCTCGCCGCGCACGTCGTCCAGCTCGGCCATGATGCTGTACAGATCGCCGGCCACCTTGCCGTCGGAGAGGAAGTCTATCTCCTCGTCCGGGAAGTCGATGGCGGCCTCCACATAGATCCGCAGCCGGGTGAGACTCTCCACCAACTGCTGCACCTTGCCGGAGAACTGGCCCTGCAGGGAGTGCATGGCGCTGCGGGCGGCCTGCTCGCTGGAGGCTTCGATCAGATCGGCGATGGCCTCGGCCTGAGCCAGATCCAGCTTGTCGTTGAGGAAGGCGCGCTCGCTGAACTCGCCGGGGCGGGCGGGGCGGAGGCCTTCAATTTGCAGGATACGGCGGATCAGCATGTCCAGGATGACGGGGCCGCCGTGACCCTGCAGCTCCAGCACGTCTTCGCCGGTGAAGCTGTTGGGGGCCTTGAACAGCAGGGCGATGCCCTGATCCAGCGGCTGGCCCTGCTCATCGTTGAACGGCAGATATTCGGCATAACGCACCCTGGGGAGCCTGCCGAGCACGGCTTCGGCGACGCGCTCTACGGCGGGGCCCGAGACCCGGACTATGCCGACGCCACCCCGACCGGGGGCGGTGGCCTGTGCCACGATCGTATCTGTTGTCATTTGCTTGACTCGTCTGTTCGGTGATTGCGGACATTGTAATAAAAAAGGCGGCCCTAAGGCCGCCTCTTTTGTCATCGAGGAAGATTAGCTGCGGGTGTGCAGGCCTTTCTTCTCCAGCTGACGATAGATGATGGTCTGCTGGGTGATGGAGATGACGTTACTCACCAGCCAGTACAGGGTCAGACCAGCCGGGAACCAGAGGAACATGAAGGTGAAGATGATCGGCATGAACTGCATCACCTTCTGCTGCATCGGGTCGGTAATGGTGGTCGGGCTCATCTTCTGCAGATACCACATGGAGGCACCCATCAGGATCGGCAGCACGAAGAAGGGGTCCTTCACCGATAGGTCGGTGATCCACAGGGCGAACGGCGCATGGCGCAGTTCAACAGATTCCATCAGTGCCCAGTAGAGGGCGATGAAGATGGGCATCTGTACCAGGATCGGCAGACAGCCACCGAGCGGGTTGACCTTCTCCTTCTTGTACAGCTCCATCATGCCCTGGGACATCTTCTGGCGATCGTCACCGAAGCGTTCCTTGAGCGCTGCCAGCTTGGGTTGCAGCATGCGCATCTTGGCCATGGAGGTGTACTGGGCCTTGGTCAGCGGGAACATGATACCGCGCACCAGCAGGGTCAGCATGATGATGGCCACACCCCAGTTCTGGACGAAACCGTGGAACACGGTCAGCAGCCAGTGCAGCGGTTGGGCGATGAACCAGAGCCAGCCGTAGTCGACGGTCAGGTCCAGGTGGTTTGCCACCTTGGCCATCTGGTCTTGCAGCTTGGGACCGACCCACAGCTTGCTGGTCACTTCGGCCTGCTGACCGGCAGCCACGTCAACCAGCGGCGCCTTGTAGCCGATAATGGCCTGGTCTTTACCCGGGATCACGCGGCTGTAGAAGCTGTTGGTGTCGTCGGCATTCGGTGCCCAGGCGGAGACGAAGTAGTGTTGCAGCATGGCGACCCAACCACCCTTGGTGGTCTTGTTCAGGTCGGCATCCTTCATCTCGTCGAAGGTGTATTTCTTGTAGCGGGTATCTTCGCTGGAGAAGGCGCCACCACGGTAGGCGCTGGCCACCATGGCATGACCTTCCTGATCCTTCGGCGTGGTCACTGTCTGCTTCAGCTGACCGTAGAACTGCACCTGAACCGGTTCGGCGGATTTGTTGTCGATCTTGTAATCGACGCCAATCGCGTAGTCACCGCGCTTGAGCACGAATTCCTTGGTGAAGACAACCCCCTTGCTGTCGGTCCAGGTCATGGGAACCACGACTTGATCCTGACCGTCGGCCAGCTGGTAGCTGGTCTGGGCGGCTTCATAGGTGGGACGACCCTGGGGCTGGCTGTCCGGGCCATCGCGACCCACCAGACCACTCTGGGCAACATAGAGGTGCGCAGGTTGGCTGGTCAGCAGCGTAAACGCCTGTTCCTTGCCTTCTTCCAGCTTGTGGGCCAGCAGTTCGGCAGAGACGATGTCACCACCCTGGGTATCCAGGGTCAGCTTGAGCACGTCGGAGGAGACGGTAACAAGCTTGCGTGCGGCGGTGGCGTTGGCTTGCTCGGAAACCTGAGGAATATCACCGGTCTGACCGGCTTCAGGCACGAAATGTTCGGTTTGGGCCACGGTAATCGGGGCAGGCTTCGGAGCCTTGTCGGACTCCCACTGTTGCCAGAGCAAGAAGCTCACGAACAGCAAACCGATCAGAAGTAAATTGCGTTGTGATTCCATAGTCTTCAGTTTCTTCGCTTTGGTTGCGGAACCGGGTCATAACCACCCTCGGATAAGGGATGGCATTTTAATAGACGTTTGCTAGCTAACCAAACGCCTTTTATGAAACCGTGAAGTCGGATGGCTTCTATCGCAAATTGGGAACAAGTCGGAGTGAAACGGCAGCGCGGCCCGAGCAGGGGACTAATGATTAGCTGATACAGGCGTATCAGTTTGATAGCTACCCATTGCAACGGCGTGACAGAGTGCGCCATAGCTTTTCCAGTAACTTGAACAACTCCTCGTTATCCATCTCTTTGACGCCGCCCTTGGCGATAACGACGATGTCGATAGCGGGCAGATTGGCCTGATTGAGACGGAAGCTCTCCCGTACCACTCGTTTGACACGGTTACGCCAGACCGCACGCTTGAGTGCTTTTTTGGGCACAGCGAGGCCAAGACGGGGATGTTCGAGAGTGTTGGGGCAAGCAAGAAGTGTAATTTGCGGAGAAGCGGCCCGGACAGGCTCGGCGAAAACGCGTTTGAAGTGTTCGGGAGTTAACAGACGTAACTCCCGAGAGAAGGTGTGCTGGGTAGGCATTAGACTACCAGGCGGGCACGACCCTTGGCACGACGAGCGGCCAGAACCTTGCGACCATTGGCAGTAGCCATGCGGGCGCGGAAACCGTGAGAGCGCTTGCGCTTCAGGTTGGACGGCTGAAAAGTACGTTTACTCATGATTAGATTCCGTATTTCTGTACAGTTTTGATTGTCACACTGAGCCGACGCGCCAGCTATAGCGTGTGACGACTAGCAAAAGAGGCCGAATTCTAAACAGAGTTCGGCTTCCAGTCAATCCGCCGTACCCCCTCATCTTGCTCTAACTCGTAAAGAGGCGGCGAAAGTTGACAGGATCCGTAGGATCAAGGGCCCGAATTATAC
>NZ_JRGL01000002.1 GCF_000764655.1 Aeromonas aquatica
ATTCAAATTGTTAAAGAGCAGGGTTTAAAATTATAAACCTCATTGGATTGCTTTGCAAGCCAGACCAGACGCGCACTGCGCCGTGCTGATGGGGTCGCATTATAGGGGCCTGATTCTTTCTGACAAGCAAAAACTATGTGTTTTTTTGAGAAAGCCGTTCAAGTGTTTAATCAACAACCAGATAGTACAATAGTGCAGCACTCAGGGACTCATAGTGGGTAAGTTCTGCACTGAATTGAGCAACGGCGTCGGGGCAACGCTCTGCAACTGGTGCACATATATAGGGGAGATAGGACTGTTCAATAGAAAAGGGCCCCGATGGGCCCTTTTAATCTCATTGCAGCTATCGATCAGATGGAGAAGCTGGAGCCACAACCACAGGTCGTAGTGGCATTGGGATTGGTCACGATGAAGCGAGAGCCTTCCAGCCCTTCGGTGTAGTCCACACTGCCGCCGACCAAGTATTGCAGACTCATGGGATCGATCACCATGGTCACCCCGCTCTTCTCGACAATGGTGTCCCCCTCGTTGATCTTCTCGTCAAAGGTGAAGCCATACTGGAAACCGGAGCAGCCCCCCCCAG
>NZ_JRGL01000020.1 GCF_000764655.1 Aeromonas aquatica
TAACGACCACCACTTTCTTTTCAAAGAAAGCCAGAAGCCCGCTGCATCGCGGGTTTTTTCGTTTCTACGATCTGGCGGCTGATCAGCCAAAACATAATCATGAGGCCGTGGAATCACTTATCCCGTCGGCTGGATTTGTTGATGGGTTTGTGGCTTGCTTCTGGGTATAATTTTTACCTTTCCAAGCGTTGATGGAACAGTCGCAATGAGCAATGCACTGATCAGTGTCCCTCCGGTCATCGAGATGGACTATCCCTTTCCGGTCAAACCGGCTCCCCTGACTGCCGAACAGAAGGCGGCCCTGATCACCGAGATCAAGGCGCTGCTCGAGACGCGTCAGGCCGTGCTGGTTGCCCACTATTACACTGACCCCGAGATCCAGGCGCTGGCCGAGGCCACAGGCGGTTTCGTCGGTGACTCCCTCGAGATGGCCCGTTTTGGCCGGGATCACGCCGCCCAGACCCTGATCGTGGCCGGGGTGCGTTTCATGGGAGAGACCTCCAAGATCCTGAGCCCTCACAAGCGGGTGCTGATGCCAACCCTGGAGGCCGAGTGTTCCCTTGATCTGGGCTGCCCCATCGATCAGTTCTCCGCGTTCTGTGACGCCCATCCAGACCACATAGTGGTGGTCTATGCCAATACCTCGGCCGCCGTGAAGGCACGGGCCGACTGGGTGGTGACCTCCAGCATTGCGCTGGAGATCGTCGAGCACCTCGACAGTCAGGGCCACAAGATCATCTGGGGTCCGGACAGGCACCTCGGCGCCTATATCGAAAAGAAGACCGGGGCCGAGATGTTACGCTGGCAGGGGCACTGCATCGTCCATGACGAGTTCAAGGCCAAGGCCCTGCGCGAGCTCAAGGCCCAGAACCCGGATGCGGCCGTGCTGGTACACCCGGAATCCCCCGCCTCGGTCATCGAGCTGGCCGACGCGGTGGGCTCCACCAGTCAGCTGATCAAGGCGGCCAAAGAGCTGCCCCAGCAGAAGCTGATCGTGGCGACCGATCGCGGCATCTTCTACAAGATGCAGCAGGCCTGCCCGGACAAGGAGATGGTCGAGGCGCCGACCGGTGGTGATGGTGCCACCTGCCGCAGCTGTGCCCATTGCCCCTGGATGGCGATGAACGGCCTGGTGGCGATCAAGGAGGCGTTGACCGATGGCGCCGAGCGTCACGAGATCCTGGTGGACGAGGCGCTGCGGGTGAAGGCACTGATCCCGCTGGATCGGATGCTGAACTTTGCCGCCGAGCTCAGGCTCAAGACCCAGGGCAATGCCTGATTTCTTCGGAGCATTGAACGTAAAGAGGGCACCCAATGGGTGCCCTCTTTCGTTATGGAGGCGGTGCTCCTTATCCGGCATCACTGTGATGTCAGCATTGACGGTGATGACGGTCTCGACCCGGAGGCTGGAGAGAGAGCCGTCGTCACTCAGGGATCAGATGATCACGGTAGAGAAGCTGTGCTCCTCATCCGGCGCTATGACTACTCCAGCCTCGGCCGTGATGGCGGCTTCGACACAGAGCATGGTGCGGTAGCCGTCATCGCTCATGTCGGCCATGGCGCTGGCGCCTTCCAGCCAGGGGGTCCAGACCACTATGCTGTCGTGGTTGCCGCTGACCACATGAGTGGCACGCTCCGCATCCTGAACAGTGACTCTGGGCTCTGGTTGCAGGTAGATGCGATCCAGGGCGCCAGAGAGCGTCAGAGCGCCCTGCTGCTGTGCTGGTTGGCCACCGGTCACCTTGTCCAGGTAAGGTGCGCCCAGGCCAGTCACGCTGACGGCTGCCGGGCTGCTTATCTGCAGATAGGTATGCAGGGCGGCGTTGTAGACGAGGGGGCTGTTGCCAGTGTTGCGGGTGGTCAGCACCAGTGACAACTCCTTGCCGATCAGCACGTCCAGCTCCAGCTCGAAGGCGTGAGGCCAGAGGGCACGGCTGGCGTCGGTGTCGCGCAGAGACAGATGGACGAGCGTGCCATCCTCGTGGTCGGAGACGCCATCCAGGGACCACAGTGTGGTGCGGGCGAAGCCATGGGCGGGTTTGCCGCTGCCAACGCGCGCGGGTGCGGGGCCAAACCAGGGCCAGCACAGGGGGATGCCACCCCGGATGGGCTTGCTGCCGTCCAGCACGGCCTTGTCACTGAGCCAGAGAGAAGCCGGTTCACCATGGCGCTGATAGCTCAGCACATGGGCGCCAAACAGGCTGATCTCGGCCTTGGCATAGGCATTGTCGATGGTCAGCAGGGGCAGCCCTGTCTCGTTGTGGCTGAGGCTGCAGTGGGCTGTCAGAGTGCGTATGGGTTGCATGAAGGCTCCTGTGCTCGCGCACATTCAGAAAAGAGGGTTACAAGACTCAGAATACAAAAAGGCGGCCAATGGCCGCCTTTTTTCAAGCTACGCGATTGCGCATCCCAAATTACTTGGAGATGTGAGCGATCAGGTCCAGAACCTTGCTGGAGTAGCCCATTTCGTTGTCGTACCAAGATACAACTTTAACGAATTTGTCGTTCAGCGCGATACCAGCCTTGGCATCGAACACGGAAGTCTGACGCTCACCCAGGAAGTCAGTGGAGACCACTTGATCTTCGGTGTAGCCCAGCACGCCCTTCATGGAACCTTCGGAGGCGGCTTTCATGGCTGCGCAGATTTCGGCGTAGGTGGCGGCTTTCTTCAGGTTGACGGTCAGGTCAACAACGGACACGTCCGGAGTCGGTACGCGGAAAGCCATGCCGGTCAGTTTGCCGTTCAGTTCCGGGATAACGACGCCAACAGCCTTGGCAGCACCGGTAGAGGACGGGATGATGTTCTGAGCCGCACCGCGGCCACCGCGCCAGTCTTTGGCTGACGGACCATCAACGGTCTTCTGGGTAGCAGTGGTAGCGTGGACAGTGGTCATCAGGCCGGATTCGATACCGAAGGTATCGTTCAGAACCTTGGCGATCGGGGCCAGGCAGTTGGTGGTGCAGGAAGCGTTGGAAACGATGTCCTGGCCAGCGTAGGTAGAGTCGTTAACACCCATGACGAACATAGGGGTAGCGTCTTTGGACGGGCCGGTCAGTACGACTTTCTTGGCACCGGCAGCGATGTGCTTACGAGCAGTCGCGTCGTCCAGGAACAGACCGGTGGCTTCGGCAACAACGTCAACACCGATGGCATCCCACTTCAGGTTTGCCGGGTCACGTTCAGCGGTAACACGTACGGTTTTGCCGTTGACAACCAGGTTGCCGTCTTTGACTTCAACGGTGCCATTGAAGCGGCCGTGAGTGGAGTCGTACTTCAGCATGTAAGCCATGTAGTCAACGTCGATCAGGTCGTTGATGCCAACCACTTCGATGTCAGCACGCTCAGCGGCCAGACGGAAGACGAAACGGCCGATACGGCCAAAACCGTTAATACCTACTTTGATAGTCATATTTGGTTACCTAACTGTTCAGTAGTCAAAGAAAATTCCGTTTGTAAATTTACTAGAACTCACCGGTGAGTCAACCAACAATCTGTCTGAAATTGCGCTATATCATGAAAAACTGTGAAATTTATTTTCGGTTTATGTAACTGACTACCAACTTTTGTCGAAAATGCCATCGGCTGGTTCTCGTCACAGAGATCAACAATAGTGCCTGCTCGGTCACACATCCAGCCGGGGAGATATGTAAAAATGTGCGCGGTTTAGCATGGCCAAAGAGCCACTGTTCAAGCACCACCCATAAAAATTAATCAAATAGTATAGATAGAATCCACAGCGGGAATTCTCAAACTATGACCACCCTGATTGAACAGCTGGCTGCCGCCAAAGGCATCGCCAGCGAGTATGTTGATGCCTGGGGCCACCCGGCCCAGGTATCCGAAGAGAGCAAGGCCGCCATGCTGGGCGCCATGGGTTACCGCGTCGATGACGAGGCCGCCCTGACCGAGCAGCTGGAGCAGGAGCACCGCCAGCACTGGTTGCGTCCATTGGATCCCGTGATGGTGGTGCGCAGTGGCGAGGCCATCAGCCTGGAAGTTCGTCTGCCCATCGAGTTCGTCAACGATGCGTTGCATTGGCAGATCGCGCTGGAGCAAGGAGCCCTGTTGTCCGGCCAGCTGACCCCCATCGAGGGAGAGCTGGTCGGGGTCGCCGAGTTTGAGGAGATGGAATGCCAGGCCTATCGCGTGGCGCTGGATGTGCAGCCCGAGCTCGGCTATCACCAGCTGATCCTGCTGGAAGAGGGCAACGACGAGCCACTGGCCAGCATGCGCCTCATCGTCGCTCCCAAGTCCTGCTACAAGCAGGCGCCGATCGCCAACGGGCGCAAGGTGTGGGGCCCGAGCGTGCAGCTTTATTGCCTGCGCAGCCGCCACAACTGGGGCATGGGGGATTTCAGCGATCTCGGCCAGCTGGTCGAGAAGGCGGCCGCCTGGGGCGCCCACTTCGTCGGTCTGAACCCGATCCACGCGCTCTATCCGGCCAACCCGGAGAGCGCCAGCCCTTACAGCCCCTCCTCCCGTCGCTGGCTCAACGTGGCCTACATCAACGTCGAGGCGGTGCCCGAGTTTCTGGCCAACGAGCGACTCAAGGCCGAGGTAGCCAATCCTGCCTTCCAGCAGCACCTCGCCTCCCTGCGTGCCAAGGAGAACGTGGACTATACCGGCGTCATCGAAACCAAGATCGGCATGTTGCGTCAGGTGTTCGAACAGGCCAGCTTTGGCGCCGAGCGCCAGGCCAAGTTCGATGCCTTCGTGGCCGCCGGTGGCGACAGCCTGCAACAGCAGGCGGCGTTCGATGCGATCCAGGCTCATTTCTATGCCAAGGGCGACAATGCCTGGGGCTGGCCGGTCTGGCCAGAGGCGCTGCGTGATTACCACAATCCCGAAGTGGCAGCCTGGATGCGCGAGCACAGTCAGGATGTGGCGTTCTATCTCTATCTGCAGTTCCTGGCCGACGAGCAGCTTGCGCAAGCCGATGCCCGTGCCAAGGCTGCCGGCATGGTGATGGGGATCTACCGCGATCTGGCGGTGGGTGTCTCCGAAGGTTCCACCGAGATCTGGGCGAACCGGGATCTCTACTGCCCCAAGGCCTCGGTCGGTGCGCCGCCCGATATCCTGGGCCCGCTCGGTCAGAACTGGGGCCTGCCCCCCATGAACCCGAACCAGCTGTTCGAGGCGGCCTATCAGCCCATGGTGGACCTGTTCCGCGCCAACATGCGTGCCTGTGGCGCGCTGCGTATCGACCACGTGATGGCCTTGCTGCGCCTGTGGTGGGTGCCGCCCGGAGAGTCTGCCGCCAAGGGTGCCTACATCTACTACCCGGTCAACGATCTGCTGGGGATCCTGGCGCTCGAATCTCACCGCAATCAGTGTCTGCTGATCGGTGAAGATCTCGGCACAGTGCCGGAGGGCATAGATGTCACTCTTAAAGAGAACGGCGTGCACTCCTACAAGGTGTTCTTCTTCGAGCGCTCCAAGGGGGATGGCGGCTTCATCTCTCCTGCCCACTACACCGAGCAGGCGATGTCGGCCCTGACCACCCACGACATGCCGACCCTGAAGGGGTTCTGGCATTGCGACGATCTGGCGCTCGGTCGCGAGCTGGGATTGTATCCAGATGAAGAGGTGCTCAAGACCCTGTATGCTGATCGCCACCAGGCCAAGCAGCGGATCCTTGACAGTCTGCACGCCCATGGGGTCATCTCTGACAGCGTCAGTCATGACGTGAACTGGGTCGGCATGAACACCGAGCTCAACCACGGTCTGCAGCTCCACATGTCCCGCGGCAGCTGCGCCCTGTTCAGCACCCAGCTGGAAGACTGGCTGGAGATGGACAAGCCGGTCAACGTGCCGGGTACCAGTTACGAGTATCCCAACTGGCGTCGCAAGCTCTCTCGCGATCTGGAGGATATTTTTGCCGATGAGGCGCTCAAGGCGCTGGCAGGCAAGATGAGCCAGGCCCGTGACGAGGCCAGTCGTTGAGCCATTGTCGCCAACTGACTTACTTTCATCCGCTTCGGCCTCGGCCGGAGCGGATGCTCAGCCATGAAAGGAAATGTCGATGCCCGTTGAACATTTGGTTGCCGCCCGCTGTGCCGAGCCCTTCTCCCATCTAGGCCTGCTGGCCAATCCGGGTGGACCAGGCCTGAAACTCACCGCCTGGTTGCCCGATGCCCTCGAGGTCCGAGTCAGGGATCTCAAGTCCGGCAAGATAGTGGCCACCCTGACCCCCGCCGACGAAGCGGGCCTTTTTGAAACTGTTTTCACCCGTCGCAAGAATCCCTTCCCCTATCAGCTGATCGCCAGCTACCCCGATGCCAGTGCCGAATTCACCGACCCCTATCAGTTTCAGGCCACCGCCTGGGATGGCCTGGCAGAACTGACCTCGCAGCCGGAAAACATCTACCACACCCTCGGTGCCCAGCTGCGCAGCGTCGACCATCTTGGCCAGCGGGTGGAAGGGGTACGCTTCGCGGTCTATGCGCCGAGCGCCAGCGCGGTGAGCCTGATCGGCGACTTCAACTTCTGGGACGGTCGCCGCCACCCCATGCAGCGCAGCCAGTGCGGTCACTGGGTGTTGTTCGTGCCGGGCCTCAAGGCGGGGGATCGCTACAAGTTTGAACTGAAAGATCCGGCCGGCCACCGGTTGCCCCACAAGAGCGACCCGGTCGGCTTCTATTGCGAGCAATACCCGTCCTTTGCCTCCGTCATCCACGACCATGAGCAGTACCAGTGGCAGGATACCGCCTGGCGCGAGAGCCAGCACAACGACAAGCGGGGGCAGCCGCTCTCCATCTATGAGCTGCACGTGGGCTCCTGGAAGCGTCATCCCAACGGTGACAGCCTGAGCTGGCGCGAGCTGGCGGTGGAGCTGGTCGACTACGTCAGGCAGATGGAGTACACCCATATCGAGCTGATGCCGGTCTCCGAGCACCCCTTCAGCGGCTCCTGGGGCTATCAGCCGGTGGGCATGTTCTCGCCGACCAGCCGCTTCGGCAGCGTCGATGACTTCAAATACTTCGTCGATCAGTGCCACCAGGCCGGGATAGGCGTGATCCTGGATTGGGTACCGGCCCACTTCCCGGCGGATGCCCACGGTCTGGCCCGCTTCGACGGTACCCCGCTCTATGAGTACGAGGATCCACGCCGTGGCTGGCACCCGGACTGGAACTCCTACATCTACGACTTCGGTCGCAACAACGTGCGCCAGTTCCTGGTGGCGAGCGCCCTGTTCTGGCTCGACAAGTTTCACATCGACGGTCTGCGAGTGGATGCGGTCGCCTCCATGCTCTACCTGGATTACTCCCGCAACGCCGGCGAGTGGGTGCCGAACGTCGATGGCGGCAACCACAACTACGAGGCCATCAGCCTGCTGAAGTGGACCAACGAAGAGGTGTACGGCAAGTATCCCCACACCATGACCATCGCCGAGGAGTCCACCGCCTTCGCCGGGGTCTCCCGTCCCACCTTCCTCGGCGGCCTAGGATTTGGCTTCAAGTGGAATATGGGCTGGATGCACGACACCCTGAGCTACATGCAGAAGGAGCCCATCCATCGCCGCTATCACCACAACGAGATGACCTTCTCCATGGTGTATCACTATGACGAGAACTTCATCCTGCCGCTGTCCCACGACGAAGTGGTGCACGGCAAGCACTCCTTGCTCTACAAGATGCCGGGAGACGAGTGGCAGCAGGCCGCGAATCTGCGGGCCTACATGGGCTTCATGTACGCTCATCCGGGCAAGAAGCTGAACTTTATGGGCACCGAAATCGCCCAGAGCAACGAGTGGAATCACGATGCCCAGCTGCCCTGGCAGTTGCTGCAATACCCCAAGCACGGCGGTCAGCAGCGGCTGATCCGGGATCTCAACCGCCTCTATCGTCATGAAGCTGCCTTGTATCAGGCCGATTATGAGCAAGCGGGCTTCCGCTGGCTGGATCACAACGACGCCGACAACAGCATCTTCGCCTGGCTGAGAGCTGACAAACAGGGTGAAAATCCCGTCCTGATCGCCAGCAACTTCACCCCGGTACCGCGCATCGCCTATCGACTGGGGGTGCCGGCGGCAGGCCACTACGCCGTGGTGCTCAACACCGACAGCGAGCATTACTGGGGCAGCAACTATGATGTGGGTCTGGCCTTCGTCGCCGAGCCGACGCCCTGGCAGGGGATGGCGCACAGCATAGTGCTGGACTTGCCGCCGCTGGCGACCTTGTTCATCAAACAGGAGTCTTGATGTTTGTAATGGAAAACGGGGTGGACTACCCGCTGGGCGCCCGACTCGATGAGACGGGTTGCCACTTCTGTGTCTGGGCCCCCCAATCGGATCGGGTGGAACTCTGCCTGTTCGATGAACAGGAGCAGGAGCTGGTTCGGCTGACGCTGCCCGGCCAGCGTGGCCAGTATCGTTTCGGCCATGTGCGCGGCGTCAGGGCGGGTCAGCGTTATGGCTACCGGATCCATGGCACGCCACGGGACGGCATGCTGTTCGATCCCGACAAGCTGCTGATCGATCCCTATGCCAGGGCGCTCAGTCGTCCGACCCACTGGGACGACGAGCAGTATGAGGGGGACAGTGCGGCCATGGTGGCCAAGTCGGTGGTGGTGGATGACGCCTTCGACTGGCAGGGGATCGGCAAGCCTGCCATTTCTCCCGAGCGGGTCGTCGTCTACGAGACCCACGTCAAGGGCTTCACCCGCCAGCATCCCGGCGTCCCCGCCGAGCTGCGTGGCACCTACCTCGGCATCAGCCATCCGCTGATGATCGAACACCTGACCACCCTTGGGGTCACCTCGGTGCAGCTGATGCCGGTGGCGGCCTTCATGTCCGAGCCCAGGCTCGAGCAGCTGGGGCTCACCAATTATTGGGGCTACAACCCCATCGCCTTCTTCGCCCCTGAGCCGCGCTACGGGGCGGGAGAGGCGCTGACCGAGTTCAAGACCATGGTGCGCGAGCTGCACAGAGCCGGGCTCGAGGTGATACTCGACGTGGTCTACAACCACACCGCCGAATCCGGCGCCGACGGCCCCATGCTGTCCCTCAAGGGGTTCGACAACGCGGGCTACTACGCCTTCGAGGCGGGGGCGCACGGCCCGGACTACAACCGTCACGCCAACGTGACCGGCTGTGGCAACAGCGTCAACCTGGATCACCCCAACAGCCTGCGGCTGGTGCTGGATGCCCTGCGCTACTGGGTGACCGAGATGCAGGTGGATGGCTTCCGCTTCGACTTGGCGGTCACCCTGGCGCGGGAGGCGGGGGAGTTCGATCCCATGAGCGCCTTCTTCAAGGCCCTGCTGGCGGATCCCGTGCTGGCGCGGGTCAAGCTCATCGCCGAACCCTGGGACATAGGCCCCTTCGGCTATCGGCTCGGTCAGTTCCCGAGCCAGTGGTTGGAGATCAACGATCGCTATCGCGACACTGTGCGCGCCTTCTGGCGCGGGGATGCCGGCAAGATGGGGGACTTTGCAACCCGTCTGGTGGGCTCGCGGGATCTGTTCCCGAAGAACTGGCGCGCCCCTCACACCAGCGTCAACTACCTCTGTTACCACGACGGCTTCACCCTGGAGGATCTGGTCTCCTACAACCAGCGCCACAATCAGGCCAACGGCGAGGACAACCGAGACGGTCACGGCAACAACCTCTCCTACAACCATGGGGTCGAGGGGCCGACCCTGGATCCCAGGATCAACAACCTGCGCCAGCAGCAGAAGCGCAACCTCATTGCCACCCTGCTGCTCTCCCAGGGCACCCCGCACTTCCTGGCCGGGGACGAGATGGGGCGCAGCCAGCTTGGCAACAACAACGCCTACTGTCAGGACAACCAGATAAGCTGGGTCAACTGGCAACTGCGACCGGAGGATGAACGGCTGCTCGCCTTCACCCGGCAGATGATGGCACTGCGGGCGGAATCCGGGGTCTTCTCCAATCTGCAACTGAGCGACGACAGCTGGAATGGCACCACCGTCAGCTGCCACAAGGTCAACTGGTATCACCCCGATGGCCATCAGCTCAACGATCAGGACTGGCATGCCCCCATGGGGCAGGCGTTTGCCATGGACATCGGCATGATCGAGGGGGACGGGGAACGCTGGTACGTGCTGTTCAATGCCAGCGACTACGACATCCAGTTCCGCCTGCCGCCACCCGGCACCGGACTGGAGTGGGTTCAGGTCATCGACACCGCCACCAACGACGGCCTGCCCTTCCTGCCGGACGACATCAAGCGGCAGGTGGCGGTGGGGCGTGCCCACTCCCTCAAGCTGCTGGAGCGCGTCGCCCTGTCGGCGGTGGCCTTGGCAAGGGAAGGGGTGATGGCGGCGCAGGATGTTGCCGTCTTGTTGCCAACGGGATCACAGTTCCCGCTGGCGGGGTAGAGTGAAACGGCCTGACTGGGTATGCTGGGCGCCGTTACCCATGGCAAGGAGTCCGTATGAATGGCAACAATCCTGAACGGTGGCGCAGCAATCCCGAGAACTCGGCAGTGTCATTTCTGCCCGGTAAGCATGACGAGGAGTCCGTATGAATGGCAACAATCCTGCACGGTGGCGCAGCAATCCCGAGCAGTGGCGCAACAAACTGAGCGCCGAACAGTTTCGCGTCTGCTGGGAGAAAGGCACTGAGCAGCCCTACAGCGGTGCCCTGCTCCACAACCGCAAGAGCGGCGACTATCAGTGTGTCTGCTGCAAGAGCGTGCTGTTTCACTCAGGAGCCAAGTTTGATTCGGGCTGCGGCTGGCCCTCGTTCGATCGGGCCATCGAGGGGACAGTGACCTACACCGAGGATCGCAGCCACGGCATGGCACGGGTGGAAATTACCTGCAGCCAGTGTGGCTCCCACCTCGGCCACGTCTTCCCGGACGGGCCGACCGAGACCGGCCAGCGCTACTGCGTCAACAGCCTGAGCCTGGACTTCGAGCCCGATACCGACGCCTGAAAGCGTCAGAAATGAAAAATGGCGCCTCCGCTTGCGGAGGCGCCATTTTTTTATGGGGTCTTGGTTGGCCCTCAGATCAGCAGCAGGCTGGCCCCGACCAGCAGGGCGGCGAGCGCCAGTATGGGCAGCCTGATGACGCGCAGCAGATAGAAGGCGACGGCGGCCAGCGCCAGATCGGCCGGTGCCAGCACGGCGCTTAGCCACACCGGCTGATAGAGGGCGGCCAGCAGCAGCCCCACCACGGCGGCGTTGATCCCCGTCACCGCCCCTGCCAGCCGGGGTCGGGCCAGCCAGCTTTGCCAGCAGGGCCCCATGGCCCACAGCAGCAGAAAGCCCGGCAGGAACAGCGCCAGGGTCGCCAGCAGGGCGCCCAGGAGCGGCGTGGCCGGCAGCAGCAAGGCGCCGAGGTAGCTGGCCAGGCTGAACATGGGGCCCGGCACCAGTTGGGCCAGGCTGTAGCCGGTCAGGAACTGCGGCTGGCTGAGGCTGTGGCCAACGCTCTCCTGCAACAGGGGCAGCACCACGTGGCCGCCGCCGAACACCAGGCTGCCCGCCCGATAGAAGTCGGCAACCAGCTGGCTGGCCGGGCCCTGAGCCAGCCAGGGCAGGCCGACAAACAGCAGGCCGAACAGGATCAGGGTTGGCCAGTGGGGCGGATGGGCGGATACGGGGTGGGAGTTTGCCGGTGCTGCCTGCCGGGCGCAGAGCAGGGCGGCCCCGATCAGCATGGCTGACTGGGTCAGCAGGCCGGGCTGCCACCAGAGCGCGGCGGCGGTGGCCACCATGATGCCCTGCTGCAACCGGCTCTTGCAGAACTGGCGGCTCATGGTGAGCACGGCATCTGCCACCACCACCAGGGCCAGCAGCTTGAGGCCGTGCAGGGCGGCATCCAGCCAGAGGTTGGTGCCGGCTTGGCCGAGGCCGATGGCCGCCGCCAGCAGCAACAGGAAGGAGGGGAGGGTGAAACCGAGGAAGGCGGCCAGCGCCCCTCCCAGCCCCGCCCGATGACGACCGATGGCGAAGCCGAGCTGGCTGGAGGCCGGGCCCGGCAACAGCTGGCACAGCGCCAGCAGCTGGGCAAACTCGGCCTGGCTCAGCCAGCCAAGGCGGGTGACGAAGGTACGCTGAAAGTAGCCGATATGGGCGGCGGGTCCGCCGAAGCCGACGCAGCCCAACCACAAAAACTGAATAAACACCTTTCCCACGTCGTCACTCCCTCGTTGTCATCATCGACCCCGATGATATGACAAAGCGGCGACTTTTTTATGACAGTTCGGATTGCGGCAGATAGCAGCGCCCCGCCAGCCAGCAGGCGATGGACTGGCGGCTGGCATCGAAATGGGGCTCCGGCAGCGCGCGGGGATCGCACCAGATCCAGCCTTCGCACTTGTCCGGCTCCAGCAGTTGTGGCTCCCCTTCCACCTCGGCCAGCAGGGTGACAGAGATGTAATGCAGCCCGCTCTCCTGCCAGGTCTCCAGGTTGTTGGTGACGGCGATGACCCTGGGGGCCTCGATGACGAAGCCTGTCTCTTCCGCGACTTCCCGGATGGCGGCGGACTCGAAGCTTTCCCCCAACTCCAGATGACCGCCGGCGATGGACCAGTAGGGGGCGTGGCTGCCCCTGCGCTTGCCGAGCAGTACCTGGCCCTGATGGTTGACGAGGATGACACCGACCCCGACGCGAGGATAGGGGGTGGTGGACATATAAGCTCCTTGCTGTGGCATCACCATGAGAGAGAGGCCTGCCTGGTCAGGATGACGTCAGCATCTCCGACGCGGGGATAGGAAGTAGTGGACATACAGGCTCCTTGCAAAGACGAGACAGACCATAAAAAACGGGCCCACCTTAGGTCGGATGGGCCCGCTGTGCAAGTGGCTGACTGGCGATCAGGAAGGGGATCTAATCCCCCTTGAGCCGCATCTTGCCGGTATGATGGGAGAGACTTAATCCAGCCTGACCAGCATTTTGCCGGTGTTGCGTCCCTCGAACAGCCCGATAAAGGCCTGCGGCATGCTGGCCAGCCCCTCGCTGACGGTCTCCTCGGCCTGCAGGGCGCCCGCCTCGAACGCCGGGATGGCCTCGGCCAGGAAGTCGCCATAGTGCTGCCAGTGATCGGAGACCAGCAGCCCCTGCATCAGGATGCGTTTGCGGATCATCTGGGCGAGGTTGCGCGGGCCCTTCGCCTCGCCATTGCTGTTGTACTGCTCGATGAGGCCGCACAGGACGATGCGCCCGTGCAGCGCCATGTTGTTGAGGGCCGCGTCCAGCATGGCGCCCCCCACGTTCTCGAAGTAGACCTGAATGCCTTCCGGAGCGAGGCGGGCCAGCTCGGCGTCGAGATCCGGCGTCTCCCTGTAGTTGATCACCGCATCGGCGCCCAGCGTCTTGAGATAGGCGACCTTGTCGGCCGAGCCGGTCGAGCCTATCACCCGTGCCCCGGCGCGCTTGGCGAGCTGCACCGCCATGGTGCCGACCGCGCCCGAGGCGGCCGAGACCAGCAGGGTCTCACCGGCCTGCAGGCGGGCGACCTTGTGCAAACCCGCCCAGGCGGTCATGCCCGGCATGCCGAGGGCGCCGAGGAAGCGTTGGGACGGCAGCGCTGTGGCGGGCAACCGGGTCAGCTGCTCCCCCTTGGCGACGAAGGCATCCCGCCAGCCCAGCATGCTGCTCACCCGATCCCCCACCTTGAAACCGGGGTGGCGCGAGGCCAGCACGGTGCCGATGGCGCCGCCATCGAGGGGGCCATTGAGGGGGAAGGGGGGCACATAGCTCTTGGCTTCGCTCATGCGGCCGCGCATGTAGGGATCCACCGACAGCCACTGGTTGGCGACCAGCACCTCCCCCTCCTGAGGCTCGGGCAGGGGAACCTCCCGCAGGGCGAAGTCGGCCGGGGTGGGCAGGCCGGTCGGGCGACGCAGCAGCTGAATTTGATGGCTGAGCTGACTCATGGTGTTTCCTCCAGTGGGGTACCGTTGAGAGAGAGATGGGTGATCACATTGCCCCGCATGGCGTTGGAGAAGGGGCAGGTCTGGTGTGCCAGACGCACTATTTGCTCAGCCTGCACCCCCGGGAGGGAGACGTCCAGTGCGATGGCGAAATTGAAGCGGCCGTCGTTCAGGGCCAGCAGCTCGACGCTCGCCTCGACCGGGGCGCTGGCGAGGGGCGCGCCGAGCTGCCTGGCCACGTGGATCAGCGCGTTGGAGAAGCAGGCGGCATAGCCGGCGGCCAGCAACTGCTCGGGGTTGTTGCCATGGCCGTTGCCGCCGAGGGCGGTCGGCAGGGCCAGCGCCAGTTGCAGGCTGTTGTCCAGGGTATGGACCTCGCCGTTGCGGCCCGCCTGGGCGATGGCCTGAGTGCGATAGAGTGTCTTCATGTCGGTGCCTTCGAATTGATTTGCGTGCAAACTAAAGCGAGACTAATCCCGAACCCTTGGGCTGGCAACTGTTTTGTGTGCAAATTATTCAGCCCTCCGTTTTCCTGAGGTATACTGGCCCCACTTGTCAGCGAGGTGCCCCATGAGTGAATTGAAAAAGCAGGTCTGTTTTGCC
Organism: Aeromonas aquatica; assembly: GCF_000764655.1. Taxonomy (GTDB): domain Bacteria; phylum Pseudomonadota; class Gammaproteobacteria; order Enterobacterales; family Aeromonadaceae; genus Aeromonas; species Aeromonas aquatica. The sequence goes on from NZ_JRGL01000020.1 coordinate 14,451, forward strand.
CTCTACAGCGCCTCCAATGCGGTGATGCGCGCCTACCGGCCGTTGCTGGACAAGCTGGATCTGACCTACACCCAATATCTGGTCATGCTGTCGCTCTGGGCGCGGGACGAGGTCAGCCTCAAGGAGATAGGTCAGGAGACCGGGCTGGATGCGGGCACCCTGACCCCCATCGTCAAGCGGCTGGAGAGCAAGGGTTGGCTGACGCGCAGCGTCTCCAGCGAGGATGAGCGCCAGAAGTGTATCCGTCTGACCGAGGCGGGGCGCGAGCTGCAGCAAGGGGTCAAGGATTGTTGCCTGGTCGACAACCTGCGCAGCCAGCTGGATCTGGATGATGCGGAGCTGGCTCAGCTCAAGCAGCTCTGCGACCGCCTGGCCGGGCAGCTGGGGCGCTGAGTCCGGCCCCGGCCATGGCCGGGAGCCATCCCCCTTTGGACGAATACGCTGCAAGCTGAACCTGTGGTAGATAAAGCCGCCAAAATAGTGTGATACAGGCATCATAAAATGACATAACCGGCTCCTTTGCCGGTTTTTTTCGCGATCTCGCCTGCACTTTGGCGCCTTGTTCATGGTGCGCTCATTTTTATCTTCCCATACTGGCCCCACAGTGCCATCAAAGGAGAGAGAGATGCAGTCATCCATCGTCGGGCTCTCCATTCTGTGGGGGCTGGCCAGTTTTGGTGTTCAGGGGGATTTCATCGAGAGCCGTGATTCCGTTGCGCCGTCCTGGCAAGCCGAGTCCAGAGTGGAGATGGAAGGGTATTTGATAGAGTCGCTCGGCGAAGATCGCTGGGTGTTCGACAACGGCAGCGAGAGCCTGCTGGTCTCCCTGCCAGAGGGGCACTGGGTCCCTGCCGGTGAGCGGCTGCGCCTGAGTGGCGAGCCCCAGCAGGAGCAGGCCGGCTGGCTCCTGCAGGTGCAGGACGTCAGTCAGGTGGCGGTCTGAGCTCGGCCGCGAACCAGGGCTGAAGCAACAAAAGAGGAGGCCAGGGCCTCCTCTTGTTTATGGTCAGATCCCATCGTGGCTAGCCCAGATGATTGAGGGGCAGCGCCGTCTTGTGTTTGATGCGGCGCAGCACGAAGCTGGAGCGCACGCCGGTCACGCCGGAGATGTGGGTCAGCTTGTCCAGCAGGAAGTGCTGATAGTGCTCCATGTCCCGCACCACCACCTTGAGCTGATAGTCGGCGTCATTGCCGGTGATGAGATCGCACTCCAGCACCTCGGGCAGCTCCTGAATGGCCCGATCGAAGTTCTCGAACCGCTCCGGGGTGTGCCTGTCCATGGAGATGTGAATGTAGGCGGTGAGCGTCAGCCCCAGCTGGCGGGCATTGAGCAGGGTGACGTGGGTATCGATGAGACCGGCATCTTCCAGCGCCTTGACCCGGCGCGAGCAGGGGGAAGGGGAGAGACCGACCAGCTCGGCCAGCTCCAGGTTGCTGATGCGGCCATTCTCCTGCATCAACTCCAGAATATGCCTGTCGATACGATCCAGTTTCAGCATTATCCGTTCCTCGTTGCAATTACTGATTCACTTTCCCTAGATTAAGGGTGAACTATTGCAAAAACAACTGTAAAAACTTGCTACTTCACAACCACTCACCGCGGCGGGAAGGGTACCATGGTTACATCTTCCGGTGGCAAAACAGATACCCGACCAGGTCTCTGTGGTGAAGGACCTTACCGGGTCAAACGCCCCATCAGCCGTCCGACTCTATCGGGAAACGACAGGCTGGAACGAGAGCATCTCCTCCCCGAAGGCAACAAAGCAGGCATCCCGGCGCCTGCTTTGTTGTTTCTGGCGTTCAGCCATCAGGGCTGCGGCCTGATGCGATAGAGACAGCGTTGATCCCCCTCCAGCAGATATTGCTCCCGCTCCACCCCCGCCGGGGCCAGCAGCTCGCGAAACAGCGCCAGTTCGCTTCTGCAAAATCCCCGGCAGGCCCGCGCGGCGGCGCAGATGGGGCAGTGACTCTCCCACCACAACCAGCTGCCATCCTCCTCCTGGCGCATGTCTGCCATATAGCCTTCCCGGCTGCGCAGCGTCTTGAGCGCGGCCAGCCGCTGTGCCAGCTCTGGCTGGTTCAGCTCGGCCTGATAGCGGATCCGCATCTGCTGCTCCCGCCTTGCGATGAGCTGTTCCATGCCCTCCTCGCCAAACAGCTGCTGGACGTCGTCGATGAGCTGCAGGGCCAGCTCGCTGTGGGTGTCGGGGAAGCGCTGCCAGGCCTGATCGGTCAGGTGCCAGAGTCGCACCGGGCGACCCCGGCCACGGGCCTCGTCGCTAAAGCCCACCCAGCCTTCGGCCTCCAGCGCGATCAGATGCTGGCGGGCGCCCATGGAGGTCATCTGCAATTGCTCGCCGAGGGCGGCGGCGCTCTGGGGACCGTGGGTCTTCAACAGGTACAGGATCTTGTCGGTGCTGGCGTTCATTGGGTGGCCTTGGTTATCGACAGGCACTCGCCGGAGGCGGCGCTCTGGGGGAGCCACAGCATCTTGAGCAGGAAGAGTATCTTGTCGGTGCTGGCGTTCATTGGGTGACTCTCGTTATCGGCAGGCACGCTCGGTGGCATCTAGAGCAGGAACAGCAGGCCTTGATGGGCCATTATGGGGAGGGGTCCCATTTAAATCAACAATTCACTTTACTTAATGCCCCGTCTCCACTCAGTATAAATAAACAAATGACTTTATTTAATGAGGCGTACATGGAAGGAATCAAGACGCAAGCCAGTCTCTGGGTGCTGGTGATGACGGTGACCCTGGCGGTGGCGGGTTTCAGCCTGCCTTCTCCCGTGCTGGCGCCGCTGATGCTGGATCCGGCCCAGGGTATGCTGACCCCGGAGGCCTCTGACTGGAGCCGCAAGCTGTGGCTCGGGGTCATCATGGGGCTCTACCCGTTGTTTCAGCTGCTGGGGGCGCCCTGGCTCGGCAAGCTGTCGGATCGTCATGGTCGCAAGCCGGTGCTGACCCTCTGCCTGGTCGGGGTGCTGGCGGGTTATGTGCTGATGGCCCTGGGGATCGCCTGGCGCTCCCTGCCGCTCTTGCTGCTGAGCCGGGTGGTGGAGGGCTTCTTCAACGGCGACATCGCCATAGTGCAGGCGATGGCGGCGGACATGAGCACCACCAGGACCAAGGCGCGCAACTTCGCCCGCATCAACATCGGCATGAACCTGGGCTGGGTGCTGGGCCCCATGATAGGGGGCTATGCCGCCGTGGTGTCCGGGGATTACAGCCTGGCGGCCTGGCTGGCGGTGGCCATGACGGTGGGCAACCTGCTGCTGGTGCTCTGGCTGCTGCCCAACCGGCCGCCGGTGCCCGCCGAGCAGGAGCTGGCCTCCCTCTCGACCCGCCAACTGCTGCTGCAACCTCGCCTGCTGCCCTACTTTGTGCTGACCCTGCTCAGCTACGGGGCCGTGCAGCTCTACTTCACCTACTTCAACGTCTGGTTGGTGGAGCGGCTGGCCTGGGATCCGGTACAACTGGCGCAGGGGGCCGTGCTGGTGAGCGTGCCCATGATGCTGGGCTCCTGGATAGGGGAGCAACTCGCCCGTCACTGGCGTGGCAGCAGCCTCGGCATCGTCGGTCACCTGGTGATGGCGGCGGGCATGCTGATGTTCGTGCTGCCCACTCAGTGGTGGGGGCTGGCACTCACCTTCATCCCGGCCGGTATCGGCATGAGCCTGGGGGAGCTGGCCACCTCGGTCGCCGTCTCCAACCGCAGCCATCCCCAGCAGCAGGGGCAGGCGATGGGGCTCTACCGCGGGCTGGCGGTGGGCAGCGAGATCCTGGCGGTGGTGGTGGGCAGCGTGGCGCTGCTGGCGGGCACCGAGTGGCCCTTCTATCTGGCGACCCTCGCCGGGATCGGCTGCGCCCTCGGCTTCTATGGTCTGCGCCGGGCGGCGGACAGGCGCGAGCAGGCGGGTGCCCAGGCCGAGCCGGGCTGATCCCGGCCGACGGGATCACGGATTGGCGACGGCGGGGCAGCGGGGACTTGCATAGTCGCGCCGACTCTGGGACGGTATGGCTCTTTGCTTTTTTCTGCCTCGGAGGTGATATGAGTCGTTTTCAGGCCATTGCGCTAGAACCGGGACTGTATGGCACCTCGCACGGTTCGATATTCTTGGAGGTGATATGAGTCATTACCAGGCCATTGCGCTCGATATGGATGGCACCCTGCTGACCCGGGATCACAAGATCTCGTCCGCGACCCGGGCGGCGCTGGCGCAGGCCCGCGCCCACGATATCAAGGTGCTGCTGGTGACGGGCCGCCACTTCATGACGGCGCGCCCCTTCCACCACGAGTTGGCCCTCGACACCCCCATCATCTGCAGCAACGGCGCCTACCTCTACGATCCGCTGCAAGACAGTATCCTGGCGGGGGATCCCCTGTCGGTGGCGCCCCTTCGAGCGCTGCTGGCCGAGGTCGAGGCCCAGCAGATGGAGGCGCAGTTCCACCTGAGCGACGGCATCGGCTACATCGGTTGCGAGGAGTATGTCACCCGCATCCAGAGTCGGTCGGATAAGCTGCCGGCGCACCTCAAGATCTCCCTGCTGCCGGCGGAGGATATCGAGGCCTGGCTGCAGAAACCAGTCTGGAAGTTGGAGCTGTTCAGTCAGGATCCCGGCCGCTTGCATCGCTTCGTGGGGGAGGTGGTGCAGGGTCTGCCCTTTACCCAGGACTGGGCGGCGCCCTATGCGGTGGAGCTGGTGCAACCCGGTTGCAGCAAGGGCAACCGGCTGGCCCAGTGGGCCGCGAGCGAAGGCATTGCGATGGAAAACGTGGTGGCGTTTGGGGATAACAACAACGACATCAGCATGTTCGAGCAGGTGGGGCTGGCGGTGGCCATGGGCAATGCGGCGCCCCAGATCCAGGCGCACGCCCACCAGGTCACCGCCGATCACAACGAGGATGGCATCGCGCTGGCACTGCAGCGCTGGGTACTGCCCTCCTGATCTCTCGAAAGATTGGGACCAGGGGGCACTGCCGTCGGGGCGCCCCTGATCCTCATTGGAGGCGCGGGAGGGGATAGCGCCCTCCTCGACGATCAGCTGCCGAAGGAGAACTGGATCACCCGATCCGGGAAGCGGATGCGGTTGTACTCCCGGCGAACGCCTTCGTAGTGGCGCACGGCCCTGTCACGCTGGGCGCGGTAGTAGTCCCGCTGTTTGCTGTCGCTCTCGCCCCGGATCTGCTGATCCAGCTGGTAGATGTTGCGCTCGGTCCGCTCCAGTTCCTGCTCCAGCTCGCCGAGGCGCTGTGCCAGCAGGAATTCCTTGCGACCGCGTTCGAACTGGGTGAGGAAGGTCGTGTCGTTGGGGCAGACCCCCAGGTATTCGTTCCCCTCCCGCCCCTTGCTGTAGGCAAGCTCGGGGATGCAGTAGAGCTCCAGTCCCTTGGCGTAGCCCCGCTGCCACTCGGCCTCGTCCACCTTGAGGCCATATTCGCCACAGGTCTTGCTGTAACCGGCGCTGGCCGCCCGGGTCTTGCCCTCTGTCCCGTCCTGATAGCCCTGGTTGTACCAACTCATGGCGCGGCACTCCTCTTCCGACAGCGAACCGCAACCGGCGAGCAACAGGGGCAGGGTCAGCAACAGCATCCTGGGGGACATGGGAGGGCTCCTAATGTGAAAGTGCAGGCATTCTAGAGAGGATGGACGATCAGGACAAGTCTCCACCGCAACCGGGATAACATGATGTTTTTATCAATACTTTCAACCTGTTGCGGACGCAGTCCTGGCAGACTTTTCTTGCCGGGATTGGCAGGGTAAACTGCGCCTACTTTTAACTGGCGCGTAACAAAAACAATGAAAGTCCTGACCGTCGATTATCGCTCCCCCGATGCGGCCGAGCGCTTCACCGAATCCCTGCGTACTACCGGCTTCGGGGTGTTGACCAATCACCCCATCCCCAAGGAGCTGGTGCAGTCCATCTATGACAACTGGTATCGCTTCTTCATGAGCGAGCAGAAGCACGACTTCCTGTTCAAGCGCGAGACCCAGGACGGCTACTTCCCGCCGTCGGTGTCCGAGGTGGCCAAGGGCAACACCCAGAAAGACCTCAAGGAGTACTTCCATCTCTACCCCTGGGGTCAGATGCCGGAGGAGCTGAAGGCCCAGGCGATGGAGTACTATGCCCTCGCCAACAACCTGGCCGCCGAGCTGCTCGGCTGGGTGGAGCAGTACACCCCGAAGGACATCGCCGCCCACTACAGCTGCCCGCTCTCCTCCATGATCGAAGAGAGCCAGAAGACCCTGCTGCGGGTGCTGCACTACCCGCCGTTCGACGGCACAGAGGCGCCGGGGGCTATCCGTGCCGCCGCCCACGAGGACATCAACCTGCTCACCATTTTGCCCGCCGCCAACGAGCCTGGCCTGCAGGTGAAGGGATCCGATGGTGAATGGATGGACGTGCCCTGCGACTTTGGCACCCTCATCATCAACATCGGTGACATGCTGCAGGAGGCCTCCCACGGCTACTACCCCTCCACCACCCATCGCGTCATCAACCCGACCGGTGGCAGCGCCGCTAAGTCCCGCATCTCCCTGCCGCTGTTCCTGCACCCGCGCCCGGACGTGGTGCTCTCGGAGCGTCACACCGCCCACAGCTACCTGATGGAGCGGCTGCGGGAGCTGGGGGTGATCTAACCTGACGCCCACCTTTAAGGGACCGAAAACCGGAGCAAATAGGCTCCGGTTTTTATTGGGTGGCATCTTTGGGTAGAAATCCGAATATTATTGGTCATTGCTGCCAATAAAGCGGTTTTACGCCGGATATACGCCGAGTGATTGCGCGCCCCCGGGCGTACTCTGGGCGCCATTTCGGGCCCCGTGGGTGGGCCCCTCGCTCGGAGTTCTTATGCAGCAGTCCCAATGGTCATCCCGGCTCGGTTACATCCTGGCCGCCGCGGGTTCCGCGGTCGGTCTCGGCGCCATCTGGAAGTTCCCCTATGTCACCGCCGCCAACGGCGGTGGCGCCTTCCTGCTGGTGTTCCTGCTGTTCAGCTTCACCCTGGGGGTGGCGGTGCTGATGGGAGAGACCCTGCTCGGCAGCCTGAGCCGGCGCGGGGTGGTGGGGGCCTTCGGCACGCTGCTGGGCCAACGCTGGCGCTGGGTCGGTGCCATGGGGCTCTTGTGCAGCCTGCTCATCTTCTGTTTCTACAGCGTGGTCGGCGGCTGGACCCTGGGCTACACCGGCATGGCGCTGGCGGGTGAGCTGCGCCACGGGGACGGGGCGGCGCTCACCGCCCGCTTCAACGACTACGTCGGGGATCCGCTCTGGCCCGTGCTGACCCACCTGCTGTTCGCCGGTCTCACCTGGTGGTTCGTGCAGGGCGGGGTACAAAAAGGGGTGGAGCGCACCCTGCGCTGGATGATGCCGGCCCTGTTCATCATGATCCTGCTGCTGGTGGCCTTCGGCCTGACCCTGCCCAATGCCATGGCCGGGGTGCGCCACTTCCTGCTGCCGGACTTCAGCAAGCTCGGCATGTCCGGGGTGCTGGACGCCCTGGGGCTGGCCTTCTTCTCCCTCTCCATCGGGCTTGGCATCCACACCACCTATGGCGCCTACCTGCCCTCCAGCGAAGGGGTTGGCCGCTCCAGCCTCTGGGTGGTACTGCTGGCGAGCCTGATCGCCGTGCTGGCGGGACTGATGATCTTCCCGGTGCTGGCCTCCACGGGGATTGACCCGACTGCCGGGCCGGGGCTCACCTTTATGACCATGCCGGCCGTGTTCCAGCAGTTGCCGTTCGGCCAGGGGCTGGCGGTGGTGTTCTTCGCCCTCTTGGTGGTGGCGGCGCTCTCGTCTTCCATCTCCCTGCTGGAGCATTTGCAGTGTTTCCTCTGCGAGAGTTTCGGCTGGTCGCGGCGCGCCTCCTGCGGCCTCATCACGGCGCTGGTGATGGCGGGGGGCATACCGGTCAGCCTGTCGTTCGGCCCCTGGGCGAGCATCACCCTGTTTGGCAAGAACATCTTCGAGCTGCTGGACTTCGTCACCTCCAACCTGCTGATGCCGCTGTTCGGCCTGGCCCTCACCCTGCTGCTTGGCTGGCAGCTCGGCCGCAAGGCGCTGCCCGAGGGATTGGCTCCCCACTGGCGCCAGCTGGTGATGGGTTGCTGGCGCTGGCTGGCCCCCTTGCTCATCGGCGGCATCCTGGTGCGGGGTCTGCTGTAAACTCGGCGGCGGGCCCCAGGTCCACCGCCTTGAACTGCCATGATGATATGGCCGCCGGGTGGTCAGCGTTCATCGTCGTGGCGGGATTGACCATATGGAAAAATCCAACAAAGCGGGCCTTGTCGATATTTTTGATGGGTAATTTGATTTTTTTAACCATCAATATTCTGTTTTATGGGCCCATGGGGACTATTAACTGTCAACCTCTCTTTCCATGGTTTAGGCTGTGCCCCCTGTTTTGCGTTCGGGTCACCCCCTCATGTCACCTTTCATCACCTCCTTTGGTCGATTTTTTAGCTCGCAAGAGAGGTGACCTTGCACGCGCAGTTTGTCTGAATGTTCATTGCAAAGGTCGCCAGAGGCGGCCTTTTTTATTTCCCGTCATGGTCAGGAGTCTCGATTCGATGTTGTCTTCCCCGGAGGTTGTATGAGCCAGGTTCAGTGGTCTTCCCGTCTTGGGCATGTGTTGGCGGCAGCCGGCACCGCTATCGGCCTCGGTGCCATCTGGAAGTTTCCCTATGTGACCGCCACCAACGGCGGCGGCGCTTTCCTGCTGGTGTTCCTGCTGTTCAGCTTCACCCTGGGGGTAGCGGTGCTGGTGGGGGAGACATTGCTCGGCAGCCGCAGTCAGCGCGGGGTGCTCGGCGCCTTCAACCAGCTGGTGGGGCCGAACTGGCGCTGGATGGGCTACATGGGGATACTGTGCGGCTTCTTCATCTACAGCTTCTACAGCGTGGTGGGGGGCTGGACCGTGGGCTATGCGGCGCTGGCGGTGATGGGCAAGCTGAACCTGAGCGAGGGTTCGGCGCTGACCGCCCTGTTCAACGGCTATGTCAGCCATCCCGGGTGGCCGGTGCTGACCCATCTGGTGTTTGCCGCGCTCACCTGGTGGTTCGTGCAGGGGGGCATCCAGAAGGGGGTGGAGCGGGCCCTGCGCTGGATGATGCCGGCGCTGTTCATCATGATGTTGCTGCTGGTGGGGGTGGGGCTCTCCATGCCGGGCTCCATGGCCGGGGTGCGCCAGCTGCTGCTGCCGGACTTCTCCATGCTGACCGGTCAGAGCGTGCTGGACGCCCTGGGACTCGCCTTCTTCTCCCTCTCCATCGGCCTGGGGGTGCATACCACCTATGGCGCTTACCTGCCAAACAGCGAGGGGGTGTTGAAATCCGGGGTCTGGGTGGTGACCCTGGCGAGCCTCATCTCGGTGCTGGCAGGCTTGATGATCTTCCCGGCACTGGCCTCGACCGGCATCGATCCCACCGCCGGTCCCGGCCTCACCTTTATGACCATGCCCGCGGTGTTCAGTCACCTGCCGTTCGGCCAGGGGCTTGGGGTGGTCTTCTTCCTGCTGCTGCTGGTGGCGGCGCTCTCCTCCTCCATCTCCATGCTGGAGCATTTGGTGCGCTTCACCACAGAGGAGTGGGGCTGGTCCCGGCGCGGTGCCTGCCGGGTGCTGACCCTGCTGATCATGGCCTCCGGCATCCCGGTCAGCCTGTCATTCGGCCCCTGGAGCGAGCTGACCCTGTTTGGCAAGACGATATTCGACTTGCTGGACTACCTCACCTCCAACCTGATGATGCCGCTGTTCGGCCTGGTGCTGACCCTGCTGCTGGGCTGGCGACTGGGAGACAGCATTCTGCCCGCCGACCTGTCGCCCTTTATGCGTGGCTGCCTGCTCTGGTGCTGGCGGCTGGTGGCGCCGCTGCTGATCGGCGGTATCCTGGTGCGAGGCATCATCTGACCTCCTGTAGAGCCGGTTGTGGATAGCACGAGGATGTCGGTGGCCGGTGGTGTCATTGCTGATCGCCGGCATTCTGGTGCGAGGCATCATCTGACGGGCTTAAAGAGATAAGGGATAAAGCGAGAGGGGTTGGCCAGTGGCCAACCCCTCTTTGTATCTGGGCATCTGGCGCTGCTTATTGCAGCCCCGGCCCCTTGGCGGAGAAGGGGCAGTCGGCCTGCTGGATGAGGTGGCGCCCCTGATGGCCATCTCCCTGCCAGACGAGATCGAGCTGACCGAGTCGGCCGAGGTGGCGCAGCTCGAACTCGTAACGCAGGCAGGGGTTGTCCGTGGGCAGCGCCTTCATGCCCGCCGGCAGTTGATAGCGATAGCGCAGCAGGGGGCCATCCTGCAGTGCTATCTCTGCGGGCACCAGCCCTTCCGCCGTGGGGGAGGGCGCCTCGAGATAGCGACGCAGGGCGACGGGGGCGTCAATGGCCTTCTGGTAGTGGAGCCCGTTCATGGCCGCCAGCTCCTCCTCCAGCCGTGCCAGCTCCCCTTCCAGTCCGCTCAGGGCCTGGCCGAGCTGCTGATGGGCGGGGGCGGCACAGCCTCCCAGCAGCAGGGTCATGAGTAACAGGGGGGCGCGGGGTGGCAACATGAAGGCTCCTTCTGGGCGGGCCACTGACTATAGCAGGGGATTGGTCGGCGGCGCGCGGCGCAGCAGGCCGGCGAGACGCTCGAGCCCCTCGGCGACACGGGCGTCGGTGGCGGGCTGGCTGAGGCTCAGGCGCACCCCCTGCGGCGCGGCAAATTGGCCGGCGGCGAAGTGTTCCCCACTGGCGACCCCGACGTCAAGGGCGTTGGCCGCCTCGGCAAACTCCTGACTGCGCCAAGGCTCGGGCAGGGGTAGCCAGGCGTGCATGGAGCCCGGCTGCCAGCGGGCGCCTGGCAGCAGGTGGCGCAGCAACTCTCCCCGGCGCGCCAGGATCCGTCTCTGCAGCTCGATGAGCGGCATGATCTGGTGCTGGCTCACCAGCTTGCAGGCCAGCTCGATGAGCAGCGGGCTCACCATCCAGCTCGACAGCCGCATCGCCTGGGCGAAGCCGTTGCGCAGGGACGGCGGTGTCAGCACGAAACCGACGCGCAGGCCGCCGCAGGCGATCTTGGCCAGGCTGCCGAGGTAGATGACCCGCTCCGGCGCGAGATTGACCAGGGGGGGAGTGGTGGTCTCCGGCAGCAGGCCGTTGACGTCGTCCTCGATGATCAGCAGGTCGTGGCGACGGGCGATAGAGACTATGGCCTCCCGCCGCGCCAGGCTCATGATGGCGGTGGTGGGGTTCTGCAGGGTGGGGGTCAAATAGAGCAACTTGGCCCGCCGCTGGCGGCAGGCCGCATCCAGCGCCGCCGGGATCAAGCCCTCCTCGTCCAGCGGCAGGCCCACCACCTGGTTCTTCAGCTGGCGCGCGTTGCCCAGCATGCCGGGGTAGCTGAGGCCCTCGCACAGGATGGTTTCCCCCACGCAGCCGGTGGCGAGCAGGGCCAGCATGATGCCGTGCTGGGCACCGTGGCTGAACAGCAGGTGCTCCTCGCGGCAATGGACCCCCAGGCCGGTGAGCCAGTCGACGAACAGCTGGCGCTGCTCGAGCCGTCCCGCCTCCTTGTCATAGCCGAGCAGGGCATTGAGATCCCCTTCCGCCAGCTCGTTCAGCATGGGCTTGATGATGGCGGCCCTGTCCAGCTGCACCGGCAGGTTCTGCCAAAGCTCGATGCGGTGACTGTCTTCGTTGCGGATCACCCACTCGTTTGCCGGATCCGCCTCCCCCCTGACCCAGGTGCCGTGGCCCACCCTGGCGGCCAGCAGGCCGCGCCGTTCGGCCTCGGCGTAGGCGCGGGTGACGGTGCCGACCGTCACGCCGAGCTTGTCCGCCAGCGCCCGCATGGTCGGCAGCCGGGTCTGGGGCGGCAGGGTGCCGCCATGGATGGCCTGCTCTATGGCCTTGACCAGTTTCAGGTAGAGGGGGCCTTCGAAGGCATCGAGGTTGGGGGTCCAGATTGTCATGGTGACAATAAATCCATTGATCGCAATATTGTCTCAATATAGCGTGAATATCAGCCGTTAAACAACCTCGATACCCACATTGTATCGATACAATATGATCTGATGGGAGATAAATCCATGACCATGGAATGGTATGCCACCCTGTTTGGCTTCGCCCTGCTCACCTGTGGCACCCCGGGGCCCAACAATCTCATGTTGACGGCATCCGGTGCCAACTTCGGGGTGCGCCGCACCCTGCCGCATCTGATAGGTGTGGTGGTGGGCCAGCCGGTGCTGCAACTGGTGCTGGCGCTGGGCTTCTATCCGTTGTTCGAGCGCTGGCCCCTGCTCAAGCTGAGCCTGCAGGTGCTGGGCAGCCTCTATCTGCTGTGGCTGGCGTGGCGCATCGCCGTGGCCGGTGCCCCCGGCGATCCGGCACGGCGCTCGCGTCCGCTGACCTTCCTGGAAGGGCTGGGCTTCCAGTTCCTCAACCCCAAGGCCTGGATGATGGGGATCTCGGCCATCAGTCTGTTTAGCCTGCCGGGGAGCGATTATTGGCCGAGCCTGTGGGGCATCATGTCCGTCTTCCCCATGGCGGGGTTGCCGGTCTGCTTCGCCTGGGTGCTGTTCGGTCATCAGCTCAGCCGCTGGATCAATTCGGATAAAGGCTGGCGCCGCCTCAACGGCAGCCTGGGCGCCCTGACCGCGCTCTGTGTGGTGATGCTCTGGTATTGATGAGTGACTGATTATTAATGCAAATAAAGTGCATTGCTGACCTTGTCGTCAGGGCGCAGGCTCTGCATATTAGGGAGCTTGCTGTCACTCTATGAGGTTGAGATGGATCTGAACTGGTTGCTTCCCCTGGCGGGCTTTGCCCTGATCACCTGTGGCACGCCGGGCCCCAACAACATGTTGCTCACCAGCGCCGGTGCGGCCCAGGGCTTTCGCCGCTCGGTGCCGCTACTGGTGGGGGTGGTGGGTGGCATCAATTTGATGATCCTGGCCATGGCACTGGGGCTGGGGGTGGTGTTCGAGAAGCTGCCGCTGCTGCACGAGGGGCTCAAGATCCTCGGCTCGGCCTACCTGCTCTGGCTGGCCTGGAAGGTGGCGACCGCCAGCGGCCCGGCCGAGGGCAACAGGCCGCTCATCCCGGCTCACCAGGGGGCCATGCTGCAACTGCTCAACCCCAAGGCCTGGATGATGGCGCTCTCCGCCATCAGCGGCTTCACCCTGGCGGGAGAAGCCTATTGGCCATCCGCCGGCTGGGTGCTCGGCATCTTCTTCGTGACCGGCCTCTACACCGGTGCCTTCTGGGTGCTGTTCGGTGCCCAGGTGCGCCGACTCATCCGCACCGCCAGGGGCTGGCGTCGTTTCAACCGAACCATGGGGCTCGCCACGGCGGCCTGCGTGCTGATGATCTGGATTTAGGCCTTTGGCCTTACCCTCTGTCTTGTTGGCCCTGCGGGGCCTTTTTTGTCTGCGGGTGGCGGCATTGTCACCCTCCATGGTGAGAGGAGCTGCTATGAAATGTATCGGTCTGCTGGGGGGCATGAGCTGGGAGTCCAGCGTCAGCTACTATCAGGCGCTCAACCGGGGCGTGCGGGCCCGGCTCGGCGGCCTGCACTCGGCACGGGTGTTGCTCAACAGCGTCGACTTTGCCGAGATAGAGCGGCTGCAGCACGCGGGGGACTGGCCCGCCACCGCCCGCCTGCTGAGCATCGCGGCCCGGGATCTGCAGGCCGGTGGCGCCGATTTCCTGCTGATAGGCACCAACACCATGCACAAGGTGGCCCCGGAGATAGCCGCCGCCATCGAGATCCCGCTGCTGCACATCGCGGACGCCACCGCCAGGCGCCTGCAGGCAGACGGGGTGACCCGGGTCGGCCTGCTCGGTACCCGCTTCACCATGGAGCAGGATTTTTACAAGGGGCGGCTGGAGGCGCAGTTCGGATTGGAGGTGCTGGTGCCGCCGGCGGCCGAGCGGGAGCGGGTGCACAGCATCATCTATGACGAGCTCTGTCTGGGGCAGATCTTGACGTCATCGCGGGCCGAATACCTCGCCATCATCGCCGGGCTGGCGCAGGCGGGTGCCCAGGCGGTGATCCTGGGCTGCACCGAGATAGCCCTGCTGATGGGGGATGCAAAGGCTGCGGTGCCGCTCTACGACACCACCGCCATTCATGCGGAGGCGGCGGTGGAGTGGGCGCTGGGCTGAGGACCTGTCCACGATATTACTGCGAGGCCGTGACCAAGGCTCATGTGCTGCTCGCTTGTTTGTAATCAAGAAAGCTCACCTGTATCTATAGGCTCCGGTTCCTGCGCTGCTTTTTACCTTGCTGACGACCTCTCGCGGCAGTTCGTAGACAGGTTCTGAGGCTCTGTCGCGAGGAGCTCGTCGTAAAAAAGAGCATAAAAAAGAGGCGCCATGCGCCTCTTTTTGCCATTTTGGGTAAGTCTTTGCTTATACGTGGCTGTACATCGCCTCGATCTCGCTCTGGTACTTGGCCTCGATGATCTTGCGGCGCAGCTTCATGGTGGGGGTGATCTCCCCGAGCTCCATGGAGAAGGCGCTCGGCAGCAGGGTGAACTTCTTCACCTGCTCGAACTTGGCCAGCTCCTGTTGCAACTCATGAATGCGTGACTCGAAGAATTCCACCACCCGGGAGTGGCGCAGCAGCTCGGTCTTGCACTGATATTGCAGGTTGATGGAGCGGGCGTACTCCTCCAGCGATTCGAAGCAGGGCACGATCAGCGCCGACACGAAGTGACGGGCGTCGGCGACGATGGCAATTTGCTCGATGAAGCGATCCTTGCCGAGGGTGCCTTCCACCAGTTGCGGTGCCACGTACTTGCCGTTGGAGGTCTTCATCAGCTCCTTGAGGCGTTCGGTGAAGTAGAGGTTGCCCTTGTCGTCCATCTCGCCGGCATCGCCGGTGCGCAGGAAGCCATCCTCGGTCATCACCTCGGCGGTGGCCTCTGGCTTGTTGTAGTAGCCGCGCATCACGGTCGGGGAGCGAACCAGCAGCTCGTTGTTCTCACCCAGCTTCACCTCGATGCCGCTGAGCACAGTGCCGATGGAGCCCAGCTTGAACTGTTGATCCTCGAAGCAGCAGACGGTGGCCGTGGTCTCGGTCATGCCGTAGCCATACTTGAGGTTGAGCCCCATGGCCTGGAAGAAGAGGTTCACATCGTCCGCGAGGCGGGCGCCCGCCACCGGCAGGAAGCGGGTGCGGCCACCGAAGCGGGCGCGCAGCTTGCGAAACACCAGCCGCTCCGCCAGTGCGAGCTTGGCATAGAGCAGCGGCGAGGCGGATTCGCCCGCCTGACGGGTGGCCACCATCTGCTGGCCAACTTTAGTGGCCCAGCCGAACAGGGCGCGGCGCAGGCGCGGTGCCTGGGCGACCTTGGCCTGGATCATGGCGTAGGCCTTCTCGTAGAGGCGCGGCACGGCGCACATCACGGTCGGTTGCACCTCGCCGATGACGTCCATCACCTTCTGGGGATCGCGGATGTAGACGTTCTCGGCGCCGCAGTAGAGCACGTAGTAGGTCCAGACGCGCTCGAACACGTGGCTCAGCGGCAGCATGCACAGAGAGACGTCCTGCTGATTCAGATCCAGGCGCTTGTCGTGCATCTCGAAGCAGGCGGCGACGTTGGCAAAATCGAGCATGACGCCCTTGGGCTCACCCGTGGTGCCCGAGGTGTAGATCAGGGTCAGCAGGTCGTCCATCCGGTACTGCTGCTCGCGAAGGCGCAGCGCCTGCTCGCTCGGCTGATGATTGCCCGAGGAGAGGAAGGTCTGGAAGTGGCTGGCCTCCGCACAGCCGCGCAGATCGACGGCGCCGTCCAGGGTGACGATCTGGCGGATCTCGCCATTGTTCAACAGCTGGAGCGCCTGATCGAACTGCTGCTGCTCCCCCACGAACAGCAGGCTGATGTTGGCGTCACGCACTATGTAGCGCAACTGCTCCAGGGTGCTGGTGGGGTAGATGGGCACGCTGACGCCGCGGGCGGCGAGGATGCCGAGATCGGCCTGGGTCCATTCCGGCATGTTGCGGGCATAGATACCGACCATCTCGGTGGGCTGGTGGCCGGTACGGATCAGGGCCTGGGCGCAATAGTCCATCGCCTGACCCAGGGTGCGCCAGCCGATGGCACGCCACTGGCCATCCTGCTGGACGCGCAGGGCGGCCTTGTTGCCAAGGCGGGCAATGCGTTCCCGCATCAGTCGAACCAGATGAAACTGCGGCATCCTCAATCATCCTCAAGTAACAGTTGTACGCCCGTGAGGGCACTCAAAATCGCGCTGGAGTGTAAACTCTAGCATTACAGCTTACAAGTGTGCGCCGTTTGTCCTGGATCACAAAGTCGTCAAGTCGGATTGCCTCAGGCATGATGGGACAAAGAGATCGGATTCGTTCAGGGAGGGGAGCCATGAAGTTCGGGATCAAGAGCCTGTTCACGGGGGGCTTGCTGCTGCTGGCGGGGGTCGGTGTGCTCTGGTTTGTGCTGGGAGGCTTGCCTGCGGGGGAGGACAATCCCTGGCTGAGCGGGGCCGAGGGTTACGAACAGGGTCAGCAACGGGCACTGAGCGAGGGGATCCCTTTGCTCTACGTGATCGAACACGCCAAGTGTCGACGCTGCAAGACCCTCGACACCCTGTTGTGGCGCGCTCCCGAGCTGCAATCCAGCCTGGCCGGGCTGGTCAAGGTGCGGCTCAACCCCGATGCGGGGGATGGCAGTGCCCACATACTGCGCCGCTTCCCCCAGGTGGCGACGTCACCCGGCATCTATCTCCAGCGACCGGGTGAGCCGCTGCGGCCCATCAGAGTCGAGGTGGAGGAGCAGCAGATCTGGATGCCGGGAGTGACCTATGGTCGCGGCTTCTTCATGCCGCTGTCGGTTGCTGGCTTCGACGCCGTGGTGCGCGTCACCCTCACCCTGGAGGAGCCCGCCATCGACAATGCGCCCTTGCCCTGAGACGTGGGGGGTTGAGAATGTGGCTCGGCCGACAGAGAGCCGTTTTGACCGGCGGCTTAACCGAAGTCGAACAGGCGGGACATCAGCACCGCGTCTTCCCTGTCCTGACCGGTGCCGTAGTAGTCGGCGCGGCGGCAATATTCGGCGAAGCCTTCACTCTCGTAGAGGGATATGGCGCGCTTGTTGCCGGCGCGCACCTCCAGGAACCAGGCCTCCGCCTTCTTCGCCTTACTGCGGGCGAGGTACTCCTTGAGCAGCGCCCGGCCCAGCCCTTTGCCCTGAAAATCGGGGTGCACGCAGATGTTCATCAGCGAGCTGTCGCCCGCCACCAGATCCGCGATGTAGAAGCCGGCGGGGCGATCGTCCACCAGCATCAGGCCGTTGAGATAGCGCGGCCCGAAGCAGGAGAGCAGGTTGGCCTGGCTCCAGGGCTCCTGATGGGCGGCCTGCTCTATGGGGTAGATGAGCGCAAAATCGCTCTCTTGCAGCGGACGAAAGCTGAGGTTGGCGTCAGACATGATAACTCCGGGAAGGATTCGCACTTGCGATACAGGGCATGGCCATGCCATGGTCGTTGGCTGAGAAGGCCGGGCGGCGCAAGTCTGGATGACTGGGGTGGTGCCATGAGCCGATGGCGAGTCGGTGCATGGCCTGGTTTAGCCGGGCAGTCGCTGCCGGCACTGCTGCCACAGGGCGCGCTTGTGCGCCGCATCGGGCTTAAGCGGACAGACCAGGGCGTCGGGCCAGTGCGCATCGGCGGCCGTCAGCCAGAGCAGGGGCGGAGTCGCCCCCTCGGGCAGCTCCCCTAGCAAGGAGACCTCGTCCGGCCCTATGCCGAGCAGATGGCAGATGTCTGCCAGCAAGCTCGGGGCGGGCAGCGCCGGTGCCAGCAGCCACAGCTTGCCCGTTGGCAGGGGGGCCTGCGCTGGCGCGGGGACGGCGTTATCCGCCGTTGCCTGTGCGGGCTCGCCCCCCGCCTGGAGCGGGGCTCTGAGCTGCCAGCTCTGTATGCCCATCCTGGCCAGGATGCGCTGACGCAGGGGGTCCAGTAGGGGATCTTGCATGGCGAAGGCTCACTCTTGATCTGTATTGGGGTAAATTCTGATGCGCAGAGTACACTCTCGCCGGATTTGCTGCACCCTTTGCGCATTGCGGCTATCCCCGAACAGGGATTTTCAGCGGGATCCCCGGCGCCTTGCGGCGGGGATGACCAGAATCAACAGACATTGCAGTGGCGCGCGGCCAGAGGCCGGACCGTGTCGTCACGCTCGACCACCAGCTTCGGAAACTGTGCCTATGCCGCCTTTAGCCCAGAATACTGTTCGTGCCATCCCCATCCAGGAGCGCCTGCCCAGGTTGCTGGCCGCTCTCGGAGAGGGGTTATACGAGCGGCAGGATGCCCTGCGGCTCGGCCTGCTGGCGGCCCTCAGCGGCGAGAGCGTCTTCCTGCTCGGCCCTCCCGGCATCGCCAAGAGCCTGATCGCTCGGCGGCTCAAGCTGGCCTTTCATGACGCTCGCCACTTCGAGTACCTGATGACCCGTTTCAGCACGCCGGAGGAGGTGTTCGGGCCCCTCTCCATCCAGGCGCTGAAGGAGGATGGCAAGTACCTGCGGCTGACCCGCGGCTACCTGCCGGAGGCCGAGGTGGTGTTTCTCGACGAGATCTGGAAGGCGGGCCCCGCCATCCTCAACACCCTGCTCACCGCCATCAACGAGCGCCAGTTCCGCAACGGCGACAGCCAGCATCCCATCCCCATGCGGCTGCTGGTGACCGCCTCCAACGAGTTGCCCGCGCCGGACAGCGGGCTGGAGGCGCTGTACGACCGCATGCTGGTGCGGATCTGGATGGACAGGGTGCAGGAGAAATCCAACTTCCAGGCCATGCTGGCGAGCGATGGTCAATCCCACCAGAACCTGTCCCCCTCGGTGCAGATCCATGGCGAGGAGTATGAGGCCTGGCAGGGACAGATCGAGCAGGTGCGCCTGCCGGACGCCTGCTTCGAGCTCATTTATCAGCTGCGCCAGCAGCTCGACAGCCAGCTCGGCCACGGCTGCTACGTGTCGGATCGGCGCTGGAAGAAGGCCGTAAGGCTCATCAAGGCGAGTGCCTTCTTCAACGGTCGCGACGAGGTGGCGCCGCTGGATCTGCTGCTGTTCAAGGATTGCCTCTGGCACGACGAAGCCTCCCGCACCGCCCTGCTGGAGATGATCGGCGAATTCTCCCGCCTCTACGGCTACCAGCAACTGGCCATGACCCGCCAGCTGCTCTCCCTGCGAGAGCAGTTCAAGCAGATCAAGAACGCGGTCTCCCTGCGGCTCGGCTGCAAGGCGGTCAAGCGCAAGCAGTGGTTCGGCCGCCGCGCCCGTGGCACCGAGCTGCCGCTGGCCAACGCCAAGCCCTTCGGCAAGCTGGTGCGCTTCCATCTGCTCACTCCGGCGCCGCTGGATGGCGGGGATCCCGAGCGCCTGACCGGCACCCTCACCTTCGATCGCACCCTGCTCTCCCACTGGCACCCGACCGGCGAGGCCCTGGTGGGCTGGCCCCTTGGCAACCCCAAGGAGGGGCACTACGAGCTGGTGCTCGACGCCGAGCTGCGGCTGCACGTGCTGGACATCCAGCGCCAGCCGGTGCCCCTGGTGCTGGTGGAGCGCGCCGCCATCCCCGAGGTGGTGATCGCGCCCTGGCAAGCCGAATTGACTGAGCTGGTGGATCAGGTGAGCCGGGTGCAGCAGAGCCTCAAGGTGCAGCGGGGGCTGTTCGATCGTCACCAGCCCCATCTGTTTATCGGGGCGCACTGGTTGCAGCAGGTGGAAGACAGCTTCTTCGTGTTGAACCGGGATCTGGAGCGGTTGCGCGCCGAGCTGCTGCAGTGGCGTGACCGCCTGTCCGGGTTCGATGCATAATGGTTTTTTGTGCTGCAATAGTCGCAAATAACAAGTCAAACATGCTACTGGTGTGTGACTGGCAGCCTCTCCTTTGTCAGCGTCGCCTCATAAGGAGATCCCGTGCTTGAGATCGGCATGATGGATCTGGGGCTCCTCATGGGGGAGGGGGAACTGGCGGGAGAGATGGCGTTGCTGCTGGCCTCCACCCCCAAGATCTCCGAATTCCTGAAACGTTCCCCGCTGCAGGGCAAGCTGCTCAAGAAACGCATCCAGAGCTGGAGCGAACAGCTCGGCGAGGAGATGCGCCACAAGCCGGTGCCGGTGGCGCTGGAGCAGGAGTACCGGCTCTATCAGGCGCACCGGTTGCTGCCCATGACCGAGCTGGTGGGCCGCCTGCCCGCCCTGCTGGAGGCGCTGGATCAGCACAGCCCCTTCGCCGGCGATGCCCGCAGCCTGGTGCGCCAGATCATGGTGCAGCCCACCGAGGGCCTGCGTCAGCTGTTTATCGAGAAGTGGCGGGCCAGCCTGGTGGGCAGCCTGCTGCAACTGCAGCAGCAGATCGCCGAGGCGGAGCGGGAGAAGCAGCGCCAGGAGATAGAGGATCAGCTGCTGGCGAACCGCACCCTGGCCGACGCCCTGGATCCGCACCAGATCTCGGCCGGCGGCCTCTGGGATCTGGCCCAGGGCAGCTGGCACAAACGCAGCCTGGTGCTGGTGCAACAATATGCCCGCATGTTGCAGCGCGAGCCCTTGCTCGGGGAGATCGCCGCCCTGCTCGGGCGCAGCGAGCGGGAGCGACGCACCGACTCCCTGACTCTGCCACCTGTGCCGGTGCATGAGCTCGAGGAGGTGCAGACCGACGACGTACCGGACGATCTGGTGGGGGTACACCCGGCCAGCGACCTGATGCGGCTGTTGCCGAGCGAGGCGGTGATGCTGGCCCTGCCCGAGCTGGAGCTGGAGTTCTATCGCCGCTACCTGGAGCGGCGGCTGCTCAGCTACCAGTCGCGGGGCACCCTGCCACGCCAGCGCCTGATGCTGCGATCCCCTGAACAGGGGGGGGAGGAGCCCCAGCCGCGCGGGCCCTTCATCGTCTGCGTCGATACCTCGGGCTCCATGGGGGGTTACCCTGAGGAGTGCGCCAAGGCGCTGTTCCTGGCGCTGCTCAAGGTGGCGATGGACGAGAAACGGGGCTGCTACCTGATGCTGTTTTCCACCGAGGTGGCGACCCTCGAGATCACCGCCGAGACCGGGCTCGACAAGGCGGAGCGCTTCCTCTCCATGAGCTTCCACGGCGGCACCGATCTGGTGCCCTGTCTCGAGCAGGCGCTGACCCAGCTGGAACGGCCGGATTTTGCCAAGGCCGATGTGCTGGTGATCTCCGATTTCATCGCCCAGAGCCTGCCCCATGCCCTGCTCGACAAGATGAACGCGAGGCGCAAACAGCAGACCCGTTTCCACGCCGTCGCCATGTCCAAACACGCCAAACCGGCGATCCTGCGAGTGTTCGACAACAGCTGGCTGCTGGACTGCGGCCTGCGTGGCCGGTTATTGCGGCGCTGGCAACGCAGCTGAGGGACAGCCTCCTTTCACTCTCTAGATGCTGACAATGCAACTGCGGGACAGCCTCCTGTCACCCTTTTTTCACTAGATGCTGACAATGCAGCTGAGCTCAGGTCTCAGGCGTCGGGTCTGTGGTGCAGTCCCCGTTCGCTCACCTGCTCCTGATCCAGCAGCGGTTGGCCGCTGGGCTGGGCGATGTGGAAACCCCGCTTGCCGCTGCGTTTGACCCTGTACATGGCCTGATCGGCCCTGGCCAGCGCGGTGCTGAAATCATCCTGCGGCCGGATGGCCGCTATCCCCATGCTCAGCCCCACCGCCGCCTCGCCATTGGGCAGCTCGAACGGGGTGGCGATGGCGTTGATGCACTGACGGGCCAGCTGGCTGGTTCTGGGATCCTCGGACGGCCAGGGCAGCAACAGCACGAACTCGTCCCCGCCGAGCCGACCCAGCCGGATGTCGTCGTCGCAGCAGGCACGCAGGCGCTGGCTGATGGCTACCAGCAGCTCGTCGCCGGCGCGGTGGCCCAGGTTGTCGTTCACCTGCTTGAAGTCGTCGAGATCGATGAAACAGATGGCCCTGTGCTCGCCGGGGAACTGGCGGTGCAGGGCGGTGCGGTTGAGCAGGCCGGTGAGGGGATCCCGGTGGGCGAGGCGGGCCAGTTGCTGCTCGTACTCCTTCTCGTGGGTGATGTCGATGTGGGAGCCCATCACCCGCAGGGGGTTGCCCTGTTCGTCCCGCTCCACCACCCGGCCTCTGTCCAGCACCCAGGTGACCTTGCCATCCTTGGCGAGCATGCGGTGAATCACCTGATAGAAGGGGCTCTTGCCCTCCAGGTGATCGAAGAAGGCCTGCAGCACCCGCTCCCTGTCCTCCGGGTGCAGATGGGCGCGCCAGACATCGAAGTGAGCCGATAGCTCCTTGGGCTGATAGCCGAGCATGGCGCCCCAGCGTCGGTTGAAGATGATGAGCTTGCCGGTGGGGATGTGGTTCTGCCAGATGCACAGGCCGGTGCCGTCCATGGCGGCATCCAGCTTCTCACGGGCATCCTCGGCCACCCGCTTCAGGCGCTCATTCTCCAGCAACAACCTGTCATGGGCCTCCTGCAGCTCCTCGTAGGTCATTCATCGTCCCTTCCCTTGTTCGAATCTGCCTATAGTCGATGCAGATTTTCATCCTGTAAAGAATGAGATGGCAGTAGTTGATAGCGAAGCGGATCGGGCTCCTCGTCAGCGGATGGCTGTGCGCCCGCGACAAGGAGGGATATTATTGGCACTGTGGGTGCGGCATGGGTGCCATCGAACGGGGAGACGGAGTCGGCATGAAGATCCTGATGAGCTGGAGTCTGCTGTTATGGCTGGGAGTGACCCAGGCCTGGGGAGCGCAAGCGCCGCTCACCGAGCCCGGTTTGTCCCGGGAGTTGCAGCAGTTGGAAGACCATACTCCGCCGGTGCGGGAGTTTCGTGCGCGGGTCGCGGCCCTTGCGGCCCACAGTGGGGACTATCCGGCAGAGGCGCAGGGGCGCATCGCCCGGCTGCAGTGCTGGGCCCAGCCTGCCGAGCGCGATGACGATTATGCGCGGGCCGTGGGGTTTGCCGAGCAGGCGCTGACCCAGGCCCGTGAGCGCAAGGACCGCGTCACCGAGAGCGGCTTGCTCGCCTGCCGCGGCTTTCATCAGCAGTTGCTCGGCAACATGACCGAGGCCAGCCAGGATTACGCCGACGCGCTGACCCTGGCGCGCCGGCTGGGGGATGAGCGGCAACGGGCCGACATCCTCAGCTTGCGAGGGGACATGTACTCCTATCAGGGAGAGATGGCCGAGGGACTGATGGAGCTCATCGATGCCCATCGGCGCTACGAGGGGCTCGGGCTGGAAGAAAAAGGGCGTGAGGTGCTGGCCAAGATCGCCAATACCTATCGCAGGATGGGGGTCTACGAGCGGGCACAAGGCTATTTTCAGGAGCTGGATCACGATTACCGGGTTCTGGGTGACGAGGAACACCTGGTCGGCATCCATACCCAGCAGGGATTGCTCTATATGGAGAGCGGGGAGTACGACAAGGCCCTGCCGCTGATGGTAGAGGCCGAGCGCTATTATCTGGCGCAGCAACAGGAGGGGATGCTGGCCTGGAGCCGGATCGAGATGGCCACCGTCCTGCTCAATCAGGGCAAGGCGGCAGAGGCCACGGGCAAGCTGGAGCAGGCCTCCTCCTTGTTGCATCAGGGGGAGGGGGCGGACAGCGTGACCCGCGGTCACTGGGACATCGTCATGGCGACCGTGCTGGAGGCCATGGGCAAACCGGCTGAGGCGCTGCCCCATCTGGAGCGGGCCGAGCGCGTCTTCGCCAGGGAGCGGAACCTGCGTTTCCTGGCCTGGATCCATGAGGTGCGGGCGCGGGTATACGAGCGGCAGGGGCGCATCAGGGAGGCGCTGCTCAGCCTCAAGCAGTTCGTGCAGACCCGGCACGAGCTCGAGCAGATGCTGCGGGAGCAGCGCTCCTTGCAACTGCGCTTCGAGTTCGATCTCGCCCGCAAGGAGCTGGAGAACCAGACCCTCAGATCCAACCAGCAGTTGCAGGCCGAAAAGCTCAAGCAACTGCAGGAGCGGCGTTACTGGCAATATCTGGTGGTGGCGCTGCTGATCCTGGTGATGGGCATATTGGTGCTCCACCAGCGCAGCCGCACCCGCAAGATGCACCGCCTCGCCATGACCGACGAGCTGACAGGCATTCACAACCGGCGCCAGATCCAGGCCAAGGGGCGAAAGTTATTCAGCCAGACGCGGGAGGGCGGCAAGCCGTTTTGCGTGCTGTTGCTGGATATCGATCACTTCAAGAAGGTCAACGATCAGCTGGGTCACCACGTGGGGGATCGGGTGCTGACCGCCGTGGCCCAGTGCATCGAGGATCAGCTGCGCAGCCTGGACAGGGTCGGGCGCAACGGGGGCGAGGAGTTCCTGGTGCTGCTGCCGGATACCCGGCTCGACGAGGCGGCCGAGGTGGCGGAGCGGATCCGCGAGCAAGTTGCCCGACTGCGCATCGAGGAGGTGCCCGAGGATCACCCCATTCACATCAGCATAGGCTGTGCCCAGTACCGTCCCCAGGACGGCAATCTGGGGGAGCTGGTGCGCCGCGCCGACGAGGCCATGTATCAGGCCAAGCTGGCGGGCCGCAACCGGGTGGTGAAGGCACAATGATCCCGCTCGGGGTCTTGCCCTTTCCTGTTATGCCGGGCTGGGTATTTTTCACTCGCGCGGGTATAATGTCGCGCAATTTTGCTTTGACCCAGGCGAGAAGGCCCATGTAACGCAACGCTCTTTCCTTTCCCACCGGTTGGCCAGATGGCCCGCCCGGGTGGCGCCGTTGTGTGCAGGGGGCCCCATTCTCATGGTGGCATCCGCATTTATTCCCACGGGGGCCTGAGGCCCTCGCTCAAAAGAAGAACACTGAATTATGTCTGCTGAATTTCTGAGTGAAGTCTCCAAGAGACGCACTTTTGCGATCATCTCGCACCCGGATGCGGGTAAAACCACCATCACCGAGAAAGTCCTGCTGTTCGGACAGGCCATTCAGCGCGCCGGCACCGTCAAGGGCCGTGGATCGGGCCAGCACGCCAAGTCCGACTGGATGGAGATGGAGAAGCAACGCGGCATCTCCATCACCACCTCTGTGATGCAGTTCCCCTACAGCGACTGCCTGGTCAACCTGCTCGATACCCCGGGTCACGAGGACTTCTCCGAAGATACCTACCGTACCCTGACGGCGGTGGACTGTTGTCTGATGGTCATCGATGCCGCCAAGGGCGTCGAAGATCGGACCCGCAAGCTGATGGAAGTCACCCGTCTGCGGGACACCCCCATCCTCACCTTCATGAACAAGATGGACCGCGAAGTGCGCGACCCCATGGAAGTCATGGACGAGGTGGAGCGCGAGCTGAAGATCATGTGCGCCCCCATCACCTGGCCCATCAGCTGCGGCAAATCCTTCAAGGGGGTCTATCACCTCTACAAGGACGAGGTCTATCTGTACCAGACCGGTCAGGGCCACACCATCCAGGAGAAGCGGGTGGTGAAGGGTCTGCACAACCCGGATCTGGACGCCGCCATCGGTGAGGATCTGGCGGCGCAACTGCGCGGCGAGCTGGAGCTGGTGCAAGGCGCCTCCCCCGAGTTCGATCACGAGGCCTTCATCGCCGGCGAGATGACCCCGGTCTTCTTCGGTACCGCGCTCGGCAACTTCGGTGTCGACCACATGCTGGACGGCCTGACCGACTGGGCCCCGGCCCCGATGCCGCGCAAGGCCGAGAGCCGTGAAGTGAGCGCGACCGAGGAGAAATTCTCCGGTTTCGTGTTCAAGATCCAGGCGAACATGGATCCCAAGCACCGCGACCGTATCGCCTTTATGCGCATCGTGTCAGGTACTTACAGTAAAGGCATGAAGATGCGCCACGTGCGCATCGGCAAGGACGTGAACATCTCCGACGCCGTCACCTTCATGGCCGGTGACCGCGAGCAGGCCGTCGAGGCCTGTGCCGGCGACATCATCGGCTTGCACAACCACGGCACCATCCAGATCGGCGACACCTTCACCCAGGGCGAGGATCTGAAATTCACCGGCATCCCGAACTTCGCCCCCGAGCTGTTCCGCCGCATCCGCCTGCGCGACCCCCTCAAGCAGAAGCAACTGCTCAAGGGGCTGGTGCAGCTCTCCGAAGAGGGCGCGGTGCAGGTGTTCCGTCCGCTCATCAGCAACGACCTCATCGTCGGTGCCGTCGGTGTGCTGCAGTTTGACGTAGTGGTCTCCCGCCTGAAGAGCGAGTACAACGTCGAGGCCCTGTACGAGGCGGTCAACGTCTCCACCGCCCGCTGGGTGGAAGGCACAGACGTCAAGAAGTTCGAGGAGTTCAAGCGCAAGAACGAACTGAACCTGGCGCTGGATGGCGGTGACAACCTCACCTACATAGCCCCGACCATGGTCAACCTGCGACTGGCCCAGGAGCGTCATCCCGACGTACTGTTCCGCCAGACCCGCGAGCACTGATACCCGCTCGCAGGCCTCAAGGCTGACGATAAAAAAGACCCCGCCTCGGCGGGGTCTTTTTTTGCTCGCAGATAGTGCCCGTAGATAGTGCCTGGAGATGGCGCACCGTGATGACGGCTGCTCAGAGTGAGCCAGATAGGCCCTACCAGATGACAGTCGACAGCGGGGGAAAAGCCCTCTATAACAGGGATTCCTTTCATCGTCAGGGAGTGACAGATGTCCGCCGAACTGCCCGTCGCGGCGCAATTTGCCGCCTACAATGCCCACGACATCGACGCCTTCATGGCCTGCTTCGCCGAGGAATTCAGGGGATACCGGATGCCGACCGAGACGCCGTCCACCGTGGGGAAGGGGGCGCTGAGGGCCTTCTATACGGAGCACAGATTCAACAACCCCGCCCTGAGAGCCGAGCTGCTGTCGAGAACGGTAATGGGCAACAAGGTATTCGATCACGAGCGGATTTGTGGCCTCTCCCCCGAGCCCATCGAGAGCGTGGCCGTGTTCGAGGTGGAAGATGGCCTTATCAAGACCGCCTGGTTCTATTTCCCTTCCTGAGCCATAGCGCCAAACCAGGTAGCCGTGTTTTGCTGGCCGACAAATAGAAGAGACCCCGCCATGGCGGGGTCTTTTTGCTCCTTTCTCCCCCCCCCCCTTTTTGAACGTAAGGGGGAGAAGGGATGAGGGGGAGAGACACATTTTTACCGCGCAGTGGCTGGCTAGAAGGCGCGCAGCAGCCTGGCCGGATTACCGGCATAGGTGCCGGGAGTCAGGATGTCGCGGGTCACCACGGCGCCGGCACCGATGACGGCCCCCTTGCAGATCCGCACCGGCAATATGGTGGCGTTCGAACCGATGGAGACCTCATCCTCGATGAAGGTCCGGCCCCAATTCGCAGAGTCCGGGTCCGGGGCTCCCGCTCGAAACAGATCGTTGGCAAAGATGACGCCGTGGCCGATAAAGCAGCGGGCCCCGATGGTGACATGCTCACAGATAAAGCTGTGGGACTGGATCCGGGTGCCCGGCCCTATGCTGACGTTCGACTGGATCTCGACGAAGGGGCCAACGAACACATCGTCGGCCAGGGAACAACCATAGAGATTCACCGGTTCAACCAGCTTCACCCGCTCTCCGAACTGTACATCACGGATGCCGACCGTCAGGCGAGTCGGGCCGTTCATATCGCACTGTCCGGCATCAGCGTCAGCACCATGCAGATTTCGCAGGCATCGTGGCCCGTGCTGCCGAGCGGCCCCGGCAGGTGCTCGAAGCCCAGCGACTCGTAGAGCGAGGTCGCCTCCCGCAAGACGTCGGTGGTTTCCAGATAGCAGCGCTGGTAGCCGAGCGCTCTCGCCTCGGCCAGCGCCTGCAGCACCAGCCGCCGTCCCAGCCCCAGACCGCGCAGTACAGGCAGGAAGTACATCTTCTGCAGCTCGCACACTTCGTTTTCCGCCCCCGCCAGCGGGGCTATGCCGCCGCCGCCGAGAATGGCGCCGTCCGGTCCCTCGATGACCCAATAGCGGCTGCGCTCACCCTGATAGGTTTCATGGAGAAAATCGAGGTTCGGATCCGCCACCCCGTAACCCTTGTCGGCGGTGAGGCCGTACTCGGCGGAGACGGCGCGCACCACGGCGGCGATATGGGGGTTATCGGCAGGAACGATGGGACGGATCTGATAACCCTGCTGGCGGCGGGCCCGGGACAGGGCGCTGCGATACAGGCGCAGGCCGCTCCACAGCTGTTCGCACTCGGCGGGGCTGAGCTGGGCCAGCGCCAGCTCGGTGGCATTGTCCATCTCCTGATGCAGGGCCAGCAACTGAGCCTGGCCGGCGGCGGTGAGACGGGCCTCCTTGCTGCGCCCATCGGAAGGGTGGGGGTGCCAGTCGATGAGGCCCCGTTCGACGAGGCGAGCCAGCGGGCGGCTGGCGTTGGACTTGTCGATGCGCAGGCGCTCGGCCAGCTGCTGGTTGGTGGCGGGGCCGTTCTCGAGTTCGATCAGCAGGTGAGCCTCGAGTGGGCTCAAGGTCAGGGCGCCGCACTGTTGGGAGAGCATACCGAGCTCGCGTACCAGCTCCCGTGACAGGGCGCGAAGGGGACGGGGATCCATCTGTCATTGTCCTTTTGGTTGTCATCAGCAACCAATATAACCAACTGGTTGTCATCAGCAACTGCTTTCGTCGGGCTGGGGTAGGGGTTATGGGGCAGGCGCGGGGTTGGCGGGCACAAAAAAGGGCCCGGGAGTGGGGCCCAAACATTGGAAACCCGCGCCGGGGCGCGGATCCCATCCTTGGCCAGTAAAAGAGCCGGTTAGACCCGCTCGGCCTTGCTATACCAACTCGGCCGGCATGGTGTCGGCACGGGGTGCCACAAGAAGCCCGGTCTTGTTAAACCAGCTCAGCCAGCATGGAGTCGGCATAGGGGACCAGGGGCTCGGCCTTCTTCACCCTGGCGAGGTAGTCCGGGTTGGCGATGAGCGGGCGACCGATGGCGATGAGGTCGAAGCGATCCGCCTTGATGGCCTCGGCAGCGCTCTGTGCGCTGTAGTTGCCGACCCCGACCAGGTGACCGTCGTAGTGGGCGCGCAGGTAGTCGGAGGCGCGACCATCCAGGTAGTCGAAGGTGAGGCTGTCATCGAAGATGCCGAGGTGCACATAGGCCAGGGGGCGGCGGTTGAGCTCGGCCAGCAGATGGTCGAACACGGCACGGTCCCGCACATCCCCGGCCAGATGCACATAGGCACCGGGGGAGAGGCGCAGCCCCACCCGATCGCCGCCGATGCGGGCACTGATGGCATCCACCACTTCCAGCGCGAAGCGGCTCATGTTCTGTGGCGTGGCGCCGTACTGGTCGTCGCGCAGGTTGCTCGAATGGTGCAGGAACTGATCGATGAGGTAGCCGTTGGCACCGTGGATCTCCACCCCGTCGAAACCGGCTTCGATGGCGTTGGCGGCAGCCTGGGCGTAATCCTCGACCAGCTGCGTTATCTCAGTGACGGTCAGGGCGCGCGGCACCTGATAGACCAGCTCGCGCATGCGCGGCACTGTGCCGTCATGGGCGACGGCGGACGGGGCCAGCACCTCGGCATGGTGGAAGAAAGGGTGGGAGAGACGACCCACGTGCCACAGTTGGGCGAAGATCTTGCCACCCTTGGCGTGCACGGCGCCGGTGACCTGTTTCCAGCCTTCCACCTGCTCCGGGCTGTAGAGACCCGGGGTGTTCGGGTAGCCCTGACCGTCCGGGCGAATGATGGTGGCCTCGGAGATGATGAGACCGATGTCGGCACGACGCCCATAGTAGGCGGCCATCTGCTGGGTGGGCACCAGACCCGGGCCCGCCATGCAGCGAGTCAGGGGAGCCATCATGAAGCGATTCGCTAGCGTGAGAGTGCCGTTGAGGCGATAGGGTTGAAACAGGGTATCCATGGTCGTCTGTCCTCGGGGAGTAATTCTTGAACGTGCATTCAAGACGTTTTTTGTTTTGTACGCAAGTCTTTTTTGAACGAGGGTTCAGCATGGGTTGGTGTTGCCCGTCCGCTGGGGTAAACTTGCCGCCCTTTTCTCCCCGGCTAGCCGGGACCCTGCCAACGGAGATCCCATGCGCAGCGCCGAGTTTGATCGGGACCATGTCCTGCGACACGCCATGGAGGCCTTTCGCGCCAGGGGCTATGCCAAGACCACCATGCAGGAGCTGGTCGCGGCCACCGGTCTGCACCCGGGTAGTCTCTACGCCGCCTTTGGCAACAAGCGCGGCCTGCTGCTGGCGGCCGTTGACCACTATGTGCAGGAGAAATGCGCCCTGCGCCGTCGCTGCTTCGACCGGACAAGCCCGCTCGATGGCCTGCGCGCTTACTTCAACCAGCTGGTGGACGATGCCCTGCAGGGCTCCTGCCTGATCACCCGCACCCTGATGGAGCTGGCGGAGCAGGACGAGGAGCTGCACCTGCGCCTCAAGGCCATCTATGGCGAGCTGGAGGCCGATCTGGCGCTGATCCTGCGACAGGCGAGCGCGTGCGGCGAGCTGCCCGCCGGCTGTGACATTCCCATCCTGACCGCCTTCTTGCAGATCAATATCCAGGGCCTGGTCACCTTCTCCCAGTGCCGCCCGGATCGCACCCTGCTCAGTGCCGTAGTGGATCAGCTGATGGACTCCCTGAGCGCCGCCGGCTAACCAGCCAGGGCGGGTCGATTTTTTCCCGCCACCCTTGCCCTCATTTGTTCCCTCTTCCATCTTGATGATGAGATCTCATGGAGGAAACGAGCATGGCCAAGCCATCCAAATCCCAGGCGATGCTGCTGCATTTCACCGCCCCGCGCAGCACCATTGCGGAGCGGTTCGCCGCCGGTAAACAACTGCGTGAACGGGTCCCCCGCGAATCACACGCCCAGCTGCCGCCCCCCTTGCCCGAACGGGATCCCATCGCCGTGCTCAAGGCCCAGGCCGCCACCCGGTTGCAGCGGCTGGTGCCGGTGCGCCATGCCAGGATGCAGGAGTCGCCTTTCGCCTTCCTGCGCGGGGCGGCTGCCATCATGGCGGCGGATCTCGCCACCACCCCCCGCTCCGGGCTGATGGTGCAGGCCTGTGGTGACATGCATGTGGCCAACATCGGCCTCTATGCGAGCGCCGAGCGCAACCTGGTGCTGGCCATCAACGACTTCGACGAAACCCATCTCGGCCCTTGGGAATGGGATCTCAAGCGCCTGGCCGCCAGCGCCCTGGTGGCCGCCGACTATCTTGGGGCCGACGCCGCCCGTCAGCGGGAAGCGGCCAGAGTGATAGCGTCCAGCTATCGCAGCCGGCTGCGGGAATACGGCAAACTGGGATTTATGAGGGTCTGGTATGACCGCATCGATCAGGCCTCGGTACTCAACGCCTTCTCTACGGATGCCCACCAGCGGATCGAGGCCACCTTCCTCAAGGCCCGGGGGCGCAACCATCTGCAGGTACTCGGCAAGATGACGGATCTGGTGGACGATCAGCACAGGATCCGCGAGATCCACCCCTTCGTCATCCGCGAGACCCACACCGAGGATGGCCAACCCGTCTATGAGGTGCTGGGGGAACTGCTGGAGGCCTATCTGGCTTCCCTGCCGGAGGACAGGCGGATCCTGCTGCAGCGCTACCGGGTGGTGGACGTGGTGCGCAAGGTGGTCGGGGTCGGCAGCGTGGGAACCCGCTGCTGGGTGATACTGCTGACCGGGGCCGATGATGAGGATCCCCTCTTCCTGCAGGTCAAGGAGGCGCAGCCCTCGGTGCTGGCCCCCTATTTCACCTCGGAGGACGACAGCGGCAGCCAGGGGCGGCGGGTGGTGCGGGGGCAGCGCATGATCCAGGGCTCACCGGACATCTTCCTCGGCTGGTGCGAGCTGAAGGGCCGCCACTTCTACGTGCGCCAACTGCGGGACATGAAGGGGGGGATCGACATCACCCCCGGCGTGGTGAAAGTCCGCCACTTCATCGAGCATTGTCAGCTCTGTGGCTGGGCCCTGGCGCTGGCCCATGCCAAGTCGGGGGATGCGGCGCAAATCGCCGGCTACATGGGCAAGTCGGATGCGATGGATGAGGCCATCGCCGACTTCGCCGTGGCCTATGGTCAGCGTACCCGGGAGGATCACCGCCTGCTGCTGGCGGCCATCGCCCGCGGGGATCTGCCGGTCGCCTCAGAGGCGAGGTGAACGCTTCCCCTCACCCTGGCCCTCTCCCGGAGGGAGAGGGGACTGATCGAGGATTTGTTGGGCGTTGTGGGTTGGTCATGCAGGTTGAGCCAAGATTTTTCCACAGACCAGGTATCCGCTCCCTTCTCCCCTTGTGGGAGAAGGGCAGGGGATGAGGGGGGATTAGTCAGGGCTCACCAACTCCTTCATCAGCTCCTTCAACCAGATCAAGGCCGGTTGTTGCGCATGCACCGGGTGCCAGACGCAGTTGAGATGGTAATCCGGCACATCTTCCGGCAGCGGCAGGCTCTTGAGCAGCCAGTGTTCGGCCAAGAGCTCGGCGACCTTGCTGGGCAGCACCAGCAGGTGATCGCTCTGGCTCACGATGGCGGCGGCGGACATATAGCTCTGGCTGTTGACCGAGATGGTGCGCGCGAGGCCCCGGGTCTTGAGAAACTGGTCCAGGCTGGCCTCCGAGGTGCCCAGCGGCGAGTGGAACACATGGGGCATCTCCACCAGCTGCGCGAGGGTGATCCGCTCCTCCGGCAACTCGCGGGTGGCGCGCACCAGCCCGGCCAGGGGTTCGGTCAGCCAGGTCTCTTTGCCAAGATACCTCGGCACCTGCATGTACTCGTCAAACCCCAGCACCAGATCGATCTCGCCGCTGGCGAGCTCCGCCTCCGGCAGGCTGTCGCGCAGGATGCGGATCTCGATGGTGACCGCGGGCGCCAGTTTTTTGAGGCGCGAGATGAGCGGCGGGATCAGCACGCACTCCACGTAGTCGGTGGTGCAGAGCACGAAGCGGCGTTTGGAGTGGCGCGGCTCGAACAGCTCCTCGTCGCTGAGTTGTTGTTCGAGCAGTCGCAGCGCCTGCTGCACCCCCAGGTGCAACCGCTGGGCGCGGGGGGTCGGCAGCATCCCCTGGGGCGTGCGTACCAGTAGCGGATCGCCGAAGAAGGTGCGCAGCCGGCCGAGGGAGTGGCTCATGGCGGGCTGGCTGATAAACAGCGCCTCCGAGGCGCGGGTGACGCTGCCTTGTGTCATCAGGGCGTCAAAGGCGAGCAGCAGATTGAGGTCGAGCTGGTGTAATTTCATGGAGGGATTATTCGCGCTGTTTATGGGACAATTAATCCTATTCATTTGATTGATGTGAACGCAACTTCTTACACTGCGACTCACTCTTATTTTTCCACGTTCCCGCGTCAATCCGGGGGGCCTCAATCCATGCAAGGAGTCTTGCGATGAGCATCAAGACCAATACTTCCACCCCGGCCGCTGACGGCTTCACCATGCCTGCCGAGTGGGCGCACCAGCAGGCCGTCTGGATGATCTGGCCGTTCCGTCCGGACAACTGGCGTGAAGCGGGTCGTTTCGCCCAACAGACTTTTGCCAAGGTGGCCGATGCCATCGGCGGCGCCACCCCGGTCTTCATGGGGGTGCCGGCCGAGTTCATGGAGCAGGCCCGCACCATCATGCCCGCCCACGTCACCCTGGTGGAGATGGCGAGCGATGACTGCTGGGCCCGCGACAGCGGCCCGACCGTGGTCACCAATGCCGCCGGCGAATGCCGTGGGGTAGATTGGGGCTTCAACGCCTGGGGCGGCCTCAAGGGCGGCCTCTACGCCCCCTGGAACCAGGATGAGGAAGTGGCCGCCAAGATGCTGGCCGAGCACGGCATGAGCCGCTACGACGCGCCGCTGATCCTGGAGGGGGGCTCCATCCACGTGGATGGCGAAGGCACCTGCATGACCACCGCCGAGTGCCTGCTGAACGAGAACCGCAACCCCCACCTCTCCAAGGGTCAGATCGAAGCCTTGCTGCGCGACTATCTGGGGGTGAAGAGCTTTATCTGGCTGAACGAGGGTGTCTATCTGGACGAGACCGACGGCCATATCGACAACATCTGCTGTTTCGTGCGCCCGGGTGAAGTGGCCCTGCACTGGACCGACGACGAGAACGACCCCCAGTACGCCCGCTCCCTGGCTGCCCTCGAGGTGCTGGAAGCGGCGGTGGATGCCAAGGGTCGCAAGCTGAAAGTCTGGAAGCTGCCCCAGCCGGGCCCGCTGTTCTGTACCGAAGAGGAGTCTGCCGGCGTCGAGAGCGGCAGCGGCGTGCCGCGCGAGGCCGAGGGTCGTCTGGCCGGTTCCTACGTGAACTTCCTGATCACCAACGATCGCATCGTCTACCCGCTGCTGGATGTCGCCACCGACGACGAAGCCCAGCGCATTCTGGAAGAGATCTTCCCGGAGCATAAGGTCATCGGTGTGCCCGCCCGCGAGATCCTGCTGGGTGGCGGCAATATCCACTGCATCACCCAGCAGATCCCGTCCGGCAAATAAGCCGTAGGCGAGACTGTTCGACAAAACCCCACTCTGGTGGGGTTTTGTCCCTTGATGGCGTGGTGGTCGAAGGCGCTGAATGCGGCGACCACCATCACAAGCAATCACCTGCGATATGTCCGCTTTGCGGCAGATATCGCACAGCGTCACCCTTTTACAGGAGATCCCCATGATCGAAGTGACAGAGGTTTCCATTGCCGAGCTGCGTGCCGCGCTCGAATCCGGCCGCACCACCGCGGTCGAACTGGTCGAGGCCTACTTGGCCCGCATTGCCGCCTACAACGGCCCCGAGACTGACACCAAGCTCAACGCCTTGGTGGTGCCCAATCCCGATGCGCTGAAAGAGGCACAAGCCTCCGATGCTCGCCGCGCCCGTGGCGAGACCCTGGGGCCGCTCGACGGCATCCCCTACACCGCCAAAGACAGCTACCTGGTCAAGGGGCTGACCGCCGCCTCCGGTAGCCCGGCGTTCAAGGATCTGGTGGCCCAGCGCGACGCCTTCACCGTCGAGCGTCTGCGGGCCGCCGGTGCCATCTGTCTGGGCAAAACCAACATGCCGCCCATGGCCAATGGCGGCATGCAGCGTGGCGTCTATGGCCGCGCCGAGAGCCCCTACAACGCCGACTATCTCACTGCGCCCTTTGCATCCGGCTCCTCCAACGGGGCCGGCACCGCCACCGCCGCCAGCTTCGCCGCCTTCGGTCTGGCCGAAGAGACCTGGTCGAGCGGCCGTGGCCCTGCCTCCAACAACGGCCTCTGTGCCTATACCCCGTCCCGCGGCGTGATCTCGGTGCGTGGCAACTGGCCCCTGACCCCAACCATGGACGTGGTGGTGCCTTACGCCCGCACCATGAGCGATCTCTTGGAAGTGCTGGACGTGGTGGTGGCCGACGATAGCGACACCCGTGGGGATCTGTGGCGTCTGCAGCCCTGGGTCAAGTTGCCCAAGGCCTCCGAGGTGCGCCCGGCCTCCTACCTTGATCTTGCCGCCGGTACCTCCGCCCTCAAGGGCAAGCGCCTCGGCGTGCCGCGCATGTTTATCAACAAGGATGAACTGGCCGGCACCAGCGAGAATCCCGGTATCGGCGGCCCGACCGGTCAGCGCATCCATACCCGCGAGTCTGTGATCGCGCTCTGGGAACAGGCCCGCAAGGCCCTGGAAGCCGCCGGCGCCGAGGTGATTGAGGTGGACTTCCCGCTGGTTTCCAACTGCGAAGGGGACAGACCCGGTGCGCCGACCGTGTTCAACCGCGGCATCGTTAGCCCTGAGTTTCTCAACGACGAGCTGTGGGAGCTGTCCGGTTGGGCGTTCGACGACTTCCTGCGCGCCAACGGCGATCCCAAGCTCAATAAGCTTGAGGACGTCGACGGGCCCAAGATCTTCCCCCACGATCCGGGCACACTGCCTAACCGTGAAGGGGATCTGGCGGCCGGCATGGACGAGTACGTCAATATGGCCAAGCGCGGTCTGAAATCCTGGGATGAGATAACCACAGTGCCGGACGGCCTGCGCGGCCTGGAGCAGACCCGCAAGCTGGATCTGGAGGACTGGATGGACGAGCTCAAGCTCGATGCCGTGTTGTTCCCGACCGTGGCCGACGTGGGCCCGGCTGATGCGGACGTGAATCCGGCCTCCGCCGACATCGCCTGGAGCAACGGCATCTGGGTCGCCAACGGTAACCTCGCCATTCGCCATCTCGGCGTGCCGACCGTCACCGTCCCCATGGGGGTCATGGCCGATATCGGCATGCCGGTGGGCCTGACCTTCGCCGGTCGCGCCTATGACGACAATAACCTGCTGCGCGTCGCCTCGGCCTTCGAGTCCACCGGCAGCAAGCGCCAGGTGCCGCCGCGCACGCCGCCGTTGGCTTGATAGCCATCAGTAGCTAAATATTCCGGGTTAGTCCGATGATTAAACAAAAAACCACCTGTTATGCGGGTGGTTTTTTATTTCCATTCACGGCTTTATCCAACAGATATTATTTGATAAGTAGTCCTGTTGCTTGATAAATAAAATTGCTACGAGAGACTTTTATGGGTATTGATAGTCGATGCTATTATTAGCAATTCATTGTTGTATGATAAAGGTATTTTAATTTTTAGTTGGACATTTACTCAATGCTATATGTAAAATCAATGGCATCTATTTGTGAAAGTCCATTGTTTATCATCTCATCATTGATCTCGCTTGTGCATATGGGGTCTCCATTTCTAGCGTAGGGAAATAAAATATTTATTTGAGCAACAAAATGGCCAATCTTTTTTATATGGAGAATGATTTCACTAGACATGACAAGTAACTCTTCATTTCTATTGTTATCTTCATGAATATCCCTTAGTCGAGCTCGAATAACTTGTAGTTCAGCAAGAATGTTGGCCATGTACATAGCATCAGATTGACTTGCTACGGCAATACAACGTTGAAATGTTGATCCTACCCACTCAGGGAGTTCATAAAACTCACCGCTTATATATAGTGAGTACGGATCGCTGGAGGGGGAATCTTTTTTCTCGTAGGCCTTTTTAAGAAGGCCCGCAGAGTGTTTGCAAAAATATATTAGCTGAGAGAGTGCTTCTGGCAGAAGAGCTTTAGCAGCCAAAAGGTCTCTTTCTCTTCTTTGATTCTCTGAGTACATAGCGGCGGCAAGGGCAATAATGCTAGCCAGAAGGGCTATCATTGCTGCATTAAAAGTCTGCCATGTGTTCCAGATACTCTGTACATAATTCCAATCTAAATTGCTGATGTAAAATGGATAAGCTACCATGGATATTAAATATAACATAAACAGAGCGGAGATTAGAGCAATTAAATATTTATTAAACACTATCACATCCTTTTGTTATTAATGGTGTGGAAATATGGCGAATATATGGGGCATCTATATTGTCTGGTCAATGATGGTGGTGACACCCAAACGAACTATGTTTAGCATGCTTTGGCTGTTCTTCTTGACGCCTTGTTATTCGGGTAACTGAGTTTTGAGTGAAATACGCATCACCTTATGATCTGGCTCACTTTCAATATCCACCTCAGACCAACCCAAGGATTGATAGAGTGTCGGGACATTCGTATAAGCATAGAGATAGTCTTGTGAGGATTCTAACAACTGTGACACACCGACATTGATGAGTTGGCTGGCAAGGCCTTTACCCCGGTATTCGGCACTGACAAACACGGCATTGATCCAGATGACGTCACCGCCATGATGAGGCTCCTTGAAGCGAGAGTAAGCCAAACCCCCCATCACCACATCATTCATTACCGCAACAAGCACCGGCGGTAAGTTCGCATCTTTTGTGTAAGCATCACAAAGCCGAAAGTCTGACCACTCGGATTGAAATAACTGATCCAGTTGCGCTAAATAGGGAGAGTTTTCTTCGCAATGAAGCAGTTCAATTCTATGTAGGTTTGTCATATCTCTCCAAAGGGCCGCCGGTTCGAATAGCGAAGCCTATTCGGACGATCGCGATAAGGGGTAGCCAGAAGCCCGTTGCCATCCAAGGTTTCCTGCTTGTCTTGCCATCACGTCGTTCGCGATAAACGGACGATTACGCCACGCTAATCGTCCCTACATTACTGGGCTTATTGCGTTACCGCCACCCTCATCCCCCACCCCTTGTGCATGACAAGACGCGGGAGAAGGGGCAAATCCATTTCGTTGTTTCATTGGACGGGGGATGGCAGGGGGTCCCCGCCATCTAGATCAAGAACTGCCACCAGAGCAGGCCGATGGACATCACCACGGCAAAGCCTGCCAAGGCGATCACCAGGCCGATGCGCATCCACTCACCGCTGGTGTGATATCCCATGCCAAGCAGCAGCGGGATACGGGCATGGGAGTAAGTGGCCAGATTGCAGCCCACGTTGGTGATGGCGGCGATGCTAAAGATCGCCATCTCTTTGGGCACGCCGACTGCCAGCAGGGCGCCGGTGATCACGGGGGCCAGTGCCACTACCTTGGCGGTGCCGGAGGCGAAGGCATAGGAGGTGAAGAGATAGATCCCCATCACCACCACCAGCATGGGCAGGGTGCCAAAACCACCGAGAGTGCTGTGCATGAACTGGGAGAGTTCATTCCCCAGCCAGTCGGTGAAGCCGACCTGTTTGAGGTTGTCGGCCATCCCCATCAATACGCTGAACCAGATCAGGGTATCGAAGGCGGCGCTGTTGCCCTTGACGTCGTTCCAGTTCAGCACGCCGAGCAGCAGCAAGGCGGCGAGACCGAGGAAGGCGACCGTGGTGGCGTCCAGTCCCAGGTTGCTACCGCCGACCCAGAGCACGACCAGACCGACAAACACCCCCAGCAGGCTTTTCTCATGCCGTGACAGGGGGCCCATCTTGGTCAGCTCTTCCCGGGCGAAGCGGGGAACGTCCGGGGTAGCGCGAGTCTCGGGCCGGATCACCAGATAGAGCACGAAAGGAATGATCAGCAGCAGGCCGATGGCGGGTGGCAACAGATAAAGCGCCCATTCACGAAAGCCGATGGCAAGACCCGCCACGCTGGCGGCAATACCGACCAGCGCCAGATTGCCGGCGAAGCCGGTGCTGAAGGCGACGGCGGAGGCATCGTTCATGGCGCTGACGCTGGAGAGCAGGAACTGGCCAAGCTTGCGATCCTCCTTGTTGATGGTCTTGGCCAGGGAGTCGGCAATGGGCGCCACTATGGCGGCCCGCGCCGTGTTGCTCGGGGTGGCTGGCGCCAGGATAAAGTCAGCGACCGCCAGGCAGTAGGCGGAACGCAAGGTGGATTGGCCGAAGCGGCTCAGCAGCAAGAGGGCGATCCGTTTGCCGAGCCCTGTCTTGGCAAAGGCGCTGGCAATCATGAAGGCGATGACGATGAGCCAGATCAGTGGGTGATTGAAGTCGACAAGGGCTCCCTCGATGGCCGCCTTGGGGGTGGTTTCACCTCCGGCGTGGAGCACGGCATAGAGGGCGAGAGAGACAATGGCGATATAGCCAGTTGGGGCGACGTTGGTGACGATGACAAGGATGGTGGCGATAAACAGGATGGCGGTGTGGTAGGCCGCCGGCGCCAGCCCTGCCGGGGTAGGTAGTGACCAGCAGAATGCAGCCAGTAGCACGATACAAAATGCTGCCAGCTGGGGGGTTGTGGGTCTTTTCATGGTGATTCCCTTGTTTTGTACGTCACGGGGAGACGACTGGAGCCGTCCATGAGCCCACTATAAGAGGCGTGATTGGCCAAATCTGGGAACTTGTCAGCAATTCGATATCTTGTATTGATATTTTGATCAAAAGCGTGATGTTCGATAATCAACCCACTCATTCGGCAGTTGTACGCACTGCATTGGCGTCGCCGAGTGGCGCATGCTTTGGGCCTTACTGGTCGCTGTCCTGCGGTGATGGGGGCTAAGGCGTCGGTTTGAGGTGGGGGGATGGCGGCGCCCTTATCTCCTGCCGGGAAGGGGGACGGGATTAAGGCTGTTCAATCCGGGCCTCCTTTTTATAAGATGGGCCTCTCCCTTGCCTCGCAGCGACCCGGCCTTTCGAATCATGCAAGTTACGCAAGACGTGCAACCCGACTCTCTCACCCGTCTCAAGCAGGCCTTCGTCACCGGCATGTGGGCGTCGCTGGCCAGCATCCTCATCGGCTTCGCCTTCAAGGTGTGGCTGGCGCAGTGGGTGGCCAAGGGGGATCTGGCGCTGTTCAATAGCGTGGTGGACTTGATCTCCCTGTCCCTCATCCTGATGACCGGCTTTCGCTCCTCCATGGTGGTGAGCTACTCCCAGACCAGGAACGACAGAGACATCATCAATATCTTCCGCTACTTCCTCATCGGCATGGTGCTGCTCACCTGGGGGGTCGTGATCCCCTATATCAAGCACGGGCTCCATATCCGGGTGGAGTATCTGCACCTGGTGGGACTCATCGTCGGGCTGGGGCTCAAGGTCTATTTCACCAATCTGGTGGCCATGTACCGGATGTACGAGATCTCGAACAGGGTCACCTGGCTGGAGCCGCTCGCCAATGCCCTGATGTTTGGGATCTGCTACTTCGGCCTCGGGATGGAGGCGATCGCCTCGCTCTTCTACGGGCTGACTTTTTCCTCTCTGGGGATTGCCGGCTATATGTATCTGCATAGGCGCAGGGCCATCGCGACCCGGCCGCTCGCCAGGGTGGCGCTCGGCCCCGAGATGCGCAGCTATGTGAAGAAGAGCTTCACCGCGTCCCTCGAGGCAGGGGCCAGCATCCTGATGATCTACATCACAGTGCTGCTCACCATTCGCCACTTCAGCCTCGACGAGCTGGGGGATTTTCAGGTGGTGGTGCGCCCCATCTTCACTTATATGACGACCCTGTTCGTCTTCCCCATCTATCGCTTCGTGTTGCCGGAATTGGCGGTCAACCTGCGCAATGGCGATCACCGGCAGATCCGGCAGATCCGTAGCTGGATCTTCCGCCTGAGCGCCGTGGTTAGCACAATATTCTTCCTGGTGATGCTGCTGGCGGGCAAGTCGCTAGTATTGCTGCTGTTCCCCACCGACTATGCGGGGGCCGTGCCCGTGCTGTTCCACTTCTCCATCTTCTTCATCTTCATGATGCTCAACGGCTATCAGCTCGCCTATATCAAGGCCCACGGCCACTTTACCCAGAGCCTGATCATCCGGTTGGTGGGCATAGTGGCGCTGGTGGCGGCCTACTATCTGGTGGCCCAGTTCACCGCCAACGTGGTCGCTATCATAGTGGCGCTGGGCCTGGGCTATCTGGCGATGTTTATCCTCTCCACCCTGGCGGAGCGGCGGATCCTCAGATCCCTGCCGCCGGCGCTGGCAGTCCAGTCTTAGTGGTCGCAATGGCCTGACTGGACAATAAAAAACGCCCAATTGGGCGTTTTTTATTGTGGTGGAGAGACGCTATCGTGTCCGATTACGCTCCGCTAATCGCACCTACCGGACTTTGCCACTCTTGCCACCCAGCGCCTGTTTTCTGGCACGCTGTTTCTGGGCGGCCTTGCCGCTCCTGCGGGGTTCGGGCTCGAAGCGGGTGAGATCGGGCTCAAAACCCGGGAACCACTGCTGGGGCAGACGGGTATCGAGCACGGCTTCGACTTTCTCCAGCTGAGGCGCATCTTCCGGGCTGAACAGCGTGATGGCGAGCCCCTTGTTGCCGGCGCGACCGGTACGGCCGATGCGGTGCACGTAATCCTCAGGCTGATGTGGAAACTCCAGGTTGATCACATAGTTGAGATCCAAGATATCCAGTCCGCGGGCGGCCACGTCGGTGGCGACCAGCACCTGCAGGGTGCCGGCACGAAACTCCAGCAACACCTTCTCCCGCGCCCCCTGGGAGAGATCCCCGTGGAAGGCCAGCGCATTGATGCCCGCCTTGCCGAGTCGCTGGGCCAGCTGGTCGGCACCCTGTCGCGTGCGGCTGAAGATCAGCGCCGGTGCATAGCCCTTCACTTTGAGCAGGTGTTCGATCAATGCCTGCTTGCGATCGCCATCCACCGCGTAGACCCGCTGCTCTATCTCGGCCGCCGTGGTGTTGCGGGTTGCCACCTCGACAAGCACAGGGTCGCGCAGCAACACGCGACTCAAGGCAAACAGATTGTCATCGCAGGTGGCGGAGAACAGCAGGGTCTGGCGCTCTGCCGGGATCTGCTTGAGCAGGGCTTTTATCTCGTCCATAAAGCCCATGTCGAGCATGCGGTCCGCCTCGTCAAACACCAGATGACGGAGCTGTGCCAGGCTCAGGGCCCCCTGGCGCAGGTGATCGAGCAGCCGGCCCGGGGTGGCGACCAGGATATCCACCCCGGCTCTAAGTGCCTCCACCTGGGCGGCTATGCTCACCCCGCCATACACCAAAGCGCAGGTCAGCCCCGTCTCCTTGCCATAGCGCAGCACGCTCTCGTGTACCTGCACCGCCAGCTCGCGGGTCGGCACCAGCACCAGGGCACGGATCGGGCGGGGCCTTTCATCCTGCGAGTGCTGCATCAGCCGCTCAAGCAGCGGCAGCACAAAGGCGGCTGTCTTGCCGGTGCCGGTCTGGGCACCCGCCAGCAGATCGCAGCCTGCCAGTATGGTCGGGATGGCGCTGGCCTGGATCGGGGTCGGCTGGGCATAGCCGAGCTCCCTCAGCGTCTGCTGCAGACGAGGGGAGAGGGCCAGTTCGGCAAAGGAGGCAAAAGACATAGGGATACCAGGTTGGGCCATCGCGGCAGGATGAAAACAGTCACAGTGGTAAATGGTAACAGAACCGCCTGGTTAAGCAGAAGTTGAGAAGAACCTTGGCTGCTTGCCGATCTTCAACCAGCGCGGCACCGGCCAACAGCGATTTCCGCCTGTTTACCCCGCCTCCTGGGGGGCGCCCGGCTCCCTGACCAGCCTGATCTCCAGTCCCTGTCGGTAGGCGATGTTGTGCTTGCCGCGCTGCTTGACGTGATAGAGCAGCTCGTCGGCCAGGGTGATGGCGTCGGCCACCGACAGGTAATCCCGGATGCGGATGATACCGGCCGAGAAGGTGATGGGGGTGGGGAGATCCGGGATCGCTATCGGTTGTGCCAGCAGGCGGGCGACGGTCCGGCACATCTCGGCATCATTGCCGAGCCCCTTGTAGAGGACGATAAACTCTTCACCTCCCCAGCGGATGGCGGTATCCCCGCTGCGGATGCTGTTGTTCAGGTGGTGGGCGAAGGCGGTCAGGGCCCTGTCGCCCACGCCGTGGCCATAGCTGTCGTTGATGGACTTGAAGTTGTCGATGTCCAGGATCATCAGGCAATCGTGCTCCTGCAGCAGCGCCTGATCCAGGATGTCCCGTCTCGGCAGACGGGTCAGCTGATCGGTGTGTGCCAGTAAATACAGGCGGGAATAGAGGTGTCGCCAGGTCGGCATGAGCAGCAACAGGGCGATGAGATAGAGCTTGAAGGCGGGGCTGTAGAGCACCACCTTCTGCACGAAACTGCCGTAGGAGTAGGACCACTTGAGATAGAGATCGGCCCCCGCCTTGGTGCGCATAAGGGGGGTGCTGAGGCAGAGGTGGCCGGGGCTGCAGGGCTCGGCGGCGTCGAAGGTGATGACGGTACGGGTTGGATTGGAACTCTCATAGGGCTGCAGCACATCCTTGAAAGCGGCGTCGATGGCGATGTCGATCCCCATCAGACCATGGCGATATGCCCTGGTCGCCAGATCATAGAAATCGAAGGGGAAGTACATGGTGATGATCTGTTGCTGGGTGAAGCTGTCCGTGTAGATGTCGGACACCTGGGCCTCGTCGGGGCTGCAGAGCTGATGGGCTATCGGGAAGGAGGCACAGCCAAAGTAGTGTAGCCAGGGCGCTCTCTGACCCAGCGCCCTCTTGGTGGTCAGCAGTCGGGCCGGGAGGTCCCGATTGTCAGCGATCATGCCGAGCAGCTGGTGATCGTCGAAGATGGCGTAGAG
Source organism: Aeromonas aquatica (assembly GCF_000764655.1). Lineage (GTDB taxonomy): Bacteria > Pseudomonadota > Gammaproteobacteria > Enterobacterales > Aeromonadaceae > Aeromonas > Aeromonas aquatica. The sequence continues at coordinate 58,225 of NZ_JRGL01000020.1, forward strand.
GTTGATGACTTCGGGGTAGGAGAGCACGTATTGATAGGCGGCCAGGGTCCTGTGAAGCGACGGCATGATGGGGATCTCCGCAAACCTCTTCCGACTCTTGTAGTCGTAGCCATAGACATAGGCGAGAGCGCTGTGGTTCTCGCTGAAGATGGGGGTTTTGATGGCGCTCTGATCGATAAACTGTGCCAGCTGTGCCGGAGCCAGAATGCGCGCTCGTTGATAGAACACCTCGAACACGTTGGGCTGCTTGGCGGTGATGAGCTCCATGTCATGGCGAATGCTGAGGTAGGCGTAGTTGAACACCATTGCCAGCCCCGCCAGCCCCACGCAGAGGAAGCCAAGCCGGCTTAGCCACTTGCGGGACAGGGGGTTCGACTTCGATGCAGGCATGGACCTTTCCCGAATGGCAAGAGGGGTTGCAACTGACCTGGCTCAGCTGATTATAAGCAGGCAAGGTACCGGGTGAACGTCAATCGTTGTGAAAATTAGCCATTTATATCAATGGGATAGTTGTTTATTTCCCATATCCTTGGGTATTTCCTGTTGCCGGAAGGAGGGGGGAGCTTATCGGGTACCACATTATGTGTCAGACAACATTGATACAGGCTGAATGGCGATGATATGGGCACCTGTGATGGCGATAAAAGAGACAGATCGCACTCGTGACATCGTCGATGGCTCTCGATACATCACTGGTCAGGGGCTCTCTGTCGTTCACGTGCGAGATGCGTGTCAGCCGTCGATTAGCACGACTCGCTTGGCATCCAGATGGTGCATCCACTCACGCAGGATCAGCAGGGTGGCGGCAAAGTGGCGGGCCTTGGGCAAGTTGGCCGCCGCCAGCGGATCCCCCTCCACCATGGCGGCAAATTGACCGAACAGCTGCTCGACGCTCTCTCGGCTCAGTTCCTGGCTGCCGAGTTCGCCAACCAACGGGTAGGGGCTGTGCAGCATCAGCCTCTCGTGGGGCGGGATCTGGGCGGCCAGCGGCATCAGCACGTCCTCCACCACCATGATGGCCTGCTCCAACTCGAGCGCGCTGGGCGGATCCCGACGAAAGGGGCCCGGCGTCATTGCCTCCAGGCCAAAGGCCAGCGGATGATCCCAGAGGGTGCCATCTTCCCGGGTCAGTCGCACCCGGCTGCTTTGCTCACCCAGACTCAGCAAGAGTGTGGGAGTCCCCGTCTCTGTCATGCCTACCTCGCTTGATTCTTCTGCCCAGCCCCATGGATACACAAGTTCGGGCGCTCAGGCGAGTGCTTTTCCCCCCATTCGGGCGAGACGGCTTGCAAAGAATACACATGATGGCATTCTGGATGTCTAAATGGCTGTTTATGCCTGTTCATCGATCTACAAGGAGTTCTGATATGGATATTCGCACCGCTCCCCGCACCCTGGTGCTCGCCCTCTCGCTGGTGGCGGGCTGTGCCTTTGCCAACGAGGCGCTGGTCATTCAGACCGACTTTGGCCTCAAGGATGGCGCCGTATCGGCCATGAAGGGGGTTGCTTTCGGGGTGGATCGCACCCTGCCGCTCTACGATCTGACCCACGAGATCCCGGCCTACAACATCTGGGAGGCCTCCTACCGTCTCTATCAGACCATCAACTACTGGCCCAAGGGCACGGTATTTGTGAGCGTGGTGGATCCGGGGGTGGGCACGGCGCGCCACTCTGTGGTGCTCAAGACCAAGAGTGGTCACTACATCGTCTCGCCGGACAACGGCACCCTGACCCTGGTGGCCGAGCACTTCGGCATCGAGACGGTGCGCCAGATCGACGAGAAACTCAATCGCCTCAAGGGCTCCGAGAAGTCCTACACCTTCCACGGCCGTGACGTTTACGCCTATACCGGGGCGCGACTCGCCTCCGGCACCATCAGCTACGAGCAAGTGGGGCCGCTGCTGCCCGCCGAGGTGGTGACCATTCCCTACCAACCGGCGCTGGCCGAGGCCGATGGCACCCTCAAGGGCACCATCCCCATCCTGGATGTGCAGTACGGCAACGTCTGGACCAACATCGACGAGACCCTGCTCGCCAAGGCGGGGATCAACAAGGGGGACCAGGCCTGCTTCAAGATAAGCGAAGGGGACGTGCAGAAGTACGAGGGCAAGGCCCCCTACGTCAGCAGCTTCGGCGACGTGCCTGAGGGACAGCCGCTCATCTACCTCAACAGCCTGTTGCAGGTGTCGGTGGCACTCAACATGGACAGCTTCGCCGCCAAGTATCAGGTGCAGTCTGGTGCCAACTGGCATGTCAGCCTGAAGAAGTGCAATTAAAAGAAGGGGCAGGTGCTGTCTATATATTAAGGCGATCGGGGGTGGCTTGTGGCCACCCCTTGTCACATTCAGGTAGCGAAGTTGTTGTTAAAAAACATATTAGCTGGATGCAATTGATAATAATTGCCGTTTGAATGGATAATCGCCGGCCTGTCTGCCCACCGCAACCAAACGATGAAACCCATATTACTGCTGGCCAGCTTGCTGGCCCTGACTGCTTGTAACGACAACGGTAGCCAAGGTACCAATCCAGTGCCTCCTGTCGTCGAGCCTCCCGTCGTCACCCCGCCGGTGATCGATCCGCCGATCGTCACCCCACCCGTCGAGCCGCCGCTGCAGACCCATACCCGGGCCGATCTGATCCTCGACATCGATCTGGGTGACCGACTGGCACCGGGTGCGACCCTGAACCTGCGCCAGCGCGCCACCGGGATAGGGACATCAGTGACCCTGACCGGCCAGGGCAACCCGACCCTGACTTTGCCCGCCGGCCTGTTGCTGACGGCACCGCTTGAACTCAGCGGTGAGCAGGATGGTTACATCCTGCGGGCCAGCAGTGCCTTGGTGGCCGACCTGGCTGCCGGTGACAATCGGGCTCGCCGCGCAGCCGCGCCGACACTGCGACTGGATGAGGAGGAGACCGCCCTCTTCCTGCTCAGCGATCGCAATGGTGACGGGGCACTCGATGCCAGCGAATGGGGGCAGGGCAGCGAGATCCGCCTGCAACAACAGGCCGCCATCCAGGACTATGCCACCCTGCTGCGAGCCCAGCGACTGGGGGCCGAGCTCAACTACCCCGACAGCTGGCAGATGCTGCTGGCGCTGCTGGATGACAGCGCCGCCCGCAGCTGGTATCGCCGCACCAACGAAGCCGCGATCCAGGCCGCCCAGCTTGCGTTGTATCCAACCAAGCCCGTGATCCCGGGGGAGCCCGAGACCGCCGAACTATTGCGACTGGATGAACAGGGCAAGTTGCTGACCCAGGGCGCCTGGCACTGTCTGCACGACGTGCGCGCCGTCTCCGGGGTCAAGGGCAGCCAATATTGGCTGCCGGGGCAGGGCTTTATCGACTCGGTGCCGGCCGCTCGCGAGCAACTGGCGCTGCGTCCGACCAGCTGTGGCCAGACAGGATGGCGCCTGCCGACCCTGGTGGAGTTTGAACGCCTGCTCACCACCGACAAGCAGGACTGGCGTTATCCCCATACCTTCGCCCTCGCCTTGCCCCAGCAGATCTGGCTGCAGGATGGCGCTCGGGCCCGCCTCTATCAGCCGCTGACTCGCAGTTGGCTCGACGAGGGGGAGGGCAGCTTGCTCTGGTATGCGGTCGCCCTCTACCCGGTGCGCCCCTCGGTGGTGCGTGACGGCGACATGCCGGAACTGGCGGCGCTGCGAGCGCAATACGCTGGCGACAGCAGCCAGTGGCCCGTCGCCAATGTGGATGACGGCGTGCAATGGCAGGAGCTCGGGGCCTTGCCCGCGGTGCCCTTCCCGGTCGACAACCCCTACAGCCGGGCCAAGGTGGTGCTGGGCCAGCAGCTGTTCTTCGACAAGCAGCTCTCAAAGGCCCGCGACATCAGCTGCGCCAGCTGTCACGATCCGCAAAAAGGCTGGAGCGATGGGCTGAGCGTGTCGGTCGGTCATCTCGGCCAGAAGGGCACCCGCAACGCGCCCACTATCCTCAATGCCGCCTACAGCAGCACCCAGTTCTGGGATGGCCGGGTCGGTTCCCTGGAGGAGCAGTCCCTGCACCCCATCAACAATCCGGTGGAGATGGCCCTCGATCACGACGAGCTGCTGGCACGGCTGCGGGCCAGCCCGGACTACCTGGCGGCTTTTGCCACGGCTTTCGGGGATGATCACATCTCCCTGGATCGGGTTGCCAAGGCCATTGCCACCTTCGAGCGCACCATCATCAGCAGCCCGAGCCCGCTGGAGCGCTTCGTCAAGGGGGATGCCCAGGCGCTCAGCGACAAGGCGCTCTGGGGCATGCACCTGTTTAGAACCGATGGCCGCTGCATGAACTGCCACTCGGGTCCTCTGCTGACCCAGCATCAGTTCGAGAGCGTGGGGCTGACCTATTACGGCCGCAATCTCGAGGACAGGGGCCGCTTCCTGCAGACCCGCCAGAAGGCGGACATGGGGCTGTTCAAGACCCCGAGCCTGCGGGATGTGGCCTTCACCGGCCCCTATATGCACAACGGCGTCTTCCCGATCCTGGCCCAGCGCCTCGGCGGCTCGGTGCAGGGGGTGGTGGCCATGTACAACTTCGGCGTCACCAAGTGGAGCAGCGGGGTCGGTTTCCCGACCGGGGCGGATCAGCACGATCCCTTCTTCCCTAAGGCGTCCGATCACCTCCATGCGCTGGGCCTGACCAACGATGAGCTCGACGCCATCGGTGAGTTCCTGCGCGGGGCCTCCGCCGAGCCGAGGCGTACTCCTGCCAGCGTCGCCGAGCTGGGCTTGAGCGAGGTGGATGACGCCCGTCCGGTCGGCGCCATCCCAGTCGATCTGGTGGTGACGCCGGCCCTGCCCCAACTGGAGGTCGGCCGTACCCTGGCCCTGCAATTGGCCCTGCGCCTGAGCGATGGGTCCTTGGCGCCGCTCACCGAGCCAGCAACCTGGTCCAGCGAGTTGCCCGAGCTGGCGAGCATCGATGGGCAGGGGGCGGTCAGCGGCCTCGCCGTCGGCCCGGCACGGGTGCGGGTCAGCGCGGGTGGCCGTACTCTGGCGGTGCGAGTGCAGGTGGTGGATGCCCAACCGGACTTCAGCCAGGGCTGCCATCAGCCCGAGCTGGCGGCGGGCAAGCTCTCCTTCGTCTGCCCCTTGACCCAGAGCGAGGCGGATCGGCTGGGGATCGCCTATGACGACACGGCGAACGACGAGGACGGGGATTACAACCCCTTCAGCGCCCACTACGCGATGATGAGTCAGCAGCGGGCGCGCGATTATTGCCAGCAGCTGGTGGCCCGTGGTCACGATGATTGGCGTCTGCCGGGGGCGCAGGAGCTGGCGAGCCTGTTCGCCGCCTATCACCAGGTGGGTGAGGAGATGAAGCTCTTGACCGAAAAAGGCTGGCCGCTTTACAGCCGCTTCTGGAGCAGCGATGCCAGCAATGGCGACGGTGAGGCCCCCCTGCTCGATCTGGGCACCGGCGAGCCTCTCACCGATCTGCCCGAAGAGGCGCATGCCGCCGCCTGTGTGCGGGCGAGTTAGGCAACCAGCACAGCTTCACCGCAATAAAAACGGGCGCCCTGGCGCCCGTTTTGCTGTCTGGATGAGGGAAAAATCAGAACTCGTTGGAGAGTGCCTTGTAGCCCTTGACCAGATCGATATTGGTGTGAGCCACGTCTTCGGAAAACTCGGTGGCATCCACGGTGACGCGCGGGATCTCGGCCAGATCGCTCTGCTGGTTGATGCGGGTGGTGGAGGGCACATAGAAGCCGGGAGGCAGATCGCAGCCATCGACCACCGAGTTGTGGCGTACCACGGAACCTTCGCCGATGTGGCAGTTGAACAACACGCTGTTGAAGCCGATAAAGACCCGGTTCCCCACTTCGCAGGGCCCGTGCACTATGCTGCGATGGGCGATGGAGCTGTACTCGCCGATGGTGACGGCGGCGCCGGACTTGGAGTGGATGACGACCCCGTCCTGGATGTTGGAGTTGGCACCGATGACGATGGGTTCCATGTCCCCATGCTCATCGACCTCGTCGGCACGGATCACGGCGTAGGGGCCGACAAACACATTCTCCTTGATGATCACCTTGCCACAGATGATGGCGGTCTTGTCGATATAGGCAGATTCGTCGATAACGGGCAGGTGACCTGAGGGATTCTTGCGGATCATGTTACGTCCTGTTGCAGATGAATTCGGAGACGGTGGCGGGACGCAGAGGCTCGCCGGAGAGTCAGCTTACGCCTCAGATCCGGGAGGGGAAACCCTTAACTGGTCTGACCCCGTCGCGCAGGGACCGCTCGCATGGTTGTTCTTTGACTCCCTAGTGTGGGAGCATGGGGCCGAGAGGGAAGGGAGATTTCCTCGTCCGGAGGAGGCAAGATGCGGTGATGGAGATGAAAAGAAGATGAAGCAGATGATGGTGTTACTGATCGGTGCCCTGTTGCTCGTCTCAGGCGTGCAGGGCAAGGGGCGGGCGGGGGAGTTTGACTACTACGCGCTGGCGCTCTCCTGGTCGCCGCAGCACTGCGCCGTCAAACCGGGCGATCGGGAGCAGTGCAGCCGACCGCTGGGGTTCGTGCTGCACGGCCTCTGGCCGCAATATCAGCGCGGCTACCCGAGTGACTGCGGCACCGAGCGGCTGGATCCCGCCATGGAGCGCGAGTTTGCCGGACTCTATCCCAGCCGCTTCCTCTATCGCCACGAATGGGAGAAGCACGGCACCTGCTCCGGCCTCGACCAGCCGAAGTTTCACCGGCTGGCCGGCGAGCTGCGCCAGCGGGTGAAGGTGCCCGCCGCCTACCAGGCGCCCAGTGAGCCGCTGCGCAAGAGCCGAGAGCAACTCAAGCAGGATCTGGTCGATGCCAATGCCTGGCTGTCCAAAGGGAGCATCACCCTGGCCTGCGCCGACGGCGGCCGCTTCCTGCGGGAGATCTATGTCTGCATCGACAAGGAAGTGCATGACGCAGTGCCCTGCTCCGACGAGATGCGCAAGCGAGAGGCTCGCTCCTGTGGTCAGCCAGATTTCCTGCTAAGAAATGTGCGTTAAAGAGCGGTTGTGATGGTTGGCTGCCGAGAAAGGCAGAGAGATAAGCAGTGTCATGGCATAAGGAGGCGATGAATGACTGATCTGAAACAGTTCCCGGCGAAGGAGCGGGCCTTGCTGCTCGGGGTCAAGGGGGTCGGGCCCACCGTCATCGGGCGGCTCGAACAACTCGGCTACCATAGCCTGCGTGAGTTGGCGGAGGCCGACACCGGCCAGATAGTCCGGCTGGTGGCCAGCATGCTGGGCTCGACCTGCTGGCAGAACAGTCCGCAGGCGCGGGTTGCCATCGAGAGTGCCATCGTCATGGCGCGCGACTATATAGAAGAGGCAGTGTCGGCAGGGCAGACGGAGGGAGGAGCATGACCCTGCTTGGCCAACTCGGGCTTCGCTATCCCATCATTCAGGCTCCCATGGCAGGGGTTCAAGACTGCAACCTTGCTCTGGCGGTCAGCGCCGCCGGTGGACTGGGCTCCCTGCCGGCCGCCATGCTCAGCCTGGCCGAGCTGCGGCGCTCCTTGACCCTGCTCAGGGAAAGCGGCCTTGGGCCCTTTAACATCAACTTCTTCTGTCATCATCAGTGCGAGCCAGATCCGGCCGCAGATCGCCGCTGGCGACAGGCACTGGCACCTTATTATGCCGAGTGTGGCTTGAGCACTGATGCCGTCCTGACCGCTCCCGGCCGAACCCCCTTCAACGAAGAACATACCGCCATCCTGGCCGAGTTCAAACCCGTGGTGGTCAGCTTCCACTTCGGACTGCCCGATCCCGCCTTGCTCGGATACGTGAAAAGCGGGGGAGCCAAGGTGCTGGCCAGTGCGACGACTGTGGCAGAGGCGCGCTGGCTTAGCGCGCATGGCGCCGACGCCATCATCGCCCAGGGGCTGGAGGCGGGGGGCCATCGCGGTCACTTCCTCTCGGACGATCTCAGTCTGCAGCAAGGCACCTTCACTCTGCTGCCACAAATAGTGCAAGCGGTGACATTACCAGTCATTGCGACGGGGGGCATCGTCGATGGCAAGGGGATCCGCGCCGCCCTGGCGCTGGGGGCGAGCGCCGTGCAGATGGGTACGGCCTTCCTCTGCAGTACCGAGGCGACGACCTCTGCCCTGCACCGCGAAGCTCTCCACTCCGGATGGGGTCATCATACCGCACTGACCAACCTGTTCAGCGGCCGCCCCGCCAGAGGCATCGTCAACCGCCTGATGCGGGAGCTGGGCCCGCTATCCGAGCTGGCGCCCACCTTTCCACACGCCAGCACGGCCTTGGCACCACTGCGTGGCGCGGCAGAGAGGAGGGGAAGTCATGACTTCTCACCGCTCTGGGCCGGGCAGAATCGATCGGGCTGCCGTGATCTCCCAGCGGCCGAGCTGATGGCGTCATGGGTACAAGAGGCGGGGCTGCTGTGAGCGCTTCCTTATATATAGAGAACAAGCACCAGCGCCACCTTGGGCTGGAATAAGATCCCTCCTGCGACGAAGTGGAGGGCAGAATTGACTTACTGGTCGGGCGTCAGGCCCCGTTTCAGCAGTGCTCTGTGGATAAGTTTGTATAAAAGCTGTGTTTTGTTATGAATAACTAAGAAAGTGCAGATTATTGCAGTTTTATTTCAATTTACCCCTTGCCAGTGTGATCAATCTCTCTATAA
>NZ_JRGL01000021.1 GCF_000764655.1 Aeromonas aquatica
CAGCGTCATAGTGGTGCCCAACATGCTGGGTGTCGCGGGGTTTGAGCAGGGGCCGGTGTTCGTGGCGACCTGTTTGATCGCCGCCTTCGGATCCTTGCTGATGGGGCTCTGGGCCAAGCTGCCGATGGCCATAGGCTGCGCCATCTCACTCACCGCCTTCACCGCCTTCAGCCTAGTGCTGGGGCAGGGACTGAGCATCCCGGTGGCCCTCGGCGCCATCTTTCTGATGGGGGTGCTGTTCACCCTGATCAGCGTGACCGGCGTGCGCCAGTGGATCCTGGACAACCTCCCCTCCGGCATCGCTCACGGCACCGGTATCGGCATCGGCCTGTTCCTGCTGCTGATCGCCACCAACGGCGTCGGCATGGTGATCAAGAACGAAGGGGCCGGCCTGCCGGTTCAGCTAGGTGAGGTTACCTCTTTCCCCGTCATCATGACGGTGCTGGGTCTGGCTGCCATCTTCGGTCTGGAGCGCCGCAAGGTACCGGGCGGCATCCTGATGGTGATCATCGCCATTTCCGCACTGGGGCTGGCCTTCGATCCCAAGGTGACCTGGCAGGGCTTCTTCGCCATGCCGAGCCTGACCGGTGAGAAGGGCTCTCTGGTTGGCAGCATGGATCTGCTGGGCGCCCTCAACCCCGTGGTGATCCCAACCGTGCTGGCGTTGGTGATGACTGCTGTGTTCGATGCGACCGGCACCATACGCGCCGTGGCGGGTCAGGCTGGCCTTATCAACGAACGTGGCCACATCATCAGCGGCGGCAAGGCCCTGACTGCCGACTCCGTCAGCAGCATGGTTGCTGGCGTGGTGGGTGGTGCACCGGCAGCCGTGTACATCGAGTCTGCCGCTGGCACCGCCGCCGGTGGCAAGACAGGTCTGACCGCTGCGCTGGTTGGCGTGCTGTTCCTGCTGATGATCTTCCTCTCCCCCCTGAGCTATCTGGTACCGGCTTACGCCACCGCACCAGCCCTGATGTACGTCGGTCTGCTGATGCTGGGCAACGTGACCAAGCTGGATTTCAGCGACTCGGTCGATGCGCTGTCGGGCATGTTGTGCGCCGTCTTCATAGTGCTGACCTGCAACATAGTCACCGGCATCATGCTGGGCTTCGTGGCACTGGTGGTGGGTCGTCTGTTTGCCGCCGAGTGGAAGAAACTTAATCCTGGCACCGTCATCATTGCGATAGCTCTGGTGGTATTCTACGCCGGTGGCTGGGCCATCTAAGGCTTCCGGTTAGCGTGAAGGGCTCCTGCGGGGGCCCTTTTTCATGGTTGTGAGCCAGCCAGCAGTTTCTCCCCACTTTCTCTCCCCTTGTTTCAGATTGGAACGAAGCCGCGTCTCTTGCTGTTTCAAATCCGAACCGGAACGACCGTCATTTTTATCCCGTGTTATCCCGTTAGACTGGCTTCATCAACCATCTGCCTACCCGTGCGGTGGCAAACCAAGGAGTGAGCCATGAAAAAGCTGATCAATGCCGTCGATGCCGTGGTCCGTGAACAACTGATGGGGATGGCTGCCGCCCACCCCGAGCTCAAGGTACGTATTGAACCCCACTACATCACCCGCGCCGACGCCCCCGTGATGGGCAAGGTGGCGCTGGTCTCCGGCGGTGGCAGCGGTCACGAACCCATGCACGGCGGTCTGGTGGGCAAAGGAATGCTGGATGGCGCCTGCCCCGGCGAAATTTTTACCTCCCCAACCCCGGATCAGATGTACGAGTGCGGTCAGGCCGTTGATGGCGGCGCGGGCGTGCTGTTCCTGGTGAAGAACTACACCGGTGACGTGCTCAACTTCGAAACCGCGGTCGAGCTGCTGCACGGCGACGGGGTCAAGGTGGGCTTCTCGCTGATCGATGACGACGTGGCGGTCAAAGACAGCCTCTATACCGCTGGTCGCCGTGGCGTTGCCACCACAGTGCTGTGCGAAAAACTGGTGGGGGCCGCCGCCGAAGCGGGCTATGACCTGAACCGCTGCGAAGCACTCGCCCGCCGCATCAACAACCAGAGCCGCACCATAGGCGTCGCCATGCACGCCTGCACAGTGCCTGCCGCCGGCAAGCCCTCCTTCACCCTGGCAGACAACGAGATGGAGTTCGGCGTGGGCATCCACGGCGAACCGGGCATAGCGCGCCGCCCCTTCACCGACCTCAATACCCTGGTGGACGACATGTTCGAAGAGCTCTCTGACAACACTCCTTATGGCCGAACCCTGCGCCACTGGGACAGAGCCTCCGGCAGCTGGCAGGAGGAGCACACCTTTATCGAGCCGCTGAATGCGGGCGATCGGGTCATCGCCCTGGTCAACAGCCTGGGCGGCACCCCCATCTCCGAGCTCTATGGCGTCTATGGCCGCCTCGCCACCCTGTGCGAAGAGGCGGGTATCCATCTGGTGCGCAACCTGATTGGCCCCTATTGCACCTCCCTCGACATGACCGGCATCTCCATCACCCTGCTCAAGGTGGATGACGAGCTGATGACCCTGTGGGATGCCCCCGTTCACACCCCAGCCCTGCGTCGCGGCTGCTAAGGAGCCTTTATTCTCATGCTAAGCAAACATCAGATCGTCAATTGGCTGCTCGACTGCGAGCATATCTTTGCCGAGCAGCGTGACTACCTCACGGCGCTGGATACCGACATCGGTGACGGCGACCACGGCCTCAACATGCAGCGCGGCTTTACCAAGGTGGCCGAGAAGCTGCCCGCGGTGGCGGACAAAGATATAGGTCAGGTGCTGAAAACCACCGGCATGACACTGCTCTCCTCGGTCGGCGGCGCCAGCGGCCCCCTCTACGGCACCTTCTTTATCCGGGCGGCGGCCAGTACCGACGCCTGTCAGAGCCTCAGCCTCAGCCAGCTTGGCAAGATGCTGAGTGACGGGGTCGAGGGGATAGTCTCCCGCGGCCGCGCCGAGCCAGGGGACAAGACAATGTGCGACGCCTGGTGGCCAGCGCTGGCCGCCCTGCAACAGGCCCAACAGCAAGAGCTCTCCCTCAATGATGCGCTGGACAAGGCAGTCGCGGCTGCCGCAGCCGGTACCGAGGCCACCATACAGATGCAGGCCCGCAAGGGGCGCGCCAGCTATCTGGGCGAGCGCAGCATAGGCCATCAGGATGCCGGGGCCACCTCGACCCTGTTGCTGCTGACCGCCCTGCGTGACAGAGCGAGGTTGTGACATGATAGGAATCGTCGTTGTCTCTCACAGCGCCATGCTGGCGGCCGGATTGAAAGCGCTGGCCGATCAGCTCGGCAGCCCGGCCAGATTGCTGCTGGCGGCCGGGGTCGATGACCCTGACCACCCCATAGGCACGGACGCCATCGCCGTGATGAGTGCGATTGAAGAAGCGGATGACGGCAGCGGCGTGCTGGTGCTGATGGACTTGGGCAGCGCCCTGCTGAGCGCCGAGACCGCCCTCGAACTGCTGCCCCCCGAGTTAAGCGCCCGGGTACGACTCTGCCCCGCCCCGCTGGTCGAGGGCACCCTGGCCGCCGTGGTGGCGGCCGGTTCAGGTCTGACGCTGGATGAGGTGGCCACCGAAGCGCTCGGTGCCCTGGGCCCGAAACAGGCGATGCTGCCCGCCAGCGCGGCGCAGGCCGCCACTGAGACGGCACCGGCAACCGACGACGGCTGGCTGCACTGCGAGGTGGTGGTGGATAACCCTCACGGCCTGCATGTGCGCCCCGCCGCTCGTCTGGTGGCCGCCCTCAAGCCCTTTGCCGCTGAACTCAAGTTGCAAAAGGGGGACAAAGAGGCCAACCCCCGCAGCCTGACCCGGCTCGCCATGCTCAACGTGCGCCAGGGGGACAGACTCACCCTGCTGGCGCGTGGGGAGGATGCTGATGCGGCTTTGAGCTGCTTCCAGCAGCTGGCAGCGGAACGCTTCGGCGACTGAGGCTCATATTGCTTTATCAAGGCCCCGCCAGTGCGGGGCCTTGTCGTTTTTTCTGCAAGGGCGTTTCTGTGCGTGACAGTTATCCGTGATAGTCGGCGGGACCCAGACCGATGAGCTTGAGCCGCCGCCAGAGGGTGGTGCGGCTGATGCCCAGTTGCCGGGCCATCAGGCTGACCTGTCCCTTGCAGGCGTGGGCGCTGCGCAAGATGGCTTGGCGCTCCAACTCCGCCAGGGTGAGCAGCGGCTGCCCCACCACCTCGTCCGCCACCAGCTGATGGCCGTGACGAATGGCGGCGGGCAGCGCCTCCGGCGGGATCAGCCCCTGACTGGCGTGGAGCAGCGCATGCTCGACCGCGCTGCGCAGCTCCCCCAGATTGCCGGGCCAGGGGTAGGCGAGCAGACAGTCGAGGGCCGCCGGACTGAACTGGCGCACCGGCTCGCGCCCCTGCGCCCCTAACTGCTGGCTGATAAGGCCGGGCAGATCGGCAGCGCGCTCCCGCAGCCCCGGCAGCCAGAGCTCGCAGGCTTGCAAGGCATAGAGCAACTGGCGACCGAACTGCCCCTCCTGCACCTTTTGCTCCAGCGGGGCGCTACTGGTCGCTATGATCCGCACCTTGAGCGGCAGCACGCGGGCCGAGTCGAAGCGCTGGATGCGGCCGGTCTTGAGCAGTTGCAGCAGCGCCGCCTGCATGGGGGCGGATAGACACTCCACCTGCTCCAGCACCAGGGTACCGCCGTGGGCCAGCTCGAACTTGCCCGCCCGCTCCTGCCCCGCCTCGTCGGAGCCCATCAGCTCCAGCGCCATCCGCTCGCTCGGCAGCGCCTGACAGTTGAGAGTAATGAGGGGCCCGGCGGCCCGTTCGCTGCCAAAGTGGATGGCCTCCGCCAGCTGGGCCTTGCCTACCTCCTCTTCGCCGCGCAGCAGGATCGGCCCCTGACTCTGGGCCGCCTGTCTGGCGTGGCGCAGCAGCTTGCGCATGGCGCTCGATTCCCCCACCAGCGCCGACAGCTCGGGCACCGTCTGCCGTAGCTGGTGAATGGCCCGCAGCCGATCGACCGGGTGCAGCAGGGCGATAAAGCTGACCCCCTCCGGCCCCGGCAACGGCTTGAGGCTCACCAGCGCATTGATAAACTCCCCCTCCTGTCCGCCGAGCCGCTCCAGCGTCACCTCCACATGACTCAGTGGCGTCTGCCCCTTGATGGCCAGCTGCAACCGCTGGGGCAGCAGCAGGTGCTGCTCCAGGGGCTGGCCGAGACAGAGCGCCGGATCGAGCCGCAGTCGGTTGGCCGCCAGCGCGTTGAGGTAGCGCAGCCTGCCCTGGGGATCCCAGGCCAGCACGCCGTCATCCATGCCGTCGAGCAAAGCGTAAAGCTCGCTCAGATGGTGCTGGGACTCCTGCATCAGGGTCTCCATCTGCAGCAGATGGGCCAGCTCGCGACCGGCGCTGACGGTGAGCGCCAGATCCCCGACCGTTGCCTCCTCCACCCGGCAGACCAGGGCCATGATGGCGACCTGACGGCCGTTGCTGTTGTAGACCGGGCTGGCGCAGCTGTGCCAGGGGTGCAGGGTCTGGTTGAAATGCTGGGGGCCGCTGACGCAGAGCGGCACTCCCTCCAGCGCCGCCAGATTGATGGCATTGGTGCCGATGCGCCCCTCGCTAAAAAAAGCGCCGGGGCCAAAGCCCAGGGCTTCGAGTTCTGCCAGCGTGTCGGGGTGGCCGGTGCGGGCCAGCAGACAGCCGCTCTCGTCGGTGAGCAGCAGGGCGCAGGGGCGTCCTTCCATGAATTCGTAGAGATCCTCGAGGGCCATCTCGCCTGTGGTGAGCAAGTCCCGCTTGCGCTGGCGCAGGCTCTGCAAGGTCTGCCCCTTGGCACTGTGGGGTGGATGCCAGAGGGTGGCGCTGGTCTGATGGGCGCAGCGTAGCCAGGAGGCCTGTAGATAGTCTGGCCAGGTTGGTTGCGGCTGGGAGGAGGAAGACAGGGTCACGGTGATGTCCGGCAAGTGATAAGCCCTTCATTTAACCACGCCACCCCGGCGGATTCAGTGACCCGCCTCAGGGAGTCGTCTCCTCGTCCATGGCGATGGCCGCCTCGGCAAATTGCTGCTCGAGCCAGTGACAGAAGGCGCGGCACTCCGGCATCCCTTCGCTCTCCTGGTGGATAAGCAAGCTCCACTGGGGCCCCTTGACCCTGCAAGCGGAGAGCGGCAGCAACTGCCCCTGCTCCCTGGCTGGTTGGGAGAGCCGTTCGCTCACCAGCGCCACCCCGAGCCCGGCGCTGGCCGCCTCCAGCAGCAGGCCGGGGTCGGAGAAGTTGAGCCCCCGGGTCTGCAGTTGCAGATCCTCCCCCCCTTTCAACGTCCAGTGGTGCCAGTCCAGCTCTCGCTCCCCATGGAGGGTAGTGCGCTGTGCCGCCGGTTGAGCCAGCACGGCAGGCGCGGCCACCAGCAGCAACCTGTCCGCCAGCAGCGGTTGATGGCGACACTCGGCCTGCGGCGCGAGATCCCAGCGCAGGGCGAGGTCTATGGTCTGTTCGGCCAGAGCGGGCACCTCGTCGCTGGTGAAGAGCCAGAGATCGATGTCGGGGTGCTGGCGATGAAACGCCCCCAGTCGGGGCAGCAGCCAGTGGCGGGCGATGGCGGTGCTGGTGTTGAGCACCAGCTGGTTCGGCTTGCGGTACTGCTCGAGACGCTGGATCCCCACTGCCAGTTGCAGCAGCACGCTCTGGGTGGTCTCCAGCAGATCCTGCCCCGCATCGGTCAGGGTGACCGAGCGCCCCTGCCGGTGAAACAGCGGTTGGCCGAGCAGCTCCTCCAGGGAGCGGATCTGCTGGCTGATGGCGGACTGGGTGAGGTGCAGCTCCTGCGCCGCCTGATGAAAACTACCGAGTCTGGCCGCCGCCTCGAAGCCCCGCAGCACGTTGAGCGGGGGCCAGTGTTTGAACATCATTGATTAGCTCCACTTATCACTTGCACTGAAAATCGATCGTTTGTTCGCCGTGTTATGTGGGAATAGTCTATTCCCATCGTCAGCAACCTTAATAGTACCTAATCAGAGAGGGAATATGCGGGAACAGGGAATAGTGGCAAAGGGCTGGTTCATGCCCGCCGAATGGTGCCAGCACGCCGCGACCTGGATGGTCTGGCCCCACAACAAGGCGCTGTGGGAATCCGGCTGGGGCGTCACCCTGGCCGAGGTGCAGCAGGACTTCGCCCGGGTGGTCAACGCCATTGTCCGGTTCGAACCGGTCAGGCTGGTGGTCGACCCTTCCGCGCTGGCCGAGGCGCGCGCCCTCTGTGACGGCAGGGTGACCCTGATCCCCCTCCCGGTGGATGACAGCTGGTGCCGCGACTCAGGCCCCACCTTCATCTGCCACCCCGAACTGGGCAGTGCCGGGGTGAGCTGGCGCTTCAACGCCTGGGGCGGCAAGTCGGTCCATCAGCTGGACGAGGGGTTGGCTCGCCGCATCCTCAATAGCCTGGAGCTGGAGTGTATCGGCAGCTTTCTGGCCAACGAGGGGGGCGCCATCCATGTGGACGGCGAAGGCACCCTGATCACCACTGAGTCCGTGCTGCTCAACAGCAACCGCAACCCGGGGATCAGCAAGGGTGAGATCGAACAGATCTTCGGTCGCCTGCTCGGTATCGAGAAGACCATCTGGCTGCCGGGGGATCCCGACCACGTCACCGGCGACATGACCGACGGCCATGTGGACGGGGTCTGCGCCTTCAGTCGCCCCAGCCAGCTGCTGGTGGATGCCACCCGGGATGCCGCCTCGACCTACGGCCTTGTGGTACGGGAGAACCGCCGCGCCCTGACGCTGGCCACGGATGCCAGGGGGCGCGCCTTCGAGCTGCAGGATCTGTACGACGCGAGCGAGGCCGTAGACACGGAGGCCGAGGTGTTCTGCGCCTCCTACACCAACTTCTACCTCGCCAACGGCGCCGTCATCATGCCCGCCTACGGGGTGGCGAGCGACCGGGAGGCGGCGGCTGTGCTGCAAGGCGCCTTCCCGCAAAGGGCTGTGGTGCCGGTCTCGATCAACCGGCTGGCCCACGGCGGCGGCGGCATCCACTGCATCACCCAGCAGCAGCCCGCCTGGCCGCTGCGGGGCTGAACGTTGCACGGCGGCGGCCAATCACAGGGGAGTAACCACATCATGATCAGGAAGGCACTCGGGTGGATGGGCTGCCTGGCCCTGCTGCTGAGCCTTGCGGCCGAGGCCGGGGAGGCCGATGCGGCAACAGGGGAGGAGAAGGTGCTGCGGCTCTACAACTGGGCCGACTACTTCGCCCCCGATACCCTCAGCGCTTTTACCAAAGAGACAGGGATCCGGGTCATCTATGACGTCATGGACAGCAGCGAGACCCTGGAGGCCAAGTTGATGGCTGGTCGCAGCGGTTATGACCTCATCTTTCCCGGCGATACGGTGGCGGAGCGGCTGATGCGGGCGGGCAGCCTGCAACCACTGGATCAGGGCAAGCTAGAGCACCTGGCGGACATAGAGCCCGGCTTGCGGCGGCTGCAGCAAGCCTATCCCCATTCACGGGATGCGGTAGTGCCCTACACCTGGGGCACCATAGGGCTCACCTATAACGCAGCCATGATCCGGCAGCGGATGGCGGATGCCCCGGTGGGCAGTCTCGACCTGCTGTTCAAGCCCGAACTGGCGGCAAAATTTGCCGACTGCGGCATCTCCATCATCGACTCCCCCGACGAGGTGCTGGCGGTGGTGCTGCACTATCTGGGGCGGGATCCCCACAGCGGCAAGGCCGAGGATCTGGATGCCGCGCTGGCGCTGCTCAAGGGGCTCAAGCCCCATATCCGCAAGTTCCAGTCCCAGCCGGTGACCCAGCTGGTCAACGGCGACCTCTGCCTGTCGCTGGGTTACAGCGGCGACATGACGCAAGCCAGGCGCGCTGCCGCCGAGGCGGGCAAGCGCAGCGACTTTGAATACCGGCTGCCGAAGGAGGGGAGCACCATCTGGATGGATACCATGGCGATCCCGGTGGATGCCCCCCATCCTGACTATGCCTACGCCTTCATCAATTTCGTGATGCGCCCGGCCAACATGGCGGCCATCACCAACAGCACCGGCTATCCTACCGCCAGTGCCAAGGCGAGATCCATGGTGGATGCCACCATGACGGCCAACCCGGATATCTATCTGGATGAGGCCAGCTACGGACGCCTCATCCCGGGCCAGGATCTGGCGCAATCCCAGATGCGTGCCCGCATGCGAGCCTGGACTCGCTTCAAGAGCAGCCTCTGAACCTCAGGAGTAGAAAGATGTTTTCCCGACGCCACGTATTGAAACAGCTGGTCGCCCTCGGCGCCATTGCCGGGTTCGGCAGCCTGCCCGGTGCCCGCTCGGCCTTCGCCGCCGGCGAGACTAGTGCCGCCGGCTGCTATCACATGCCGGAGGAGTCCTCGCCCCAGGCCCAGGTTTGGGTGGCTTTCGGCGCCAACAGCGATATCTGGGGTCGCAACTACAAGGACGTACAGGCCACCATAGGTCGGCTGGTCAGGGCCATGACCCCTTACACCCAGGTGTGCGTGCTCTGCCACGAGGAGGAAGAAGATCTGGCGCGCCAGCTGTGCGGCGAGCACAACACCCGCTTCATCCACGCCGAGCTGGATGACATCTGGCTGCGGGACACCGGCGGCGTCTTCGTGCAGGACGAGCAGGGCGCGCTCGGGCTGGTGGACTTCAACTTCAACGGTTGGGGCGACAAGCAGGAGCACAGCTATGACGCCAGGGTAGCCGCCCTGGTGGGCCGGCAGACGGATGCCCACTATTTGCAGAGCGAGCTGATCGGCGAGGGGGGCGGCATAGAGGTGGATGGCAACGGCACCGCCATCATGACAGAGAGCAGCTGGATCAACAGCAACCGCAACCCGGGCCTCACCAAGGCGCAGGTGGAGGCGGAGCTGAAAGCCAACCTGGGGCTGCGCAAGATCATCTGGCTGCCGGGGATCAAGGGCAAAGACATCACCGATGCCCACGTGGACTTCTACGCCCGCTTCGTGCGCCCCGGGGTGGTGGTGATCAACATGGATAACGATCCCGACTCCTACGATTACAAGGTGACCCGCCAGCATCTGGCCATCTTGCAGCAGGCGACGGACGCCGATGGCAACAAGCTGGAGCTGCATCAGCTGCCGCCCCCGCTGGGCGGGCGAGACAACAAATTCAGTCGCAGCCCGGACTTTGCCGCCGGTTACATCAACTACCTGCCCATCAACGGTGCCGTCATCGCCCCCCAGTTTGGGGATGCCAAGGCCGACCGTCATTGCCGGGATCTGCTGGCCCGCCTCTATCCGGGTCGCAAGATAGTGCAGATCGACATAGATCCGGTGGCCGCCGGGGGCGGTGGTATCCACTGCATTACCCTGCATCAGCCTGCCTGATGTTCTGACAAGGTTGATTCTTGCAGCGTGAAATACCATATGGGGCGCCTCGGCGCCCCATGTCATTGCTGTCGTCCGATGGCGCCTTGGTCAGATCCCCGTCATGCCGATCTCGTCGAGCTGAACGTGGGCGGGCTGGCGCAGGGTGTAGAGCACGGCCTCGGCCAGATCCTCTACCTGCAACCAGCCTGGCTTGCGCTCAGCGGCGCAGGCCGGGGGCGGCACCTGTACCAGACCGGGGCAGAGGGTATGCACCCGGATGCCCTGATGTTGCACCTCTTCGCGCAGCGCCTTGGCGAAGCCCAGCACGGCAAACTTGGCGGCGCAGTAGACATTGGCCCTGGCATAGCCGTTCTTGGCGGCCTGAGAGGCGATGTTGATGATGGTGCCATGACGCCGGGCCAGCATGTCCGGCAGGCAGGCCTGAGTCAGCAGGAAGGTCCCCTTGGCGCAGGTATCCATGACCCTGTCCCACTCGGATTCCGGCAGATCCTGCACCAGATAGTCGCTGCCGACCCCGCTGTTGTTGATCAGCAGATCGATGGGACCGAGCAGGGCGCTGGCCTGGGCATGCTGGGCGCGCACCTGGGCGCCGTCGCACACATCCAGCACCAGGGGCAGCACTCTCACCCCGTATTGAGCGCGAAGGCGATCGGCCTCTTGCTCCAGCAGGGACTGGCGGCGGGAGGCCAGGACCAGCTCCACTCCCTGACTGGCCAGTGCCTCGGCGATGGCCAGCCCTATGCCGCTGGCGCCGCCGGTGATCAGGGCGCGGGTTGCTCTCAGTTCGTTCATCTTGTGTTCCTCCTGAATGATGGAGGCATTGTGGCGGGGGGCGACCGGGGAGGGTAGAGGGGAGGCGGCGTTGGCTCGAACCTTGGTTCGGATTTGGGCCAAGGAGTTCGAACTTTGGTTCTAGGACGGCGTTGAACCCTTCAGGCTCGGGGCATCAAGCTGGGGTAGAAAACGAGACGCCGCCCAGGGGCGGCGTCTTGCATCAGGGCATCGGTTTGTCCTGAGGCGGGGCGAGCGTCGGCTCGGTAGCCGGGTGTTCGTCCTCCTTGATCCAGGCCTCCAGCAGGGTGTAAGCCACCGCCAGCACCACCGGGCCGATGAAGAGACCTATGATGCCCATGGCCAGTAGGCCGCCGATGACCCCGACCAGGATCAGGATCAGCGGCAGATCGGCCCCGCGCTTGATAAGGAAGGGGCGCAGGAAGTTGTCCATGGTGCCTGCCAGCATGGACCACACCAGCAGGAAGGTGCCCCAGGTGGTGTCGCCGCTCCAGTAGAGATAGCCGACGCTGGCCAGCAGCACCGGGAAGGGGCCTATCTGGGCGACGATCAGCAGGAACATCAGCACTACCAGAATCATGGTGTAGGGAATGCCGGCAATCAACAGGCCGAGCCCGGCCACCGAGGATTGCACTAGCGCCGTGACCACCACCCCCATGGCGACGGCCCGGATGGCCTGGGAGGCCAGCACGACGGCGTTGTCACCGCGCTGGCCCGCCAGCCGGTGGGCGAAGCGACGAATGCCGTCGGCCGCCTTCTCCCCGGAGTGGTAGAGCAGGCCGCAGATGGCCACCGTCAGCAGGAAGTGGACCAGCAACAGGCCGAGATTGCCGGCCTGGGAGGCGAGCCAGCGTGCGGTCTGGCCGAAATAGGGGGTCAGCTTGGTGAACAGCACCTGACCGCCGCTCGCCAGGATCTGTTGCCAGAACTCATACAGCTTGCCGCCGACCAGCGGGAACTGTTGCAACCAGAGCAGCGCGGGGGGTGGGGAATGGCTGATGCGGGTGCCAAGCTCGATCAGCATGGGGGCCTTCTCCGCCACGTTGGCCAGCGCCATGAACAGCGGGATAACGAACATCAGCAGCAGTATGCCGCTCATCAGCAGGGCGGCCAGGGCCCGTTTGCCCCACAGCAGGCGCTGGGCCATCTGCATCAGCGGCCAGGTGGCGATGGTGATCATGGTGGCCCACACCAGGGCGGGCAGGAAGGGGCGCAGCACCATGAAGCACGAGATGATGAGCAGACTGAGGAACAGCACCCCCAGGGTTATCTTGGCCAAATCCACTTTTTTCATAGGTATTGCATTCCCTTTAACGAGGGGTTGGGCCCCGGTGTGCGGAGCCGGGGTTGATGAGATCAAGGGACCACCAGAGGCCGGCGCTCAGCCAGAGCCCCAGGCTGCCGACCAGCAATCCCTGCCCCGCCAGGATCAGCAGGGAGCTGCTGGTGAGCATGGGCAGGGCGAGCAGCAGGCCGCCGACACCCAGGCACCCTATCAGCGCCAGCAGGACGCAACGGATGGCGGGCACAGGGTGTCGTTCGAGTGGGAACAGAGTACCCGATACCAGCCCCAGGGTGAACATGGCCAGCGCCCCCAGGGCGCTGGATTGGGTGAATCCGGCCCCCAGCAGGCTGGCGAGGATCAGGCCCCACCAGGCGAGCCGGCTGTTCGCCAGGGTGCAGAGCGGCGAGCGCAGGGTCAGCAAGAGGGCGCCGAGGCCCAGGCCAACCACTACATCCGAGATGAAGTGCACCCCGAGCCAGACCCGGGCCAGGCCGGCCAGGGCCGCCAGCAACAGGGCGAGCAGGATGCCTTGCCAGGCCCTGAGCCCCGGCAGCCAGCCCAGCAGCAGGCCCCAGAACAGCAGGGTGGAGGCGGTGTGGCCGCTCGGCATGCCGAAGCCCTGAGCGCTTCGCTGCGCCAGCGCAGGATCCAGGTGGAATGGCCTGGGCCAGCCGATCCCCTCCTTGAGCAGCTGCACCAGCAGGGTGAGCAGCACCATGGCAAACAGCAGCCGGTAGAACCTCGGCCAACCGAGCAGGGGCAAGAGCAGCAGGGCCAGCCCAAGCTGGACCGGGGCGCTGCCGAGCAGGTTGCCGGCCAGGGGCCAGCGGGCGTGCGGGCCAAGCCAGCCTTGCAGGCGCTGGATCAGCGGCAGCTCGGCCCGGTGCAGGGCGCTGCTGGCTCCGGCGTCGGTGGCGCTGAAGTCGGCCTGCCACTGCACCGGACTCTCGGGCACCTCTGCGAGCCTGGGGCCGAGCCAGTCGAGCTGCGCCGGGAAGCGACGCTGGTTGTCTGGCAGCCGGGCCGGTTCGATCAGCCTGGCATTCTGGATCTCGCCGCCGAGGTTGGGGGCCTGCAGTATTGAGACGAAGCCCGTGCCGATCTGAGCCTGGATGGGATCCTGGGTCTGGCAGGCGAATAGTTGGGCCCGCTGCCAGCGCCCGAGATCGGCGGTGATGCGGCCGTGCAGCCCTGTCTCCTCGAACAATTCCCGCAGGGCCGCCTGCTCGGGGGTCTCCCCAGCATCTATATAGCCGCCGCTCAGGCTGTAGCGCCCGGAGATCCTGTCTTGCACCAGCAACAACTGTTGCTGGTGGCGGATCACGCAGGCGGCCGCACTGGGGGCCGTTTGGGCGGCCTGGACGGCGAGCAGCGGCGACAGCAGCAGCAACAGGAAAAAAAAGGCGCGGATCATGGCGGGTCCATGGGGTTGACGACTGGGGCAAGGGTCACAGAAATCAGATACTTGGGCAATGAATTCCTGATGAAATCCCGGCCGAAGCGGCGCAGTTCGGGCCCAAATCGAGCCACAAGGATTGCCGTCGGCCGAGGCAGTCCCTACTATTGGCGGCTATTGTTCTTCTCATTCAACACTGCTTGGGGCCTTCCATGCGACAGATTGGTTTTTTCTTGGGGATAGGCATTGGCGTCATCCTGATACTCTTTGGCAGCATCGTCATCTTTCAGGCCTTGCCCGCCGCACTGGACGTGCTGGAGATGCCGAGCCGCATCCCCTTCGTGCGTGAGGTTTACACCTGGCTGATGACCAGCGCCAGCGGCCTCACCAACCAGCTCGAGCAGAATTTCCTGGAGGCATTCCAGACGGTGCTCAAGCTGATACTGCTGATCACCTTCCTGTGGGTCTGCGTCAAGCTGGTCAACATGGGGGTGTTGATCATCCGGGCCGGCGTCGACCTCATTCGCACCGCCATCGAGCACAGCGAAGGGGCCGAGACCAAGCAGGTCGAGCAGGATCGCCATCTTTAAGGATCCACTGCCTATACGCAGATAAACAACAGGCCACCCCAGGGTGGCCTGTTTTCATGGTGGGATA
The DNA here is from genome assembly GCF_000764655.1 of Aeromonas aquatica. Classification (GTDB taxonomy): domain Bacteria; phylum Pseudomonadota; class Gammaproteobacteria; order Enterobacterales; family Aeromonadaceae; genus Aeromonas; species Aeromonas aquatica. The sequence goes on from NZ_JRGL01000021.1 coordinate 14,434, forward strand.
TTCCACCAGAAATCAGTTCAGCAGTTTCTCGAGCTCTGCCTCGGCGTCTGCCCTGGCCTGGTCGCCCGGCTCTGCGGCCTTGACGGTATCGGCCAGGGCCTTGCTGGCTTGCTGCTGCACGGTGGCGGTAGCGTTGCTGACCGCCTGCTTGGCAGTGTCGGCGACGGCCTTGCTGGCCTGCTGCTGCGCCGTGGTGGTGGCATTGTCGGCCGCCTGCTTGGCGGGTTCGGTCACGGCCTTGCCGGCCTGTTGCTGCGCAGTGGAGGTAGCGTTGCTGACCGCCTGCTTGGCGGGTTCGGCCACGGCTTTGGCCGCCTGCTGCTGGGTGCTGGCGGCGGAGCTGCTAACGGCTTGCTTGGTGGTGTCGGCCATGGCTTTGGTCGTTTGCTGCTGCACCGTGGCGGTGGTGTCGCTGACCGCCGGTTTGGTTGTGTCGGCGACGGCCTTGCTGGCCTGCTGCTGCACAGTGGTGGTGGTGTTGCCGACCGCCTGCCTGGCGGTGTCGGCCACTGTCTTGGTCGCTTGCTGTTGGGTACTGGCAACGGCACTGCTCACCGCCAGCTTGGCGGAATCCGTCACGGCCTGGTTGGCCTGCTGCAGGGTGCCGGTGGCGCTCTTGCTCACTTGCTGCTGCACCGCGCCGGTGGCGCTGCCGACCGCTTGCCTGGCGGAGCCCGTTATCGCCTGGGCTGCGCTCTGCTGCAGGTTACCCATCATGTTGCCGAGCAGGGAACCTCCGGATCCTGTCATGGCCTGGCCGACGCCGTTGAGGGCGGTGGCCGTGGTGTCACTCTGGCTCTGCCAATCCTGCATGGCGCTCGGCCAGCTCGGGGTGGCCGCCGTCAGGTTCTCACCAAACACCTGGGTGGCGCCATCCTTCTTCTGCAGCATGACGGAGAGCTGGTTGGTCTCGGCGTTCCACACCATGCCCGCCTGCTTGGCGGCATCCGGCACCGGGGCGTAGCGAGAGACCACGTAGAACAGTGGCCCCTCCTGCTGCAACTCGTTGGCGGTCTTGAGCAGCTGCATGGTGCTGTCGTAATTGGGTCCCAGCATGGCGGTCATCCGATCCTTGATGATCGGCTGCTCGAACAGGTTGGCTTCGTTCGGATCGAAACCGACCAGGGGCTTGAGCAGTGCCCACATCAGCTGGCTGGTGGGGCTCATCAGCAGCAGGGGGGCAACGCAGGCGGACAACATCAGGCTCAGGCAGGCAGCCTTGAGCAACGGCATGATACGCATCGACGACATATCCAAGTAATTATTTGATTAATATGGGGTTATGCTGTCATGTCCCGACAACATCACCTGAACTGGGCCGCCCCTTCCACCATGGAAGCGACGGGCGCAGGCAGGCTACCATATTGCTTCCGGAATGCCAGACGGGCCGACATTTATTGGTCAAGTCGGCGACCCGGATGGTCGCCTTGGGAGATCAGGCTTCCGTTGTCACAGGTGTTTTCCCATGATCCGATCCTTGTTCTGTCTGCTTGCCCTGAGTGCTCTAACCCCCGCCCTTGCCGCCCCCAATACCCTGACCCATTCGGTGGGCACGGATCTGGTGCTGCCCCTCGGCTCACTGCCCGAGCGGGTCTGCTGGTATCAGGATCAGAAATACTTCCAGGGCGCCCGCATCCAGCAGGGGGATGTCTGGCTGGAGTGTGGTCCCCAGCACGTGCTGGAGAGCAAGGGCCCCCTGGCCTGGCACGAGCCTCAGCTGCGCCGGCCCGCCGCCGAAGAGAGTGGCAACCGGGAGACGATCAGGGCGGGTCAGTGAGCCTTTTCTTGATCCAGCTACAGACATGGGCGTGACCTCTGTCGCATAATGCGGCTCTTTCTTCTCTTGGGTGGGATCTAAGCAATGGCTCGTCGCTCTTCCAATATGCAACGTCGTCGTAGTAGCTGGTGGTACAAACGCCTATTGGTACGTGAGCGGGCAGAGCGCGAAGCGCGTTCCGTTCGGGATTAATGATTAATTGGAAAACGGGGCCTTAGGGTCCCGTTTTTATATCTTGTCCGTGGGTGGCAGGAGTTCGTCGCTCTTCCACTCCTTGTTGATATCCAACGTCGTCGCAGTGCTGGTGGTACAAACGCCTATTGGTACGGGAGCGGGCAGAGTGCGAGGGCGCTGTGTTTGGAATTGATGATTAATTGGAAAACGGGGCCTTAGGGGCCCGATTTTATATTTCGTTTAGAGCGTAAAAAGGAGGCCGATTGGCCTACTTTTTTATTGTCTGTCAGAGGGTTAGCGCTGCAAGGCGGCCAGTGCCAGCGCAACCCGCTTGGCGTATTCCGGATCCGCCTGCTCGAAGTGCTTGAGCTGGGCCTGGACGATGGCGTCATCCTCCACATGGATGAGGGAGCGCGCCAGGTTGGCGGCGAGCCGCGAGCGCTGGCCCTCGTCCATGATACGGAACAGGTTGCCCGGCTGGCTGTAGTAGTCGTCATCGTAGTCACGAAAATCGTAGTGCAGGGCGGCTCCCTCCAGACTCAGGGCCGGCTCCTGCTGCCCGCTCGGTTGCTGGGTGCCGAAACGGTTCGGCTGGTAGTTCGGGCTGGCGCCGCCGTTGCTGTCCGCTCGCATGGCACCGTCGCGGTGGGCACCATGGTGGAAGGGGCAGCGGGGGGCGTTGACCGGCAGCAGGCCGTGGTTGACCCCGAGGCGGTAGCGCTGGGTATCGCCGTAGGAGAACAGCCGACCCTGTAACATACGATCCGGTGAAAAGCCGATGCCGGGCACCACGTTGGCCGGGGTGAAGGCCGCCTGCTCCACGTGGGCGAAGTAGTTGTCCGGGTTCTGGTTGAGCTCGAGCACCCCGACCGGGATCAGCGGGTAATCCTGGTGCGGCCACACCTTGGTGAGATCGAAGGGGTGGATCTCGTAGCTTTGGGCCTCGGCCTCCGGCATCACCTGCACATAGACCTTCCAGCGCGGGAAGTCGCCGCGATCGATGGCGTTGAACAGATCCGCCTGGCTGCTCTCTCTATCCTGGCCGACAACGTTGGCGGCCTCCTCATCGGTGTAGAAGCTGTGGCCCTGCTCGGTCTTGAAGTGGAACTTGACCCAGAAGCGCTCGTTGGCGTCGTTGATAAAGCTGAAGGTGTGGCTGCCGTAGCCGTTCATCTCCCGCAGGCTCTTGGGGATGCCGCGATCGCTGAACAATGTGGTGATCTGGTGCAGGGATTCCGGGTGGCGGGACCAGAAGTCCCAGGCGGCGGTGGCGCTGCGCAGGTTGGTGCGGGGATCCCGCTTCTGGGTGTGGATGAAGTCCGGGAATTTCAACGGGTCGCGGATGAAGAACACCGGGGTGTTGTTGCCCACCAGATCCCAGTTGCCCTGCTCGGTGTAGAACTTCAGGGCGAAGCCGCGCACATCGCGCTCGGCATCGGCGGCCCCCTTCTCACCGGCGACCGTGGAGAAGCGCAGGAACACCGGGGTCTGCTTGCCGACAGCGTTGAACAGATCGGCCTTGCTGAACTGGCTGATGTCGTGGGTGACGGTGAAGGTGCCGTAGGCGCCCGAGCCCTTGGCGTGCACCACCCGCTCCGGGATCCGTTCCCGATCGAAGTGGGCCAGCTTTTCCATCAACCAGATGTCTTGCATCAGCACCGGGCCACGGGGGCCGGCGGTCAGGCTGTTGTTGTTGTCGACGACGGGGGCACCGTTGGCGCTGTGCAGGGTCTTGTCAGTCATGGGGCATCTCCTTGTGATGATGGAGGCACGATACGGCAAGGGGCGCGAGCGGGGCCAATCGGTCAGCTCTAAGTGTTTGATAGGTAGCCCTAATGGAGTTGGCTACGGACACAAAGGGCGCTATTTTGGACGGACGTTCATGGATCAGGGAGGAGAGGGGATGATTGATATCAGGATTCGTCAGGCGGAGGCCGGGGATGCCCAGGGGCTGCGGGATCTCTATGCCATGCCAAAGGCTCAGGCAGGCACCCTGCAGATGCCCTATCCGACCCTGGCCATGTGGCAGAAACGGTTGGCGGAGCGTAGCGGCTACGGCCTGGTGGCCATAGTGGATGAGCTGCTGGTCGGCGATCTGGGGCTCTGGCTCGAGCCGAATCCACGTCGTCGCCATGTGGCTGGCATCGGCATGGGGGTCCGGGATGACTGGGCCGGCCGCGGCGTGGGCTCGGCCCTGCTGGGGGCGGCGGTGGATCTGGCGGACAACTGGCTCAACCTGCAGCGGCTCGAGCTGACGGTCTACAGCGACAACGCGGCCGCCATCGCGCTCTACCACAAGTTCGGCTTCGAGCAGGAGGGGGGCTCGCCCGCCTATGCGTTTCGCGAAGGGCGTTTCGTCGATGTTTTGCATATGGGGCGGGTCCGCCTGCCGTGAGAGCCAGTGAGAGTGCTATGAGAGTGAAGCAGCCATGATTGACTGTCGTGCCTGTCAGAGATGCTCCCGCCATCAAGGGTCATATCACCAGTTCTACTGCGTCGATGCGCTAGAGAGTGGGACTGATCTGATTGCCATAAGAGTGAAACAGCCATGATCGATTATCGCGCCCGCCTGCGGCCCGCCATCCGGGCGCTGGAGCAGGATCCCGAGCTCTCCATCGAGGCACTGGCGGCGCTGGCCTGCCTCTCCCTCTTCCACTTCCACCGGGTATTCACCGCCGTGGTGGGGGAGGCGCCGGGGGAGATGTGCCGGCGCCTGCGCATGCAGCGAGCGGCCTGGCAGCTGTGCTACACGGATGCCAGCGTCACGGCCATTGCGCTGGGAGCGGGGCTCGCCAGTTCCCAGGCCTTTGCCAAGGCATTTCGCCGCCACTACGGCTGTGCCCCCGGCGAGTTTCGCCGTGACAAGCGCAAGAATGGACACCAGGAGAGCAAGGATGGACACGCCTGGGACGGACTGCTCCCTTATGCTGAAGGCCACTCATCAGCAAGGAGCAACAACATGAAAACCGTCGAGATGGATGCCCGCACCCTGGCCTATATCCGGGTGACAGGCCCCTATGGGGAAGGCTATGACGTGGTCTGCGGCCGCCTGCATCAATGGGCTGCCGCGCGCGGACTCGAGGGCGGGGAGTGGATCTTCATCTACCACGACAACCCCGAGGTGACGCCGCCGGCCCAGTGCCGCACCGACATCGGCATCACTGTGCCGCCCCAGACCCGGGGCGAGGGGGAGGTGGAGGCTCAGCTCATTCCCGCCGGTCGCTACGCCCAGTCCCGCTATCTCATCACGGACAGAAGCCAGTACGGACCGCGCTGGCAGGAGCATATCAATGACATCGTCGCCGCCGGGCTGGAATTTGGCAGTGGACCCTGCTTCGAGCTCTATCACAGCGTGAGCAACGATCCCCTGCGCGACGACGTCAGCTTCTGCTCCAGCGTTAAGGTCTGATAGTCAGGGCGACTGCCTCAAGATAAAAAAGCAGTGGATATACGAGATAAAACCAAGAGGAGCCAGTGATGGCTCCTCTTTGCATTTGCGCTCGCGATCCCGCTTCGGCATGGTCGGCTATCACACCTCATCCATTAGGGAGCCTGTGGGGTAGCGTGGGGTCAGGACTGGCTGGGTACCTTGTCCCGACGGGATTTCCACCACCAGCGCAGCCGGATCTGGGAGATCAGCATACCCGCCAGCATCAGAGAGCAGCCGACGATAGCCCGTTCATCCAGGGTTTCGCCCAGCAGCAGCACGCCACCGATGGCGGCAAACACCGTCTCCAGGCTGAGGATGATGGCGGCATGGGCCGGGTGGGCGCCACGCTGGCCCACCACCTGCAGGGTGTAGCCGATGCCGACCGACACCAGCCCGGCATAGAGCAGCGCCTGCCAGCCCGCCACGGCACCACTCAGGGTCGGGGTCTCGATGAAGAAGGCGGTGGCCAGGCTCAACAGGCCGCATACCACGAACTGCACGCCGGCGAGGCGGATTGGGGCGACCCGGTTCGAGTAGTGATCCAGCAGCAACAGGTGAATGGCCCAGAACAGGGCGCCGACCACCTGCAGCAGATCCCCGTAGCCGATGGTGAAGTCGTCGGTCACGCTGAGGTAGTAGAGCCCGGCCATGGCGATGAGGGCGCCGACCCAGGTGTTGGCCCCGGTTTTGTGGCGCAGCAACAGGCCGATGACGGGCACCAGTATGATGTAGAGCCCGGTGATGAAACCCGCCTTGGCGGCCGTGGTGTAGAGCAGCCCCACCTGTTGCAGGGAGGCGGCGCTGAACAGCACGGTACCGGCGATGAGGCCGCCGGTCAGCAGCAGCCGGCGTTCGCCGGACGATGACCCGGATGGCGCGCTGGGCTGGCGCGACTTGAGCCACCACAACAGCGGCAGCAGCGAGAGGGCGCCGAGCAGGAAGCGCAGGCCGTTGAAGGTGAAGGGCCCCATGTGATCCATGCCCAGGCGCTGGGCCACGAAGCCCAGTCCCCAGATGGCGGCGGCCATCAATAACATCATGTTCGAACGCATACGGATTCATCCCTGAAAAACAGTCACAGCGGCACTCCACGGCCTCTGTCAGTACGATACCCGTCCGCGGGGGGAGTTGTCGCCAGCCATTTTCACTCTTTGATCTGCGGGTGGGGTGGCGCGTCAGGGGTTTTCAGCCATTGGCGAGCTTGGCCAGCAGGGGGATCAGGGCGAGCAAGAGCAGGTTGCCACGCAGGATCCAGACCACCCAGAATTGCTGCTGGATGGAGACCATGGGGGCGCGCCCCTGACGCAGGGAGTGGCGCCAGCGCTGGAACAGCCGGCTGGGGTAGCCAAAACTGATGACCATGCAGAAGAACAGCAGCAGCTTGATGCGATAGCCGGGATTGGCGAGCAGGACGCTCGGTGTCAGATCGTGGTTGAACACCTGCAACACGCCGGTGATGAAGATGAGCAACAGGGCCAGCGCCACCAGGCTGTCCGCGATCAGCAGCTTGCGCACCTGTTCGATGGACATGCCGCGGCGAAACAGAAAATATTCCGACGTCACGGCGCCGGTCAGGGTGATCACGGCACAATAATGGAGCGCCGTCAGCAGGTCCTGGTTCAACATCTGGGCAAATTCCTTCTCGTCCGGCACACCACAAGCTTCCTCTTGGACGCCATTAGGCGGGGCTGATATTCTCACACTACATCGCATCTGACGATAGCCGAGGGTCTGGATTGGCCAAGCACGACACGCGGGTTGATATCACTCAACACTGGTCTCTGGTTGCCAGGATGCGACTGGGGCTGGCATTGCTTTTCCTGCCGGTGCTGATGCTGGGCAGTATCTACTACCTGCACATGGAGCGCAGCCTCCAAATCGATCTGCAGCAGCGCCTGCTCGCCACCAACAAGCAGTTGCAGCATACCTTCATCGAGCCCTACCTCAACGAGCTGGAACGCCAGTTCAATCTGATCTACGACCGGACGCTGGTCGAGGACTTCAGTGGCGGCGGGCTGCGGCACGGGGAGCGCTATCTGCAGGAGTGGGCGCTCTACAAGGGGGTCATGGCCGATCTCGACTCCGCCTATGTCGGCACCGCCAAGGGCGATTTCCTCATCTACCCCAGACCCGAGGTACCCGCCGACTACGATCCCAGAACGCGCCCCTGGTATCGGCTGGCCAGCCAGCAGGCGGGCAAGCTGGTGTGGACGGACCCCTATCAGGGCTACGGTGAGCTGCACGACCAGCTGATGATCTCCCTGGCACGGACCCTGTCCGATCGGGAGGGCAAGATACAGGCCGTGGTGGCCATCGATGTGGTACTGGCCCCCTTCTCGGCCCAGCTGAACAAGCAGCCGGAGGCGGGCTACCAGATGATCATCAACCAGTCCGGCAAGGTGCTGGCCTATCCGGACCCCGCCTGGCTGCTCAAGTCCATGCCCAGCCCCCACTGGCTCTCGCGTTTCGACAGCACAGAGGGCATCTTCCTCGACACCGAAACCCAGCAGTTTGTGGCCTATCGCCGGCTGCCCCACTGGAACTGGGTGCTGATCAGCGTGCAACCGGCGGCCAGCTTCCAGGCCGTGGTGGCGCGCGCCTCCTTCAACGTGCTGGGAGTGTTGGTGCTGGCCTGCGTGCTCTATGCGCTGCTGGCGCTGTTCTGGGCCCGCTACTTCAGGCGCATGCTGGACGAGATCTCCACCATGATCCGCGCCAGCCGTCTGCAACCCGATGATGTGCCCCAGGGCGGCATGCGCGAGCTCAGGCATGTCTATGCGGAGCTGGCGGAGGTGAGCAAGGACTATCACGAGGTGCGCCAGCAGGCCAACCTGGACAAGCTGACCGGCCTCTACAACCGGCGCTTCTTCGATGAGCGGCTGCATCATCTGTTGGTGGAGCAGCAGCCCTTCTGCCTGGCCATGCTGGATCTGGACAACTTCAAACGGGTCAATGACACCTATGGCCACCAGACCGGGGACGTGGTGCTCAAGCGGGTGGCTGCGCTCGGCAACCGGCTGCTGGGGGATCACGGCTGGGTCTTCCGCTACGGCGGTGAGGAGCTGACGGTGCTGCTGATCAACCCGGACATCCACTTCTGCCACCTGCTGCTGGAGCAGTTCCGAGTCGGGGTTGCTTCTCTGGACTGGCGCGAACCCGGCCTCGCCATCACCTTCAGCGGCGGGCTGGTGGCCAGTGCGCCGGGTCTGGATGCCAAGGCCTTGCTGGAGCTGGCGGATGCCGAGGTGTATCGCGCCAAACATGACGGCAAGAACCGTATCTACTTCGGCCAACCGCCGGGATCGGCGGGGGCGTCAGCGCTCAGGATCGCCACACTGAGCAACGAAGGGACCTGAGGGTCCCTTCTGCGTTCAGGCCGTCAGCTGCCAGGCCAGGATCGGCCAGCGCTGCGCCTTGGCCACTTGGCGCAGGCCGGGGGCGGGATTGACCGCATAGGGATGAGTCACCGCCCGCAGCAGCGGCAGATCGTTGTGGGAGTCGCTGTAGCCGTGACTCTCCTGCCAGATCCCGGACTGTCCGGCGAACAGCTGGTTGATGCGGGCCACCTTGCCCTCGCGAAAGCTGAGAGTGCCCCTGGTCTGGCCGGTCAGCATGCCGGCCTCCTCGTCCAGCAGGATGGCGACGCAGTGATCCATCCCCAGCATGCGGGCCATGGGGGCCACCAGGTGCTCGCCGGAGGCGGAGATCAGCACCAGCACATCGCCGCGCTCCCGGTGCCACTCGATGCGGGCCAGCCCTTCCGGGTAGAGCCGCTCCCGCAGCACTCCCTCGGCAAAGTGTTGGCACTGTTGCTCGAGCCAGGCCTGTGACTTGCCCACCAGGGGTTGCAGGGTGAAGGCCATGTACTGGTGCATGTCCATCTTGCCCTGATGGTAGAGGGACATCATGGCCTGCTCCTCGGCCACCATGGTCGCCGGGGCCAGCTCCTCGGCCACCATGTACTCCAGCCAGAGGCTGGCACAGTCTCCGGCGATCAGGGTCTCGTCCAAATCAAACAGTGCCAGTGCCATGTGGGCTCCTTGCTATCAAAACGGGGGATGATGAGGGGCCGCGCTCTGGCCGCGCAACCGCTGAAAAGAGAATGCAAACCATGGGCTTATGCTACCTCACACAGCTGATCCCGGGCCACCGCCAGGGTGACCCTGGTGCCCACCGCCAGCAGATCCCTGGCCGAGCGGTTGAGCACGTCCACCGTCAGCAGCCCGGCCTCGCATTCGACCTGGTAGCGGATGACGTTGCCGAGCAACTGCTGTTGGCGAATGATGCCGGGCAGGCTGTGTTCATGGCCCTCGGTGCCCGCCGGCAGCAGGCTGATGGACTCGGGGCGCAGGGCCAGCCGGCTATGTGTTCGCGGGCCGAGCAGTGACTTGGCCTGCTCGGGATCCAGCAGGTTGTAGTGGCCGATGAAGCTCGCCACGAAGGCGTTGGCGGGCTGGGTGTAGATCTGCTCCGGGCTGCCGCTCTGCACTATGCGCCCCCTGTCCATCAGGAACACCCGATCCGACATGGTCAGCGCCTCCTCCTGATCGTGGGTGACGAACAATGTGGTCAGCTCGAGCCGTTGCTGGATCTCGCGGATCTGCTGGCGCAGGCTGCGGCGGATGCGGGCATCCAGCGCCGACAATGGCTCGTCCAGCAACAGGATGCGCGGTCGTACCACCAGGGCGCGGGCCAGGGCGACCCGCTGGCGCTGGCCGCCGGAGAGCTCGCTCGGGTAGCGCTTCGCCAGGTCTTCGAGCTCCACCAGTTCGAGCACCTCCCGCACGCTGCCGGCCAGCTCCCGCCCCGGCTGGGGCTTCATGCGCAGGCCGAAGGCCACGTTGTCCCACACCGTCATGTTTGGGAACAGGGCATAGCTCTGGAACACCATGCCGATGCCGCGCTGCTGGGGGGCCTGCCAGGTGATGTCTTCACCGGCGACCCGGATCTGGCCGCCGTCGACCGGGGTCAGCCCGGCCAGGGCGCGCAGCAGGGTGGACTTGCCGCAGCCGGAGGGGCCGAGCAGGGTGACCAGCTCCCCCTTGCGGATGCCGAATTCGATCCCCTCGAACACCCGGGTCTCGCCGTAGGACTTGTGTAACTGATTGACTTCTAGATGAAACATCTTGGATCACCGATGGAATCTGTTCGCCGCCCAGGTGAGCAGCAGGGTCAGCAGGAAGTAGCTCATCACCAGGGCGCTGGTGAAGTGCCCCGAGGTGGCGCGCATGTTGTAGAGATAGACCTGCAGGGTCTCGTAGCGGGTGCCCACCAGCATGTTGGCGAACACAAATTCCCCGAGCAGGAAGGAGAGGGACAGGAACAGCGCCGCCAGCAAGCCCTTGCGCAGGCAGGGCAGTACCACCAGCGCGAAGGCGCGGGCGCTGCCGGCACCGAGCAGGTGGGCGGCGTCCATCAGATCCTTGAGGGGTATCCCTTGCAGGTTGTTGGCGAGCGCCCGGTACATGAAGGGCAGCACTATGGTGAACCAGGTGCCCACCAGGATCCACGGCGTGCCGATGAGGGGCAGGGGGCCGTCGGCGTAGATCTGCAGCAGGCCCACCGAGGAGACCACAGGCGGCACCGCGAAGGGCAGCAGGATCAGCAGATTCATCCAGGGATCCAGCTTCGGAAAGTAGTAAGCCACTACCAACACGGTGGGCACCAGCACGACTGTCCCCAGCAGCAGGGTGGCGAAGCAGACCAGCAAACTGCGGCCGAAGGCGGCCAGGAAGCGGGGATCTCCCCACAACTTCAGATACCAGTCGAGGGTGAAGCCGTCCGGCAGCAGGGTCGCCCCCCAGCGGGTGGAGATGGAGTAGATAAAGGTGGCCAGCAGGGGCAGCAGCAGGGTCGCCACCAGGGCGCCAAGCACCCACTTTGGCCAGCGGGGGTTGAGATCACGCATGCTGGTTCCCCTTGTTCACATAGCTTCTTTTCAGCAGCCACTGGTTGGCGGCTGTGACGACCCCCAGCAGCACCATCAGGATCACCGCCAGCGCCGCCGCCAGGTTCGGTTCGAGGAAGATGTCGCCGGAGACCAGGCTGGCCACTCGTATGGTCACCAGGTTGAAGTTGCCGGTGGTGAGGGCGTAGGCGGAGGCATAGGCGCCTACCGCATTGGCAAACAGGATGATCAGGGTGCCGAGCAGGGCAGGGGTAAGCACCGGCAGCGCCACGTGCCATACATATTGCCGCTTGCTGGCGCCGAGCAGGGCGGCGGCCTGGGGCCAGTCATCCTGCAGGGCATCGAAGGCCGGGTAGAGCAGCAGCAGGGCCAGCGGTATCTGGAAGTAGGTGTAGATGAGGATGAGGCCGCTGCCCGAGTAGAGGTTGAAGCCGTCGATCCAGCCCCAGGATTTCAGCAGCAGGGTGATGGCGCCGTTGATGCCGAGCACGATGATGAAGGCGAAGGCCAGCGGCACGCCGCTGAAGTTGCTGGTCATGGTGACAAACGCCAGCAGCAGGCGCTTGATCCCCTCGCCGCTATGACGCAGGGCCGCCGCCCCCAGGGTGCCGATGGCGAGCCCCGCCAGGCTGGCGATGCCGGCGATGCGAAACGAGTTGCCAAACGACTGCAGGTAGAAGGGGGAGCTCAGGATCTCCCGGTAATGGGCCAGTCCCCAGCCGTCTGGCGTCTGGAAGCTGCCCACCAGCACCCACACCATGGGGGCGAGCTGGAACAGTATCATCAGCAGGGCGAAGGGCAGCAGCACCAGGGCGGGCAGCCAGTGGCGGCGGGTGCGGCCCTGGTGTGCGTCTTGTGTTGTCAGGGTGTCAGTGGCGGCGGGCATCATCAGTGCACCTCCCGCTGGTGGCTCGCCTTGAGCAGTTGGGGGCCGCTCGGCTTGTCGTGGGGCACCCCGAGCAGGTCCGCCATCAGGGCACAGAGCTGGGTCTGTTGCAGTGCGGGACCGGCCGGCCACTGGGTCACGAAGGCTTCCCCAAACAGCCAGAGCGGCACGCCGCGCTCTTCGGGCAGGGTGCCACCGTGGCTGAGATCCTCGTTCATGCCGTGATCCGCGGTAATAAGCACCTGATAGCCCTCTCCTAGCCACTGGGGCAGCAGATCTGCCAGCAGGCTGTCCATGCGCCGTGCCTGATTGCGGTACTGGCGGGAATCCAGCCCGAAGCGATGGCCCGCGTCGTCCACCCCCATGGGATGGATCAGCAGGAAGTCGGGGTCGTACTGGCTGCGCAGCCATTCGCCGTCCAACAGCAGATGGCTGTCGGGGTAGCCGTCGTCCCAGTAGAAGCAGCCGTGCTGGATCGGCAGTTGCTCGTCATGGGTGAAGCGATCCCGCAGCGGTTGCCAGGGGCTCTGGTTGTAGAGCTCGCTGACCCAGTGATAGGCCGCAGCGGCGGTGCCTTTGCCGGCGGCGCGGGCGAGATGGAAGATGGAGTCGTGTTGACTGAGGCGGCTGACACCGTTGTGGGTGATGCCGCTCGCCACGGGCGGCACGCCGGTCAGGATGCACTCGTAGAGCGGCCGGGAGAGGGAGGGCAGGGCGCACGTCAGGGTCGTGTAGAGCCCGCGCTCTGCCTCCACCATGCCAGCGAGGTAGCCCATGGTGTGGGCTACCTCGGCAGACAGGCCATCCACAAGTACCACTATCACCTTGTGTTGCACAGGCTGTCCTTATTGCATGTTGATCATGACGGTTTCCTGCCACTGGCGCGGCAGGGCCTTGGAGCTCTGCTCCCAGGCGGCGTGATCCTGCACCGGCTTGGCGTTGGCGTATTGCTCCGCCGGCAGCAGCTTGGCCTTGACGTCATCCGGCAGGGTGACGTTGCCGCGGATGGGGCGGGCATAGCCACGAGCCAGGTTGATTTGCCCTGCGTCCGAGAGGATGTATTCCCGCGCCAGCTTGGCGGCGTTGGGGTTCTTGGCCCACTTGTTGATGATGGTGGTGTAGCCGGCGATGACGGAGCCGTCGCTCGGGATCACCACATCAAACTTCTTGGGATCGATCTGGTCGCGGTAGTTGAGGGCGTTGAAGTCCCACAGCACGCCCACCTCCACCTCACCCTTCTCGATGTTGGCTATGGTCGGGTCGTTCAGCGACAGGCGGCCCTGCTTGGCCAGCTGGCCGAACAGCTCCAGCGCGGGTTTGAGATCCTTTTCGCTGCCGCCGGTGGCATAGGCCGCCGCCAGCACGCCGTTGTTGGCCTGGGAGGCGACCCCCACGTCTCCCAGGGTCACCTTGTAGTCACCGCCGAGCAGGGACTGCCAGCTGGTGGGGGCGGCCTTGACCAGATCCTTGTTGATCAGGAAGGCGATGGTGCCGGTATAGGCCAGCATCCAGTGGCCGTCCGCGTCCTTGGCCCAGTTCGGAATGTCCGCCCAGGTGGAGGGTTTGTAGGGCTGGGTGACCCCCTGCTTGACCGCGACCGGGCCGAAGGCGCCACCCACGTCGCCGATGTCGGCGGTGGCATTGCTCTTCTCGGCGGCAAACTTGGCGATCTCCTGGGCCGAGCTCATGTCGGTGTCCTGGTGCTTGATGCCATAGACACTGCCGATCTGCTGCCAGGTGTCCTTCCAGTTGGCCCAGCTGTCGGGCATGCCGATGCTGTTGAGCTGGCCTTCACCGCGGGCGGCTTTTTCCAGATCCGCGATATTGTCGGCGGCAAACAGCGGTTGACTGATGGCCGCCAGGGCCAGTGCACTTGCGATCACGCTTTTCATCATCCCATCCCTCTGGACTAGGTCAGTTAAGGTTCGAGAGGGATGCTAGAGGGGAAATATGACGGTGGCGGGGCATTTGAATGGCAGTTTGATGACAAATGAGACCCGCGGCCTCTCGAAGGGCAGAGCTGCTTCAAGGTGTGGATAGGGCGGTGGCGGGCGCGTGTGTAGATAGCCGCTTGAAGACTGATGAGCCTGTCACCTGGCTGTCATCCCGCCGGGTTACAACTCATGGCCGAGAGCCGCTGGTCTACTCCAGCCGAATGACTAACAGGGATGTGACAGTGAGAGAGCCGCGACTGAGCGAGCAGGTGGTGGCCGATGGCCGAACCCCCTCCAAGAGTGAACAGATCTGCCAGACCCTGCGCCGCTATATCGGCAGCGGCCAGCTGGGGGCGGGGCAGCAGCTGCCCGCCGAGCGTGCCCTGAGCGAGCGTTTCGCCACCACCCGCATCACCGTCAAGGAGGCGCTGTCCAGCCTGGAAGCGGACGGTCTCATCTACAGAGCCGAGCGGCGCGGCTGGTTCGTGGCGCCCCCAAGGCTCACCTATGATCCCGCCATCCACACCCACTTCCACCAGTGGATCGGCGAGCAGCAGCGGGTGGCCGAGACCCGGGTGCTGGCCCACGGTGGCGCCCTGGCCAGCAGCGAGCTGTGCCGCTGGATGGGGCTGGCCCCCTTCACCCCGCTCTACGAGATCCGCCGTCAGCGGCTGATCGACGGTCGCCCCGTGTTGCACGTCAGCCATCATCTGCTGGCGAGCCGTTTCCCCGACATCGCCAGCGCCCCCCTGGCGAGCTCCCTCACCGAGCTCTATCAGCAGCGCTATGGCATAGGCCAAGGCGGCGCCAGTCTGGAGATCACCCCCTCGGCGGCGCGAGGCCCCATCGCCCGCGCCCTCAACCTGGCACCGGGGAGCGCGGTGCTGCGACTGGTGCGGGTCAACTATGACGAGCAGGGGAGTCTGGTGGACTGCGACATCGAGCACTGGCGGCCGGATGCGATCCGCATCTGCCTGGACACCCGGGCGCTCCTGCCCCCGTTGGGGACGAGAGCGGGAGCGCCAGTGGAGAGTCAGGGGAAGATCCGGGCATGAGGAAGGGGATCCTGTCCTGATGGGGGCAAGGATCCTGTACAGAGAGAGGATCCTCGCGCCCGGCCAGGGGATCAGTTGTCGATATTGGGGATCAGATCGTCGAAGCTCTGGTAGCCGCAGTCCGCCAGTTGCAGGGACATGGTGTAGGTCTTGGTGTGCTCCCGCTGGCCGATGGCGGGGCGGTTCAGTTTGAGCTCCTGATGCCAGTACTCCTTCATCCGATCGATCAGCGCCATGGCCTCGGTCTCGTCCAGATGGAGCTGACAGAGCGCCATGTAGTTGTTGGACTTGTGCATGTTCTCCACCAGATAGTCCCCCAGCACCGCCATGGCCTGGCGCGCCTGCTGGCGGGCGAAGCGGCTGTGCTGCTCGAAGCTGATGCGCTCGCTGATGAGAAAGTGGTAGCTGTTGTCGAGGCCGAGCTGCAGTATGCCGAGCCGCTCCAGCTTGCGCAGGTAGAGGTAGCAGGACGCATCGGTCAGGCCGTACTCCCGCTTCAGATCCACCAGGGCCTTGTCGCGCCAGAAGATGTTGGCGAGGAAGGCGTAGAGGCCAGGCTCCTTGTGGAATGCCTCGTCCTGCTCCTGGGTGAAGACGGCGCGCCGGCTCTGGGCATCCTGGGTGCGATCCAGCAGCTCCTCGAACGACAGGCCCACCAGGTGGCAGAGCTCCAGCAGGGTATCGAACGGCAGGGAAGACTTGTTCATCATCCGCTTGATGGTGGCGATGGAGACGCCCATGGCCTCCGCCAGGGTCTGGTAGCGGATCCCCTTGTCGGTCAGGGCCTTCTTCAGGGTGTCGAGAATCTGGTTGGCCAGGGTCTGGCTGTAGGTCATGCAACTAATCCTTTATCTGCATTTTGTGTCGTGTCAGAGAGTGAGTTCTTTTTTTGTTTTGGGCTCAAGTTTTGACACCTGTCTAGCTTGAGCAAGATAAACCCGCCGGCAGAGACCGGCGTGGCCCGACCAGGAAGGAGGCCGGTGGCAGATAATGACACCTTGCGGTGCATATCCTTCAACCTTTCAACATTTTGCTGGTGATGCACGGCACATCGCACATAATCCGAACCGGATCGGATTCGCGGCCCCTGGGGCCTGGAAAACGATTGTTTGCTTCCAAATTAAGGGTTTTTAAACCGCAAGGTTTTTTTTCTTTCCTGGCATTGAGCGGAACTCGCGAGAGATCCGCTTTTTCTTTTCTCCAAATCTGAGCCCGCCGTCAAGGCTGAGGCGCATCTTTCGATACTTCTCGCTGTCGGCCCTCAGTCGGCGGCCTCATTCCCCCTTGCAGGGGAACAGCTTGGGGATCTCCCGCACCAGCCAGCTCTTGGCCTTGCCCATGGTATCCCGTCGCCAGGCCAGCGCGACCTGGATCTGGTGCCGATATTCGGGCCCTATCACCTTGAGCCGTCCCGCCTTGATGTCCTCCTCGATCCAGCTCTGGGGCATGGTGCCGACGCCGATGCCCGCCAGCAGGGCATCGCGCTTCTCGCTCATGGTACTGACGGTGAGGCGCGGCTGCTTGTCCAGCAGGCGGTAGGTGAGCACCGGCTTGCGCAGGGCGGTGTCGGCGATGGCGATGGCGCGGTAGCGGCGCAGGGTATCGTCCGCCAGAGGCTCGGCCTCCTGGTGCAGCGGGTGATCCGGGTGGGCGACGTAGAGCATCACCTCCTCCTGCAACAGCTGATGCTTGATGCCGGTCAGGGTCAGATCGGGGTTGAGGGAGGAGATGAGCAGGTCGGCGCGGCCATCCTCCAGACACTCCCAGCTGCCCGCCAGCACCTCGGCGCGAAACCGCAGACGGGTGTCGGTGAGCTCGGCCAGCCGCTCCACCAGCGGGTAGAGCGCCTGCACCGGCACCAGGGCATCGACGGCCACCGTGATGTCGGTCTCCCAACCGCGGGCCAGCGCCCGGGTCTCGCCCACCAGATGCTCGGCGGCCTCCAGCAGCACCCGGCCCTGCTCCAGCAGCATGCGCCCGGCCGGGGTGAACTTGGTGCGATGGCCGCTGCGATCGAACAGCATGGCGTCCAGCTCGTCCTCCAGCTTCTGCACCGTGTAGCTCAGCGCCGAGGGCACCTTGCCGAGTTCATCGGCGGCCGCCGCGAAGCTGCCACGACGGTCGATGGCATCCAGCACCCGGATGGCTTCCAGGGTCAGCGCCCGTTCCTTGTTGGTCTCCTTGGCCATATCTACCCTTCAATTTTTTTGAACATGTTTGCCAGATTATCTCGCTAACAACTTAGGGCAAGTGACCTTAATATTCAACCAACGCTTCGGCAGGAAGGCCGAGCGGCCAAATAAGCGATAGTTCAGGACTGTGACACCCAAGATGAGATGTCTGATGTCAGTAAAAGAACAACACTATATTTGAATAACCTCTTGCATGGATGCATTGATTCGGGCCGACCCGGCCTTGGCAATGACATATAAAACAAGAGAGTGAAACATGAAAAACGTAATCAAGATGCTGGCCGTTGCAGGCCTGATGACCGCCGGTGTAGCTCAGGCTGCCGTTCCCGCCAACTTCAGCGCCGCCCCTGGCGTGCTGGTGGTCAACTGGCAGGCGGACGCCGCCATCGACGGCAAGGCCAACCCCATGCTGGAGGTGCGTGACGAGTCCGGTGATGTGCTGGCATCCGTCCATGCGAACCTGACGGGCACCCAGCTGGTACAGATCCCGAGCCGCACCCAGGGCAACCTGACGGTCAGCCTGGGCAACGAGAACAGCAGCTACCGCATCCCGTTCGGTCTGGGTGACGGTCGCCAGCGTTAAGCAACCCTATTGGTACCTGAGGAGCACACCATGATGAAATTGAGAGCCGCAGAAGCGCGAGGCAAGGCCAACTTTGGCTGGCTGGATGCACGTCACAGCTTCTCGTTCGGTCATTACTATGACCCGGACTGGATGGGACACTCTGTCCTGCGGGTCATCAACCAGGATCTGGTGTCGCCGGGTGGCGGCTTTGCCACCCACCCTCACGCCAACATGGAGATCCTGACCTGCGTGCTGAAAGGCACCATAGAGCACAGGGACAGCCTCGGCCATGCCGAGCAGATCCCGGCGGGGGATTTCCAGCTGATGAGCGCAGGGTCCGGCATCCGGCACAGCGAGTACAACCCCTCGCAGACCGAACCGCTCTCCCTGTTGCAGATCTGGATCGAGCCGAACGAAGTCGGCACGACACCGGGCTATCAGCAGAAGAAGATTGAAAACCAGCCCGGACTGACGCTGGTGGCGTCACCGGATGGCGAGGGGGGATCCTTCAGGATCCGCCAGCAGGCGAAGGTATGGCGGTTGCTGCTCGCCGAGGGGGAGACCCTCGAATGGGCATTGCAAGGACGACACGGATACCTGCAATTGATTTCAGGGGAGCTGACTGGCAACGGTCTGGCTGCCCGACCCGGCGATGGCCTGCTCAGTCGTGACGAGCAGCGCTGGTCGCTCAGGGCCTCCCAAGGGAGTGAGGCTCTGCTGTTTGATCTGCCCTGATAAATAAATCTCGGCAAAATGAATGAGTTAACAATTCGGTCTTACACTATTAACGAGTTACTGGTAATCAAAGGAATCTGAAAATGGAAAAGATGAAAGACGTGGCACTGCTGGTGGGTCGTGTATTGCTGGCGCTGATGTTCGTGATTGCAGGCTGGGGCAAGATCAGCGGCTATGCCGGTACCCAGGGTTACATGGAAGCCATGGGGGTGCCCGGCGCCATACTGCCGCTGGTGATCCTGCTGGAGCTGGGGGGTGGCCTCGCCATCATGCTGGGCCTGTTTACCCGTAGCATCGCCGTGTTGATGGGTGGTTTCACCCTGATGGCCGCCTTTATTTTCCACTATCAGCCTGCCGAGCAGATGCAGATGCTGATGTTCATGAAGAACCTCTCCATTGCCGGTGGCTTCCTGGCCCTGGCGGCGGCCGGTGCCGGTGCCTTCAGCCTGGACGCCCGTCTCGGCAAGAACTGGTAAGTCTCTGCAAGTTTAAGTTTTCCAACGCCTTTTGGCCGGTGCAGCTGCACCGGCCTTTTTATTGGCTGCCTTTTGCCGCCCTCACGCTCCGTCCTTGATGAGGCTGTGATCCCCGCCGACAAGCGCCTTTTGCATCTTCCCCCCCGATCCCTGACAATCCCATTTCGTGCGACGTGACGGCGGTCATTGCTGTTTGCCCCCTCACCTCATCCCTTGCATCGTTGAATTGGCGGGACTTGCCCATGTTTACCCTCTACCACTCCAATCAGCTGGATCTGCTCAAAGAGTTGCTGGTGGATCGCATCCGGCAGGCGCCGCTTGCCCACCCCTTCGAGCGGGAACAGATCCTGGTGCAGAGCCCGGGCATGGCCCAGTGGCTCAAGCTGGAGCTGGCCAAGGCATTCGGCATCGCCGCCAACATCGACTTTCCCCTGCCCGCCAGCTTCATTTGGGAGATGTTTACCCAGGTGCTGGCGGATGTGCCTTGCATAAGCCCCTACAACAAGGGGGCCATGAGCTGGCAGCTGATGACCATATTGCCGGCCCTGCTGGACAGACCTGCCTTCGCACCCCTGGCCGCCTATCTGGGGGGCGCCGATCGGCGAGCAGAAGATCAGCCGTCCGAACCGGACCAGGTGCGGCTCTGGCAGCTGTGCCAGAAGGTCGCGGATCTGTTCGACCAGTATCTGGTCTACCGGCCGGACTGGATCGCCCGTTGGGAAGAGGGAGAGGGTCTGGTCGGCACCGGCCGCCAGGAGCTGGCGGAGGTGAGCGGCCAGGACTGGCAGCCGGAGCTGTGGCGCGAGCTGGTGGCCCGCACCCTGGCGCTCGCGCCCAGCGGCTATCACAGAGCCAATCTCTACGAGGAATTTATCCACGAGCTGGCGCGCACCCGGGATCTGCCGGGCAAGCTGCCCCGGCGGGTGTTCGTGTTCGGCATCTCGGCGCTGCCGCCGCGCTACGTGGAGGCACTGCTGGCCCTCGGCAGTCGGGACGAGGTGGAGGTGCACCTGTTCGTCACCAACCCCTGCCGCTACTACTGGGGGGATCTGCTCGATCGCAAGACGCTGGCGCGACTCGCCAACAAACTCAAGCCCGGCACCGACATAGAGGCGTTGCAGGGCCCGGCCAACCCGCTGCTCGCCTCCATGGGCAAGCTGGGGCGGGACTATCTGCACCAGCTGATGGAGCTGGAGGTGCCGCAGATAGAGGCCTTCGTCGATATCGACGAAACCAGCTTGCTGCATTGCATCCAGAAGGACGTGCTGGAGCTGGGATCCCGAGGGGAGGGTCAGTTCGAACTGGACAGCAGCCATCACAAGAGCCCCATCAATCCGGCGGATGGATCCCTGCAGATCCACGCCTGCCACGGCCCCATGCGCGAGCTGGAGGTGCTGCACGATCGACTGCTGGCGCTGTTCGAGCAAGACTCCAGCCTCACCCCGAAAGACGTGGTGGTGATGATGCCGGACGTGAACAGCTACGGCCCCTATATCCAGGCGGTCTTCGGCAAGGAGAAGCCGGGGGCGCGCGGGCACATCCCGTTCGCGGTGTCGGACAGGGCCGCCAGCCAGGAGAGCCCGTTGCTGCAAAGCTTTCTCGCTCTGCTCGGGCTGCCGAACGCCCGCTTCGGTGCGGGGGAGCTGCTCGCCATCCTGGAAGTGCCCGCCGTGCTACGCCGCTTCGAGCTCGATGACGACGAGTTCAACCAGCTGCGGCGCTGGGTGCAGGAGACTGGCATCCGCTGGGGGCTGGACGATGCCTATCCCACCCGCTTCGCGCTGCCGCCGCTGTCCGGCAACAGCTGGCTGTTCGGCCTGCGTCGCATGTTGCTCGGCTTCGCCATGGGAGACGGGGAGCCGGTGGACGGCATACTGCCTTACGCTGACATCGAGGGTCAGCAGGGCCTGGCCCTCGGCAAGCTGGCCTGGTTTGTGGATTCCCTCGCCGAATTCCTGCCGCGCCTGCAACAGGCGCAGCGTCTGGGGGACTGGGTCGCCTGTCTCAACGCGCTGCTCGAGCGCTTCTACCTCGCCGATGAGGACGAAGAGCGGCTGCTGCAGCTCATCCGCACTGCCCTTGCGGACTGGCAAGAGGGGCTGGCCGAGGCGCGTTTCGAGCAGCCCATCAGCCCCGAGCTGCTACGGGATTACCTCGGCAGCGTGCTGGGGGAGTCGCGCTCCAGCCAGCGCTTCCTCGCCGGTCAGGTGAACTTCTGCACCCTGATGCCGATGCGCTCCATCCCCTTCCGCCAGGTCTGCCTGCTCGGCATGAACGACGGCGTCTATCCGCGCACTCTGGCCCCCATGGGCTTCGATCTGATGGCGGTAGCCTCCCGGCGCGGCGATCGATCCCGGCGGGACGATGACCGCTACCTCTTCCTCGAGGCGCTGCTCAGCGCCCAGCAGGGGCTCTATATCAGCTATCAGGGGTTCAGCGCCGAAGACAACAGCGAGAAGGTACCCTCCGTGTTGCTGGCGGAGCTCATCGACTATGTGCGCCAGGGCTTCGTGCTGGCGGGGGACGAGGCGCTCGATGACGAGACCTCGGGGGAGCGGCTGCTCAAACACCTGATCATCGAACACCCGCTCACCCCTTACAGCCACAGCTACTTCTATCCCGAACCGGGGTCGCGGCTGTTCACCTATGCCGCCGACTGGCTGCCGGCCCTCAATCCCGTGCCGGGGGCAAGCAACTTCCAGAGCGGCGAGCTCCCGTTACCGCCCGAATGGGGCAAGGAGCAGGGGCTGGAGCTGGCCGAGCTGCTGCGCTTCTATCGTCAGCCCGCCAGGTACTTCCTCAATCGCCGCCTCAAGGTGTGGTTCGAACTCAACGAGGCGAACATCGAGGACAGCGAGCCGTTCGAACTGGACGGCCTGCAACATTATCAGCTCAAAGCCCTGCTGCTGGATGCCCACCTCGACGAGGGCAGCAGTGACGTGCGGCGCGAGCGGTTGCGGCTCAGCGGCCAGCTGCCACAAGGCTGGTTCGGCAACCTGCTGCTGGACGATCTGGACGAGCAGATGGGCGGCCTGGCCGCGCGGCTGCGACCCTGGATTGCCGGTGAGGGGGAGGATGAAAAACGGGCGGTGGAGATCGACATCGCCCTGGCCCAGGGTCAGCTGCAGGGCTGGATTGATACCCAGAAGGGCCGGGCTCTGGTGATCAAACCCGGCAGCTTCAACGGCAAGGATCTGCTGCTGGGCTGGGTGCAACACCTCTGCCTCTGCCTGAGCGATTCCCCCGGCGACACCCTGCTGTTCGATGCCAAGCAGAGCTGGCGGCTGCCGGTGCTGCCCGCCGACGAGGCACGTCCCAGACTGGCGGCGCTGGTGGCGCTCTGGCAGCAGGGGATGAAGCGGCCGCTGCCCTTCTTCCCCAACACCGCCTGGGAGTGGCTCAAGGCGATGGAGAAGGATCCCGACAAACCGGAGGCCGCCGACAAGGTGGCGCTTGCCCGTTTCAACGGCGGCTACATGGTCACAGGGGAAGGGGAGGACGTCTACGTCGCCCGCTGCTTCCCCGAGCTCAACGATGAGGTGCTGACCCAGCTGCGGGCCCTGGCCCGCGAACACCTGACTGCGCTGCACGACACCCTGGAGGCGCTCCCATAATGGCCAACCCGCTCAATACCCTGCGCTTTCCGCTCCACGGCGAGCGCCTGATCGAAGCCTCCGCCGGTACTGGCAAGACCTACACCATCGCCGGCCTCTATCTGCGCCTGCTGCTGGGCCACGGCCCGCAGATCGAAGAGGGAGAGGACGCGGGCCAGCCCAGCGCCCACGAGCGGCCGCTGTCGGTGACCGAGATCCTGGTGGTGACCTTCACCGAGGCGGCCACCGCCGAGCTGCGGGGGCGGATCCGCGCCCGTATCCACGAGGCTCGGCTCGCCTTCCTGCGTGGCAGCATCGCCGATCCAGACAAGGATCCTTTGCTGGCGGGTCTGCTGGCAGAGGTCGAGGATCATGTCCTGGCGGCCAGCCGGTTGCTCGCCGCCGAGCGGCAGATGGACGAGGCGGCGGTCTTCACCATCCACGGTTTCTGCCAGCGGATGCTCAAGCAGAACGCCTTCGAATCCGGCGCCCTGTTCGAAACGGAATTTCTGACCGACGACAGCCAGCTCAGGCTGCAGGCGGTGAGTGACTACTGGCGCGCCGAGTTCTATCCGGTGGACGAGGCGCTGGCCCGCGCCGTGCGCAAACACTGGCCCAGCCCCGCCGCCCTGCTGCGGGAGATGAACGGCTGGCTCGACAACGGCGAGCTGGCGATCCGCCCCCAGCTGGGGGAGGAGACGCTCATCGAACGTCATCGGGAGGCCATGGCGCGCATCGAGGCCATCAAGGGGCAGTGGCTGGCGCAAACCGACGAGATCCGCCGCCAGACCGAGGGCCAGATCAAACTCTACACCGGCAAGAACTACGAAGGCTGGCTCGCCAAGGTAGGCGACTGGGCGCAGGATCCCGCCAGCGGCTACGCCATCCCCAAGGAGCTGGAACGCTTCGGCCAAGAGGTGCTGGAAGCCAAGCTGAGCAAGGGAAAGGCGCTGCCGACCCTGCCGCTGTTCACTCAAATAGACGCGCTGCTGGCCAGCCGCCCCGGCATCCGGGATCTGGTGCTGCAGCGGGCGGCGCGGGTGGTGCGTGAGCGGATGCAGGCCAGCAAGCGGCAGGCCCATCAGCTGTCGTTCGACGATCTGCTCAAGGATCTCGACGGGGCGCTTGGCTCTTCGCTGGGGGAGCGGCTGTGCGAGCGCATCCGGGCGAGCTACAGAGTCGCCATGATCGATGAGTTCCAGGACACGGACCCCCAGCAGTACCGCATCTTCCACCGCCTCTATGGCGGAAAACAGGATACCGCGCTGCTGATGATCGGCGACCCCAAGCAGGCCATCTACGGTTTTCGCGGCGCCGATATCTTCACCTACATCCAGGCGCGCCGAAATGTGAGCGCCCACTACAGCCTCGGCCGTAACTACCGCTCCAGCGCGGCGCTGGTAGCGGCGGTCAACGGCCTGTTCGAGCGGGCGAAAGATCCCTTCATCTATGAGGCGGATATTCCCTTCCTGCCGGTCGAGGCGCAGGGCAAGGGTCGTGCGCTGATGCTGGAGGGGCAGGCCGCCCCCGTGCTGCACTGCTGGCAGCTTGGCGGTCAGCCCACCTTCAACCGGGGGGAGTACCAGAGCCTGATGGCCCGCGCCACCGCGGCGGAGATCCACCGCCTGCTGAGTCTGGCCCGGGAGGGCAAGGCCCTGCTGGGGGACCAGCCGGTCAAGGCGGGGGACGTGGCCGTGCTGGTGCGCACCGGCGCCGAGGGGCGGCTGGTGCAGCAGGAGCTGGCACGGCTCGCCATCGCCTCCGTCTATCTGTCGAATCGCGAGAGCGTGCTGGCCCAGGTGGAGGCGCGGGAGATCCTGCTGATCCTGCACGCCTGCCAGAACCCGAGCGAGGAGCGCAGCCTGCGGGCGGCGCTCGCCACCGGCCTGTTCGATCTCGATGCCAGGGCGCTGGAGGCGCTTGCCTCGGACGAGCGGGCCTGGGAGAGTGCGGTGCAGGAGTTCATGGAGTACCGCAAGATCTGGCATCGCGGCGGCGTGTTGGCCATGCTGCGGGCCCTGCTGCAGCGGCGCAACCTGGCCGCCTCCCTGCTGGCGAGCCCCTATGGGGAGCGGCGACTGACCAACTTCCTTCATCTGGCGGAGCTGCTGCAACAGGCGAGCTGCGAGCTGGACGGGGAATACGCCCTGCTGCGCTGGCTGGGGGAGGCGGTGAGCCACCCCAACGGCCAGGTGGCGGAGCAGGTGCTGCGCCTCGAATCCGAGCGCAAGCTGGTGCAGATAGTCACCATCCACAAATCCAAGGGGCTGGAGTACCCGCTGGTGTTCCTGCCCTTCATCTGCAGCCACCGCGCCGCCGAGACCCCGCTGTTCCACGAGGAAGTGGAGGGCCAGAACCGCAGCGTCCTGGATCTCACCGGGGCCGACGGCTCCCTGGCGCAGGCGGACAAGGAGCGCCTCGCCGAAGACCTGCGACTGCTCTATGTGGCCCTGACCCGGGGCGTCTATGCCACCTGGCTCGGGCTGGCGCCGGTGCGATCCGGCAATGGCAAGTCGGAGCAGACCGACTTGCACCATACCGCCATCGGTTACCTGCTGCAGAAGGGAGAGGAAGGGGATGCCTCAACCCTGAACACGGCCCTCGGCGAGCTTGCCCAGGGGCTGCCCGGGGTGGCGGTCGGTGAGCCCTCGCTGACCCGGCCGGCCCCGCTGCCGCCGGAGCTGGAGCAGCTGGGTGAGCCCCAGGTGCGCCGCGTTGAGGGAACGCTTGAGCGAGACTGGTGGATCAGCTCCTACTCCGGGCTCGCGGCCCAGGGGCAGGGCCACAGCAAGGGGGTGCTGGCCAATCCCGGCTTCGATGATGAGGTGGTGACCGAATCCGCCGCCGGCGTGACCCCGGAGGAGGCTCCCGAGGCATCCATCTTTACCTTCCCCAAGGGGGCCCGTCCCGGCACCTTGCTGCACAGCCTGTTCGAGACCATCGATTTCCAAAGTGCAGGGGGCGAGGCACTGTGCACCCATATCGCCGAGCTGCTGGTGCGGGATGGCTTCGACCCGCACTGGGCTCCCCTGCTGCAACAGCAGGTGGAGGCGGTGCTGGACACCCCGCTGGAGACAGGGCTTGGGGCGCCGGTGCGGCTGCGGGATCTCGCGGCCGATCGCAAGCAGGTGGAGCTGGAGTTCTTCCTGCCCATGGGGCGGGTGACGGCTCCGGCCCTCACCGCCCTGTGCCAGCGCTTCGATCCGCTGTCGGCCGGCAACAAACCGTTAAGTTTCAGCACGGTACAGGGGATGCTCAAGGGCTTTATCGATCTGGTGTTCGAGTGGCAGGGGCGCTGGTATCTGCTCGACTACAAGTCCAATCACCTCGGCATGAGCGCGGCGGACTACGGCCGTCCGGCGCTGGAGCGCGCCATGTGTGATCATCGCTACGACCTGCAATATCAGCTCTACTCTCTCGCGCTGCATCGGCTGCTCTCCCTGCGGCTGCCGGGCTACGACTTCGACCAACACTTTGGTGGCGTCTTTTATCTGTTCCTGCGCGGCATGCCGGAGGGGGGCGTCTTCCATACCCGCCCGAGCCGGGATCTGGTGCTGGGGCTCGACAAGTTGTTTAGCCAAGGTGTGATGCCCGAGGGTTATCGTTTAGAAGAATCGAACAAGGTGGACGCATGACGGGCACAGACATGATCGCGCGCTTGAAACAATTGGCCCTGGCGGGCCGCATTCGCCAGCTGGATCTGCAATTTTCCAAACTGGTGGCGGATCTCGGTGGCAGTCCCGAGCTGGTGCTGGGGGCGGCGCTCGCCTGCTTCGAGCTGGGCCGCGGCCACGTCTGCCTGCCGCTGGCACTGCTGACACACGACGGCCGGGACAAGGGATCCTGGCGCCCGTTCGGGCTGGATCCGGATCAGAGCCGGGATCTGCTGGGGGATCTGGAAGCTCCAGCCCGCTGGCCCGCCTTGTTTGCGACCTGCCCCCTGGTCGGAACGCAGGAGCATGAAGGGGAAGCCCCCCGCTGGCCGCTGCGGCTGTGGCAGGGGCGGCTCTACCTCACCCGCTACCACGATTTTGAGCTGGGGGTGGCCCGCCATCTGCGCTTCTTGAGCGAAAAGGCCGAATGGCCGGAGATAGCCCCGGCTCTGTCGCGGCTGTTTGCCCGCGACTATGGACTCGTCTTCGGCGCCCTGCTGGACGCGCGCCTCTCCTCCGATTTTTCGGCTCGCCACTTCGTCGAGAAGTATCTGGATCTGGTGTCACCGGCCGAGGTGGACTGGCCTCGGGTCGAAGCCCTGCTGGCCAGCGCCCAGGCGGCGAGCGAGCTGAGCGCGCTCGATGCCCTGGTGCCCGAGGCGCTCTGTTGCAACGGCCAGAAGCTGGCGGCGGCCACGGCGGCGGCGCGCCCCTTCGCGGTGATCTCCGGCGGTCCCGGCACCGGCAAGACCACCACGGTCGCCAAGCTGCTCGCCATCCTGGTGGAGACCGGCCTGCAGCAAGGCAAGGCAACCGCCATCCGGCTGGTGGCCCCCACCGGCAAGGCGGCGGCGCGGCTCACCGAGAGTATCGGCAGCGCCTTGCAGGGGCTGGATCTGGCCCCCGAGGTGGTGGCCGCCATCCCCACCGAGGCGGGCACCCTGCACCGGCTGCTCGGGGTCATCCCCGGTCGCAGTCAGTTCCGCCATCACGCAGGTAACCCATTGCATCTGGACTTGCTGGTGGTGGATGAGGCCTCCATGGTCGACTTGCCCATGATGGCGCGCCTGCTGGACGCCCTGCCCAGGCACGCCCGCCTGATCCTGCTCGGCGACAAGGATCAGCTCGCCTCGGTAGAGGCCGGGGCCGTGCTCGGCGATATCTGCAGCTTCACCGCTCAGGGGATGAGCCCCGAGCAGGCGGATTGGCTCTCCCGCCAGACCGGCTACCGGCTGCAGGGCAGGCCAGCAGGGGCTCCGGTGCGCGACAGCCTCTGCCTGCTCACCAAGAGCTGGCGCTTCGACCAGCATTCCGGCATCGGCCAGCTGGCGCGGGCCTGCAACGGCGGCGATGCCGCCGCGCTGGAGGCGGTCTGGAGTGCGGGATTCAAGGACATCAGCCTGCACCCCTGGGCGGGAGAGGCCTACGAGGCCCTGATTGCCCAGGGGGTGGCCGGTTACGGCGCCTATCTCAAGGCTGCCCGCGAGGGCATGGATCCCGCCGCCGTGTTCAAGGCGTTCAATGGCTTCCAGCTGCTCTGCGCCCTGCGGGACGGCCCCTTCGGGGTGCTGGGGCTTAACGAGCGCCTCGAATTGGCCCTGTCTCGGGCTGGCCTTATTCAGCGCGATGGCGACTGGTATGCCGGCCGCCCCGTGATGGTGGTGCGCAACGATCACGGCATCGGCCTCTACAACGGCGACATGGGGCTCTGCCTGCCCGATGAAACCGGCCGGCTGAAGGTGTGGTTCGAGCAGCCGGACGGCAGTCTGCGCGCCCTGTTGCCGAGCCGGCTGCCACCTCACGAGACCGTCTATGCCATGACCATCCACAAATCCCAGGGCTCCGAGTTTGCCCACACAGTGCTGGTGCTGCCCGACAGCCCCAGCCCCCTGCTGACCCGCGAGCTGGTCTATACCGGCATCACCCGCGCCAAGGCGCGGCTCGATCTCTACGGCGATCGCGCCCTATTGGCACAGGCGGTACGGAAAAAGACCGAGCGGTATTCAGGATTGGCACAGAGGTTGGGGGAGTGAGCGATTGGACGGCGGTAAAGGGATTCGCCGCTGTCAACGTATAATTTTTTAGGAATGAAATATTATTTCTCATTTATTTCTTTAATAAGGCGCCCCCAAAGAGGCTTTAATTGCTTTCTGATCGCATTAGATCCCATTATATTCGCCGCCTTATGGCCATAGGTGATGAAATTTCTCTTGCTTAAATGCGAGTAACGCTCATAAATTTTCTTTTTAAATAGTGGTGTTTTAGCCACTCCTTCTTTTTCTTCAATGAGGTTGGCTTTTTGGTGTGTCTTTTTAGCTAACCTTATCCCAGCTTTCATTCTGCCTGAAAACCTAGCCAGGGCTGCTGATCTAATTAATTTTCTTTCGCCATCATAAATAAAGCCTAAGTACTGTAGTGGCTTGTCGCATTTTTGAACTCCACAGTATGTATGGAAAGTTCTAACTTCTGTTTTTTTATCATTTATCTCTATTTTTAGTTCGGAGATATGTTGTGTCACTAGAGAAATCAACTCGCTAGTTTTATCACTGTCGATGATAAAAAGCATATCGTCACAGTAGCGATAGTATTCTCCTGAAATAGATTTAACTATGTCTTTTATTTTCTTGTCAAAATCTAGCATATATATATTAGAAAGAAGGGCGCTTATAGATGTTCCTTGTGGTATGCCTCTCCCAGTCGAGTTGGTTTTTATTAACTCAAGGCCTCGCACTTTCTCTCTGAAGGTTTTTATATCGCAAAGCCTTAATCCTGCAGCTTTGGGGTTGTTTTTCGATATTTTAAGTGCTGTATACAATAGGTCTCTATTGACCACAGAAGATTTAGTTAGAGACCTATATATATTGAAGTGGTCATTGGGTAATGAATTCTTTTGGAGTAGTTTGCACCACATTGATTTGAGTATATCATGGTCTAAATTATCAAAAAAACCAGAGATATCCATCGCGATTGCAGTGCAATTACCATGGTCCTTTATTTTTTCAAAGGCTATGTTAGCAAAATCAATATTACTTTTCCCAAGAGTTCTAAAAGCAAGTACTGAGTCTTGCAGTTGTGATTTATCGAGAGCTTTTTCATATAAATCAGATAATAACTCTGCATAGTAAGAATAAATATGAGAGTCGATATGTGATGCGTATGAGATTGGTCTTGTTTTGATTTTTTTTAGAACATTGCCATCTTTGTCTATTGATATTTTAAGACTTTGTATATCGTACTTGATTAGCGGAAAGAAAGCATGCTGGGCGATATTAAGAGGAGATTTGACTATTTGACATGCTTTCCGTAATTTTACTGGAGAATCAAAATGTAAGTAGCCACGACTCCGAAACCATTTATTTTCTGAGTTCATCATGTAGAGCCTTTAATTGCAAAACCCGGAAAGGTAAAGGACTGTGGCCATCCGATTCCCAATCCGGGCTTAACAAACGTACTTAAATACGCATTCACAACATCGATATGATGTCGGCCACGAATGTCAGATATGATATATGATACCATCATCGCAGGAGTGTTCGACGTGAGTCTACTAGCCATCTGCGGCCATGCAAGTCGTCTGCTAGCCAGTGTACTGGTGCGCGTTCTACTTGACAGCTTGTGATACACCTTACTTCCTAAATAAGTAAGCGAAGTCATAATAAATTGTGATGAGAGCTAACACAATAAAATATTGTCTATATATATTGAGCTTTGCACTCCACCTCGTAAAACAACTTTTTATATTTTAAAAGTTTCGTATGTTGGGCTTCGCAGGCTCAGCACCAACCTACCGATTGTGTAGGTTGTGGTTGAGCGAAGCGAAGCCCAACGTTTACCGTCAAATCTCTTTTTTCCTCCCCTCATCCCCAGCCCTTCTCCTCCTTTTTTAATAAACGGGAGAAGGGAGCAATACCGTTACCGCTGTCCGATTACGCTTCGCTAATCGAACTTACGAGAGGGCCAGGGTGAGGGGCCAACCAAGGGGCTAAACAGTCAGCTCCAGCCGGTTGCCTTCGGGATCGAGGAAGGTGCTCTCGTAATAGCCATCGCCGGTCCAGCGGGGGCCGTCCAGGTGTTTCACCTCGGCCCCCTTCAGCAGCTTGAGGCGGGCTGTCATCTTGTCCACCGCCTCCGCGCTGCCGAGGGCGAAGGCGATATGGGCCAGCCCCTGCAGCGGGTGCGGCAGGCTCAAATCCGCCGGGAAGAGGATGGGGGTGTGCATCAGCTCCAGGTTGGCGCCCTCCTCGAAGCGGATAAAGTAGGAGCTGAACTGCTTGGTCGGATTGTGGTAGCGCTCATTCGCCTGCCCGCCAAACAGGGTGCAGTAGAATGCCTTGAGTGCCTCCAGATCCTGCGCCCAGATGGCAACGTGATGGATGTGCATGGCCTGTCTCCTTTGAGTTGATGCCCTTGATGTTATGCTCTGGCCTAATCCTTCGACATGGCTGAGCCCGTCCTGATGATGTCTAAAACTGCCAATCTGGAAGTGATCGAAGTCTCCCCCGACTGCCGCGAGCAGATCTGCTGCGACAGCCTGTTGCCCGCGCTCGCACAAGAGCGGGTGTGGCTGGCGGGCCATTCCCGCTTGCAAACCCACTATCGGATCGAACGCCGCTTCGCGGACGTGCACTGTTTCTTGATCACCCTGGGCGGTGAGGGGGAGGTGCTGATCGGTGAGCGCTATGAGCGGCTTGTCAGCGGAGAGTGGGCGCTGATCCCGGCGGGCCAGCCGCTCTACTATCGGTTAGCAGAGACGCAGTTGCCAGAGACCGGGTTACCGGAGCCGCAGTCCGTAGAGGAGAATGGCGGCTGGGATCTGCTATGGCTGCTGCTGCACAAGGGCTCCCCCTGGGATGCCTTCGCAAGCCATCCCCGCCTCGGCTGCACCTCCCAACAGGCCACCCTGCTGCATACCCTGGAGAACCTCTATGCGGAGCAGGAGCGCCATCAGGACCCGTTGCTCAGCGCACTCCTGGTGGAGCAACTCGGCTTCTATCTGCGCCGCCTGTTGCAAAAAGGGGAGGGGCAGAAGCGTGGCGAGCGGTTGGCACTGCGGCTGGAACTGTTATTGAAAGAGGCGCCGACCGAATGCTGGGACATAGGGCGGATGGCCGGGGCGCTGCACCTCTCCGAGCGCCAGCTCTATCGGCTCTGCCAGCAGCATTTTTCACTGGCCCCCATGGCGCTGCTGCAATGGCTGCGGTTGCAACGGGCCGCCCTGCTGCTGGCCAGTCGAGGCGATCCGGTCAAGGAAGTAGCGAGGCTGTGTGGCTTCAAGAACGAGTACCACTTCTCCACCGCCTTCAAGCGCCAGCACGGGCTGGCCCCCAGCCATTACCGCAACTTGCACCATCCCGGCTTTAAAACCGGACAGGGCTGAGCGTTGCTGGCTGAATTTTGCTCACATGGATCTGGGTTTGGCCGATAACGATCACGACGGATCCCGGGGGATGTCACGAACAAGATGGGCTGGAGAAGATGCCTCGGGCTTCTACACTCAATGTTTGGATCTTCGCGCCGGCGGAGATTAAGAGGAAAAGGATGATCTCGCATGGAGCTGGAAACGGACAGGATAAGGATTTCTGACGTCAGCGAGGGGGTGGTGCATGGCATCCTCGAGGTGATCAGTGAAGGCATCTGGGACTGGAATGCCAACACCGGCTTCGTCTACCGCAACCCCGGCTGGTACCGGATGCTGGGGTATGAGCCGCATTCGCTCAACAACACCGTATTCACCTGGGAGAACGTGATCCATCCCGAGGATCTGGCGCGGGTGATGGCCTGCTTCGACGCCTACCTGAGCGGTGAGGCGGCCACTTACAAGGTCGAGTACCGTTGCCGCTGTCAGGGGGGCGACTTCGTCTGGATCGAGGATTACGGCCGGGTCATCACGCGCAACCCCGATGGATCTGTGGCCCGCATGATAGGGGCACACCGCGATATTCATGCCCAGAAGCAGCTCTATGCAAGGCTGGAGCTGCACAACCGCTCGCTGGAGCAGCAAGTGGTGGAGCGCACCGCCGAGCTGGAGCGGCTCAACCGGGAGTTGCAACGCCAGGTGGAGGAGAATCGCCGTCTGGCGGAAACGGATTCCCTGACCGGTGCCGCCAGCCGTTATCGGCTGGAGCAGACTATACGGCTGGAATATGAGCGGGCCAGGCGCTTCAAGGAGCCTTTCTCCGTCGTCGCTATGGATGTGGACAATTTCAAGCAGATCAACGATCGCTACGGCCACGGCGTCGGCGACCTGACCCTGATCGACATAGTGCGGCTGACGCGGGGCTGCATCCGCGAGATCGACTTGCTGGCCCGTTGGGGGGGCGACGAGTTCATGCTGGTCCTGCCCAATACCCGTCTGGTGGATGCCCATGTGGTTGCCGAGAAGCTGCGCCAGCAGCTGGGTCATGCCAGGGTCAAGGGGCAGGAGCCGATCACCATGAGCTTCGGTCTGGTCGAGTCTCAGCCGGAGGAGGCCCTGAGTCAGCTGATGGCGAGGGTAGACAGGGCGCTCTATCAGGCCAAGCTGGCGGGCAAGGATCAGCTCTGCGGTTAGGTTCTGTCTTTTGCCGCCATCAAGATGCACCCTTCCCCCCCGAATGCGGCTTGACCTTGGGTTCAACTTGACTCCGACCCGGCTCACTGGTCTGATGCGCGCTCTTTCATTCCTGTGAGATGTATCTTAATGAAGAAGTGCCTCCTGATTGCCCTGACCGCCCTGCCTCTGGTTGCCCACGCCGGCCTGATGGATTCCCTGACCGATACCGTTACCAGCAGTGTCACCAGCAGCGCCAAGACGATGGCTGGCACCGCCATGGACAGCGCCTCCAACGAAGCGATCAAGAAAGCGCTGGATATCAAGGAAGGCGGCTCCAACAAGCAGGCCATCAAGGACAAGCTGGGCGCCCCGGCCAGCACCCAGACCGAAGCCGGCCTGGAAGTGTGGACCTATGATCTGGGTGCCCTGAACAAGGTTTCCCCCATGTTGGCCGAGACCACCAAGACCCTGTTCAAGGATACCGAAGCCGCTCAGAAGAACGTCCTCATCAAGTTCGAAGGCGAGACCGTCAAGACCCTGAATCTGGCTGACAAAACCAAGGCCTGAGTCTGAACGACGTGCATGAGAAAGGGGCCAAGAGGCCCCTTTTTGCTGGTCGATGCTTACCGCTACCGCTGTTCGGTCTGCAACGGATGGGGGTCAGAAACGACAGAGGGTGGCCTTGGCCACCCTCTCTGGTATCCGGAGCTGCTTACTGGTTTGCTTCGGCGAACTGCTTCATCACTTCGGCGTGCTTGGTCATGCCATCGGCACGCAGGCCCAGGTTCTTGATGAACTCGGCCTTCTTGGCCGGATCCTCGATCTTGTCATAGCGCTGCTGCAGATGAGTCTGGATTTGCTCCGGGGTCATGTTCTGCATGCGGGCCATCTTGTCGTGGCGGCCCCCATGGTGTTTGCCGCCCATCATGCCGGAGCCATCCATGGGGCAACCCTCTGGTTTGGCCGTGGCGGCAGCTGCGGGCTGGGCCGTGGTCACGGCTTCGCTGGCGGCATAGGCGCCAAGGGGCAGGCCGAGGATCAGGGTGGCGGTCAGCAGGGTCTTGGTCAGATTTTTCATGGGTAACTCCTGTCGGATGAATACGGGTAGAGGCTCTTTCGCCTTGGTATCCAGTAAACACCGTGGAAGTGTCTGAATTTTGCCAGTTGGAGCCTATTTTGTAGCAGAGTGTGGCATCCTGCCGCTCTGGCACAGTTTGACATAATACGCCCGGTTGATTTTCGTATAATCGCTCCAGCTCGAACACGGGAGAGACAGTGATGAACCAAGGTAGCCCTCATATTCTGGTGGTCGATGACCACAGCGAGATCCGCGATCTGCTGAAACGCTTTCTGGAACAACACGGGATGCGGGTCAGCTGTGCCCGCGATGGCAAGGAGATGAAGCGGCTGCTGGACGAGCGGGAATTCGATCTGCTGGTGCTGGATCTGATGATGCCAGGGGAAGATGGCCTGACCCTGTGCCGCGAGCTGCGGGTGAAATCCCGTCTGCCCATCATTATGCTCACCGCCATGGGAGAGGAGACGGATCGCATCATAGGGCTGGAGATGGGGGCCGATGACTATCTCGCCAAGCCGTTCAATCCCCGTGAGTTACTGGCCCGGATCAAGGCAGTGATGCGCCGCACTCAGGCTGAGCCCCAGCCTGCACCGGACACCCTGACCCGGGATCTGCGTTTCGATCGCTGGTTGCTCGATATCAATCGCCGGGAACTGGTGGATGAGGACGGTGTGGGAATGAGCCTCTCCACCGCCGAGTTCGATCTGCTGAAGGTGTTCCTCGAGCGGCCCCAGCGGGTGCTGAGCCGGGATCAGTTGCTGGACTTAGCCCGTGGCCGTGAGGCGGTGGCCTTCGATCGCGCCGTCGATACCCTGGTGAGCCGGCTGCGGCGCAAGCTGGAGCGGGATCCCAAGAATCCCGAGCTCATCAAGACCATCTGGGGTGGCGGTTACCTGTTTGCCGCCGACGTGACGCAGGAGTGAGCCGGTGGCCATGATCAAGCAACTCTGCTCCAGAGTCTTGCCAAAGGGGCTGACCGGCCAGATCGTGCTGGTTGCCCTGGTGGGGCTGGTGTTGATCCAACTGCTCAGCATCCAGATCTACCGCTCGGATCGGGAAGAGGCGCTCGGCTACGTCAACAGTCGCAATGCCATGCAACGGATCGTCTCTGTGGTGCGGCTGCTCACCCTTTCGCCCCCCTCGCTCTATCACGAGATCCTGAAGGCGAGCCGCAGCGAAACCTTGCTGCTGCGCCTCGCCGACGAGCCGTTGCAGCCGGATAACCGTAGCCCCCGTTTCGAGAAGCTGGTGCGGGCCAAGCTCGACTATCCGCCGCAGCTGGCGGTGGAGATCAGTGCCGAGCTGAAGCAGGAGTTCCAGCGCAGCCAGGCCTGGCGGCATCATAACCGCATGATGAAGGATCGCGGCGGCATGCCGCCACCTCAGGACATGCGGCTCTATGGCTCCATCCAGTTGCCAAACGGCGGCTGGCTGCAATTCAGCTCTTTGGTGGACAAGGAGTCGGCGAGCTGGTCCTGGCAGACCACCCTCAACCTGCTGTTGGTGGCGAGCCTGGTGATAGGCCTGATGATCTGGCTGTTCCGCCGGGCCACCCTGCCGCTCAAGCTGCTGGCCGCCAATGCGGATCGGCTGGGGCGCGGGGAGGACATAGAACCATTGCGCGAGGAGGGGCCGACCGAGATCCGCGAATCCATTCAGGCCTTCAACCGCATGCACACCCGACTCGCTCGCTTCGTGCAGGACAGGACCCGCATGCTGGCCGCCATCTCCCACGATCTGCGTACCCCCATCACCAGCCTGCGGCTGCGCACCGAATTCCTGAACGACGGGGAGGACAAGGAGCGGATCCAGCAGACCCTGCAGCAGATGGAGCAGATGCTGGCGGCCACCCTGAGCTTTGCCCGGGAAGAGGGGCAACAGGAGGCGACCCGTGAGCTGGATCTGGTCAGCCTGTTGGAGAGCCTGTGTGACGACTACGCCGATACCGGTCAGCCAGTCACCTGCCTGGCCGAGGGCAAGCAGGTCTATGCCTGCCGTGCCAATACCCTGCGGCGGGTGCTGCAAAACCTCATCGGCAATGCCATCAAGTACGCGGGCAGTGCCGAGGTGTCGCTGGAGCGCGGTGAGGATGAACTGCTGATCCGGGTTTGTGACAGGGGACCGGGCATAGCTGAAAGCCAGCTGGACGAGGTGTTCAAGCCCTTCGTGCGGCTCGATGAGGCCCGTAATACCGAGTCCGGCAGCGTGGGGCTAGGGCTCGCCATCGCCCGCACCCTGGTGCATCAGCATGGCGGGGAGCTCAGCCTGCACAACCGATCTCAGGGTGGACTGGAGGCGAGGATCCGCCTGCCGCTGTGAACACTGGCCTCAGCAATCGAGAGGGTGCCCATCTGGGTGCCCTTTTTTGTATCCGCGTCCTGCCCCTGGATGGCTGAGGCTGGCGATCTGGGGTGTAGTCTTCTGGGCGGCTGACTGTGGGAGCTAGCTGGCTGCGAAGCAACGGTCGATGCGAGCTATTTCGTATCTGGATGGGTAAGGCGGGCAAGCTTGGGCATAGTCACCCGGTGGCTGATCATGCGGTGTCACTGGTCGCGACATTGTGGCTGCCGGGAGGGGACGTGAGGAGAGTGCGCCGAAAATCGGGCAACAAAAAACCCGCCTAGGCGGGTTTTTTCAATTCTTGCAGAAGGTCTTTCCGATGAACGGGAAGGCTTCCTGGCTTGAATTACAGACCAACTACGTTGGCAGCAGCCGGGCCTTTCTGGCCTTGCTCGATGGTGAACTCAACGCGCTGACCTTCGTCCAGAGTTTTGAAGCTGGTGGACTGGATAGCGGAGAAGTGTACGAACACGTCTTTGCCACCGTCAGCAGGGGAGATGAAACCGAAGCCTTTCTCAGCGTTGAAGAACTTTACGGTACCAGTCATTTTGTTAGACATAATAATTTCCTTAATAGTGATATTGAAACGCCACGGTTGCGGCAATCCATGATTTTTCGTCAGCAATACGTATGAGGAGCACTAAAGAAGGAAATTATTTGGCAAGAATCATCTGGGACAACTCTATACACAAATCACTGCTTTAAAATGACTGCCTAACATAATCAGGTCTGAACTACCGAACCATCGAGAGTGATTAAAACACGCTCTCCTCGTCATGGCAATCTTTATCTTGGTGTTAATTACCTCCACCCAGAGTGTTTGAAGGTGTTTGTTTTGTAAAAGTTGTTTTTCACCAGATAGTTATAGATGTGTTCAGGACGAAAATAGCGAGGATGGGTTGCCATGTCCGGACGGCAGGATAAGCGCCCGGACATGGGCATGAAGGGACTATCGTTTGCTGCGGTACTTGTTGCTGACGGAGTCGGCCCAGCTGAAGGTATCGGGTAATACCTGATTCTTGGCGCGCTCCTTGGCCTTTTCTCGTGCCAGTGCGGAGGCCACCTTGGCGACCTTTGCACGATCCGCTGCGATTTTCAGGCGCCCCTCTTCACGGATCTTGTTGCGTTCCCCATTGGTCAGGGTGTGATCGGCATTGGCCTGTGCCTTCTGCAGCAACAGGGTGATCTCGGCCTTCTCTGCCTCGGTGAGGTCTTTCATTTCCAGCTTTTTCATGGCGCGCTCCTGCGGCAGGTGATGGTCCACCCTAGCACACTCCGGGGGCCGACTCTTATGCAATCGTCGACTTGCGATCAAAAGTGCAGGTTGAGTGCTATTTCTAGTCTGTTTTTACCCTGTTCCAGGCAACATCCGGTGGCTTGTGGTGCATGGACTTTGTGTTTCGCGAATGAGGGCATGGCCTGTGCAGCCCGAGCCAGGCCCATCCAGGAGCAAGTCAGGAGAGGGACCCGGTCACCATTCTTGGCAGAACGAGAGATTGAGCCGCTTGACGCTATCCAGGTTTGGACTCGATTTAGTCGACTGTGGCTGCTGTGGGAGAGTTCCCTGAGGTTCATTCCATGGGGTCGATGCAGCCTCTGGCCGCTGATCTGCCGTTATCCTGAGAGGCTGGATCCGGGTAGGAGGTTAGGGGTATGCTGGTATCAGTGCGATCCCAGATCGTCACTGCAAGCGTACTGTGACCTATGATTCGGCTGACACGCTGGAACCCCGGTTCCAACTGTCTGGGTAACATTTTGGAGTCTGATGATGAGCAACAAAGAACAGCATCACGGCAAAGATGCCAAGAAAAAACCGCAGATGTCACTGAAAGAGAAGCGCGATGCTAAACGGCAGAAAGCCGACCTGAAAAATGGCAGCGCGATAAAGTAACGCTCCCCATGCTGTAGTTCCTTCGGAGCCAGTATCAAGCCAGCCTGTCATGGGCTGGCTTTTATGTTTTTGGTCGATGAAGTCGTGCCGTAGGCGGCAAAGATCCGCTCATAGCGTCCGTCCTTTTTCATCCGGGTCAGCTCGCGATCGAACCACTGTTGCTGCGTCGCCTGGCGAAAGGCGAAGTGATAGTGGGTGGGGGCGAACAGCTCGAATTGCCTTACCTGGTTGGGGTTATAGCGGCCGGAGTAGGGCTCACTGCCGCTCAGCTGCGCAAGGTAGTAATGGAACACCCTCTGTTCCAGGATCACGGCATCCGTGCGCCCCAGCAGCAACCGCTGCACCTGTCCTTCTTGTCTTGCGACCTCCTCATAGCGAGGATTCTGATCGACCACGCCAGCGAAATCCTCTCCCAGGATCTGCCGTGCCCGTTGGAAGGCGCTGACACGCAATGACTTCAGATCCTCCAATGCGTGGATCCGGGTCTGGCCGAGGGTAAAGACCCGGTTGTGGAAGGTGATCACCGGTTGTGACAAATAGGCGTGGCTCAACATACCGGGTTTCACATTGATGATGGCGTCCAGCTTGCCGCTCTCCAGCATGCGGAAGGTGCGTTCCAGCGGCAGGTATTCGAATCGGATCTCGTCGCCACTGCCGGCAAATGCCTCCGTCAGCAGATCGAGTTCGATGCCGCGGCCCTGGTGCTTTATCACATAAGGAGGGATGGCAAAACTGACACCAACTCGCAGTGGCTCGGCGATCAGGGGGCCGATATGCAGCAGCAGGATGGCGCTTAGCAGGCGGTTGAAGGATCCCATGCATATTCTCAGGCGGATGACTCGCCCTGATGATAACCACAGCCGAAGGCGGGGGAGACGAGACGGGAGGGATAGTCGCAATAACATGATGTGAGAGCGGGTGGCTGCGTCAGAAGTAGGCAAAAAAAGGCCCTGAACAGTCAGGGCCTGGCAGTGATTTTGTCGGATTAGAACGGAATGTCGTCGTCGAAATCCATCGGCGGTTCGTTGTAAACCGGCGGGGCAGACTGAGGTTGCTGCTGTTGCTGAGGACGGCTGTAGCCACCCTGTTGCTGCATGTTTTGTTGAGGAGCGGCGGCAGGGCGCTGCATGTTTTGCTGTGGCGCCGCCTGTTGTGGCTGGCCCCAGTTGCCCTGAGACTGTTGACCACCCATGCCCTGGCCAGCGCCGCCTTGCGGACGGCCACCCAGCATTTGCATCACGCCGGTGAAGCTATCGACCAGCACTTCGGTGGTGTAACGCTCCTGGCCACCCTGATCCTGCCACTTGCGGGTCTGCAGCTTGCCTTCGACATAGACCTGGGAGCCCTTCTTCAGGTACTCACCGGCGACTTCGGCCAGCTTGCCCATGAACACAACACGGTGCCATTCGGTGCGCTCTTTCTGCTCACCGGTCTGCTTGTCGCGCCAGGATTCGGAGGTGGCCAGGGTGATGTTAGTCACGGCACCGCCGCTCGGCATGTAGCGCACTTCCGGGTCTTGCCCCAGGTTACCGATCAGAATGACTTTATTGATGCCTCGACTGGCCATAATCTCTCTTCCACCTTTATATACCGGCCAGGCCTGATGCCCGGACCATTCAACATTCGTTTGCTGTCGGTGAGTGGCGCCCACTGTGGTGAGGCGCATCTTCACTCATGTCATGACGGTGTCCGATACAGAGTAGTGACTGGCCGTCCATCGCAGCGTTGGCCCGCAATAGTATCAGTTGGCGGGCATAATCGCACACCTTCACTGCCCGGAGTGCGCCAATCAATCGCTGGATTTCTGAGTAACTTACCCGAGGTGTGGGGCTGCCAGCAAGGGAGCAACACCACAGAGTGCTGCGCCGACAGGGGAGGGCTGTTAAGGTGTGGGCTGGCACTAGTAGACCCCCCAAATGGGGAGGTCGTGCTAGTCATTTGTATTGGTTGAGAAATTACTAAGCTTCAAAGGGGTCGCTGCGGCGCCTAATACTTTTTTAATGCTGCAGCCAGGAAGGGGATTGGTACTCTTTCTTGCCGAAAAGCCCTGACCCGAATGTGCAAGGAAGTTTTCTTGATGACGCCCGAATATCCCCTAGTGCTGATCACCGAACATAATGCACAAGCCGTCAGTTTCCAGCGTCACCTCGGCGAGCAGCTTGGCTTGTCCATTTTGTTGGTCGGAGAGCTGGATGCGCTGCCTGCCCCCTCGGAGGCGGATAGTCAGCCGCTGTTCCTGATCGATCTGGATTACCTCAAGACGGCGCAGCAAGCCGACTGGAGCAAGGCGATCTGCGACCGCTTCGACAAGGCCAGCGCTGTGTTGCTCAATGCCCCGACCAGCACGGACAGGGAGCTGTTGCTGATGTGGCCCCACACCAGCGGGCTCTTCTTCCGTCAGGACAGTCTGGATCGACTGGTTATCGGCATCGGCAAGGTGCTGCAGGGGGAGTACTGGATCCCGCGCCACCTGCTCTGTGATCTGGTGGATTACTACCGCAAGGGGAGCGGACAGCCGCTGCGCAATCAGACGCTGCTGACGGCCCGGGAGCAGGAGATCGTCCGCCACCTGATGACGGGGGCCTCCAACACCGAGATCGCCGACAGCCTGTTCGTGAGCGAGCATACCATCAAGTCCCACCTCTATAACGTGTTCAAGAAACTGAACGTCAAGAACCGCCTGCAGGCGGTGAGCTGGGCCAAAGAATTTCTCTGAAAAGCAGGGTGAGGATGATAAAAACCTGTCTATTCATCCAGTAGTCTCTATGCCATACTGATTCGCTCTGATTTGTGTATCGAGCGTGCAAGAAGATGGAAAAAATCGTGATTCGGGGTGCCCGCACCCACAATCTCAAGAACATCAACCTGACCCTGCCCCGCGACAAGTTGATCGTGGTCACCGGTCTGTCCGGTTCCGGCAAGTCCTCGCTGGCGTTCGATACCCTCTATGCCGAGGGACAGCGCCGCTACGTGGAGTCACTCTCCGCCTATGCCCGCCAGTTTCTCTCCCTGATGGAGAAGCCGGACGTGGATCATATCGAGGGGCTGTCACCGGCCATCTCCATCGAGCAGAAATCCACTTCCCACAACCCGCGTTCGACCGTGGGGACCATCACCGAGATCTACGACTACCTGCGGCTGCTGTTTGCGCGGGTCGGTGAGCCGCGCTGCCCTACTCATGCCATCCCGCTCGCCGCCCAGACCATCAGCCAGATGGTGGATCTGGTGCTGGCCCAGCCCGAGGGCAGCAAGCTGATGCTGCTGGCCCCCGTGGTGCGCGATCGCAAGGGCGAACACACCAAGTTGCTGGAAAACCTGGCGGCCCAAGGCTATATCCGTGCCCGTATCGATGGCGAGGTGTGCGATCTTTCCGATCCCCCCCCGCTCGAGCTGCACAAGAAGCACACCATCGAGGTGGTGGTGGACCGCTTCAAGGTGCGCGCCGATCTGGCGCTGCGCCTCGCCGAATCCTTCGAAACGGCGCTGACGCTCTCCGGCGGCATCGTACTGGTGGCGCCCATGGACGGGGAAGAAGGGGTCGAACCCATGATCTTCTCCGCCAACTTCGCCTGCCCCGAGTGCGGTTACTCCATGTCGGAGCTGGAACCGCGGATCTTCTCCTTCAACAACCCGGCCGGCGCCTGCCCGACCTGTGACGGCCTCGGGGTGCAGCAATATTTCGATCCCGCCAAGCTGATCCACGACCCGAGCCAGAGCCTGTCCGGCGGCGCCATCCGCGGTTGGGACAAGCGCAGCTTCTACTACTTCCAGATGCTCAAATCTCTTGCTGAGCACTACAAGTTCGATCTGGAGAGCCCCTGGGAGGATCTGCCGGCCAAGACCCAGGAGGTGATCCTGCGTGGTTCGGGCCGCACCGAGATCGAGTTCCGCTACATGAACGATCGCGGCGATGTTGTGGTGCGCAAGCACCCGTTCGAGGGGATCCTGCACAACATGGAGCGCCGTTACCGGGAGACCGAATCCAACTCGGTGCGCGAAGAGCTATCCAAGTACATCGCCAACAAGTCGTGCACCAGCTGCGGTGGCAGCCGGCTGCGGGAGGAGGCACGCCACGTGTTCGTGGACAACCGCAACCTGCCCGCCATCGCCGAGCAATCCATCGGTGACGCGCTGGCGTTTTTCGCCGGCATCGAGCTGACCGGCCAGCGCGCCCAGATCGCCGAGAAGATCTTGAAAGAGATCGTCGAGCGGCTCGGCTTCCTGGTCAACGTCGGCCTCAACTACCTGAGCCTGTCCCGCAGCGCCGAGACACTGTCCGGCGGCGAGGCCCAGCGTATCCGGCTGGCGAGCCAGATCGGTGCCGGCCTGGTGGGGGTCATGTATGTGCTGGATGAGCCCTCCATCGGCCTGCATCAGCGCGACAACGAGCGGCTGCTCAAGACCCTTACCCACCTGCGCGACCTCGGCAACACCGTGATAGTGGTGGAGCACGACGAGGACGCCATCCGTCTCGCCGATCATGTGCTCGACATCGGTCCCGGCGCCGGGGTGCACGGTGGTGCCATCGTTGCGCAAGGCACGCCGGAAGAGATCATCGCGAACCTGGATTCCCTGACCGGTGACTACCTCTCCGGCCGCAAGCAGATCGCCATCCCCGCCGAGCGCACGCCGCTCACCGGCAAGTGGTTGAAATTGAAGGGGGCTAGCGGCAACAACCTGCGCAACGTCAACCTGGATCTGCCCATAGGGGTGATGACCTGCGTGACCGGCGTCTCCGGCTCCGGCAAGTCGACCCTGATCAACGACACCCTGTTCCGCATCGCTCACCGGGAGCTGAACAAGGCGACCGAGTCGACCCCGGCGCCCTACCGCGGCGTCGAGGGGCTGGAGCATCTGGACAAGGTGGTGGACATCGATCAGAGCCCCATCGGCCGCACCCCGCGATCCAACCCGGCGACTTACACCGGCCTGTTCACCCCGATCCGCGAGCTGCTGTCAGGCACCCAGGAGGCGCGCTCCCGCGGTTACCTGCCGGGCCGCTTCTCCTTCAACGTGAAGGGCGGGCGCTGCGAGGCCTGTCAAGGGGACGGCGTCATCAAGGTGGAGATGCACTTCCTGCCGGATGTCTACGTGCCGTGCGACGTCTGCAAGGGCAAGCGCTACAACCGCGAGACCCTGGAGGTGAAGTACAAGAGCAAGAACATCCACGAGATCCTGGAGATGACGGTGGAGGATGCCCGTGAGTTCTTCGATCCGGTGCCGGCGGTGGCGCGCAAGCTGCAAACCCTGATGGACGTGGGCCTCTCCTACATCCGTCTCGGCCAGTCCGCCACCACCCTGTCCGGCGGCGAGGCGCAGCGAGTCAAGCTGGCACGGGAGCTGTCCAAGCGCGACACCGGTCAGACCCTCTACATCCTGGATGAGCCGACCACGGGCCTGCACTTCCACGACATCCAGCAACTGCTCAAGGTGCTGCACCAGCTGCGGGACAGAGGCAACACCATCGTCATCATCGAGCACAACCTGGACGTCATCAAGACCGCCGACTGGATCGTCGATCTCGGCCCCGAGGGGGGCGCAGGCGGTGGCCGCATCCTGGTGACAGGCACGCCGGAGGAGATGATCCGCTGCAAAGAGTCCCACACGGCCCGCTTCCTGGCGCCGCTGTTGGGCAAGTAAACAGACGGCAGACAGACAAGGGGCTCAGGCCCCTTTTTTGTTGGGCGCGCAGCCCGCTCGCCACCACTGCTTGCGATTGCAGATCAGGGGATCGCCAGTCAGGGCGTTTTGAGCGAGGGTAAAACGGGGTCACCCGATCTCCGCCAGCAGCCGAGGTGCCGGCAGGGTCGAAAAAAGAAGGGATCAGTGGACCAGCATCAGGAAGGCGAGGGCGAAAACAAAGCCAAGCAAGATAAACAGGAAGGAGCCTATGCCCCAGACGGCGGCCAGGATGCCGATGATTTTGTCTCTGCGTGTTTGTGGTTTCATAAAGATTAAATTACAGCTCGGCTACATTGCTTTAATAAAATACGCGGATAATGCGTGTTAAACAACTACTGCACGGGGTTTTTAAGGGTTCAAAGGTGTATTTGGTTTGTATTTATATGGAGGTCATATAACGTCAATGCTTTTTACTTTATTGTTTTATAAGGATAAATTGTTATTTGTTGATTGTTTTGCCATCAATTAAAGCTATTGCGTACATCCATCTATTTCTTGATAACTATTGAGCTAAATCAATAACCGTTCATTCACATCCTTTTATA
Source organism: Aeromonas aquatica (assembly GCF_000764655.1). GTDB lineage: Bacteria > Pseudomonadota > Gammaproteobacteria > Enterobacterales > Aeromonadaceae > Aeromonas > Aeromonas aquatica. Next base: position 58,880 of record NZ_JRGL01000021.1, read on the forward strand.
GTTTTCGGGCTTACAACATAGAACGAAAACAAAAAGGAAATACGTGATGAAAAAGATCCTTCCTCTGCTGATCGCAGCCGTTGTTGCTTCCCCCGTCGCCATGGCTCACCAGGCCGGCGATATTCTGGTTCGTGGTGGCCTGGCATTTGTCTCCCCCCAGACCAGCAGTGACGATGTGCTGGGCACGGGCGAGCTGGATATCGACAGCAACATGCAGCTGGGGCTGACCCTCTCCTACATGCTCACCGACAACTGGGGGGTCGAGCTGCTGGCCGCCACGCCATTCTCTCACTCGGTATCGACGCCGGGGCTGGGCGAGGTCGCCAAGGTCAAACACCTGCCACCGACCCTGATGGCGCAGTACTACTTCGGGGATGCCAACAGCAAGGTGCGTCCTTACGTCGGTGCCGGCATCAACTACACGGTGTTCTTCGATGAAGAGGGGCGCGGTGCGCTGGCAGGGACGGATGTCAATGTCGACTCCTCCTGGGGACTGGCGGGTCAGGTGGGTCTGGACATGGCGATCAATGATCGCTGGTTCGTCAACGCCTCCGCCTGGATCATGGACATAGACACCGAGGTGCACACCGCGGTGGGTACCATCAATACCTCCATTGATCCGGTCGCCTTCATGGTCGGCGTCGGCTACCGCTTCTGATGAGTTGAGAGGTCGGCCGCCTCAAGGCCGATATCAACATGTACGTCTCTTTGGCCCGGCTCTGTTCGGGCCCTTTTCTGTCCGAAACTGGGCATTATTCGTGATCTCATCCGTTATTAGCCCCACTTGCTACTCTCCCATCGCCTCCCCCTGCCGATAGTCTCTGCGTCCACGTCAATTTCCCAACGAGTGAGGATGTCTCTATGGGTTTATCTATCGTGCAGCGGATCATCGCCGGATTTGTGCTGATGCTGTTGCTGCTGGTCCTGCTTGGCTTCATCAGTATCTTGAAGATCCGGGGCATCAACGAGGGGCTGTCCCAGGTGTCGGATCGCGCCACCCCTCTGGTGATCGCCGTCGCCGGGCTCAAGGGTGCGCTGCAGGACAGCAACCGCTGGGTGCTGACCTACAGAACCAGTGAAGATGCGGCCCAGTTGCCGCAGTTGGCCAGCCAGTTCAAGGCGCAGCAGGGGCAGTTCGTCACACTGAGCAAGGAGATGGCCAGGTTCACCGAAGTGGCGGAGGCCAACGCGCGCTTCCGTCAGGTGGATACCGCCACTCAGGGCTTCTACGGTCTGGCGGATCAGGTGCTGGCCCAGCATGGCCAGTGGGTCGCGGCCCTGGATCGCCGCCATCAGCTGGAGCTTGCCTTCATCCGGCTGGAGGACACCTACCAGTGGGCGGCGGATCTGCTGCTGCAACAGGCGTCCGCCAAGCGATCCATGCGCAACAAGGCCGAGCTCATCACCTCCGGGATCGCACGGGATCTGAAGAACATCCGTCGGGCCGACGCCAAGACAGATCTCAACGAGCTGGAGCGGGTGCTGGGCAAGGACATAGAGATGGCCCGCAAGCGGCTCGAGCGGGTGCTGGTCCCCGACGATGTGCGGCAGCGTTTCATCGTCAATCTGGATCGGATGCAGGAGCTGGCGCTCGGCCCGCAGGGGCTGCTGGCCACCATGCGCCATGCCCAGCAGCTTGCGGCTTCCTTGCAGAGCCTGAATCAGCAGCTCGATACCAGCCTGGTCAACAGCCTGGCGCTACTGGACGAGATGGGCAAGTCGGCGGGGAGCATCGCCAGCCAGAGCCGGATCGGTGCCGATGACGCCGTCAGCAGTGCCAGCTTCTGGATCCTGATCGTCTCCGCCATCTCCGCCGCCGCCGCGCTCATCATCGGTTACACCACGGCGCGCAGCATACAGCGCCCGTTGCAGCTGATCGATCGGGCACTGGATCGCATGGCCACCGGGGACATGACCCGGCGCATCGACTACCAGAGCCGCTGCGAATTCGGCAGCCTGACCCGCTCCATCAACACCCTGGCGGACAAGACGGGGGAGCTGCTCTCCCAGATCAACGCCGGCTCCCGCCATCTGGTGGAGGAGGCGAGCCGCGCCGCCGAGATCAGCGAGCGCGCCATGTCCAGGGTGCAGGATCAGAAGAGCCAGACCGACCAGGTCGCCGCCGCCATCACCGAGCTGGAAGTGAGCGCCACCGAGGTGGCCCGCTCCACCGACGGTACCAAGCGCGAGGTGGATCTGGCCGACGAGGAGGCTCGCGCCGGTCGCAAGCAGGTGGCGACCACGCGCCAGATCACCGAACAGCTGGCAGGCGCCATGGAGGAGGCGGTCGGCATCACCCACAAGCTGGGGGAATTCAGCAACAACATCGGCAGCATTCTGGATGTGATCCGCAGCATTGCCGAGCAGACCAACCTGCTGGCACTGAATGCGGCCATCGAAGCGGCACGGGCCGGTGATGCCGGCCGCGGCTTTGCCGTGGTGGCGGACGAGGTGAGGGCGCTGGCAAACCGGACCCAGACCTCGACCGAGGAGATCCAGGCCATGATCGAGAACCTGCAGAACTCGAGCCGGCAGGTGGTAGAGGTGATGGGCCGCAGCCAGGAGCAGACCCACCACTGCGTGGATCAGACCCGCGAGATGGATCTGGCACTGCAATCCATCGCCGAGCGGATGAGCGCCATCAAGTCGATGGCGGATCAGGTGGCCCATGCGGCCCAGGAGCAGATCTCGGTCAGCCAGGGGGTGGCTCGTCATATCGCCGGCATTGCGGACGTGGCCTACGAGACCGAACGGGAGGCCCGTGAATCGGCAGGCAGCAGTGAAGTACTGGCGGAACTGGTCGCCAAGCAGCAGCAATTGATCGCTCATTTCAAGGTGTAGGAGGACTTATGGCTAACAAGTGGATCGGGGCCCTGAGTCTCCTGTTGTGTGGCCAGCTGATGGCCAGTGAGTTGGTGATCGAGAGCTGGCGCATCGATGACAAGACCCTGTGGGAGCAGAAGATCATCCCCGCCTTCGAGGCGGCCCATCCGGGCATAGAAGTGAAGTTCAACGGGGTGCAGAACGTCGACTACATGCCGACGCTCTGGACCAGCCTGAAGGAGGGCAAGGCGGGGGATCTCATCACCTGTCGCCCGTTCGATGACTCTCTGGCCCTGTTCAAGGCCGGTCATCTGGCGGAGCTGAGCGAGATGGCCGGGATGGAGAACTTCCCGAGTTTCGCCCAATCTCCCTGGCAGACGGATTCCGGGGCCCAGACCTTTTGCGTGCCCATGGCCTCCGTCATTCACGGTTTCTTCTATAACAAGCAGATCTTCAGCGAACTGGGCCTCTCGGTGCCGCAGACCCGCGACGACTTCTTCGCCGCCCTCGACAAGGTGAAGGCGGATGGTCGCTATGTGCCGCTGGCCATGAGCGGATCCGAGAGCTGGGTGGCGTCCGAGCTTGGCTTCCAGAACATAGGCCCGAACTACTGGAAGGGGGAAGATGGCCGGCTGGCGCTGCTGGGTGGCCAGGAGCGGCTCGACAACCCGCAATACGTCAAGGTGTTCGAGGAGCTGGCCCGCTGGCGCTCCTACCTGGGGGAGGGCGGTGAGAGCCGTGACTACGCCACCACCAACGCCTTGTTCACCGCCGGCAAGGCCGCCTTCTATGCGGCCGGTTCCTGGGAGATAGCCCCCTTCACCGGCAAGGTCGAGTTCGGGGTCATGCGCCCGCCGGTGGCGAAACAGGGGGACGGCTGCTTCTTCACGGATCACACCGACATCGGCATGGGGATGAACCCGGCCAGCAAGAACAAGGAGGCGGCCATGGCCTTCCTGCAGTGGCTGACCACCTCCCAGTTTGCCGAGCTCTATACCAACTCGTTGCCCGGGTTCTTCTCCCTCTCCAACCACTTCTTCGAGGTCACCAACCCGGCGGCGAAGGAGATGATGGAGTGGCGGGATCAGTGTGACTCCACCATCCGGGTTGCCACCCAGATCCTCTCTCGCGGCACGCCCAAGCTAGGGGATGAGCTGGCTGAGGTGAGTCAGGGGGTATTGCTTGGCAAGCTGGCCCCCCTGGCGGCGGCGCAGCAACTGGAGCAAGGGCTGAAGGGCTGGTATCCCCCTCATCAGACGGAGCAAGCCAGGGGAGAGGAGTGTCAGTGTGCGGCCCCGGCCACTCCTGTCGCCGCTCCCGCTGCCCTGGGGGATGGCGCAGTTGTTGTCCCGTCGGCGGCCGGTGCGACGCTGCCCGCCTCCACCGAGGCGGCGCCGGCCATGACCCCGATCGCCTCGGCGGCGGTGGCACCAGTGCCGACCCCCTCGGCCGAGGTCGAGCAAGCCTTGTCCAACGAGTTGGAAACACCGCAGCAGTGACTTGAAGTAGCATAAACAACGGGAGGCATAGCCTCCCGTTTTCATTTCTATCTGTTATTGAGGCAAGTGCCAGCGGCACAGGCTGCCGATGCGGGCCACCGGTGAGAAGCCCAGCGAGCGGTAGACACGCTGGGCATGGTAATGCTCGTCGGCCACTATGATGAGGCGCTCGGCCTGCGCCAGCCCCAGGCGCGCAACCTGGCTCAGCAACTGGCGGCAGAGCCCGCGATTGCGCCAATCCTGCCGGGTGCGCACCAGCTGAAAACGTCCCATATTGCCGGTGAAGAACAGCCCGCAGCTGGCGACCAGCCTGCCTTGCTGCCAGATCCCCCACCATTGCCCCAGCCCATCGGCGATCATGGCCTGATACAGACGGCGCCGTGACTGCAGATAAGGCAGATAGTTTGCTTCCGAATGGCCGGGGTCGCGCTCATCCAGCTCCAACGCCAGCCAGTCATCCCAGTCGGCGGCATCGAAGGCCCGGGCAGGGCCGACAGTCGGCCCGGCCGGTGCTTGCCAGCTGCACTCGTCCAGCGCCAGCACCACGCACTCCATGTATTGGTAACCCGCCGCCACGAAGCCGGCGACCCGGCTGTTTTGTCCCTCGGCCAGCGGCCACTGGAAGGTGCGGTGCCGGATCCCGGGATCCTGACCTATCAGCTGGTCGAAGCTGGCCTCGAGCCAGCCCTTGTCGCGGTCACTGGGCGGGGTCGGCAGCAGCAGATAGTTGCCGAAGTAGTAATCCGGGGCGGTCGGGGTTTTGACGGCCCAGAACCCTGCATGATCCGTCACCTCGCCCTGATAGCGATCGAACAGTAAATCGGTGGCAAAGCCGGGGTGATCTTCCATGATGGACTCCTGCTGATGACTCAATCGATTATCGGCAGGCGGGAGAAAAAGTTAAAAAAAGGCCGGGGAAGACCCGGCCAAACAATCACACGCAGATTCAGAACGTCCAGGACGATCCGCCCGCATCATAGCCTGCCTAGGCCCATTTTGGGATGGGGGCCAATCGTTACTTATGCCGAATTGCCAAATAAAAAAACTGGCGAGACAGGATCTGGCCGCAAATCGGTGTTGACTTTGATCGGTTTTGTCATAAAGATAGCAAGACGTTTAGACGTCCAAACATCCGTTTTGGCGTAGAGGAACCGGTGGCAGGACAGGGAGAGAACAGATGGGATTTCACAGCGCGCGTCAGGTTGAGGCACTCAACCAGAGTCTGGCGGATTTGGGTAACAACATTTCGGTCAGCTTCGAGTTTTTCCCGCCCAACAGCGAAGGGATGGAAAACACCCTGTGGCAATCCATCGAGCGGCTCCAGGTGCTGGAACCCAAGTTCGTCTCCGTGACCTATGGCGCCAACTCCGGCACCCGGGATCGCACCCACAAGGTGATCAAGGACATCAAGGAGCGCACCGGCCTCATCGCAGCCCCGCACCTGACCTGTATCGATGCCGGCCGTGACGAGCTGCGCACCATAGCCCGCGACTACTGGAACAGCGGCATCCGCCACATCGTCGCCCTGCGTGGTGATCTGCCTCCCGGTGTCGACAAGCCCGACATGTATGCCACCGACCTGGTCGCCCTGCTCAAGTCCGAGGCAGACTTCGACATCTCAGTCGCCGCCTACCCGGAAGGTCACCCCGAGGCGCGCAGCGCGCAGTCCGATCTGCTGAGCCTCAAGCGCAAGATAGATGCCGGTGCGAACCGCGCCATCACCCAGTTCTTCTTCGACGTTGAGACCTATCTGCGCTTTCGGGATCGCTGCGCAGCCATCGGCATCGATGCCGAAATCGTGCCGGGGATACTGCCGGTCTCCAACTACCAGACCCTGGCCAAGTTCGCCGGCTTCACCAACGTGAAGATCCCGCGCTGGATGCATCAGCGCTTCGAGGGGCTGGACAACGATCAGACTACTCGCAACATGGTGGGGGCCAGCATCGCCATCGATCAGGTGCGGGTGCTGAGTCAGGAAGGGGTGAAGGATTTCCACTTCTATACCCTGAACCGCTCCGAGCTGACCTACGCCATCTGCCATACCCTGGGTGTGAGGCCCAAAGGCCAGGCCTGATCCTGCTCGCAGTCGAGACAAAAAAAGCCAATGAGTCACCTCATTGGCTTTTTTGCTATGGCCGTGCGTCAGGGCCGGGTCGGCTGGATCTCTTTGGGCTCCAGTGTGATGACGGCATTGCCGGCGGCGCCGGGATATTGTTGATAGCTCTGGTCCTGCTCCAGGGTGTAGAAGGTATCCAGGTAGTCGTCGTTGTTGGTCATCCAGGAGTCGGGCAATGCCTTGACGATGCGACCGCCGAGGTCGAGGAAGGGCAGGGCTTCCGGCACGCCACCGGCGGTGAAGCCGAGTTTGAGCGCCTCGATCAGCAGGGCGCTGAGCTCCTTGTAGTTGACGTTGTCATCCTGCTCCATCATGACCACATCGACGGCGCCCCAGCGATAGCGATCCCAGTACACCAGTATCTGGTTCGGGCTGTAGTCGGTGTTGTCATAATCGAGGTAGGGCATGTCGACTATGTCCACCACCGGCTCATCCCGGCTGGGATTGACCCCGGCCACCACGGCATAGACCTCGGCGGCACCGAGCAGCCAGGGCTCCTGATCATCGCTCAGCCGGATCTTCTTCAAGATGCTGGTCTTGAGTGGCGCCGTGCTGTTGGCGGCACGGGGAGCAGACTGCAAGTCCGCCTCGGCCAATGCCCTGCGCATCACCTTCAGACCGGCATTCTTGGCCTTGACGGGATCGGCCTCCACCACCAGAACCGGTCGTGCCGGGGCCTGGTTCACGTCGAGGTAGACGGGGTTGCCGGCGCCGTCGAAGGCCTCGATGGCGCTCCAGCTCTGCTCATCGCCACTCGGCACATAGGCGATCAGCGGCTCGACACCCTGCTTCAGCGCATCGGCCTGCTCCGGGTTGGCCAGCCGCAACTGCATCAGCTGCTTGACCTCCCCCGTCAGCCCCTGCCGATCGATGGCGGCCAGGTTGGCGTCGGTGGCTTGGCGCTTCAACCTGGGGCTGGCCTTCTGCAGCAGGTTGGGCAGCGGGGCCTGGTACTGCTGATTGCCGAGCAGGGGCAGCAGGTTCTGCTGTTGCAGCGCGAGCTCGCGCGCCAGCTCCCGATCAGCGTCGGCGGCCTGGGCGCTGGCGCCCAGCAGGGCCAGTAATACAATGACAGCCTGATTCCTCATTCTTGTTCTCCAGTGGTGAGTCTGAGGGGGCGCATCCTGGGAAGGATATGCACCCCGGCCTCACTAGACGGCAATTGGTTTCAACTGTGAACCATGTTTGCCGAATTATGTGCAGCGTCTCACTGGAGTCTCCCCAAATGGTCAGGTCAGGCGCGCAGCCGGTTGACGCTATATAGCCCTATGCCGACCAGCAATCCCCAACAGGCGGAGCCGACGCCGAGCAGGCTGATCCCGGACGCCGTGATGATGAAGGTCAGCAGTGTCGCCTCCCGCTCCTCATCCTGTTGCAAGGCACTGTGCAGGCTGCTGCCTATGGTGCCGAGCAGGGCCAGACCGGCCACGCAGGTGACCAGGGCGGTGGGGAAGGCGCTGAACAGGGCCACCACTGTGGCGCCGAAGCAACCGGTGAGCAGGTAGAAGCAACCGGCCCAGACCGCGGCGGGCCAGCGGCGGTTGGCATCGGGATCCACCTCCTTGCCCATGCAGATGGCGGCCGTGATGGCCGCGAGGTTGAAGGCGTAGCCGCCGAAGGGGGCCAGCAGCAGACCGGTCAGGCCGGTCCAGGTGATGAGGGAGGAGGTGGCAGGTTGATAGCCGTGGGCTCGCAGTATGGTGATGCCGGGCATGTTCTGCGACGTCATGGTGACGATGAACAGCGGCAGGGCTATGCCCAGCAAGGCGTCCAGGGAGAATGTCGGTGTGATCCAGACCGGGCTGGAGAGTTGCCAGTGGACTGTGCTCAGCTGCAGCTCATCCCTCAGGGTACAGAGCAGCATGCCGGTCGCCAGCACCAGCACCATGGTATAGCGTGGCCACAGGTGACGACCGATCAGAAATGCCAATAACAGTGCCCCCAGCAGCAGGGGATCCTGCGGTGCCACCCTGAACAGATCCAGCCCGAAGCGGAGCAGGACCCCGGCCAGCATGGCCGCGGCCAGGGGAGCCGGGATATGGCGCATCAGGCGATCGAACCAGCCGCTGATCCCGCACAGGGTGATCAGCAGGGAAGAGATCACGAAGGCACCTATGGCCTCCCCCAGGCTGAAGTTGCCCAGGCTGGTGATGAGCAGGGCGGCTCCCGGGGTGGACCAGGCGGTCAATACCGGGACGCGGTAATAGAGGGAGAGCCCGATGCAGCTCACCCCCATGCCGATCCCCAGCGTCCATAGCCAGGAGGAGACCTGGGCGGCATCGGCCCCGGCGGCGGTGGCTGCCTGGATGATCAGTACGACCGAGCTGGTGTAGCCAACCAGCACGGCGATCAGGCCTGCGGCCAGATGGGGTAGGGTAAAGGGCATGACACTTCCTTGTTGGATGCTGATAGCTTGTGCGTTATTACGTACAATACGGCTTTGACTATAGCGATGTGCGCTATAGCGCACAAGGTGGTCAAACAACATTCAAGGGGAAAACATGCAGGAGATGAATCAACATCTGGCCCAGCGGCTGAAGGGGTTGCGCGGTGAGATGGGCTGGAGCCTGGATGTGGCCGCCCGTGAGACCGGGGTGAGCAAGGCCATGCTGGGGCAGATAGAGCGGGGAGAATCCAGCCCGACGGTGGCGACCCTGTGGAAGATCGCCACCGGCTTTCGGGTCTCCTTCTCCAGCTTCATCGAGCCGGCCCCGACTGAGAGTGAGAAGACCCTCTATCGGGTTGCCGATGCGATCCGCCAGCAACCGGCGGGAGAGGGCATGCAGGTGGCGCCGCTATTCCCCTATGAAGGCCGCTTTGGTTTCGAGCTGTTCGAGCTCACCCTGTTGCCCGGCTATCAGCGGGAATCAGAGCCCCACGAGCCTGGGGTCACCGAGCACGTCATCGTCATCAGCGGCGCTATGGAGGTCTTGATCGAAGGGGAGTGGCGTTCACTCGCGCAGGGGGAGGCGGTGCGCTTCGCCGCCGACCGCCCCCATGGCTACCGTAATCTGGGGAGAGCCCCCGCCGTCTTCCATAACCTGATCCATTACCCCGCCACGAGTTCCCGCTGATTAACCTGGGCGTCCATCGGCCCTGGGCTGGCTCAAGATGGGGGCATAGACCCAGACAAACAGGCCATAGGCCGCGATCCAGCTCCAGCCACTCAGGTTCCAGCCGACCAGGGTAAAGGCGGGCCAGAGTTGCGGGATCAATACCCGGAGCAGGGCGGACAGTATGACGAGGCCAAATGCCGCCGTGATCCTGCGCCCCACCCGCAGCGCCCTGCCGCTGTGGCCGAGGGACACCCGGGCAATCATCCCCAGGATCATGGTTCCTATGCAGCCGGCGCTGAACAGGTGGCTGGCGACCGAGAGCGTGATGGGCAAGCCTGCGGCCTGAGCCGAGAGGGCGAGCAGACCAAGAGGGATGAAGAGATAAGCCAGATGCAGTGACCACAGCAGGGGATGGGAGAGCGTTGACTTGGGCTGCCAGCGCAGTTGTCGCCACAGATGCAGGCCTGCCGCCACTATATATAGAGGCACCATATAAAGGCTGGTGGTCCATGGGGTGGGCAGCAGCAACCAGAGCAGCATGATCAGCCACAGGGAGGCGAGGGAGCCGCGCTCCAACCAGTGCAGGGGGACGGCTTTTTCCTGACCCGTTCCCCTGGCGGTAAAGAAGGGAATGACTCGCCCCCCCATCACGGCGATCAGGGTGGTGAACAGCAGCACCGTCGTGATCAGCAAATGCTCCATGGTGAGCCAGTCATCCCGCCACAGCCAGCTGGCGCCGTTGAGCAGGGTCAATATCAGGAGCAGTGGCACGAAGAAGAGGTTGCGCCACTGGCGGGTGATGATGATGGGCTTGGCGAGGAACCAGGCACAGAGCGGTAGCCAGGCCAGATCTGCAGCCATCAGGACGACACTATCCTCTCCCACCCAGGGCAGCATGCATCGTGGCAGCGCCCATAGTCCCACGACCAGCGCCAAGGGCCAGCCACGAACGCCGGGGTGAGCGGTCCAGTTCTGGACGGCGGTCAACAGGAAGCCCGCGACTATGGATGCACCGAAGCCGAACAACATCTCATGGGCATGCCACCAGACGGGGTTGGAGAGCCCGGGCAACTGGAGCCAGCCGTTGAGCTGCCCGAGCCAGCCAAGCATGGCCAGACAGGAAAAGAGCGCGCCGAGCAGGAAGAAGGGCCTGAACCCTAAACGAAACAGGGGGAGTATCCGCTCTTCTTTATGGCTATCGAGGATCTGGTGCATGGTGCAACCTTAATGTGACATCTGATATGCCAATTATAAAGTGGCTTTTCAAATGTTCAATTTAAATCCAGGGAATACCGAAATCGATACGGTTATGGGCGAAAAAAGACCGGTTTGCTGTAGAACTGAGCGAACGAACAACAATGACAAAAAAGCCCTTGTCATCGCGCTCTGGCTCCCTATAATCGCCCCTACCAGCACGGCACAACACGCCGGACTGATGAGCCAGCTTCCTCGTGAAGTGGGCGCCGAAAGAAAAGCGAAAACAACCGCTTGACTTTCGAAGTGAGGAGCGTAATATGCGCCTCCTCAACGCGATAAGCGTGACGCTCTTTAACAATTTGA
>NZ_JRGL01000022.1 GCF_000764655.1 Aeromonas aquatica
GCGCTGATCGACGAGCCCAAGGTGCTGACCGCTGCCGAAGAAGCGGATCTGGCTGCCAATCCGCAGAACTGGATCAAGTGCGTCTCCAACAAGGCGCTGGGCAAGAAGCTCATCTCTCGTCTGCTGAACACCTGCTATCGCAAGCAGGGCCTGAAGGACACCGTCATCTTCGCTGACCAGCTGATGTATACCGGTTTCCATTATGCGGCCCTGTCCGGTGCTTCCGTTGGTATCGATGACATGGTCATCCCGGATGCCAAGAAAGACATCGTTGCTGCTGCCGAAGCCGAAGTTGCCGAGATCCAGGACCAGTTCCTGTCCGGTTTGGTGACTGCGGGCGAACGCTACAACAAGGTTATCGATATCTGGGCCAGCGCGAACGATCGCGTCTCCAAGGCCATGATGGATAACCTCTCCAAGGAGCGGAACGTCAACTCCTTAGGGGAAGAGGAAGAGCAAGCCTCGTTCAACAGCATCTTCATGATGGCCGACTCTGGTGCACGGGGTTCCGCCGCCCAGATCCGTCAGCTGGCCGGTATGCGTGGCCTGATGGCCAAGCCGGATGGCTCCATCATCGAAACGCCGATCGTGGCGAACTTCCGTGAAGGTCTGAACGTACTGCAGTACTTCATCTCCACTCACGGTGCTCGTAAAGGTCTGGCGGATACCGCACTGAAGACGGCGAACTCTGGTTACCTGACCCGTCGTCTGGTTGACGTGGCACAGGACATGGTGATCACCGAGGACGATTGCGGTACTACCGAAGGTCTGTGGATGACTCCGCTGATCGAGGGTGGTGACGTGGTCGAGCCGCTGCGTGAGCGCGTGCTGGGCCGTGTGGTCGCCGAAGACGTGATCAAGCCGGGTACCGAAGAAGAAGTGCTGGTAGCGCGTAACACTCTGCTCGACGAGTATCTGTGTGACCTGCTGGAGCGCAACTCCGTCGACCGCGTGAAGGTACGTTCTGCCATCACCTGTGAGACCGACTTCGGTAACTGTGCTCACTGCTACGGCCGTGATCTGGCCCGTGGTCACCTGGTGAACAAGGGTGAGGCTGTCGGTGTTATCGCCGCCCAGTCCATCGGTGAACCGGGTACCCAGCTGACGATGCGTACCTTCCACATCGGTGGTGCCGCATCCCGAGCTGCTGCCGAGAGCAGCATCCAGGTCAAGAACACCGGTAGCATCAAGCTGCAGAACGCCAAGTTCGTTACCAACAGTGCCGACAAGCTGGTTATCACCTCCCGTTCTACCGAACTGACCATCATGGACGAGATGGGCCGTACCAAGGAAAGCCACAAGCTGCCTTACGGTTCCGTGTTGGAAGTGAAGGATGGCCAGGCCGTGAGCACCGGTGACACCGTCGCCAACTGGGATCCGCACACTCACCCGATCATCACCGAAGTAGCAGGTCGTCTGGACTTCGAGCACATGATCGAAGGCGTGACCATCACTCGTCAGACCGACGAGCTGACCGGTCTCTCCTCTATCGTCGTGCTGGATGTCAACGAGCGTCCGAGTGCCGGTAAAGAGATGCGTCCGACCGTGAAACTGGTCGACCTGAACGGTAAGGATGTCATGATCCCGGGTACCGATGTAGCCGCCCAGTACTTCCTGCCGGGCAAGGCGATCGTGAACCTGGAAGATGGTGCCAACGTGGGTGTGGGTGACGCGGTTGCGCGTATCCCGCAAGAATCCAGCGGTACCAAGGACATCACCGGTGGTCTGCCGCGCGTTGCGGATCTGTTCGAAGCACGTCAACCGAAGGAACCGGCTATCCTGGCCGAGATCTCCGGTACCATCTCCTTCGGGAAAGAGACCAAGGGCAAACGCCGTCTGGTCATCACCCCGACCGACGGTGGCGACATCTACGAAGAGATGATTCCGAAGTGGCGTCACCTTAACGTGTTCGAAGGTGAAAAAGTTGAGAAGGGTGAAGTGCTGGCGGACGGTCCTGAGTCTGCTCACGACATCCTGCGTCTGCGCGGTATCAGCCCGGTCGCCAACTACATCGCCAACGAAGTGCAGGACGTTTACCGTCTGCAAGGCGTTAAGATCAACGACAAGCACATCGAAGTCATCGTTCGTCAGATGCTGCGTAAGTGCGAGATCCTGAGCGCTGGCGACACCGACCTGATCGAAGGCGAGCAGGTTGAAGTGGCCCGTGTGAAGATTGCCAACCGTAAGCTGGTTGCCGAAGGTAAGACTCCGGCCACCTACCGTCACATCCTGATGGGTATTACCAAGGCATCTCTGAGCACCGAGTCCTTCATCTCCGCGGCTTCCTTCCAGGAAACCACCCGGGTTCTGACCGAAGCGGCCGTTGGCGGCAAGCGTGATGAACTGCGTGGCCTGAAAGAGAACGTAATCGTGGGTCGTCTGATCCCGGCTGGTACCGGCTTTGCCTACCACCACACCCGGATCAACCAGCGTGCCGCCGCAGCTCGTGCTGTCGGTGTGCCGCAGGTGACTGCCGATGAGGCTCAGCAAAATCTGGCGGATCTGCTCAACGCAGCCGGCAGTTTTGACGAAGAGTAATCTTCCGCTGCAGTGATGAGAAAGGGCCCCTTGAAGGGGCCCTTTTTTTGTCTGCGGCAGGGTAAAATCCCTGCACCGGGCTGGGGCAGGGGATGATCCAGTGCAAGCTTATAGAGCAAAAAATCAAAAAAAGTTGACATTGATCCCCCGCAATTGAAAACTCGGGAAAGTTGAATGGTTATTACAGGGGTAGAACATGGCGGTCGGTATCGAGGAGGTGCTGCTTCCCGAAGAGCAGCTGAGCGGTCGCGCTTTTACAGACGAAGACAGGGAGTTGTTGCGCTCTTATGAGGGCCTCATCGAGGGTCTGGCCGAACTGTTCGGCAAGCACTGCGAAGTGGTGCTGCACTCCCTGGAGAATTTGCACGAGTCGGTGATCAAGATAGCGAACGGCTTCAACACGGGCCGGACTCTGGGGGCACCGATCACCGATCTGGCCCTGCGGATGCTGAAAGACATCGAGAGTACGGGCCAGGATTACACCCAGAGTTACTTCGCCCGCAGCCGTACCGGCGCCCTGATGAAGTCGAGCACCATCGCCATCCGCAATGGCGACAAGCAGGTGATCGGCCTTATCTGCATCAACTTGCACATCAATGCGCCCTTCCACGAGTTCGTGGCCGAATTCTTCCCGACGCCGCAGCAAGTGGAGCGTCAGTCGCCGGAGACCTTCGCCAACAGCGTTGAAGAGCTGGTCGCCCAGACGGTGGACAACACCATCGACGAGATCAACCGCGATCCGTCCGTGGCGAACAATGCCAAGAACCGTTTTATCGTGACCCAGCTGTTCGAGAAGGGCATATTTGACATCAAGGATTCGATCAACCTGGTCGCCGACAAGCTGAATATTTCCAAACATACCGTGTATCTCTATATCCGACAGCGCAAGCAGGGTGAAGAAGAGAGCGAATAAGCGCCATAGAAGGGGATAGATAAGAATGGCTAAAGAAGTGATTGCAACCGACAAGGCTCCCGCCGCGATTGGCCCCTATGTACAGGCCACCAAGCTGGGTGAGCTGGTCTTTACCTCCGGACAGATCCCGCTCGATCCCGCCACCATGGATATCGTCGCCGGTGGCATCGAGGCGCAGGCCGAGCAGGTGATGAAGAACCTGGTTGCAGTATTGAAGGCGGCCGGTGCCGATACTGGCAAGGTTCTCAAGACCACCTGCTTCCTGAGCGACATGAACAACTTCGTGGCCTTCAATCAGGTGTATGCCCGCTACTTCGGTGAAGCCGCACCAGCACGCTCCTGCGTGGAAGTAGCGCGTCTGCCCAAGGATGTATTGGTCGAAGTCGAAGCCATCGCCTACGTCTGATCCAGGGTGACAGGAAGAGCCCCTCTTTGGAGGGGCTTTTTCGTCTTTGGGGTAGAATGGATGAAAACCTGTGCAGGAGCCCGGATATGAGTCTGAGTTTTGCCCTGCTGGTGACCGGGCCCGCCTATGGCACCCAGACGGCCAGCACCGCTTATCGCTTCGCCCTGAGCCTCATCGACCAGGGGCATCGCCTGTCTCACCTGTTCTTCTATCAGGATGGGGTTCATAACGGCAGTAGCTTGCATGCTCCTGCCTCCGATGAGACCGACCTGGTGGCGCTGTGGCGTGAGCTGGCGCTGGCGCAAGGCATTGCCATCGATGTCTGTGTCGCGGCCGCCATGCGGCGCGGTGTGCTCGATGAAACCGAGGCGAAAGGGGTCGGCAAGACCCAGTTCAATCTGCAGCCGCCGTTTCGCCTGAGTGGATTGGGGCAGCTGGCCGAGGCCAGCCTGACTGCCGATCGCTTCGTCCAGTTCTAGGGAGGCTCGATGAGCAAGATTGCCTTTATCTGTCGACGGGGTCCCCACGGCACGGCGAATGGTCGGGAAGGCCTTGATGCCTTGCTGGCGACCTCGGCATTGACCGAATCTCTGGCCCTGTTCCTGATCGGGGACGGGGTGTTGCAACTGGTCAGGGAGCAGTCACCACAGGGGATATTGCAGCGCCACTACGCGCCGACCTTCAAGATGTTGGAACTGTACGATATCGAAGAGGTCTATGTCTGTGCGGCGTCCCTGGCAGAGCGGGGCCTGACAGCCTCGGCTCTGCTGATCCCCGTGACGGTTTTGTCACCTGCCGAGATCCGCCATCAGTGGAACGGTTGTACAACCCACATCAGCTTCTGAGGTGCCCATGATACAGCTGGTATTGAACTCTCCCTTCCAAAGCCAGGATCTGGAGCAGGCGCTGCGTTATCGTGATGCCGAGGATGTGTTGGTGCTGATGCAGGACGCCGTGGTGGCGGCAATGGCCCCGCAATGGTGCGCGCGTCTGGCCGGGATCCCGCTCTATGTGATGGAAGAAGACCTGAAGGCGCGGGGATTGCAGGGCCGGATCGGGATGGAGCTCGATATGGCCGGCCTGATCGCGCTGATCGCCGAGCAGGGATCACCACAGACCTGGGCTGGCTAGTTTCTATTTTTACTCGGTAGCTCAGATGGTTACCACACTCCTGTCAGGATGTCATTTGCCCTTTGGCCGTACGAATTGTATAAATCTTGACTCCCCAGACAACAGGGCATAAAATTTCGCGTCCCCGTATCTGCGGGGAGGATTTTTCACACGTTTATGAAGTCATTATCAGGAGCCTTTTGATGGCAACTATTAACCAGTTGGTTCGCAAGCCACGCATCAAGCTCGTTGTAAAAAGCAACGTGCCGGCGCTGGAAGCGTGCCCTCAGAAGCGTGGCGTATGCACTCGTGTATATACCACCACCCCGAAGAAGCCTAACTCTGCACTGCGTAAAGTGTGCCGTGTACGTCTGACCAACGGCTTCGAAGTCACCTCCTACATCGGCGGTGAAGGTCACAACCTGCAGGAGCACTCCGTTGTTCTGATCCGTGGCGGTCGTGTCAAGGATTTGCCAGGTGTTCGTTATCACACCGTTCGTGGTGCGTTGGACTGTGCCGGTGTTAAAGACCGTAAGCAGGCTCGCTCCAAGTATGGCGTGAAGCGTCCTAAAGCTTAATGGTTCTCCGTTAAGTAAGGCCAAACGTTAATTCGTTTCTAGTTAGATAACTTTCTAGTTTTGGGTAATCCCTGAAGTTACGGAGAATTTGAAATGCCAAGACGTCGTGTTGTTGGTCAGCGTAAAATCCTGCCGGATCCTAAGTTCGGATCAGAGCTGCTGGCTAAATTTGTCAACGTAGTAATGGTTGACGGTAAGAAATCTGTTGCAGAAGCCATCGTATATGGCGCCCTGGACATCATTGCCACCAAATCTGGCAAAGAGCACCTGGCCCTGTTCGAAGTCGCTCTGGACAACATCCGTCCGTCCGTCGAGGTTAAATCTCGTCGTGTCGGTGGTGCAACTTATCAGGTACCGGTAGAAGTTCGTCCGGTCCGTCGCAATGCCCTGGCAATGCGCTGGTTGGTTGATGCCGCTCGTAAACGTGGTGAAAAATCAATGGCTCAGCGTTTGGCTGGCGAGCTGCTGGATGCCGCTGACAATAAGGGTTCGTCTGTCAAGAAACGTGAAGACGTTCACCGTATGGCTGAAGCGAACAAGGCCTTCGCTCACTTCCGCTGGTAATCCGCTTGCGCAGGGTCTTTTGGCTCTGCGCACCTTCAGTTATCTAGGGGCACGCTCCTAGTAAGAGGATGACAATGGCTCGTACAACCCCCATTGAGCGTTATCGTAACATCGGTATCTCTGCTCACATCGACGCCGGTAAGACTACCACTACCGAGCGCGTTCTGTTTTATACCGGTGTAAGTCACAAGATCGGTGAAGTTCACGATGGCGCCGCCACCATGGACTGGATGGAACAGGAACAAGAGCGTGGTATCACTATCACCTCCGCCGCGACCACCGCATTCTGGTCCGGTATGGGCAAACAGTTCCAACCGCACCGTATCAACATCATCGATACCCCGGGCCACGTTGACTTTACTATCGAAGTAGAGCGTTCAATGCGTGTTCTGGACGGTGCCGTGATGGTGTACTGTGCCGTAGGTGGCGTACAGCCACAGTCTGAGACCGTATGGCGTCAGGCTAACAAGTACAAGGTTCCCCGTATCGCGTTCGTCAACAAGATGGACCGTACTGGCGCCAACTATCTGCGCTGCGTTGAGCACATCAAGACCCGCCTGAAAGGTAACCCGGTTCCGCTGCAACTGAACATCGGTTCAGAAGAGAACTTCAAGGGCGTTATCGATCTGGTCAAGATGAAAGCCATCAACTGGAGCGAAGCTGACCAGGGC
>NZ_JRGL01000023.1 GCF_000764655.1 Aeromonas aquatica
GAACGGCGACCAGCCGCACAGGTAGAGCAGGTTGCTGTCGTTGACCACATAGGGCTTGCCGAGATCCAGCAGCACCAGGTCGGCGAAATAACCCTCGCGGATGTAGCCGCGATCCTGCACCTGGAAGCGCTCGGCCACCGCGTGGGAGGTCTTCTTGACGATAGTCTCCAGCGAGAAGACACCGTTGTGGTAGAGCTCCAGCAGCGCCTGCAGGGAGTGCTGCACCAGGGGAACGCCGGACGGCGCCTTGAAGTAGCTGTTCTGCTTCTCTTCCCAGGTGTGGGGGGCGTGGTCGGTGGCGATGATGTCCAGCACGTCGTTGCGCACCGCATCCAGCAGCGCGTGCTGGTCGGCGGCGCTCTTCACCGCCGGGTTGCACTTGATCTGGCTACCCAGGGTGTCGTAGTCCGCCTCGTTGAAGAACAGGTGGTGAACGCATACCTCGGCGGTGATGTTCTTGTCTTTGAGATCCTTCAGATCCGGGGTGGCGGTAAAGAGCGATAGCTCCTTGGCGGTGGTCAGGTGCAGCACGTGCAGCTTGGCACCGTATTTTTTCGCGAGGCCGACCGCCATGCTGGAGGATTTGTAGCAGGCATCGGCGCTGCGGATGCGGCCGTGTTCGCGCATCGGCACGTCCTCGCCCCACTTGGCGCGGGCCTCGTCTTCCAGCACCTTGATGGAGGGGGTGTCCTCGCAGTGGGTGACTATCATCACCGGGCTCTCGCGGAAGATGGCGGCCAGGGTCTCCTGGTTGTCCACCAGCATGTTGCCGGTGGAGGCACCCATGAAGATCTTGATGCCGCAGGACTGCTTGGGATCGAGCTTCTTGATCTCTTCCAGGTTGTCGTTGGTGGCACCCAGATAGAAGCTGTAGTTGGCGGCGGCGCCCCTGGCGGCTATCTCGTATTTCGCTTCGAGGGCGTCGATGGTGGTGGTCTGGGGATTGACGTTGGGCATCTCCATGAAGCTGGTGGTGCCCCCGGCCACGGCGGCCCGGGATTCACTGGCGATGGTGCCCTTGTGGGTCAGGCCTGGTTCCCGGAAGTGGACCTGATCATCGATCATCCCGGGGATGAGGTGACGGCCAGCGGCATCGATCACCACCGCATCCTCTGCCTCGATGTGGGGGGCGATACGGGCGATCCTTTCCCCCTCGATCAGCACGTCGGAGGCATAGATGCGACCTTCGTTGACCAGGGTGGCGTTCTTGATAAGCAATTTGTTCATGGGGGGTTCCAGTTCCTTTGCCGATAATCCGGGGTCATAATATCCCAAACCGCACTTTCTCTGTAGCAAGGCCTGAGTGATGAAGTTATTTGTAAGAGATTTGACCGTTATCGACTCCAGCTATCTGTGTGAACGCCGTGGCATGGTGGGGGAGAGCTGGCTGGTCGATGTCGAAATGAGCGGCGAGCTCAATGAGATGAGCATGCTGCTGGACTTCGGCCGGGTGAAGAAACTGATCAAGTCGATCATCGATGAAGAGGTGGATCACAAGCTGCTGGTGCCGACCGGCTGTGGGCTGGTGCACATAGACGCGCTGGACAACGACGAGTGCACCGTAGATCTGCTGCGCCCGGCTCGCTCCATCCATCTGCGCAGCCCGTCCCAGGCGTTCGCCTTCATTCCAGCTCCCCAGGTGGACAAGGAGTCGGTGACCCGCTACCTGCTGGCGGTACTGGCCAAGCGGCTGCCGGACAACATCAAGGATCTCTCCCTGACCCTGCGCCAGGAGAAGATCGAAGGCGCCTTCTACCACTACAGCCATGGCCTCAAGAAGCACGACGGCAACTGTCAGCGCATCGCCCACGGTCACCGTTCTCCCATCGAAATCCTGGTGGATGGCGAGCGGGACGAAGAGCTGGAGCTGAACTGGGCCGAGCGTTGGAACGACATCTACCTCGGCACCCTGGAAGACCAGGTGGCCCTGTCCGAGCTGGAGCTGAGCGATCTGGCCAAGACCCAGCTGGCTGAGCATCACCTTGGCTTCAAGTACGTGGCGCCCCAGGGGCTGTTCCAGCTCGCCATGCCGGCGAGCGAGGTGGAGATGATCGACACCGACACCACCATAGAGCTGCTGGCGCACCATATCGCCCGCGAGGTGAAGCAGCTGGTGGGGGACAAGTTCGTGAAGATCGTGGCCTATGAAGGGGTCGGCAAAGGCGCCATCGCCTACGCCTGATAGCGGCATCCGCCCGCCATCGATAAAGAAGGCTCCCTCGGGAGCCTTCTTGCTGTCTGGATGTTAACTAACCGCCTCGTGACAGGGCTCAGGCGCTGAGCCGGAAGCGCTGCACCAGCCCCTCCTGCTGCTCGGCCAGGGAGTCGAGTTGCTGGCTGGTCTCGGCCACTTTCTCGATCCCCTGATAGTTGAGATCCGAGATGTCGGAGATGCGGTTGAGGTTGGTGGCGATGTCGGCGCTGGTGGCCTGCTGCTGCTCGGCGGCGGAGGCTATCTGGCTCGACATGTCGCTGATCAGCACCACTATTCCCTGCACCTCCTCCATGGCGTTGTTGGCCTGGGAGCTCTGATCCATGCAGCTGTCCATCTCGCGGGAGCACTCCTGCATGACGTTGACCGCCCGGGCGACCCCCTGCTGCAGGTTCTCTATCATGGTCTGGATCTCGCTGGTGGACTGGGCGGTGCGCCCGGCCAGGCTGCGCACCTCGTCCGCCACCACCGCGAAGCCGCGACCCTGCTCACCGGCACGGGCCGCCTCGATGGCGGCATTGAGCGCCAGCAAGTTGGTCTGCTCGGCGATGCCGCGGATGACGTCGAGGATGTTGCCAATCTGGCCGCTCATGGCGCTCACGTCACCGATCACCTTGCCGGTCTGCTGCAGCTTGCCCGCCAGTTGATGGGTGGTGGTGATGTTGCCGGCCATCACCTTGCGGCCCATCTGTGACGCCTTCTCCACATCCTGCACCCGCTCCAGGGTCTGGTTGGCGGCCTGGGCCACCTCCCGTACCGAGGCTTCCATCTGGGTCATGGCGGCGGCGACCGAGGCGGTCTCCTGGCGCTGTTTCTCCAGATCGGCGCGCACCGATTCTGTGGTGTGGCGGTTGTCATGGGCGGCGCTGTTGAGCTGGTTGGAGGCAAGGGAGAGCTGCCTGAGCACGTCGCCCATCTGCTGGATCAGCAGGTTGAGCTGGCTGCCGAGCTGGCCGAATTCGTTCTGGCTCTTGAAGCCGACACGCTGGGTCATGTCCCCCTGGGTCACCTCGGTCAGCACCCGCAGCAATTCTTTCAGCGGGCGACGGATGGCCTTGCCCAGGGTGTAGGCGACCAGGATGGCGACGAAGATGGCGATGGCGATGCTGATGGCCTGGGTGAGGGTGCTCCGGGTCTGCACCTGATCGGAGGCGCGGATGCTGTTGTTCATCAACTGCTGGCTCTGGGCGGTGATCCCCTCCAGCTTGTTCTGGATGCCGACGATGAGCTGGCTCGCCTGCTTGCTCTGCTCACGCATGCTCTGCTGTTGCTTCATCAGCGCCAGGTACTGGGCGAGCACCCCTTCATTGGCCGTGGTATCGCGCACGAAGCCATGGACGTAGTGGCCCATGTTGTTGTCAAAATCCTTGAGCTCCCCCTGCAGATCCTTGATGGTGCTGTTGAAGCTCTCGATCTGCATCTTGTTGCGCTTGAGCGCCCCTTCGATGGGGGCGGGGATGCTCTGGTTGAGGGCATCCATGGTGGAGAGTTCGATGGCGGAGAGCTTGGTGGTCAGGGTCTCGGACAGCATCTTGATGAAGCTGTCGTCGATGGCAACCATCATGTCGCCGAGGTTCTTCTTGAACTGGGGCAGGCTGACCTGGAACTGGCCCTTGGCCTGATTGACCTTGTGCAGCCGGGTGAGCAGGGCTTCGTGCTCGGTGGGCAGGGTCTGGGTCAGCTGCAGGTAGTCGCCGACCAGCTTGTCGAGGGCGGCCATCTCTCCTTGCAGCTCGGGATGTGATGCCACCTGCAGCTTGAGGCTCGCCAGCATCTTGTCGACCTGGGCCTTGGCCTGCTGCAGCTCGGCCACTTCCGCCGGCAGTTGCTTGGGATCCTGTTCGGTCAGCACGTCGGTGAGCCACTTGTTGGCGCTGAGCAGGCTTATCTGGGTTTGGCTGCTGGCGATCACCAGCGGCATGGATTGCTGCGTTACCTGATCCAGCGCCTCATTGAGCTCGCTCTGGCTCTTGAACGTCAGCACCGAGCTGGCCACCATCACGGCGACCAGGATGGCAAAGCCTAAATAGACTCTCTGTAAGATCGAGAGGTCTGACATGGTTTGTTTCATTATTGTCCCGCTTTCTGTGCAAAAGTCCCTTGCCTGAGTACCCCGTCCCTTTGATACCCTGCATGGCCGGTAGGCGATACCTGCGGTACGGAGGACGTCATTCTCACTATCGGTATTCTTCACAATAACTGAAGGGATTGGGACAACGGCTGTGCCAAATATCGGCTTGTGTCACACTTGACGACCCCCGGCGGCGTTTTTGGGAGTCGCTTGAGGTTTATTTTGAATTTTCTTTTTCATATAAAGGAGTTACCCATGGCGCAAGAAACCATTTTCAGCAAAATCATCCGCAAAGAGATCCCCGCCGACATCCTTTATCAAGACGATCTGGTGACCGCGTTTCGCGACATCCAGCCCAAGGCCAAGACCCACATCCTGATCGTGCCCAATGTGCTGATCCCCACCGTCAACGACGTCGAGCCGGATCACGAGCTGGCGCTGGGCCGGATGTTCACCGTGGCCCGCAAGCTGGCGAGCGAGGCCGGGATCGCCGAGAACGGCTATCGCCTGATCATGAACTGCAACCGCCACGGCGGGCAGGAGGTCTACCACATCCATATGCATCTGGTCGGCGGTCAGCCGCTGGGGCCGCTGCTCAGCCTGTGATGCGTCCCGCCTCTTTGACCGGTCTGCTGTTGGCCGGTCTGCTGCTGGGGGGCTGCGCCTCCCACTGGCAGGACATCTTCGTCTCCTATTCGGATCAGATGGTACCCCTGCGCAACTTGTTGCTGCAGGGCAAGAGCGCCGAGGCGCTGCCCGAGGTGCGCGACTCCCAACTGGGGGACGACACCTATGTGCTCGATCGCCTCGAGCAGGGACGCATCGCCTGGCTCGCCGGCCAGGACGGGGGCAGCAAGCAGGCCTTCGCCGCCGCCGACAACCGTCTCGCCTGGGAAGACAACCAGGCCGAATACCGCGTGAGCCATGGCCTGGCCCAGGCGGGCAGCCTGCTCACCAACGATCAGACCATGGCCTATCGGGTGCCCGATTACGAGCGCACCATGCTGCACCACTATCAGGCCCTCAATTACCTGCAGCGGGGAGATGCCGAGGGCGCCCTGGTGGAGGTGCGCCGCGCCAACCAGGTGCAGGAGCAGGCCCTCAAGGCGCGGGCCGGCGAGGTGCAAGCGGTCAGACAGAAGGGGGAGGACCGCAGCCCCGAGGGGCAGATGCGCCAGCTCATGTCGCGCGGGGCGCCGGATCTCGATCGGCTGATCGGCCAGGTGAAGAACGGTTTCCAGAACGCCTACACCTTCTACTTCTCCGGGGTGCTCTACGAGGCGAGCGGGGATCTCAACGATGCCTGGGTCGACTATCAGCGCGGCTACCAGATTGCGCCGGACAACCAGAGCCTGCAGGATGCCCTGCTGCGCCTCGCGGTGCTGCGCGGATCCCAAGACGAGCTCAAGGCGACCGAGCAGAAGCTGGGCCGCAAGGCGCCGCCACTGGCCAAGCATCAGGGCCAGCTGGTGGTGCTGTTTGAAGATGGCTTGATCCCGGCGCGGCGGGAACTCTTCCTGCCGCTGCCCATCTCCACCTCAAACGGGGATTTTCGTACCTTTACCGTGGCTGTGCCCTATTACGACAACAGGGCCAGCGACACCGGCCCCCTGGCGGTGAGCGTGGGCAATCGCAGCGGGCAGACCAGCCCGCTGGTGCGCCTCGAGGCGCTGGCCGCCAAGGATCTGCAGGAGCGGCTGCCGGCCATGCTGACTCGCCAGGCGCTGCGGCTGCTCACCAAGGAGCAGGTGCGGCGCAGCGCCGCCAAGGAGGGGGGCGATGTGGGCAATATTCTGGTCGGCATCTTCAACACCCTGTCCGAGCGCGCCGACACCCGCAGCTGGGTGACGCTGCCGGCCCAGGCCGCGAGCTGGCAGGGCATGCTGCCTGCCGGCGAGGTGCGGCTCAGCCTCGGCGCCGGCAGCGCCGCGCGCCAGCTGCCGCTGACCATCCACGAGGGGCGCACCACCCTGGTGTGGGTGCAGCGGCTCGGCGCCGGACTGACCACCCGGGTAATGCCGCTCTAGCGGCCGGCCCGGTCTGTTTTCACCCTATCGATCGCCCCCGACCGGGACGATCCCAAGGAGACGATGATGAAAGCCTGTTATGCAGCCTTTGGCCTGATGCTGCTGTTGTCCGCCTGTGCCACCAACACCTCGGGGGTGGCACTCTATGCCCCAGCGGGGGGCGCGGCCCAGCTCGAGCTGCACCAGAATATCGACGTTACCCTGACCGAGCAGAGTCGCCGCGAGCAAAACGGCCTGCTGCAGGTCAATGTGATCCTGGCCAGTACCCAGTCGGGGGACAGCCATCTGCAGTACCTGTTCTATTGGTATGATGGCAGCGGTCAGGAGGTGGCCAGCGATGGCCGCGGTTGGACCCCCATCAAGCTCCACGGCCACCAGAGCCGCACCCTGACTGCCTTGGCGCCGAACGCGAGCGCCCAGGGATACAGGGTCTATGTACGCGAAGTGATTGAGGAATCGAACTGATGAAAATGAACCATGCCCTGCTGATCCTGAGCGGTGCCCTGCTGCTCGGCGGCTGCTCCAGCACCACCGTCAGCTATGGCGACGCGACCGAAACCGAGACGGTGACCGTGGATTACGGCTCCTCCGACCTGCAGGCCATCGCCGACAAGATGGCGGACTCCATGCTGAGCTCCCCGGCGACGGCCGAGATCACCGCAGGCGGCCGCCCGGTGATGTTCATGGACTCCATCCGCAACAAGACCTCGGAGCACATCGACACCGAGGCCATCACCGACACCCTCCGCACCAAGCTGCTGCGGGCGGGCAAGTTCCGCTTCGTCGACATGAGCAAGGTGAGCGCGGTCAAGCAACAGCTCGAATACCAGCAGGGCAGCGGCATGGTGGATCCCGCCTCCATGGTGCGCCTCGGCAAGCAGACCGGGGCCCGCTACATGGTCTATGGCAACCTGGCCAGCATCGTCAAGGACAACGGCAAGGTGAAGGACGTCTACTACCAGATGACCATGAACCTGATGGATCTGGAGAACGGCGAGCTGTTGTGGGCCGATCAGAAAGAGATCCGCAAGCAGGCGAAGAAGTCGACCTTTGGCTGGTAAGGGGAACACGACTTCAGGTCGTCCGGACAGGCAGTCCGGGGATCTGGCAGAGCTGAGCCTGCTGGCCAGCCTGCCCGACCCCTGGTGCCAGGGGCGACTCGAGCCCCTGAGTCTTGGCCTGACCAACTGCAACTACCGGCTGCGCCTCCCCTCGGGGCGCAGCTATTTTTTGCGGTGCGGGCACCCGGATCCCCTGCGCCTCGGCATAGACCGCGCCACCGAGTGGCAGCTCTACCAGGGCGCCGTGGGGCAGGGGCTGGCCCTGCCTTGCCATCACAGCGAACCCGCCTGTGGTCTGATGCTGCTGGACTGGTGCGACGAGCCGAACTGGCTGGTGGCACCCCCGCCGCCGGAGGCACAACCGCGGCTGCTGGCCGAGGTGCTCGGCCGCATGCACCGTTTGGCGTTGCCCAACGTGGTGATGGCGGTGCGCGCCCACGCCGCCGGTTATCGGGCGCGGTTGGCCCGAGTGCCCGCCTGGTTGCCGGCGCTGGAGCGGGGCCTGCTCGCGAGCCGGGAGCCGGACGATTGCTGGCTCCCTTGCCACCACGATCTCAATCCGGCAAATTTGTTGGGAAGCAGGCCCTGGGTCATCGACTGGGAGTATGGTGCCGCCGGTCACCCGGGCTTCGAGCTCGCCAGCATAGTGCGTACCCATGGCTGGAGCGAAGAACAGCAGTGCCAGTTGGAGAGCTGCTATCTTGAAGGCAGGGGAGGCACTCATAAGCTGCTCAATGCCAAAGGATTTCAGGCCGAGGCCTTCCTGCCCTGGGTCGACTACATCGGCCTGTTGTGGGCCCTGTTGATGAGCGAGCAACAACCGGGGCCCGAATATCAGTCATTGATCGACACCAATCGTCGACGACTGGAGTGAGACAGGGTGGACCCCGCGCCGCGAGGGTCATCTGCGTTATGGCTAGCGTGATTCGATAACCATCTAAAAATATTAACTATTTTCAACATTCTCCGCTGGGCACAGGCCCGGTTCTTCACTGACAGGAGTCATGCATGCTGACCACCTTCTCATGGCGTCAACCGCGCAGCTGGAGCCTGTTGCTGCTCTGCCTGCTGCTGACGGGCTGTGCCACCCGGGTTATCTACTACTGGCTCGATTCCGCCATCGTCTGGCAACTGGACGACTACTTTTCGCTGGATCGCAGCCAGAAGACGCTGCTCGATGGGGAGGTGAAGGGGTTGATGGCCTGGCATCGCCAGCACGAGTTGCCCATCTATGCCAGGGATCTGGACGCCCTGGCCAAGGCGGTGGCGAGCCCCATGACCCCGGCGCAGGTCGCCGTGCATCTGGATAAAACGCAGGCGAGCCTAACCCGCACCCTGGAGAACGCCATTCCCCGTACCGTGCGCCTCGCCCGTACCCTGACCGATGCCCAGGTGGCGCACTTCATGGGGGACAGGGTGAAACGCCAGCAGGAGCGCCAGCACGACTTTGCCACCGAGTCCAAGACCGAGATGCTCAAGGGTTTTCGGGAGAAGATGAACGAGCGGCTGGTGTTCTGGATTGGCAAGGTCAAGCCGGCCCAGGAGCCGCTCATCGCCCAGTGGGCCGAGTGGCAATACGAGATGATGGGCCCCTGGCTCGAGTTTCAGGGGGCCTGGACCAAGGAGCTGGAGCGGCTGATGAAGCAGCGCCAGAGCCCGGACTTTGGCAAGGAGCTGACCCGCTTGCTGCAGCAGGGGGATGGCCTGATGGACGGGCGCTTCACCGGCTATACCGATCAGTCCCGCCAGCGCACCATCCAGTGGCTGAGCGACCTCAGCCAGTCGATGGACCTCTCCCAGCGCGCCCACCTCTATAGTCTGCTCAAGGACTATGCCGAGGACTTCGAGGAGATGGTCCAGAAGGGGTGATCCGGCTCGCAAACCGAACCGCCAACCAGGACAAGGGCGGCAGGCTGAAGGGTCTGCCGCCCTTGTCCTTGCTGGAGGGCTATGGTAGTTTGCCCTTTCTATTATTCGGGAATTAACTTTTTGAGCCTGCTGGACAAAGTGAAACTGGCGGCGATGACCCTGCTCATCACCCTCGCACTCTTGTTCTCTACCCTGTCGGTGGAGGGGCTCAAGGCATCTGGCAATCAGCCCGCATCCGAGCAGGCTCTGGTGGTCCACGACGCCAGCAGCGGCGATGACGGCGTGGTCAAATTTGTCGGCTCCCACCAGAATCATCTGCTGCGCCTCGAGCACTCACTGCGCAGCGACAATGCCCCCAATAAGGTCGTCTACGAGCTGGTCCTGAGCTGGTCCCAGCAGGCCATCCTGTTGCTGCTGTGCGGCATGCTGCTCTACGCCGCCCTGTTCTACCCCGGAAACAGCTTTGGCGATCACTTCGCCACCATCCATAGCCGGCGCTTGCAGCGCCGACACCTGCAGTACCGCTTCTCCCAGAGTTTCCTCGCCTGACTCCGATGGGGTCAGACTGCCAACTGTTGCCTCATCCTCTCTCGTTAGCTGTTCACTTTTTGTGAACGCTTAGGCTGTCTCGTTTCATTTTTTTGCGCGCTGCGAACGACGTGTTCGCCGCCGCCGCCTTCGCCTGACAGAGGCTTTTGCCATGAGAAATAAGAGTCGTACCATCTTGAACCGCATGAGTGTGTGGCAGTACGCCCTGCTGCTGCTCATGCTGGTGACCTTCGCGTTTTATTCCCTGCCCACCTTCTTCGGTGAGCAGCCGTCCCTCGGCCTGCACGGTCAGCGCAGCCTGACCGCAGCGCAGCGCACCCTGTTTGCCGACCATCAGATCAGCCTGCTCAAAGAGGTGCAACAGCCGGAGCGGGTCGAGCTGGTGTTCGACAGCCAGGCCGATCAACAGCGCGCCAAGCAACTGCTGGAGCAGCAGGGCTTCGAGAGTGCGGCCCTGACCCTGGAGTTCTACTCCAATGCCCCGACCTGGATAAGCCAGCTCGGTGCCGCCCCCATCAAGCTCGGGCTGGACCTGCGCGGCGGCTCCCAGCTGCTGATCGGGGTCGATCTCAGTTTCGTGATCGACAACCAGACCAAGAACCTGGTGGACACCCTGCGCACCCAGTTCCGCGAGGCGCGCCTGCGGGGCGCCAACGTGGCCCGGGTCGCCGAAGGGGAGGTACGCATCGTCCTGCCCGAGGCGGCCGACGAGACCCCCTGGCTCAACATCATCCGGGATGCCGCCGGTACCCGTCAGGATCAGTGGACCCAGAAGCGCAGCGGCAACGAGCTGCGGTTGGTGATGAGCGAGGCCGAGCGCACCCTCTTGGCCAACAACGCCGTGACCCAGAACCTGTCGATCCTGAAGAAACGGATCAACGAGCTCGGCATCGTCGAGGCCTCGGTCCAGCGCCAGGGTCAGGACGGCATCCGCATCGAGCTGCCGGGGGTGCACAACCCCAAGCAGGCGAAAGAGGTGATAGGTGCCACCGCGTCCCTGGCCTTCTACCAGGCCAAGCCGGACAGCAACTTCGTCATGGCGGATCGCAACGGCCAGTCGGTGGGCATGGTGCGCAAGCCGGTGCTGACCGGCGAGCACATCGTCGATGCCCGGGCGGGCATGGGGGAGATGGGTCAGCCCCAGGTGAGCATAGTGCTCGACAGCCTGGGGGGCAGCAAGATGAACCAGTTCAGCCGCCAGCACGTGGGCAACGCCATGGCCACCGTCTTCACCGAGTACAAGACCAATGCCCAGGGCAAGCTGCGCGCCCAGAGCGAGGTGATCAACGTCGCCACCATACAGACCGCGCTTGGTAACCAGTTCCGCATCACCGGCCTCGCCAGCGTGCCCGAGGCCCAGGAGCTCGCCATGTTGCTGCGGGCCGGCGCCCTCACCGCGCCCCTCAAGATCCTGGAAGAGCGCAGCATAGGCCCGACCCTGGGCTTGCAGAATATCGAGGCGGGCTTCACCGCCCTGGCGTTCGGTATGGCCGGCATGATGCTGTTCATGATGGCCTGGTACCGCAAGTTCGGCTGGGTCGCCATCACCGCGCTCATCGGCAACCTGCTGATGCAGGTGGGCATGCTGGCGGTGCTGCCGGGGGCCGTGCTGACCCTGCCGGGGATCGCCGGGCTGGTGCTCACCGTCGGCATGGCGGTGGATACCCATGTGCTCATCTTCGAGCGGATCAAGGACAGGCTGCGGGAGGGGGGGAGTCTGGCCAATGCCATCGATTTTGGCTACCGCTCCGCGTTCAGCACCATCTTCGATGCCAACATCACCACCCTGATCTGCGCCGTGGTGCTCTACTCCATCGGCTCCGGCCCGCTGCAGGGCTTCTCCATCACCCTGATCCTGGGGCTCATCTCCAGCATGGTGACCGGCATCTGGGGCACGCGCGCCATCATCAACCCCCTGTGGGGCAAGAGCAGCGCCAAGCTGCTGAGGGTATGACCATGACCAGAACATGGTGTCATCACGCCGCGCACCGCGCCGATTGCCTCCCGCAGGAGATCCTGCGTCACCTGTTGCCGAGGGTAGAACAATGCTGAGAATGATCGTTGCCATGGGCCTGACCCGCTGGCGTTACATTGGTTTGTGGATTTCCGTGCTGCTGACCGTCGCCAGCATCGCCGTGCTGGCCATCAACGGGCTGTCGCTCGGTCTCGACTTCACCGGCGGCATCCTGCTGGAGTTTCGCATCCAGACCCTGAAGGAGGCCCATGAGCTCAACGCCCTGCTCAGTGCCCCCCTTGCCGGGGCGGTGGAGCTGAGTGGCGCCGGTGTGCCCGAGGAGTGGCTGATCAAGCTGCCCCCCCACGAGCTGCCCTGGCCGGCCGAAGAGCTGGCGGTGATGCTCGGCCAGCAGCTGAGTCTGCCGGTGGAGCTGCTGCGCACCACCATCGTCGGCCCCCAGGTAGGCGCCGAGCTGTTCCAGCAGGGGATGCTGGCGGTGCTGGTGGCGTCGCTCGCCATCTCCGTCTACCTGGCGGTGCGCTTCGAGTGGCGCCAGGCCATCGGCATCCTGGTGTCGGTGCTGCACGACGGCCTGGTGGCGCTTGGGCTCTTGGCGCTGTTCAACATCGAGTTCGATCTTAACGTGATAGCGGGCCTGATGGCGGTGATCGGCTATTCGCTCAACGACAGTATCGTCATCTCGGACCGGTTGCGGGACCTGCTCAGCTCGCGCACCCAGATGGGGATCCACGAGTGCTCCGATGTGGCGATCAAGGCCACCTTCAGCCGCACCATGATCACCTCGGGCACCACCCTGTTCACCGTGGGCGCCCTGCTGCTGTTCGGTGGCGAGGCGCTCTACGGCTTCTCCTTCACCCTGTTCGCCGGCATCCTGGTGGGGACGTTATCTTCCATCACGGTCGCCTCCACGGTGCAGGAGCTGCTGGGTCTCTCACCCCAGGCCTACCAGAAGAAGGAAGAGGAGACGCTGGCCGAAGCGGCCTGACGCTTCTGCATTGCACAATGAAAAACGGGCCCAGTGGGCCCGTTTTTTTATCTCTGCGGTTTGAGGTGGGGCCTAGAAGCCCGAGCCGGGTTGCAGCAAGAAGGCCGCCTCCTCCGGCGTGTCGGTGCGGCTCAGGATGGCGTTGCGATGGGGGAAGCGGCCGAAGCGCTCGACGATCACCTGATGGCGGCGGGCGTAGTCGGCGAAGCCCTCGAAGGTGGCCTGAGTGGCGCTCTCTGCTTGCTCGCTCGCCAGTGCCTCGAACAGCGCCACGCTTCTGGCCTGCTGCTCGCGGGATTCCCCATGCTCCAGCGGCAGATAGAAGAAGACCCGGGCCAATGGGGAGAGGGACTTGTCTGCCCCGAGTGACAGCCCCTTGAGGCAGAGATCGCGCGCCTTGGCGTCCTGGGCGAAGGCGGCCGGCGTGCCGCGATGGATGTTGCGCGGCAGTTGGTCCAGCAGCAGGATCAGCGCGAGGCGCCCGGTGGGCACTTCGGCCCAGGCGTCCAGCTTGCCGGCGGCCGCCGCCTCGGCCAGCTCGCCGAAGCGGGTGTCGAGCAGGGCGTCGGTCTCGTCACTTTTCCCCCACCAGAGCGGGGCCTGTCGTGCGGCGCGGGGGGCGTCATCGGCGTCGTCGCCAAACCAGAAGTCGAGCAGGGGTTGCCAGGGTTGCATGGGAATTCCTTTGGCCAGGGGCTGGAGGGAACAACAAGGCCAATTGACCCTGTTATGGGTGCTGCCGAAACGGCGGCTTCTCGTTACACTGTGCCATCATTTGCCCGCAATGCGGAACCCCTGATGCGCAAGGTCGTCGCCAGGCAGCATGCCTGAGGGGCTCTCACCACTGATATGAGGAATGCTTGATATGGCCGGAACCAGTCTGTTGGCCCTGCTCGATGATATTGCCAGCGTGCTCGATGACGTGGCGCTGATGACCAAGACGGCGGCCAAGAAGACCGCCGGGGTGCTGGGGGACGATCTGGCCCTCAACGCTGAGCAGGTCTCCGGGGTGCGCGCCGAGCGGGAGCTGCCGGTGGTGTGGGCGGTGGCCAAGGGGTCCTTTCGCAACAAGCTGATCCTGGTGCCGGCCGCCATCGCCATCAGCGTGCTGGTGCCCTGGCTCATCACCCCCCTGCTGATGCTGGGGGGCGCCTACCTCTGCTTCGAGGGGGCGGAGAAGCTGGCCCACAAGTTTCTGCCCCACGGCGACGAAGCGTCGGGGCAGGGGGCGGAGCCCGTGCCGGACGATCTGCTGGCCTATGAGCAGCAGAAGATAAAGGGGGCCATTCGCACCGACTTCATCCTCTCCGCCGAGATCATCGTCATCGCGCTTGGCACCGTACAGGGCACCAGTCTCTCCCTGCAGATCTCGGTGGTGGCGGGCATCGCCCTGCTGATGACGGTGGGGGTCTATGGCCTGGTGGGGCTCATCGTCAAGCTGGATGACATCGGCCTGCACCTGCTGAAGAAGCCGGACGCCGGCGTCCTGCGCCGCCTGCTGGGGCGCGGCCTGCTGGTGACGGCCCCCCGCCTGATGCACCTGCTGGCGCTGGTCGGCACCATCGCCATGTTCATGGTCGGTGGCGGCATTCTGGTCCATGGCTGGCCCTTGCTGCATCACCTTATTGAAGGGGTTGCTGCCAGCCTTGCCCCCCTGGCTGGCGTGGGCGCCGTGCTGGCCGCCGTGACGCCGACCCTGCTCAACGCGCTGGCAGGCGTGGTGGCGGGCATGGTGCTGGTGCTGGCCATGACCCTGGTGAGCCGACTCAAGCCCGCCAAGTAGCGCGGACCCGCCGACAGGGGTCGTCGTTGCCCCTCGCCGGATCGGCCCGTTGAGCCGCATGGGGGCTAGGCAAGCGCCGGCCCCCTTCGTACTATCCTGCGGGTATCGAGGCGCAGCCATCCCCTGATACCCCTTATCCGTGGCCCCGGCGCCACCCCCCATTTCATCCGGGCCAGGCCCTTCTGATAACGAGCGTTCGATGCAACAACCTCTCTACCCACAGCAGTGGCAAAATCAGCATATCTATCCCTCCCTCGACAGCGCCATGCTGGAGGCGGACATGAGCCTGGCCCGGGCCAGCCTCGAGGAGCTGACCGGCTTCATCAATGGGCTAGGGGCGGTGCGCGAGCAGGCCGATGCCCTGCAGGATTTCCTGCGCGAGGTGCGCCTGCGCGCCCAGCGCATCCGCAACATCGGCTGGAACATCGCCGTGCTGGCGGCCTCGCAGGGCAGTCAGGATGCCCGGGATCCGCTGGCCAAGCAGCTGGCCTCCCGTGCCCGCGCCCTCAATGCGGACCTGTTCAAGGCCCTGGCGCCGGTAGAGGATCTGATGCTGGGGCTGCCTGAATCCGAATTCGAGCGGCTGATGCAGGATCCGCTGCTGGGGGAGGAGGATTACCGCCTGCGCCACGAGCGCCGGCTGCAGGATCAGCGCCTGCCGGTGGAGGCCGAGCAGCTGGTGATTGGCCTGGGTACCGATGGCCTGCACGCCTGGGGCAACCTCTACAACGATCTGGTGGGCAAGATCCGCCTGCACATCGATGGGCGGGAGAGGGGGCTGGCCGAGGCGAGCAACCTGCTGTCCAGTCCGGAGAGAGCCCTGCGCCGGGAGGCCTTCGATGCCATCAGCGCCGGCTGGGAAGGGGAGCAGGAGACGGTGGCCGCCATCCTCAATGCCCTCAACGGCTGGCGCCTCGAGCTGGCCCGCCAGCGCGGCAAGGTGCGTCAGCTTGATGCGCTGGATCTCTCCTGTCACCAGAGCCATATAGAGCGCGCCACCCTGGACACCATGATGGCCGAGACCTATAGAGCCCGCGGCCTGGGCCAGCGCGCCCTGGCACTGATGGCCGGCAAACTCGGCATCGACGAGCTGGGGCCGGAGGACCTGTTCGCGCCGCCCCCGGCCTCGGTCAGCCGGACCATAACGTTCGAGGAGGCCATCGACATCATAGCCGCGGCCTTCACCCGCTTCGATCCCGAGATGGGGGCGTTCGCCCGCATGATGGCCGAGCGCGGCTGGATAGACGCGGCGCCGACCCCGAACCGGCGCACCGGTGCCTACTGCACCAAGTTTGCCGAGCCGGTGGAGCCGCGGGTCTTCATCACCTATGCCGGCACCATGGACAACGTCATCACGCTCGCCCACGAGCTGGGCCACGCCTGGCACAACTGGCTGATCCGCGATCTGCCCATGAGCCAGCGCGGCTACCCCATGACCCTGGCGGAGACCGCCTCCATCTTCGCCGAGACCCTGGTGCGCAGCGCCCTGTTCGAGCAGGCCCAGAACCCCGAGCAGCGCCAGGCCATCGCCTGGGCCGAGGCAGATGGCGCCGCCACCTTCCTGGTCAACATCCCGGCCCGCTTCGAGTTCGAGCTGGCGCTGGTGGCCGAGCGCGAGCAGGGCTATGTCCCGGCGGCGCGGCTCAAGAGCCTGACCGATGAGGCCTGGGGCCGCTGGTACGAGGGGAGCCTGGCGCGCTATCACCCCATGTTCTGGGCCGCCAAGGCGCATTTTTCCATCGCCGGCTTCGGGTTCTACAACTACCCCTACCTGTTTGGCTACCTGTTCAGTCTCGGGGTCTACCACCAGCTGATGAGCCGCCAGGCGCAGGGGGAGGCGAACGTGGCCCAGGCGTACCGCGCCCTGCTGCGCGACACCGGCCGCATGAGCGCCGAGGATCTGGTGGCCAAGCACCTGGGGCAGGACATCCGTGAGGCGGCCTTCTGGCAGGGCAGCCTGGCGCTGGTGGCCGAGGCGGTGGATCGCTTCGAGCAGACCCAGGGCTGAGGCCTGGGCCCTCTCGCCAGCTGACAAGATCCCGCCGAGAGGCGGGGTTTTTCTCTCGTCAGGCCCACCGGGCAGCGGCGCAATCGGGTCGATTTGTCCGCGAGTGACCACAACCCCCGGATGAAATGCGTTTTCAGGTGGTTGGGGGCGTGATCCAAAGCAAGAAAGTGCGATGTTTTGGTGGCGCCTCGGCCGTTCGCTGGGGTAGTTTCGATAGAACCGTCACAGTTTCTGAGGTCTTATCCATGATCATCTATCTGCATGGCTTCGATGCCACCAGCCCCGGCAACCATGAAAAAGTGCTGCAGTTGCAGTTTATCGATGATGATGTGCGTTTCGTACACTACAGCACGGTTCACCCCCGCCATGACATGAGCCACCTGCTCAAGGAAGTGAAGAAGCAGCTCGACATGAGCACGGATCCCAAGCCGCTGATCTGCGGCGTGGGGCTCGGCGGCTACTGGAGCGAGCGGATCGGCTTCCTGTGTGGCATCAAGCAGGTGATCTTCAATCCCAATCTCGACCCGGCGATCAACATGCAGGGGCGGATAGACAGGCCGGAAGAGTACGACGACATAGGCACCAAGTGTGTAACCGAGTTTCGTAATAAAAATTCAGGGAACTGCCTGTGCATCCTTTCCGTCCAGGATGAAATCCGCGATAATCGTGAGACTGAACGTGAGCTGAAAAATTATTACGACATCGTGTGGGACGATCGCGAGACCCATAAATTCAAGAACATCTCGCATCACCTGCAGCGGATGAAGGCCTTCAAGGAAGCCTGAGCCATCACGTCGACCGTTTTCGTTTCAGGGAGCCGGTGGCTCCCTTTCGTTTTGAGGAACCAAGGGAAATTATCATGATGAATATTGTCGTTGTCGGTGGCGGCGCCGGCGGTCTGGAGCTGGCGACCAGCCTGGGTCGCAAGCTGGGCAAGAAGAACAAGGCCAAGGTGACCTTGGTCGATCGTAACCGCACCCACCTGTGGAAACCCCTGCTGCACGAAGTGGCCACCGGCTCCATGGATGCGGGCATCGATGCCCTGAGCTACCAGTCCCATGCCAAGAACCACGGCTTCGACTTCCAGCTGGGCAGCCTGACCGACATCAAGCGCGACGAGAAACGCATCGTGCTGGCGCCGATCCACGACGATAACGGCGAGCTGGTGGTGCATGAGCGAGAACTGGCCTACGACATCCTGGTGATGGCCATCGGCTCCGTCTCCAACGACTTCAACACCAAGGGCATCAAGGATCACTGCATCTTCCTGGACAGCCCGTCCCAGGCGCACCGCTTCTACAACAGCATGATGAACCGCTTCCTGCAGTTCGCCACCGAATACCAGCCGGGTGACAAGGTGAAGATCGCCATCGTCGGCGGCGGCGCCACCGGGGTCGAGCTCTCCGCCGAGCTCTACAACGCCGTGGAGCAGCTCTATGCCTACGGCTTCAAGAACCTCACCACCGACAGCCTCAAGGTGACACTGGTGGAAGCGGGCCCCCGCATCCTGCCGGCGCTGCCGGAGCGCATCAGCGGCGCCGCTCACCAGGAGCTGGTCAAGCTCGGGGTGGACGTGCGTACCGCCACCATGATCACCGAAGCCACCGGCGAGGGGCTGCACACCAAGGATGGGGAGCTTATCGAAGCGGACCTGATGGTGTGGGCCGCCGGCATCAAGGCGCCGGACTTCATGAAGGAAATTGCGGGGCTCGAGACCAACCGCATCAACCAGCTGGTGGTGAAAGAGACCCTGCAGACCACCCGTGACGAGAACATCTTCGTCATCGGCGACTGCGCTGCCTGCCCGCAGCCGGATGGCAAGTTCGTGCCGCCGCGCGCCCAGTCCGCCCACCAGATGGCGAGCCAGGCGTTCAAGAACATCCTGGCCAAGATGAACGGTGGCGAGCTGAAGCCCTACCTCTATCACGATCACGGCTCCCTGGTCTCCCTGAGCCGCTTCTCCACCGTGGGCAGCCTGATGGGCAACCTGATGCGTGGCTCCATGATGGTGGAAGGTTACCTCGCGCGCATGGTCTACATCTCCCTCTACCGGATGCACCAGGTCGCCCTGCACGGCTACATCAAGACTGGCCTCATCATGCTGGTGGGCCGCATCAACCGGGTGCTGCGCCCGAGCATGAAGCTGCACTAAGCCGGCGTCTGATAGCCAGGTGACAGAAGGAGAGGCCTAGCCTCTCCTTTTTTATGGCCGCGATCTGGAGCCCGAGAGGCGCCGAGAGGCCTTATCGAGCGACTGGCTATTAGCGGTGGGGGTATGTTGCCGGCCGCGGCTTTGGGGTAGTCTGGAACCCATTATCTCAGCTGGAGTTTATGATGATCCTCTCAACGACCCCCACCCTGGAAGGCAAGGCCATTCGTGAATACCGCGGCATAGTGGTGGGCGAAGCCATCCTCGGCGCCAACATCTTCAAGGATCTGTTCGCCGGCATCCGCGACATCATAGGTGGCCGCTCCGGTGCCTACGAGAAAGAGCTGGCCCGGGCCCGCGAGATCGCCTTCGATGAGCTCAAAGAGCGCGCGCAGGCACTGGGTGCCAACGCCGTGGTCGGCATCGACATCGACTACGAGGTGGTGGGGCAAAATGGCAGCATGCTGATGGTCAGCATCAGCGGCACCGCCGTGGTGATCTGACCGCCTCGCCGCCAGCAAGCGGCAAAGCGCAGTCCCGAAAGCCGATCCCAGGATCGGCTTTTTCATGACGTTGGATTCTGGACCGCGCGATGAGGGGCTTGGACATCGACGGCCGAGCCTCAAGAAGAGGGCCCCACGGCTCTCCCGGGGCCTGGGGAGGCGCTTATCCACCGCTCCCGCACCGATTTTCTGTTCATTTCCAATGAACAAGTGCCATTCATCGTTCTATTTTTCTAAACAAAAATTAGCATCATCGGCCCTGTCTGGCCCCTTGTTGGGGCGCCAGCGGATGGCTTAGGATGAGACTCGACATCGGGCCCTCAGGCTCGGTAGCAAGGTGTTAGCACAGGGGCCTTATCCATGACGCTGCTCAAGCCCGCCGGGCTCAAACCCGGCGATACCATAGGTTTCTTCTCTCCCTCCAGCGCGGCCACCGCCTGGGCGCCGAACCGCTTCGCCCGCGCCAAGGCGTATCTGGCGGCGCAGGGCTTCGAACTCAAGGCGGGCAGCCTGACCGGTGAGCGGGATCACTGGCGCTCCGGCTCCATCGCGGGGCGGGCCGCCGAGCTCAATGCCCTCATCCGGGATCCAGATGTGCGTTGCATCATGTCGATCATCGGCGGCAGCAACTCCAACTCCCTGCTGCCCTATCTCGACTACGAGGCGCTTAGAAGAGACCCCAAGATCCTCATCGGCTACTCGGATGTGACCGCCTTGCTGCTCGGCATCCATGCCCAGACCGGCCTGGTAACCTTCTACGGTCCGGCGCTGGTGGCCTCCTTTGGCGAGTTGCCACCGCTGGTGGATCAGACTCTGGCCACTTTCACCGAGATCTGCCTCGCCGGGGAGCGAACCTTGCCCCATCGCTTGCCAACCCCGACGCAATGGACCGAGGAGCGGCTGGATTGGGAGCAGCAGACCCGCGCCAAGCTGTGCCAACGGAACCGGCTTGTCTCGGTGGGCAGCGGCCGGGTGCGGGGCAGGCTGATCGGCGGCAACCTCAACACCCTGGCGGGGATCTGGGGCTCCCCCTATATGCCGGCGATCGAAACGGGGGACATTCTGTTGCTGGAAGATAGCCTCATGTCGGCGGAGACGGTGGAGCGCTCCTTCGCCCACCTCAAGCTGTGCGGGGTATTCGAGCGCGTCGGTGGCCTCATTCTCGGCAAGCACGAGCTGTTCAATGATCAGGGCAGCGGCAAGCGGCCGCTCGACATCCTGCTGGAGGTGGTGGGGGAGCCCGGCTTCCCCATACTGGCGGAGTTCGACTGCGCCCACACTCACCCCATGCTGACGGTGCCGCTCGGCATCGAAGCCGAGCTGGATCTGGATGCCCAGCGCCTGAGCCTGTGCGAGCCCTGGTGGCGCTAACGAGGACTTGCCAGAAACAAAAAGAGGCCGCGAATGCGGCCTCTTTGCTTTCACCCCGGGCATGATCAGGGCAGGGCATCGGCCCTGAAGGTGTTGCGAGGATCTGCGGACCTCGTCTCTCAATCGAACTCAGGGCAATGCATCGGCTCGGAAACTGGCCCGGATCTGCGGCACCAGGGGCGAGGGATCGAAGCCTTTCTCCTCTCCCAGCACCGGGTGGAGCAGGGCCAGATCCGGGATGGGGGCGAGATCCCCGGCCAGCAGCGCTCGGGTGGCCTGACCCATCTGGTAGAGCTGGCGCACCGGAGCGAACTGGCGCTCGAGGTCGATCCCGCCATCGTTGCGGGTGAAGGCCATCATGGGGATCTGGTAGGCGGCATCGCGGGGCGGCTTGGCGCCGTGAATGTCCTTGCCCGCCGACATCAGGAAGGGCTGGTGATCGCCGAAGGCCACCACCAGGTAGCGTTTATCGGAGGCATCGAGGCTCCTGAGCAGCCGCTCCAGGGAGGCCATGGCATCCACCACCCCGGTGTAGTAGGTGTTGAGCAACTGCCGGTCGGCCTCACTCTGATCCGGGCAGGCCTTGTCCATCTGCTGGGCCTGATAGCGATCCCCGTCGAAGGGGCCGTGGCCCTGCATGGTGACCGCGTAGGCAAAGAGCGGCTGGCTGTCTTGCTCGCTGCGCTTGAGCAGGTGAGAGATCAGGGCATCGTCCGAGATGTAGAGCCCCTTGTGCTCGAGGCTGGTGAAGCGGGTATCGAACCAGCGCTCCTCATACCCCAGCGCCGGTATGGCCTTGGCACGGCCCCAGAACTTCTCCACATAGGGGTGAGCGAACAGGGTCTTGTAGCCGCTCTGCTTCGCGCTGTTCGCGAGCCCCGGTACCTTGTCCGACAGGTAGTAGTAGGGCACCACCCCCTGCTTGAGCAGGCCCACCGGCAGGCCGGTGTTCATCTCGAACTCCGCCAGCACCGTCATGCCGCCGGTGGTGGGGGAGTGGATGGTCTTTTGCCAATGCTGCACCCCGACGGGCAGGTTCAGGGTGGGAGCGGGGGCGCAGATCTTGCCTTGCCAGTCGAGCCAGAGCGACTCGTATTGCAGCACGATCACCAGATCGAAACGGGGAGACGGGCGCTGGGCCGACTGGACGGGATCTCGGTGGCCGAGCTCAGGGGTGCGCTCGTTGATCTGCAAGGGATAGCGGAAGACGTTGCCGCTTTGCAGCATCTCGTCCACCAGGCTGAACAGGTAGAGGCCGGGGCCGGAACGGATGATGTCGCGGTGATAATTCACCGCCCTGTCCACATAGCGCACGTTGGCCCCCAGCAGCTTGTTGCCGGTC
Source organism: Aeromonas aquatica (assembly GCF_000764655.1). Lineage (GTDB taxonomy): Bacteria > Pseudomonadota > Gammaproteobacteria > Enterobacterales > Aeromonadaceae > Aeromonas > Aeromonas aquatica. The sequence continues at coordinate 21,909 of NZ_JRGL01000023.1, forward strand.
TGGGTGGCGAACACGCAGAGCGCGAAGAAGGCGGCGGTGGCGGCGGCAGTGCGCAGTACCCAGCGGGACAGGGCGAAGCGCCAGCACACAAACAGCAGCCCCAGCACGGCGAGCACCGGCAACACCGGGTGCTGATCGAGCAGTATGTGTACCAGCGCCAGCAGGTTGCCGAGATCGTCGCCCCCAAGGGGCACCCCGTAGATGGCGATCTTCATGAAGTTGGCGAGCAGGCCTATGCCGGACAGGGCAGTGAATACCAGCCCCATGTAGAGGTTGAAGCCCGCCAGGGCGCACAGGCTCCAGCCTAGCACCATGCTGCCCCAGGCCAGGTAATAGTGCTCGGTACGAAAATCGGACCAGAGCAGAAACTCCCCCAGTTTGAACACCACGAAGCCGTGCAGCAGCACGAAGGTGAGGTTGCCGAGCAGCAGGCTGCCAAGGACCCGGGCGCCATAGCTCTGGCGCAGCCTGGGCATCAGTACCCTGAGCGCGGCGGCGCTCGCCAGCAGCACCAGCAGCAGGCTGACCATCAGATAGGTCAGATTGAAGCCGCGCTCCGGCAGGGTCTGCAGGATCTGGCTGTACTCGGCGCTCTCCGGTCTGTCTTTGAGCAGCAGGCCGATGCGCAGCTGGTAGCGGCTGTCCAGGGCATCATCCGGCGCCCTGAGCGTGCTGTTGAGATCCAGGGTGCAGCGCTCCTTGCGGCATTTTTGCCGCTTCTCCACCGCCTGGCTCAGCTGATCGATGCGAACGCCCTTGTCGTTGAGCAGCTCGACCCGCACCTTGTCCCCCGCCTGCAATGGCTTGAGCAGCTGCCACTGGCTGCGCACCACCAGATAGAGACCACGGCTGTCACTCTTGTAGAGCAGACTGTGACGCTTGAGGGTGGCGAGCGGCTGATCGGCAGGCCCCAGGATCAGCGGCTCTGCACGCCCGAGCCAGCTGCCGGGGTTGAGCACCGGCAGGGCCAGGGTCAGCAGCAGCAGGGCGGCCAGCAGGCCAAACAGCAACCTGGCCAGAGGCGATGAGGGGGGAGAGCTGCGAGCCAAGAGGGGGGCATTCATAAAAAGCTCATCCTTGGAGCGGGTGGGATCGCGCGGGCGACTGTATCTATTTTGACCCGATGGTGCTGGGCTTGTTCCTCGATGTCAATTCAATGACGACGGGATGAATATTGTGTGACGGCCGCGACGTGCAAATTGTGATCCCGATCCTGCGGGCACATTCATTCTGTGATGAAAGCGGCATCATGACGCTTTGCCGCTGGTCTGCCGCCACCTTGCTGCTTAGTCTCTCAATATGGACGGAGGTACATGTATGAATCCCAAGGTTGCGGCACGTCAGGCAAGGTTGCTCCAGATGCTGGAGAACAAAGAGGAGATCCGGATCGGGCGCGAGCGCGATTGCCCCCTGCCGCTTGCGCAATTGCTCAGGCTGGCCGAGGGGCACCCCGATGTGATCAAGGTCTATGGTCACGGGCTCACCGCCGAGGTGTTCCACCTCAAGGTGGAAGACCATCACTGGTGCCTGAAGCGGCGTCGGCAGGAGTCCCTGGTAGCCAATGTCGATGGCCAGACCGCCTTCCTCACCGAGCTGGAGCGGCGCCGTGAGATCGAGAGCCTGCGTGAACTGCACCCCACCATCCTCTCCAACGTGGTCTGTACCAGCTTCGGCTCGGCCCGGGCCGGGGTGCTGGTTTCCCCCTGGCTCAGAGGAGATCCGGTACACAGCCTCAATGAGCGCAACCTGGCGCAGATGCTGGCCATCGAGGCCGAGCTTGCCCACTGGGGCTGGTTTGACTGGGATCCGAGCCCGGGCAACCTGCTCGACGACGGTCAGCAGATCTCGGTGTTCGACTTTGGCTACATGTGGCCCTTCGCTCCCCGCCACGAATTCAACTCCAACGGCCTGTCCGACCCGGAATTTCACGTGCCTGAGCGGCTGGAGACCCGCACCCTGTCCGGTCTCTGGCTGGATGAGGCCGATCCCATGCCACAGTTTCGCCACTGGCGCGAGCTGTGCCTGGCCTGGGCCAAATCCGAGCTGCAATACCTGAACCGGGAGGGGGCCAGCGCCGCCGTGCTGGCGCGGCTGCAAGGGCTGGTGGGAGAGTGGAGCGCGGCGCTGGCGAGCGACGAGGCGCTCGCCGCCAACTGGTGGCGCGACATGTATCGCAGCCATCGGCTCGACATCCTGGACGATCTCAGCGGCAAGAGCTGCGGCCCGCTCACCCTGCGTCGCCTCGACTGGCTGGAGATGGCGGTGGGGGAACACTTCCCCGCCTTGGTCGACAATCTGGGACCCGACGAGGCCGGGCTCGGCCAGACCGGGCTCTTGCAAAAGCTCGCCGGCCTGCGCGAGCAGATCCGCGCCTACCAGTTGCCGCCATCCACTCGGGTCGCATCGGGGGCGGGTCACGCCACCGCCTAGCCGGGCTTGCGGTGTCAAAATTTGCGGAGTCAAAAAAAGAGGGGCCAAGGCCCCTCTTTCTCATGACGGCTCGCTAACTATGGCTAGTCGAGCAACTCCTGATGGAGGCGGTTGACGATGTGACCAGCCTCGCCCTCTTTCACCAGGAAGCAGAGGTTGTGGGCGCTGGCGCCATAGCAGATCATGCGGATGTTGTGCTCGCGGATGGCATCGAACACCTGGCTGCCGACCCCGACGGCCTCGCTCATCCGGTTGCCGATGAGCGCCACCAGCGCGAAGCCGGTCTCCACTTCCACCTTGCACAGCTGGCCGAGCTCCGCCAGCACCTTGTCGCTGAGGATGGGCTCGCCGTTGCTCTGGCTGCCGGTGTGATCCAGGGTCAGCGACACGCTCACCTCGGAGGTGGTGATGAGATCCACCGAGATGCGGTGGCGGGCCAGGATACCGAACACCTCGGCCAGGAAGCCGTAGGCGTGGAACATGTTGAGGCTGTGCAGGGTGACCAGCACCTGCTGGCGGCGCAGGGCCACGGCCCGGAACAGCGGGTTGGTGCTGGTGCTGGCGCGGATCCAGGTGCCACCGGCGGCCGGATCCTTGGCGGAGCCGACGAACACCGGGATGTCCTGGCGCAGGGCCGGTTGCAGGGTGGCCGGGTGCAGCACCTTGGCGCCGAAGGTGGCCATCTCGGCCGCCTCCACAAAGCTGATTTCGGGGATGGGGCGGGCCCGGGTGACCAGGCGTGGATCCGTGGTGTAGATACCGGGCACGTCGGTCCAGATCTCGATGCTGGCCGCATCCAGCGCCTCGGCCAGCAGGGCCGCGCTGTAGTCGGAGCCACCGCGCCCCAGGGTGGTGGTGCGGCCATCGGCATCGGCGCCGATGAAACCCTGGGTGATGATGAGGCTGTCGCCGAGCACCGGGCCTATCTTGCTCTGACAGAGCGTGCGGGTGGCGGCCAAGTCAACGCTCGCCTTGCCAAAGCGGCTGTCGGTGCGCATCAGTTGGCGCACATCCTGCCACTGGGCCTTGATCCCGCGCTGGTGCAGGAGCTCGGTGAACAGGCGAGTGGACATCAGCTCGCCACAGGCGATGAGCCTGTCCGCCAGCTCCGCATCCGTGTGCTGGCTGGCCTGGCGGGCCATGGTGCGGATCTCGCCGAGCTGGGCGTGGATGAGGACGCTGACCTCGCCTGGGTTGCCGAGGGCAGTCAGGATGGCCTGCTGGATCCCGGCCAGCTTGGCGAGCTGGGCGTCCTGGCCCGCCTCGTCGAGTTCACCCTGGGCCAAGCTCACCAACAGGTTGGTGACACCGGCGCTGGCGCTCAGCACCACCACCCGGGTCGCCGGATTGGCCAGCACCACGTCGGCGCAATGGTTCATGGCCGCGGCATCGGCGACACTGGTTCCGCCAAATTTGGCGACGTTGATCGGGCTCATTGCATACTCCAGTCTTAAGGTGAAAAGCCAGTTTTATCAGGCAAAAGAGAGGAGGAGGCTGAAATGGCAGGAAAGCGCGAGGATCCCGGCCAGAAGCACTCCACCCGCGGTGCCCATCCCACAAGAATCCAACTGGATGCCTGTGGGATGCACACGACCGATGACAACCCGGGGGATTCAGCCCCCGCAGCCGACGTGGCGGTGTCCAGTGACCTGCCTCGTCTCGGCGCTGCTCCCCCTGACCCAAGCTCATCGGACTCTGGCGTCCTCCCTTGGGCTGCCTGGGCAGCGCTCCTCTTCTGGTGCCACCTTGGAAGGTGGCATGCATGTAGAAATACCCTGCACTGGATTGCACTGTCAACCGAGTTAATAAAAAAATCAACAATTGGTCAGAACCCGGCACAAGATCAATTAGTTACAAGCGAGGCTTGTACAAAGTGTTACAGGATAGTCCTGGACAGTACCTTGGAGCGGCGCTGCCAGTTGTAGAGCCGCTGCCGCTCGACCGGCAAGTCCTCCACCTCCAGTGGCTCGAAGCCCCGCTCCCGGAACCAGTGAATGGAGCGGGTGGTAAGCACGAACAAGCGGCGGATCCCGAGCCGTTTGGCCCGCTCGGCTACCTTGGCGACCAGTTGATCCCCCCGGTTGGAGTTGCGGTACTCGGGATGGATGGCGACGCAGGCCATCTCCGCCATCGCCTCCTCCATGAAGCAGTAGAGGGCGGCGCAGCCGATGATGAGGCCGTCGCGCTCTATGATGGTGAACTTGTCGATCTCCATCTCCAGCTGCTCGCGGGAGCGACGCACCAGTATGCCTTCCTCCTCCAGCGGGCGGATGAGATCCAGGATGCCGCCGATGTCTTCGATGGTGGCGGCCCGCGCCCGCTCGGCGCTTTCGCGCACTATCTGGGTGCCGAGGCCATCGCGGCTGAACAGCTCCTGCAGCATGGCACCGTCATCCTGGTAGCTCACCAGGTGGGAGCGGGGCACGCCGCCGCGGCAGGAGGCGATGGCGGCGCGCAGGTAGCGGGCGGTGCCGGACATCTCCTCGCCAGCCTGCTCCAGCTCCACCAGGAGTTCTTCGGCCTGCTCGGGGAAAAGCTCGGAGATGGCCTCACCGTGGCTGTCCATGACCCCCTGGGTGCTGCTGAAACAGATGAGTTTGTCGGCTTTGAGATCCACCGCCACCCGCCGTGCCACCTCTTCCGAGCTCAGGTTGAAGCTCTCGCCGGTGACCGAGCAGCCGATGGGGGAGATGAGCACCAGCCCCTGCTGATCCAGCTGGCGGCCTATCCCCTCCACGTCGATGCGGCGCACCCGGCCGCTGTGGCAGTAGTCGATGCCATCTTCCACCCCGAGGGGCTGGGCGGTGACGAAGTTGCCGCTCACCACGCTGATGCGCGCCCCTTGCATGGGGGTGTTGGCCAGCCCCATGGAGAGCTGGGCAGTGATGTCGTACTGCAGGCCGCCACACACCTGTTTGATGAGGGCGAAGCTCTCGTCATCGGTGACTCTGATCCGCCTGTGGTATTGCGCCTCAATACCGGCGCGGGCCAGCGCTTCGTCATTTTGCGGGCGCGAGCCGAACACCAGCACCAGACGAATGCCGAGGGTCTGCAGCAGGGCGATGTCGCTGACGATGTTGGCAAAATTGGGGTGGCAGATGGCTTCCCCGCCCATCATCAGCACGAAGGTGGCCCCCCGATGCACGTTGACATAGGGGGTAGACTGCCGAAAGGCATAGACCAGGCTGGGTTCGCGTTCACGCACTTGAGATTTCTTCCATAAAAAAACAGCAATTCGCCCAATATATGAAAATAAATTCACAAATCAAGACTAAATATTGGTTTCTCGGATTTGTTGCCTCCTTTTTATCCGGCCGGGGCGCCGAGGAGTCCTTGCGAAGGGGCCAAGTCCAGCGGGGATCGGCTTAACCCTCGTGTGGCCGCGCTCCCGGTTGATCCGCCCCGATAACCTGTTATCTTCGATATTCCTTTTCGTCAGTCGCGGCGATACGCGCGTTTTTATACAAGGACAGGGCAGATGGAGCAGATTATTTCACCGGCAGAGGCGCTGCCGGGTCGTCGGGAGGCGCTGGTGATAGGCCAGCAACATGCGGTGAATGGTCACCCGACCCAGGGCCCCTGGCCCGAGGGAATGGAGCTTGCCTGGTTTGGCATGGGCTGCTTCTGGGGCGTGGAGCGCCTGTTCTGGCAACAGCCCGGCGTCTATTCCACCGCCGCCGGCTATCAGGGTGGCCTGACCCCCAACCCCACCTACAAGGAGGTGTGCAGCGGCCTGACCGGTCATGCGGAGACGGTGCAGGTGGTGTTCGATCCCAAGGTCATCAGCTACGGGGATCTGCTCAAGCTGTTCTGGGAGCAGCACGATCCGGCCCAGGGCATGCGCCAGGGCGGTGACATCGGCACTCAGTACCGCTCGGTGATCTTCTATGGGGACGACAGCCAGGAGGCCATCGCCCAGCAGAGCCAGGCCGCCTACCAGCAGGCGATGATGGCGAGCGGTGACGCTCGCACCATCAGCACCCGCATCCTGCCGCTGGCGCCCTTCTATTACGCCGAGGATTATCATCAGCAATATCTGGAGAAGAATCCGGAAGGTTACTGCGGCCTGGGCGGGATCGGGGTCTGTCTGCCACCCAGCCTGAACCGCTGAAGGTGGCAAAAAAGAGCGTTGAATGACGCTCTTTTCATCAGATTGAAAAAAATCTTTAAAAAATCTGTCATGGCCGGGAACTTAACAGAACTTCGGTTGACTAACCCGGTAACTACCATGGATGGTAGCCAAGACCAGACACATTTCTTGCCTCGATATTCATTCAACTTAGACAAGCGCGATGAATTGAAAATGATAGCAAGCAGGGCTGCCCGATGAGGCGGCCCTTTTCATTTGGCGTGGTGCTAGGGTGGGAATGTGCGGGAGAGGGCGTCTTAAGCGCGCGGCCTAGCCGATGGTGCTGTCGAACAGGTTCTTGATGAGATCGATGAATTCATTGAGGAAGTCCTGCTGTGGCGGGGTCGGCGCGCGCAGCCAGACGGCGGAGAGCACCTCTTCCAGATCGGCCACCACGGCGTCGGCTTCCTGCATGATCATGAAGCGTACCTTGGGATCGAGCTGGGGGTTCTGCTCGCAGATGGCCATCAGGTTGTCGGCCACCCGACCGCTCACCAGATCCTCGATGGTCTGGTTGCCCGTGCCCTGCTGCTGGCTCTCGAACAGTCCCAGACTCTCGACCAGATACTCTACCAGCGCGATATAACCTTCGCTCTCTACCACCATGATGGCTGCCTTCATTGATTGCTATGGGAAAATTGGGGGTATTTTAGTGGCTGGCCCTAGCTTGGCAAGCGGCAGTGGAGGCGGTGGCGGATAAAACTGACCCCGCCGCGCTCCACGGTTTCCAATCCGGCCAGCTCGAAGCCGTGGCGCAGAAACAGCGGATGGCTAAAGGCGCTGGCTTCCGTGGTGAGGGTGCGCAGGCCGAGTCGACGGGCAGCCTGCAGCGCGGTCTCGAGCAGGCGGCTGCCGAGCCCCTGGCGCTGATAGTCCGGGCTCACATAGAGCAGGCTGAGGTGGCCGTTATCACTTAAGGTGACAAAGCCAAGGGGTCTGGCTTGCTCCGCATCCAGTCCCGTCATCTGTACTTCGTCTTTTTCCTCCGCCAGTTCAATCACCCAGCCGTGGTGTTCCCGCAGCTGGCTGGCAAGGCCGGGATGGCGGGCGCCCTGGGCCCACTGTTCGACCTGCGCCGGGCTGTAGTGCTCGGGGCCGAGGCGGCGCACCGATTGCTCGAACAGGGCGAGCAGGGCCGGGATATGGCACTCATCCAGGGGAACGACGCGATAGCGGTCGGGGGAGTGCGGGGCAGGAGAGTCAGACATGGAAGGGCTCATGGTGTGGAATGGGCGGTCGGCGCTTGGGGCCGCTTGGCTTTGGGCAAGCCCGCCACCACGCGCTGGTAGGAGTGTTCAATCCAGCCCTGCCAGAGCGCGGCGTCGAGGCTCTCGCCTAGCGTGACCGTATTCCAGTGCTGCTTGTTCATGTGCCAGCCGGGTTTCACTTCGGGGTGGATCTCCCGCAGCAGCAGCGCCAGCTCAGGCTCGCATTTGAGGTTGATGGTCAGCGGCTCGGCCTGCCAATTCACCAGGGCGAACATCTTGCCAGCGATGCGATAGACCAGGATCTCCGGGCCGAACGGCGTATCTTCGGTGGCGCCGGGCTGGCTCAGCAGAAATTCACGTAACTGGACAAGGCTCATACAGGACTCCATGCTGGTCCGATGATAAGTGGCAGCATATTCAGCGGGGGGCCCCTTCTGTTAATATGCCAGCCGAGTATATCCCCCAACCCCCAGAGAGCCCATAAGATGTTGTACCACAAGACCTTTGAGCTGGGCCCCGAGCGGGATTGGGTGGTGTTCGTGCACGGCGCCGGCGGCAGCTCCTCCATCTGGTTCAAGCAACTGCGCGCCTATCGGGAGCACTTCAACGTGCTGCTGCTGGACTTGCGCGGCCATGGCCAGTCCAACCAGCTGCAGCAGGTGGTCAAGGGTCACTACAGCTTCAAGGCCGTGACCGAAGACATACTGCGGCTGCTCGATCACCTGCGCATTCCCCGTGCCCATTTTGTCGGCATATCCTTGGGCACCATCCTCATTCGCCATCTGGCAGAGCTCTGCCCGGAGCGGGTCAAGAGCATGGTGCTCGGTGGCGCCATACTGCGGCTCGACATCCGCTCCCAGACGCTGGTGCAGCTCGGCCGGGTCGGCCAGCATATCCTGCCCTACATGTGGCTCTACCGGCTGTTCGCCTTCATCATCATGCCGCGCCAGCACCATCAAGAGTCTCGCAACCTCTTCGTACGCGAGGCCAGAAAGCTCTGCCAGAAGGAGTTCAAACGCTGGTTCCGCCTCGCCACCGAGGTCAACCCATTGATGCGCTACTTCAAGGAGCGCGCCCTGCCGATCCCGACGCTTTATCTGATGGGGGAGGAGGATCATATGTTTATCGCCCCGGTGCGCGAGCAGGTCGCCCGCGATCCCTACAGCCAGCTCGCCATCATCGAAAACTGCGGCCACGTCTGCAACGTGGAGCAGCCGGAGCACTTTAACCGCCAGTCGTTGGCGTTTATCTCCAACCAGATGGCGGCGGTCTAAGCCATTCAATAGATAAGGTTTGGCGTAGGTTGGGTTGAGCGAAGCGAAACCCAACGCGGAAATATTATTTTCATCTCATTAGACGTCGGTTTGGAGTATTTAGAGTAGGTTCGATTAGCGAAGCGTAATCGAACGGACGGGGAGGGAATGTCTTTTTGAAGGCAGAAATAATTTCTAACCATGTTTAGATATTTACATAGCGGTCTCCCTTGGTTTTAAAACCAAGGGGTGTTTCGCGAACGTCCGATTTTGCTGCGCTAATCGAACCTACGGCCTTCCTAAATATACTATTTAGATGTGTCAATCATTGCAAAGAGGTTTAATGGAGTCTGTTTTTTGGTTTGACGCAAAGTTTACAAGTTGGATCATGGTAATTTTTGTCGCAAAAAGGTCTCGACTTAACACTTGCTTTTTAAGAGGTTCGTTTACTTGAATCATAGATGCACAAAAACCTTTTTTAGTTGGAACTGATATAAAGGCTGGTAGATTATTAGCGACCGCTCCACCGATTAGTCTTAACGCCAATTCAGAACTTAGTACTTCTGCCGCATCGCGTATAGGTTGGAAAACTAAACCTCCACTTTCATCAAAGCGTAAAATTATACCAGAACGGTCAGGACGCCATTCATCTCCAAGATTCGCCATATATCGCCAGGCACAATACCAAGTACGACAAACCGAAGGTCTTTCATTATAAATCCCACAGCCCCCACTTTGCACTAAATGTGGGCATGGTTCATCAGCTAATTTTTTAAGGCTATCTTGCTCTATTCTCAAATCGATACAACAAGCAGAACAGCCCCCACAGGCCCGGTTTTCAACTAAACGAGATGCATTCATCATCCTTTCCTATATATCTAAGAATACTAATGTAGAAACAATGCTTTTCCTTATACCATCTCAACCTGCAAGTGTCATTTGGAAAAATGCCCTGTTAAATTAAAGCTAGAGGCGAATCAACCTAATGTCGGATAGATGAAAAAACTTCCACTATATAATCATGGAACTCACTAGATGAGATGTTGTATGCAATAACAATTTTATTAAGTGGCACTCTGCATTGCTCTTTTCCCTCTAGCAATCAGGATAGTCACCGCATGGGATGATTGCTCCCAGAGCGACATATTTAACTGATGCTAGTATGGCTGTTCCATAGGCTCTCCTGAGAGGTACGTGCAGAGGAATCCTATGAGAAGATATCAATCATGCGTGACTCTGTTGAGAGAAATATTATCTAAATCTTAGAATTTAAATGATTTTTTGATGGTGATCCGATTTTAAGCCAGTGAACAGCTGGTCGGAACCATCGTCGAGGCCCTGTGCATCAATATCCCGTCATCTCCAGATAGCCGACGCCGCTGGCGTCCCCAGACACAGATACAGCCCCCTCCCAATAGTCGAAGCGGCCGGTCATGGCCTGATCCGGCTGACGGGCCTTAATGAGAAGGTTCAAATCGGCGGCCTTAAGTTGCCACTCGATGGGATAGGGCTGGCCCTTGGGGCCACGCCAGGTCTTGCCGGGGTTGAGGGTGATGGATTCCGGGGAGAGCACCCGACTGCTGCCATCGCGTTCGATCAATATGCCGTAACGGTTCTCCGGTTCGGGGCGGCCTTCTTTGGTGCGAAGGCGAAACAGCATCAGCTCGCGGCCATCGGCAAGTTGCAGTGAGAACCAGTCCCAGCCCGCCTGCCAATCCGCCAGCACCGAGCTGCTCCACTCGTGATCGAACCAGCCCTGGCCGCTCACCTTGCGGGTCTCCCCATCCAGGGTCAAAGTGCCGGTGAGCATCAAACGGGGGAAGGAGTAGTAAAACGAGGCGTTGCCCGGGCTCTTCTCGCTGTAACCAGCCTTGCCTTGCAGCACGGCGGGTTTGCGATTGCTTACCTCAAGCGACAGCTGGCCGATGGCGCTATCGACGTTGAGGTGCGCCGGGAAGAGCGCAGTACCCTCGGATTTGAGTGCCCACTCCCTTAGCCAATACTCGCCCTCGCTGGCGCCCGCCAAGCCCGGCCCCTGGCGGCTGGTGCGCTCGTCCTGCAGATGCTTGCTGGTGGCCAAATCCGTGATGGCGAACTGCGCCAGCCAGAGCTGGGGAGTCAGCCAGGGATTGGTTGAGGCGATCTGCTGATTGGCGATGCCTTGCCGGCTCACTCCTTGACGAAAAAGCGTCCACTGCAACCCGTACTCGCGCCCCTGCTCATCTTTGAGGTGGCGTTGTTTCCCAAAT
>NZ_JRGL01000024.1 GCF_000764655.1 Aeromonas aquatica
GGGACATAGCCTTTTTTATTGCTCACTGCGCATTGCTGGACTAGACCAGCGCATGGCGTCAGATCCAGGGGGCGGCGGTCGGCCCGTGGTGCAGACCCAGCTTCCAGACCCGGCCGAAGTGCTTGTAGTGGCCTGCGGCTATGCCGGCCTTCTCGCCCATGCCGTGATAAAGATCGAGATGCCCCTTCTTGACCGCCCCGCCCACATCCAGCGCGATCAACAGGCGCAGCTGGTGCTTGCCAGTCCAGTTGCCCGCTTTATCGAGCAGCGGCACCTCCGCGAGTATGGGTGTCCCCATCGGCAGCAGGCTCTTGTCGGCCGCCACCGCTGCCATGGGCAGCAACGGAATGCCGGCGGCGCCGATCACGTCGTTGGTGGGGCGACGTTCGAAGAAGACGTAGGAGGGGTTCTGCTCCACCAGCTCCTTGACGTTCGCCTCCGGCTGACGGTTGGCCCAGTCCTTGATGGCCTGCATGGACATCTGCGCCTTGGGCACCTCCCCTCTTTCGATCAGCACCCGGCCGATACTCACGTAGCCGTGGCCGTTCTTGCCGCTGTAGCCCAGGTACTGCAGCCTGTCGTCATCCCCGTAGTGCACGAAGCCCGAGCCCTGCACATCCATCAGGAAGTTGTCGATGAGGGACTTGCTGTAGCCAAGCTCCAGCCCCGGTTGGCCAGCGCCCCCTGGTGGATCTGGGCCCGGCTCGGGCAGCGGCCCGCGCAGTTGGGCATGGCGTAGAGGGGATATTTGTACTTGGCATCCGGCTGGCGACGCACCTCCAGCACCGGCGAGTAGTAACCGGTGAACAGCACGTTGCCCATGCGATCGGCGCCGCCGAGCTGGGCCAGGCTGATACCGTACTGGGTGATCCTGTCCGGATTACCGCCCCCCGCCACCCAGCGGGAGAGCTGGTGATAGAGCTCGCCGTAGCGGCGGGTCATCTTGCCGGAACGCTCCAGCACCAGCCGGCTCTGGGGGCCAAATTTGCTGAAGTCCGACGCCTGGCGGCTGTTGACACGCTCGACCCGCACCAGATCATCTGGCAGGGCACCGTCCAGATACTGCTTGCCCAGATTGACCGGCACCTCGCAGTTCAGAAAGCATCCGGATCCTGTCTTCTTCGGGGGCACCTTGGCGGGTTCAGGGTTGCCCGCACAACCGGCCAGCCCGACCACGGCGGCGGCCAACCAGTACGCGTGTTTATTCATATGTCCTCATCTAACCGTAAAGCGCTAACATCATGAAATGATGATAAATATAATCAGAGACAGTAACAGGCAGCCAGTTGGCGCCGTTTGTTCACCCACACCGGCAGGACGGCCATTCCCGCAGCGCCTCGGCAGGCGGCGCTATCATACAAAAACAAAGGCCCTCTTGGCCCCATAAATTGCATCATCTGACCGGTTTGCGGAGCATTTAGCCCTAGCCTCCATCCTATAGCCTTGCGGCGACCAGATTCTGGCGGCCAAACAGTGGGTCTGGTGGGTGCCGGACGTGGTTCCACGCCCGGCATGAGGAGCTCAGTGAGTGTATGGGAGGGAGGAGTGGTGCAGAACGATGCGCACCTTGCCATCGTCCCCCTTGCGAAATCCCCAGGTCTTGTCGACATCGACCTCCTTGTTGTCACGATCGACGAGGTGCACTGTGCCCATGGTCAGCCCCATGTTGCCGTTGATGTAGACGGCCGCGTTGTCATAGCGATAGCTCTTCCAGTTCTTGAGGGCAAAGCCGGTATCGGCCGGATAGGCCGGATCGTGGCCGATGAAATAGGCCAGCGCCCCCGCCTTGGTCAGGCGAAAGGTCTGCTCCCCGCTCGCCAGGGTGGGCTTGAACAGCACGGGCCCATTGGCATAGCCATAGGCGCTGTCGAGCACCTGAGTGGCCGTGCTCCTGGCTTTCTCTATCCCCCCCGCCCGATAGTCATCGCTGATCTGGATCAGGGCCGTGCCCCAGCCATCCTGCGCCACCTTTATTTCAGCTTCGGTGATGTTGTGATTGACGATCTCGGTGGCACCGAGCACGCCGCTGGCCGCGAGCAGTATCAGGACGAGGCCGGCTTTCTTGCTAAAGCGTTTCATAGGATCATGACTCCAGAGGGTGGTGGAACTGCATCTCGAAGCTTAGATGACCACCATCAGGAATCGAGTGTCCCCTCGGCGCGGGCCGTCCGGAACCTCTGCCCCCTACAGCGGCAGCTATGTTAGCCAGACTGATCGCGCCCATCCCCCCACGGCTTTTTCCAAAACCGGGCAACTGGGTTATAACAGGGTGACAAGATGTGAGAGGTCATGGATGGAACAGCTCGAGATCTTCCCGCTGCAGAGCCCCTGTATCGGGGTGTGTGAAGTGAACAACAAGGGCTACTGCAAGGGCTGCCTGCGCAATCGGGAGGAGCGTTTCAACTGGCTTGTCATGACCCATGCCGAGCAACAGGAGGTGATGCGGCTGTGTCGGGGTCGCAAGGCCAGGGTCGAGGCGGCGCGGCGCAAGGCGCGAGAAGCCGCAGAGGCCGAGTCACAGGGAGGACAGGCGGAGCTCGCGCTCCTTCCCGATCAGGACGAACAGGGCACGTTCATTCAACCGAGGTGACGGTTGAATGCCACATCAACATTATCTACCCGCTACCATCCAGCCGAGTCGCAGAGCATAGTTTCGACTCTTCACGCCCTCAAAAACACCGTGGCGGCTCACGCAGAGTGGCCGCCACAATATCGTCCTTTCAATCAGCTCAGGATGGCGTTATCTCCCTGATTACCACCAGACCTCGGCCTGAGCACCTATGGTCCAGGTGTCGTCCTGCGTCTCACCAGCGGCATCCGGGCGGAATTCATCATCCTGCTGCAGATAGCTGGCGAAGACCCGGATCTCAGGGCGAGCCCACCAGTCGTTGCTGGGAGCCCAGGCCTGGGACAGCGTGATCTTGGATCCATCCTCCTCCTCACGCTGACGGCCCTTCTCCACCCAGCTGTCCTTGAAGTAGCCGAGCTCGAGGTAGGTCTTCATGTGCTGGTTCCAGCTATAGGAGGGCCGAATGACGGTGGAGAACACCTCCTTCTCATCGTATTCGGTGGTGACGCGGCTGTCGTTATTGAAGTCGCTGAGGTCATTGGCCTTCGCGTAGACGATCTGATGACCCAGCTCAAAACCACCGCCCAGCTTGATGGCGCCATGGTTCAGCACCCGGAAACCGCTGCCCCCGCCGGAGCTCATCTCCAGCCCACTGCCGCTGCCGTTGCCGTAGTTGGTGGCCTGGCCGGTCAGCCCATCGCTGAAGTACTGCACCGCCGTCTTGTTCACCCCGCCCATCACATTCCATACCACCTGCGCCGTGAGCATCTGCCCATTGGCAACCTCATCGAGGCTCTCTTTCTGGCTGTCGGAGGCATTCACGTGGGCGAAGTTATACCCCATCTCCAGCGTGGCATCCTGCCACACCGGAATGCCGGCATAACGGATATCGAAGGTATTCACATTGACGTGCTCATCGCCCTCGTCATCCCCATCGCTGTCCACCTCGTCCCAGGGATCATTGCGGATGATGGCGAGGGAGAGTTTGCCGGGGCCCAGATCGATCTGCTCCACCCCGACCCCGGCGCCGGAAATGTCCCAGTACGCGAAATCGGTGAGGTGCACATCGTGGATCTGATAGTAACGTTTACCGGCCCAGAGCGTTTCGTTCCAGCCAAACAGATTCGTCGCCTTCACATTGGCCTGGCGCAGCGCAAACTCGGCCTCCTCGTCGGTGGCCGCCTCCCAGTCACGCTCCTGCCCCGATGACATGGTCAGCATGGTATCGAAGGCGAAGGTTTTATTATCCTGATTATATACTTCCTGACCCAGGCTCATTTCGGCATAGGTATCCGCCTCATTACCAAGACGCCCTACCCGCTGTTTATTCATGGTCTGCATGTCACCATTATCTGAGGTGCCAAGACCAGAACGAAGATAGCCATGAAAGTCTATCGCCAACACAGAGGAAGAGATCATGCAGGCGGCGACGGCGGTCGCCACCTTTAATTTTTTAACGCGCATAGGTACATCCTTCTTATGATAAAAAGTCAATCCGAATGGTGTATTACTCTTACTTATTAAAAAGCCAAAGGTGGCTCAAAAATGATGTCGTTGTTTAACCGTGTAAATAAACAAATAGAGATAACTCAGCATGGGGATGGCGAAGCCATAAATAACCCCCGACATATCAGACAGCAGCGCCTGAATGGAGGGAATAACGGCACCGCCCAGGCCGGCCATGATCAATACCG
Source organism: Aeromonas aquatica (assembly GCF_000764655.1). Lineage (GTDB taxonomy): Bacteria > Pseudomonadota > Gammaproteobacteria > Enterobacterales > Aeromonadaceae > Aeromonas > Aeromonas aquatica. The sequence goes on from NZ_JRGL01000024.1 coordinate 4,264, forward strand.
CCGAGGCGATAGGGATCAGCCGCTTTGGAATATTATTGATAACCAATGAGTAGATGACCGGATAGATCACCGAGTTGGTCAAACCGATCAGCAGCAATAAATAACCGCTGTATTGATTGGACAACAGCATGCTCATCAAAATAAGGCTCGCCGGAATACTGGTGCAAACCACCATCAAGTAGGTCAGATTGACCCGGCTCGCCACGCAGCCATACAGCAGGCGGCCGATCATGGCGCCGGCCCAGTACAGGGAGATCAAGGCGGCGGCCTCTTTTATCGACAGATTGCCCAGGCTCGGCTCCGTCAGATAGATGACGGTGTTGACCGCCACCGCCACTTCGGCGCCGACGTAACAAAAGATGGCAAGCGCACTCAGGGAGAAGAACTTGTTGCCGAAGAGTGCTCTGATATTCTCAGAAAAATCAGACTTATCCTCCCCGCTGATCTCGACATCGGGCAGCCGTGTCAGCCGGCTCAGCAGGATCAAGCCGAGGATGAACAGCAGCAGTACCCCATAGATGAGCGTCAGCCTGGCACTCTGCTCCTGCACAGAGAACTGGTAGAAGCCACCCAGGATAAAGGCGGCCGACAAGGGTGCCACTACGGTGCCGAAGGAGTTGATGGAGGAGGCGAGACTCAATCTGCCAGGCACCGAGGCAGCGGAGCCCAGCGCGGCGAGATAAGGATTTGCCACCACCTGCATGGCCGCAACGGCCAGCGCAATAAACAGGACCCCGACACAGAGCAGACTGAAACTGTGGCTCTGGTAGGCGAACATGATGATCCCGCAGCCCAGGATCGCCAGCCAATAAGAACTCTTGAGTGCCTTCCTATAGCCAAATGCCGTCATGATCCACCCCATAGGGATCGAGGCCAAAAAGGGGGCACAAAAAAATATCAATGAAATAAAACTGGAGCTGGTATTGGTTAATGAATAATGTTCCTTGATATAGGGAACCGATACAGATGTCAGTGCCGTTATCACACCCCAGAAAAAGAATGTGGCATTCAATATGAACAGCGGTGCAACCTTGCTGGTTTTGTTTTGCATGTTGTCTTCGGATCAGAATATAAAATGAGTGAGGCACGTTAGGGAGAGGAGGCTTGGCCTCCTCTCCCTATTATTAGCTGATCACATAGCTATTAAGCTGACCTGATTTCAGCGTGACGATATTCTCAGTTGTGGTCCGCCCCAGCAAATTGGCGGAGGAAACCACCTTCATGCCGATATCGGAGCGCAGTTCCCCTACCTGGATGACACCGTCTCCGCTGTTATACAGGCGCAGTAAATAACCACCTTCTCTATTTTTCAGCAGGGTGCTGAATACCGCCTCCGTCCCCATCAGTTCACCCAGGCTGAATTGATTGGGCACCTTGAAATCCAATGGATTGGTGTGGAAGTAGCTGATATTGAATTCGCCGGTACGCGACAGCGACTGCTCATGATAATAACCATTCGACTTGGCGAAATTGACATAGCGGCGCCGGATCTGATTGGCCTGATAGCGCTCACCCATGTGCAGCGCCAAATGGAATGTCAGCGGTTTCAGCAGCTGGCTATCCGGGGTGGCGATGATCTTTTCTGCCAAGCCACTGGCGCGGCCGGGACGACGCGACAAGTCCGGCAGACCGAAGTGACCACAACTGCGGAACAGGGTAATCGCCAGGCGATCGAAGTCGGCCCCGACCACCTGGTACTCCTTGCAACCCTGGGTGAACACAGACGCATAATGCGCGTCCCCGATCAGAGAGACATGGTTCAGCAAGGGCTCAGTGGTGGTCGGCTCCTCGACGAAGCCCTTCTCGCGCCAGTCAGCCAATTCCGCGGGCTGAGTGTCACGGGCCACCTCGAAGAAGGGCGTCCCCGCGCGGGAGAAGCGACTCGCAATCTGGCTGTTGACCAGCAGGCGCAGGCGATGATTCTTGCTCTTGTTGTCGACCGAGAGGGTCAGCTCGATGAGATCGGCATCCTGCTTCAGCGCCAACTCGAGCACGAAGGGCAGCACCTGCTCGGCGCATCCCTTCGCCCGGCTCTCGAGGTCATGGGGCACACGCCACTCCCCGGTCAGGGTCATCACCTCGGACTGGGCATGCCGTATCACCCGCACATCGGCCTGCTCGAGACCCAGCGCGATGCACCAGTCATGCTCTGGCGGGCAATGATCGTAGTTGTCGCCGGCATCCCCATCATTCTCGAAGCTGAGGATCTCGGTGAAGGTCTGGTTGAGGCGGCTGTCGGTCAGGTTGAGCACGCCGTCTTTCATCTCCAGCTTGTAGCAGGCATTCTCGATCGCCGTCCCGCTGAGCGCACTGGGCAGGGTGCGGCAGCAAGAGCCGAGGCTGTCGTCAACCTCCAGCACCTTGTAGCCAAGGGCCGGCAGGCTGATCGCGACCTCTATCTCGGTGAGGTAATGGTATTTGGCCGGATCATGCAGGCTCTCATCCTTGCGCCAGATGCCGCCATAATCCCGCTCCTGCGCGATCACGCTGTAGGCGACCTGCTCACCCTCATACCAGAGGCTGAACTCTTCCTGCTTCGTGAAGACGCGGTATCTGGAGACCAGCTCGCTGCGCTCCGGCAGGGTGTTGACCAGGATCAGGGGAGAACGGCCGGCCTGGATCTCGCAGCTCAGCGCGAGCTTGCGCAGCAGGTAGACATGGGTGCTCTCGGCCAGCTCGTGGGCCATCTTCAGCCGCTCGAAGATGCGGGCGTTCGTTCTGTCGGTGTTGGTGCAGACGCTGTGGGTCTGGGCACGGGCCAGCAGGCGCCAGATCTCGTCGACAAGCCCCTGCTCCCAGGGCAGCCCAAGCTTGTCGGCCATGGCCATCAGGGGCTGCACATTGTAGGTCATCAGGCGCTCTATCTTGTCTTGCAGCTGCTTGATGTCGTAGCGCACCGAGTTGATCGACTTGTGCACGCGGGAATATTGGGTATCGAGGAACTCGCCGTAATACACCGGGAGCTTGTCGCCGCACACCGCCTGCAACCGCTCGAAGTATTTCTCGAAGGTCGTCTCGACGAAGTGATATTCGTCAGACTCGTCGTTGTATTGCGCCAGCTTCGCTTTGAAATCCGGCCGGATCGGCGTCTGATCGTTGCCCATGGTCAGCAAGAATTCATCGAAGGGCGACTTGTTGGCGATCAATTCGAGCGGCGTCATGGTATTGGTCTTGCACTCGGATGCCAGATCCTTGGACAGCAGCTTGCCGCTGAAGAAGGGATCGTAAGACCAGCCATAGCCATCGATCAGCACATTGGTGATGACGCGACTCTCGCCCGGGCCTTCCCAGAAGAATTCGGTCGGCAACTTGTGCTTGTCGCCCATGCCACGGCGGAAGGAGAACTTGGTGATCCCGACGCCATTGAAGATTTGCGGGAAATCCACCGGATGACCGAAGCTGTCCGGCAGATAGGAGACCATGGAAGAGCCGCCCAGGGCGTTCGCATACTCGATGCCGAGGCGCAGGTTGTTGATCATGGCCTCGCCACTCACGGCGAAGGTCTCGGTCTGGGTGTGCCATGGCCCGATAAACAGCCGCTGCGCCTTGATCAGCGCCTCCAGCCTGCCGCGATCCTCCGGGCAGACGGCGAGGTAATCCTCGACGATGGCCGTCTGACCATCCAGCAGGAAGTGGTCCACCGCCCCTTCCTCCAGCATCTTGATCGTCTCGCGCATGTGGTAGACGAGTTGAACCTGAGATTCACGATCGGTGAAATACCATTCATTATCCCAATGGGTCTGATATACAACGTGGCCAAGTTTCTTCATTTTCATATTACCGATGATAAGTGTTATTAAGAGGGAAGCTCGACTTCCCTCCTGCAATATATTCAGGCCTGTTCGGCGATATAATCTTCCAGCTTCGTTTTGAGTCTATCGACGCTGGCACCATATATTGCCTGCACGCCCCCTTCGAGGACGACCACGTCCATGGCACCCAATTTCATCCAGACCCGCTTTTCCCCGTTGACCAATTTGTGGTCCTTGACTTCCACCCGCAGACGGGTGAAGCAATTACCCACCGAGATGATATTGTCCAGCCCACCCAGGGCCTCCACTATCTTGGCGAATTTGGAATCATCGCTGCTGACGATATTGCTGAGCAGGCTCTCTTTCTTCGGTTCTTCGTCTGCTTCCGTATCAGGTTCACGCCCAAAGACGGTGATATCAAACTTCATCACGCAATAACGGAATACCGCCGCATAGATGCCGGTAATACCGAGACCGACGGCAAACCAGAGCGCCAACTCCCACCAGCGACCCAGTACCACGCCGACCTGCAGGATGCCGGAGGCCACCACGTTGACCAGGCCGAACAGCTTCCAGGTGAAGACCGGCTCCCCCATGATGGAGCTGAGCAGGTCAGGGATCATGGCGAAGGTCGAGAGCAGCAGCACGTGCACCACGTAGAGGATCGGGGAGACCAGCACGAACATGAATTCCAGCGGCTCGGCGAAGCCGGTGAAGATGACGGCGGCCGTGGTGCTGATATAGAGCGCCTGTACCTTCTTGGTCCGCCTCTCCTTGGGGATAGCGAAGAACATGCCGAGCGCGGCGCCAGGCAGGGCAAACAGGCCGGTGATGTCCTGGGCATAGAACATGTTGCACATGTTGGGCTTGTTGAACACGTCCATGGCCATCGCCTGCTGGCCCTGGTTGACCAGGTTGACGATTTCGTCGAGGCGAGCCGGGCACACCTGGGCGATGCCGATCAGGTTTACCTGCTGCAGCGTGGAGTAGAGGGTGCCGCCCACCGGGGTATATTCGAAGACGTAGTTGGTGATGTGGTGCATGCCGATGGTGCGCAGTCCCACTTCCAGGAAGGTCTTGAAGAAGGGGGCGACAAAGGAGCCAGAATGTTCGACCGCACGGGCGATGTGCTCGAGGCCGATACCGATCAGCGGCCACACGAACAGGATCACCAGGGCCAGGATCAGTGCGTAGAAGAAGGTCATCAACACGGTGAAGCGCTGGCCATTGAAGAAGTCCAGCCAGATTGGAAGCCGATCGAAGCCCTTGTACTTCTCCCACAGCTGGGCGGCCAGGGCACCGACGATGATGGCGCCTATGACCCCGACGCGCATCGTCACTATGCCAAAGACGTTCTCAAACAGGTTGTAATATTCCGGGTTCTTCTCTGGCGAGAGCAGATCCGTCACTAACTTAATATCGGTGAGTCCCTTGAACTGGCTGAAATAGACCAGGGACAATTCGCCCAATATCTTATGAAAGGTCAGGAAAAACAGGCCGGCGATGACGATCGCACCCGCCTGTTTCTCTTTGGTCAAGGCCGCCGCCACACAGAGGGCGAAGAAGAATGGCAAATTACCGAGCACGACCCAGCCGGCCAGGTTCATATATTTGCCAATAAATGAAAATGCCACGCCGATGACCGGAATGCCGCCCAACAAGGACTCATTCATGCCGACGGAGCCAATAGCAATCATCATCGCTGCGAAGGGCAGCACGAAGGTAGCCGCAAATAACATCGACTTGGCGAAGAATTGCAGTTTACTCAACAAAGCTTTATTCATCGTTGTTCCTAATTTGCTAAGTGAGAGCGAAATACGTTATCTGCCATGTAGGGTACGAATGGCAGATAACCTCATCTGATTGTTATTTAATAAATAATTGACTGTTCCGGGGCTCAGCCTCTGACGTAGGCCTTGATGGTGGCTATGGTCTGGCCTTCACTCTCGCCGCTCGGACGGATCCGGTAGCGCCCCACCGAGGCCGGGATGATGAAGGTCTCGGCGTAGTGCACCACGAAGGGCTCGAACGCCTGATCCGGACTCTCCACCGTGGCCTCGCGCCCCTCCACCAGGTTCAGCACCTGGACTGTGCCCTGGGTGTGGTGCTCAACCGGCACACAGAACCAGTGACGGCGAGTCTCGATAAACTCGCGCTCGTGCAGACCGGTGCGCTCCTCGCGCCAACCCTCTCCCTCCCCCAGCGGCTCGATGCGGTTGACCAGGTTCTTCTCCACCCAGTCGGTGTCGCGATCCCACTGGATCACCTGGCGACCATGCTCGAGGTGGATGGGGCGCGGGATGCCGTCCAGTCCGACCCGTCCCCAGTCCCACAGCTTGAAGGTGAAGATGTAGGGGGTGGCGCTGATCTCCAGCACCATGGCGCCGGAGCCGGAGCAGTGCACCGTACCGGCCGGGATCAGGAAGTGATCGTGCTTCTTGGCCGGGAAGCTGTTGACGAAGCGCTGGTCATCGAAGGGCTTGTCGCCCCGCTCGGCGGCGGCGAGATCCCCCAGCATCTCATCCGGATCTATCCCCGTCCTGGTTCCCAGATAGACGCAGGCATCGGGCGCGGCATCCAGCAGGTAGTAGCTCTCGTCCTGGGTGTAGTGCATGCCGAACTCCTGCTGGATGTATTCGGTCAGCGGATGCACCTGCAGGCTGAGGTGCTGGCCACCCATGGTGTCGAGGAAATCGAAGCGGATCGGGAACTCGGCGCCGAAGCGGGCGTGCACCTGCTCGCCGAGCAGGGCCCGCGGCTCGCGGAGTACCAGGTTTTGCGAGGGGATCTCCACCCGGACCGAGCCAAAGCGCAGGTAGAGGCTATTTTCCTCGGGTACGCAGTCAAAACACCAGGCGTAATTGGCCTGCTCTGGATCGAGATCACAGACTTCTTTCATCCACTGGCCGCCCCAGACACCGGGATCGAAGAAGGGAACCAGTCGCAGCGGCTGATGGGCCGCCTGGTGCAGGGCGCCACGCAGCGCCTCCCCCTCCACCATGGCCGGGTTGGCCTTGTCGTTGGTGTCGAGCAGGAAGTCGATAGCGGGCAACTGGGCCAGCTTGTGGCGATCGAACACCCGCCATTCGATGAAGAAGGCCCGCTTGTAGCGGCGCAGTATGTCCTCATCCAGGTTGTCGACGCCCCAGTTGCCAATCTCCTTGCGCCGTAGGCGTTGCTGGATCTCCCAGCGCGCCAGATCCGCATAGACCCGCACATCCCCCTGACAGACCAGCGAGGCGCCGCCCCCCAACACCACGATCAACCCCTCCTGCACCGCAGCCACCTCGGCTTGCAGGGCCGCCAGCTTGGCGGGATCGAAGAATTCACTCAGCTTGTGCGGCGCCAGGACCCCAAACACCCGATCCTCGGTGATGAAACGCTCCAACATGGCAAAAATCTGGGGTTCGGGCAACCGGGCCTGCTCGACCTCGATCAGATGCAGCGCGCCAAACGACTCGGTGAGCCAGCCCTTGATCTGCGCCAGATCCACCCCGTGGTAGCTGTCGATCACCAGGACTCGCCGACCGCTCTCACCGACCGCCTCGCGAAGTCGCCGGGCTATGCTCGCCCAGCCCTGACAGGCGGCGTCATCGAACCCCTGCACCTTCACTTCGGGGAACTTGTCATAATTGGGCAACCCCATCGTCTTCATCTTCGCTTTACCTCTCATGCTGTGATGGGACGAAAGATAAATCGATTAACCAATAAAACCTATCTGGTAAACAAGGTTAACCTCACAGCATTCGATCGCCGCAGCCAAAATGAAATCAAAACGAGAGGTTAATCTCAATTAAGCATCTTCATTTGACACGCGATGGGTTAATCGATATACCTGCACCATCGAATCACGACCGACGAAGTGACCCAATGAGTAATGTGACCGTAGCCGACATCGCCCGCCACCTTGGCATCTCCACCGCCACCGTCTCCATGACCCTGCGCAACAAGGGACGGATCTCCGAGCAGACCCGGCAGCGGGTGCTCAAGGCGATCGACGAGCTGGGCTATGTCTACAACCAGACCGCCGCCAACCTGCGCAACAAGAGCAGCAACCTGGTCGGCCTGCTGCTGCACGACATCACCAACCCCTTCTATGCCGAGATGACGGTGGGCCTCAGCCGGGAGATGGAGGCCCATGATCTGATGCTGTTTCTCGCCAACAGCGAGGAATCGGCCGAGCGCCAGCAGCGGTTCATGGACTCCCTGCAGCGCAACAACGCCGCCGGCATGGTGATCTGCGCCGCCCAGCCGACCCCCCACAGCTTCTTCGACAGCCTGCTGCGGCGCCGGATCCCCACCATACTGGTCGTGCGCCAGGTGCCGGATGCCGCCTTCGACTTTGTCGGCACCGACAACTTCCTCGGCAGCCAGCTGGCGACCGAGCATCTGCTGCGGCTCGGCCATCGCCACATCGCCTTCATCGGCGGGCAGGCCTCCTCCATCAGCCGCTCCCAGCGGCTGGGGGGTTACATGAGCAAGCTGATCGAGCACGGCATCGCCCCCAACCAGGCCTGGATCCTCCCCTGCGGCGCCAGCCGGATCGAGGGCACCCAGACCATGACGGCCCTGCTGGAACAACACCCGGAGGTGACGGCGGCGGTCTGCTATCAGGACGTGGTGGCACTCGGCGCCATGCTGGCGCTGCGCAAACGGGAACGGATGATAGGGCGGGACTTCGCCCTGGTGGGCTTTGACGATATTCCGGAGACGGCGCTGGTCGAGCCCGCCCTCACCACCGTCTCGGTGGCCGCCCAGGAGATTGGCCGCAAGGCCGGCGAGCTGCTGCTCGAGCGCATCGCCGGCAACGATGAACCGGCCAAGAGCCTGATCCTGCCGCCCACCCTGGTGGTGCGCCAATCCTGCGGCAGCCAGGCCTGACGACCCGAAAACCCACACCCTGGCCAAGGAACTGCTCTGCCATCAACAAAAAAGGCGGCCCGCGGGCCGCCTTCTTCATTCTCTATTTTTTCACTCGTGAGTCATCAGGCCGTCGCCAGCTTGGCTTGCGCCTCGCCGCGCTTGAGCATGGCGTAGGCGACCCCGGTCACCAGCGAGCCGGCCGTGATGGCCAGGATGTACATGAACACGTGGCTGATGGCGTTCGGGATGAACAACACGAACAGGCCACCGTGGGGCGCCACCAGCTCGCAGCCGAACAGCATGGAGAGCGCACCGGTCAGGGCGCCACCGACCATGCAGGCCGGGATGACCCGCATCGGATCCTTGGCGGCGAACGGGATGGCCCCCTCGGAGATGAAGCAGAGTCCCAGCACGAAGGAGGCCTTGCCCGCTTCCTGCTCCGCCTTGATGAACTTGGTGCGGGCCAGGAAGGTGGCGATCCCCATCCCCAGGGCTGGCACCATACCGGCGGCCATCACCGCCGCCATGGGGGCATAGGTCTTGGAAGCCAACAGGCCGACCCCGAAGGCGTAGGCCGCCTTGTTGACCGGGCCACCCATGTCGAAGCACATCATGGCGCCGATGATGACCCCCAGCAGCACGGCGTTGGCGGAGCCCATGTTGTTGAGGAAGGTGGTCATGGCACTCATGATGCCGGCGACCGGGCCGCCCACCACGTAGATCATCACCAGGCCGGTAAACAGGCTGGCCACCAGCGGTATGATGAGGATGGGTTTGAGCGCCTCCAGGGTGACCGGCAGACGCACCTTGTCACTCAGGTACTTGGCGCTGTAACCGGCCAGGAAGCCGGCGACTATGCCACCGAGGAAGCCGGCCCCCAGGGAGCTGGCCAGCATACCGCCGATCATGCCGGGCGCCAGACCCGGCCTGTCGGCTATGGAGTAGGCGATGTAGCCGGCCAGCACCGGGATCATCAGGGCGAAGGCAGAGCCGCCGCCGATCTGCATCAGGGCGGCGGCCAGGGTGCCCGGCTCCTTGAACGCTTCAATACCGAAGATGAAGGAGAGCGCGATGATGAGGCCACCGGCCACCACCATGGGCAGCATGAAGGAGACCCCGGTCAGCAGGTGCTTGTAGGGGCCCGCCTTCTCCTCCTTCTTGGCCGCGGCGGCGCCGCTGTGGCGATAGGTTTTTGCCTCAGTCCACGCCTTGTCCAGCTCGGCGCGGGTCTTCTTGAGGGCCGCCCCCGTGCTGGTGTGATAGACCGGCTTGCCATCGAAGCGGGCCATGTCCACCTCGATGTCGGTGGCGAGGAACACCAGATCGGCGGCGGCGATCTCCTCCGCGGTCAGGGCATTCTGGGCACCGACCGAGCCCTGGGTCTCGACGCGGATCTGGTGGCCCAGCTGTTTGGCCATGGTCTCCAGCGCTTCCGCCGACATAAAGGTGTGGGCCACGCCGGTCGGGCAGGCGGTGACTGCGACTATGCGCTTGGCCGTGTCAGGCTTGCTCGCCACAGGCTTGGCTGCAACAGCAGCAACCTGATGACGATAGAGGCTGGCCTCGCGCTCGGCGGCGGCCAGCACGGCGGCCGGATCCTGCAGGGCGAGATCCATGCTGCCCTGATAGAGGCGCTTGCCGTCATAGGCGGCGAGATCCACCGGACCGCTGGCCACCACCAGGATGAGGTCGGCGGCGGCGATTTCATCGGCCGAGGGCGCCTGCCGGGGCTGGACGCTGGAGCCGACATCGAGGGTGAGCTCCCAGCCCGCCAGCTTGGCCTGCTGTTCTATCCGTTTTGCAGCGAGAAAACTGGTGGCAATGCCCGCCGGGCAAGCCGTAACCAGAATTGCTTTCATTGGGCATCTCCTGAGTGTGTCATCGAAAGGGGATTGGATTGAGCCGGTGCCAGGTCATCCAGACGCTGCACGCGCACCTGCTCGAGTAAAGGGGTGAGTACCTTGATATCGTCAAAGCCGACCGCCACCTGACTCACCGCCAAGGCAGAGACGGCGGTGGCCAGGCGCAGAGTCTGCTCCGGCGCCCAGCCAAGGCTGAGGCCATGGGCCAGCCCAGCCACCAGGGAGTCGCCGGCACCCACAGTGCTGATGACATTCATGCGCGGCGGAATGGCCTGCCAGACGGCATCGGGGCCAAACCAGATGAGGCCGTCGGCGCCATTGGAGATCACCACATGGGGGATACCGGCGGCCTGCAGGGAGCGGGCACAGTCGGCCTGATCGCTCAGGGTCTTGATGGGGCGACCTGCCCACTGGCTGAGTTCTTCCAGATTGGGCTTGACCAGGGTCGGCGCCGCCTTGATGCCCTCGCTCAGGGCCGCGCCGCTGCAATCGAAGATCACCTGCTTGCCCTTGGCCTTGAGCAGGCTGATGAGCTTGGCGCAGTAGCCAGGCTCGACCCCCTTGGGCAGGCTGCCCGCCAGCACGAACCAGTCGGCGCGCGGCGCCAGTTTCTCTATCTCGGCCTCCAGCGCGGCCACTTCCGCCTGGTGCACGTCAAGCCCCGGCAGATTGAGATCCGTGACTCGACCCGATTGCTCGGAGATCTTCACGTTGATGCGGGTGCTGCCCGCCACGCGCACGAAGTGATCGGCCAGTGAGCGTTCGGCAAACAGAGAGACGAAGCTCTGCTGGTTATCCTCGCCGAGCCAGCCGGTCAGGCCCACGTCACGGCCGAGATCTTTCAGGACCATGGCGACGTTGATCCCCTTGCCCGCGGCGCGTAAGTGAGCCTCGCTCACCAGATTCACCTCGCCGAGGCTCATGGCCTCTAGGCGGGTGGTGAGATCCAGCGCTGGGTTGAGGGTGATGGTCACTATGTCCATCAGTGTGCCCCCTCGCCCAGACCGGCGGCAATGGCTTCGCCTATCCCCTTGAGGGCCGCCTCGGCATCCGCCCCTTCGGCACGGAACGCAAGACGGTGACCGCACTTGACACCAAGGCCGATGACCTTCATCAGGCTCTTGGCGGAGACGGCTTCGCCGCTGCCATCCAGGTTCGCCACCCGGATGTCGGATGCAAACTCCTTGGCCACCTTGACCAGCATGGCGCCCGGGCGGGCGTGCAGGCCATGGGGGTTGATGATGGTGAAGGTCTCTGAGAGACCGCTGGCCGGGCCCGATTGCAGCATGGCCAATCCGTCGCTGCCCGCGAGCGTCTCGAGCTGACCGGCGGCAGCCAACCTAGCCAGGTTATCCAGCTGGGGCAGATGGCTGGCATCGCTGGCGCAGAGCAGCAAGAGGGCGCCGACCGGCAACTCCCCTGCCTGCAGTGGCGTGCTCGGGGTCGCCAGTACCCAACCGGTCTGGATGGCTGGCGTGCGGGCCAGCCAGATCCCCTCGCCGAGGTAGGCCGGCTCGCTGGCCTGCAAGGAAGTCACCATGGCGGCCTCCCCCCAGCCGGCGGACTTGGCGCGGGCGGCGGCTCCCAGCAGCAGCTGGTCGCGATCGTCGGCCGGGAAGTCCGCCAGGGTCAGGTATTGCACCTCTTTGGCCGCGGTCGCGCCGGTGAGGATATTGATGATGGTGTCGGCATCGGTGGCGGTTTTCAGTTGCGCCGCCGCCTGCTCGTCACCCAGCACATGGGTGAGCTGACGCAGGATCCCCAGGTGCTCGTCGGATTTGGCGGCGATGCCGATGGCCACGTAGGCGATCTGCCCCTGGTCCCACTCGATGCCCTGGGGGAACTGGGCCACCATGACGCCGGTGTGTTTGACCAGATGACGGGTGTCCGTGGTGCCATGGGGAATGGCGATGCCGCTGCCGAGGTAGGTGGCGTGCTGCGCCTCCCGGGCCAGCATGCCGTCCACATAGCCCGCTTCCACCAGACCCGCTTCGGTCAGTTTGCCTGCCAGCAGGGCGATGGCATCCGCCTTGGTCGCCACCGATTGCCCCAGCAGGATCTGCTGCTGCACCAACTTCAACATAGAGATTCTCCATCAGGTGCCGGCCTCGCCTGCTGGCGGTCCGGCTTAACACTCGGGTAATTTGCCTGCTGACAATAGACTGGATTGCGTCCTTCGGTGATCCAGGGCGGCTTTTCAACCCCGGTCACCCATTGCCTGCTGACAAGCTGAATCGTTTCACTTACACTCAGACTGAATCGTTTCAGCTGATTGTTCAAGTGCCGACGCCGAGTGCTTTTCAATGATATGATCCCGCGCACACTTTTCGGTGTCCCTACCCTGGGTCGTCGCGGACCTTGCAACTCAAACAGAGCCAAGATGATGAAACTGGATGAAATCGCCGCCCTCGCCGGTGTCTCGCGCACCACCGCCAGCTATGTGATCAACGGCAAGGCCAATCAATACCGCATCAGCCAGGCCACCCGTGACAAGGTGATGGCGGTGGTCAATGCCCACAACTATCAACCGGACAGCCGCGCCGCCTCCCTGCGCGGTGGCCAGACTCGCACCCTGGGATTCATCCTGCCGGATCTCGAGAACGCCAGTTATGCCAAGCTCGCCAAGCGGCTCGAGCAGGGCGCGCGGGCGCAGGGCTATCAGTTGCTGATCGTCTGCTCGGAAGATGAGGCGGATACCGAGAAGGAGCTGGCCAGGATGCTGGTCAGCCGCCATGTGGATGCGCTGCTGGTGGCGAGCTGCCTGCCGCCGGAGGATCCCTTCTACCTGCAGCAGCAGGCCCATGGCGTCCAGATCCTGGCCATCGATCGGGCCATGGCCGCCGATCACTTCGTCACTGTGGCGAGCGAGAACCAGAAGGCGAGCTTCGATCTCACCGCCTCCCTGCTCACCCCGGCCATCCGGCATGTGGCACTGATCACAGCGCTGCCCAGCCTCACGATCAGCCAGGAGCGGAAAGCGGGCTTCGAGCAGGCGCTGGCTCAGCAGGCCGCCGCGTCACAGCCGGCGCCCCACATCTGCGAGGGGAAGCACTTCTCCCGCATCGAGGGCTATCGGCTAATCAAGGAGCTGCACCTGCGGCTCGGTCAGCTGCCCGAGGCGCTGGTCGCCACCTCCTACATATTGATGGAGGGGGTGCTGGACTACCTGCTGGAGCAGGAGACCGACATGAGCCGGCTCGCCATGGCCACCTTCGGTGACGATCGCCTGCTGGACTTCCTCCCCTTCGGCATCAACTCCCTGCCCCAGCAGCACGACGCCCTGGCCGGCCAGGCGCTCACCCTCGCGCTCAAGGCCATCAACGGCGAATACCACTGCGGCCTGCACTACATCAGCCGCACCCTCAAGCGTCGCCGCTGAGGCCACCGCGCTGGCGGCAACCGCCGTCGGCGCGCTTTTTCACCAAATAATCCGCTTTCTGTCATCTTTTATTTCCACTTATTGCCACCTCACAGCACAAGATCTGCCGTAATAGGCTTGTCTCCGCTATTTTGATCCGCTAACGTGGCAACCATCTTTTACAAACGAGCGGTTTTTCGTAACGATGCGTCCACTCCGATATTGCTAGCCTCCGGCCTCAGCCCCGGAGGCGCCTCCTGACTCTGCTTCTGGCACTCTTTCTCTGATCTCGGATGGACACATGAACACCAAAACCCTGGGTTGTACCCTGTTGATTGCCGGCACCACCATAGGCGCCGGCATGCTGGCCCTGCCGCTGGCCTCCTCCTCCCTCGGCGGCCCCGCCACCCTGCTCTTGATGATCGGGCTCTGGGCGCTGATGGCCTTCACCGCCATGTTGCAGGTGGAAGCCAGCCTCAACACCGGCAAGTGGTACCTGCACCAGCTGGCGGATCACCTGCTCGGCCCCTGGGGCAAGCGCATCGCCTCCTTCTGCATCCTGATGCTGTTCTACTCGCTCGCCTCCGCCTACATCAGCGGCGGCAGCAGCCTGCTGGCGCAGGCGCTGGCCGATGCCGGCACCACCGTCAGCCAGGAGCAGGCGGCCTGGGCCTTCACCCTGCTGTTTGGCGGCATGGTGTGCGTGGGCACCAAGCAGGTGGATTACCTCAACCGGCTGATGTTCACCGTGAAATTGGTGATCATGGTAGGGGTGCTGGCGCTGCTGCTGCCGCGCACCGAGGGCCAGCACCTGCTCTCCATGCCGCTCGGCCAGGGGCTGCTGCTGGCGGGCCTGCCAGTCATCTTCACCTCGTTCGGCTTCCACGGCTCCATTCCGAGCGTGATGCTCTACCTCGGCGATTGCCCCAAGCAGCTGCGCCGGGTCTTCGTGTGGGGCTCCGCCCTGCCCCTCATCCTCTACGTGCTGTGGCAGGTCGCCATCCTGGGGCTGCTCGGTCAACAGACCCTGATCCAGACCGGCGGGGCCCTCGACAGCCTGCTGGCCAGCGTCGGCAACCTGGTCAGCTGGCCGGCGTTCAATCAGGCGATGCACCTGTTCGCAGACCTGGCGCTCGCCACCTCCTTCCTCGGGGTGACCCTGGGGCTGTTCGACTTTATGGCCAAGGTGACCCGCCGCAAGGACAATGCCAGCGGCCGTATCCAGACAGGCATGATCACCTTCGTGCCGCCGCTGTTGTTCGCGCTCTACTTCCCGCAGGGCTTCATCATGGCGCTGGGCTATGCCGCCATCGCCCTGGCGGTGCTGGCGGTACTGCTGCCGGTGACCCTGGTGTGGCAGAGCCGCAAGCGGGCCGAGGCGCACCACTACCGCGCCCCGGGTGGCGTGCTGGCCCTGGGGCTGGCCGGTGCCATGGGGGTGCTGATCGTCGGCGTCCAGGTGAGCGTCAGCTTGGGGCTGCTGCCAGCGCTCTGATCCTCATCCTTGGATGGAAAAAGAGAAGCCCCGCCAACCTGGCGGGGCTTTTTCGTTCCTGCTGACACCTCGCACAAGGCCGATGCTGGCGCTGGCAGGGTCTGCCCCATAGCTGTGACCAACGCATCAGGCAGTCTGCCGCTGAAATACTCTTTAGCCCCACTTCATATTCACTTCACTCTGCCATGACAGGCTGGGACCTCTTCCAAGACCACGAGATAATATGATGATGAAATTGGCGGCGCTGTTCACGGCACTCGGGGTGATCTCCCTCATCAGCTTCCAGCTGATCGGCTCATACGTGGATAGCCAGGGTTATCTGCATGAGCCGTTCGGCCTGTTGCCCATCGGCTTCCTGTTCATCTTCATGGGGATACTGCTCGCCCTCTTCGGCGCGCTCAGGGCATCGTGCAGACAGAAACGCGCGAAAGCGGATAAGCAAGCCCGCTGAGGCGGCGCTGCAAACCGTTTCAGCCCTCGACTGAAACGCCGGACTCCCGGCGAACGGCACACACAGAAAAGCCCTGCCAAACTGGCAGGGCTTTTTCTATCAACCGGTGGGAGGATGAGGGCGAACCCTCAACCGCTTACTGGTTGTGGCTGGCGCGACGTGGACGACGGGCCTGGGCCGGCTTGGCGGCCCCCTCGGCCGGACGCTGTCCACCTTGCGGCTTGGGCTTGCCCGCATTGCCGCCGGTGCGCGCACCGCCAGCATTGCCGGAACGACCGGCACCCTGACGCTGACCTTGCGGACGCGGCGCACGGCGCTCTTCGCTCGGATCACGCGGCTCTTTGCGCAGCGGCGCGCCAATGCCACGGGCGATGTTGTCAAGCGTCTCGCGGGAGGCTTCAAAGCCAGCCACCTGCTCGCACTTGATGTTCTGCTTGGTCAGACGCTCGATGGCCTTGATCAGCTTGCCTTCATCGGCCGCGACCAGGGAGATGGCGTGACCGGCGGCGCCGGCACGGCCGGTACGGCCGATACGGTGCACATAGTCTTCCGCCACGTTGGGCAGTTCGAAGTTGACCACTTGCGGCAACTTGTCGATGTCCAGACCGCGGGCGGCGATGTCGGTCGCGACCAGCACCTTGACGTTACCATCTTTGAAACCGGCCAAGGCACGGGTACGGGCACCCTGGCTCTTGTTGCCGTGGATGGCGGCGGCGCTGACGCCGTTCTTGTCGAGGGTCTCGGCAACACGGTTGGCCATGTGCTTGGTACGGGTGAACACCAGTACCTGCTGCCAGTCGTTGCTGGTGACCAGATGGCTCAAGAGCGCGATCTTGTTGGCCTTGTCACAGGGGTGTACCAGCTGCTCGATACGCTCGGCGGTGCTGTTGCGCGGGGCCACTTCGATCACCGCCGGGTTGTTGAGCAGGCCGGTGGCCAGCTCGCGGATCTCTTCGGCGAAGGTCGCGGAGAACAGCAGGTTCTGACGCTGCTTCGGCATCAGGGCCAGGATCTTGCGGATGTCACGGATGAAGCCCATATCGAGCATGCGGTCCGCTTCGTCCAGCACCAGGATTTCCACCTCGTCAAAGCGCACGGCGCCTTGGTTGTAGAGATCCATCAGGCGACCCGGACAGGCCACCAGCACGTCCAGACCACGGCGGGTCGCCATCATCTGCGGGTTGATGCTGACACCGCCGAAGACCACGTGGCTGCGCATCGGCAGATGCTTGCCGTAGTTGCGCACGCTCTCGCCCACCTGGGCGGCCAACTCGCGGGTCGGGGTCAGTACCAGGGCACGGATCCGGTTGGGAGAAACTTTACGCTTGCTCTCCATCAGACGCTGCAGCATCGGCAGGGTAAAGCCTGCGGTCTTGCCGGTCCCGGTTTGGGCCGCCGCCATCAGGTCGCGGCCAGCCAGAACGGCGGGGATCGCTTGCAGCTGAATGGGAGACGGGGTGTCGTAGCCTTGCTCGGCAACGGCACGCAACAAGGGTTCGGCCAGACCGAGGGAAGAAAAACTCATAATTACCTGCTAGGGATAGGGGCGCCGGGGATTTGTGGTGGGGCTCCTCTGCTGAGCCGATGCCATCTCACAGGATCCGGGCCTATTGAGAAAACAACGATTTCCCCGGGGAGCAGAGCAAAGGGGAAAGAATAGAGGCGCAGTCTAACGGAGTTGGCCCTGTTACACGAGAAAAATGTGACCCTCCTCCCAGCACGGCGGGAAAAAATCCTGACTGCCTCGGCAACGCAAAGAAATGGCGCCCTTTCAAGCGGCCGCTGATGCCAAACCGGTGCTAGATGGGTATATTCTCCTGTCATCAGGGCGCAAGGAGGCTCACAGGCATGACAAGACGCGAACCGGGTGCCATCAGGCGCAGGCTGCGAGACGGCTGCCTGCTGCTGATGCTGGGCCTGAGCCAGTCATCGCTGGCCGCCCCGGCTGATCTCTCGGTGGCCTGGAACCATTGGCCCCCCTTCAGCCAGCTCGATGAGAAGAACGAGCTGACCGGCCTGGATGTCACCCTGACTCGCCAGATCCTGCACAAGGCGGGTCTGACCCCCCAGTTTCGCAACCTGCCCTGGGCCCGCGCACTGCACCTGATCGAGCAGCAGCAGCTGGATCTGGCCATGGGGGCACTAGAGACCCCGCAGCGGCGCCAGTTCGCCCGCTTCTCGGCCCCCTACAGGCGCGCCAGTTTCGTGCTGCTGAGCAACGCCCCCATCCCGGGCCACGTGGATCGCTGGCAAGGGATCCGTCGCCTCACCGATCTGTGCGGGCAGACGCAACTGCGCCTTGGCAAGCTGCGCGGCACCCGCCCTGCCCCGTTGACGGCGGCCTGCCCGGCCCTCAGGTTCGCCACCGAATACAACTCGGACGAGCGGCTGATCGAACTGCTGCTGGCCCGGCGTCTGGACGGCGTCATCATGGAGTGGCAATACGCCAACTATCGGCTGACACAGCTGGGGGCCAGTCAGTACATCCACTGCCAGTTGCTGCTGCATCGGCAACCGGTCAGCCTGATGTTTGCCAGGGATGCGGTGAGCGAGTCCGAGCTCGCCCGCATCGATGCCGTCATCGCCGACCTCCCGGCGCCGGACGCGGCGTTTGCCCCACCCGTCTGCCGCTTCGACGGCAGCCAGACACCGGATGATGACACCTTGGGCCAGCCCGCGTCCTGATGACAATACGCGACAATACACAATGAGAAAGGCGACCCTGGGGTCGCCTTTTTTTGTCGTGCAGCATGATCGGCCGAGTGCCCGGCACCGAGATCAGCGCAACTGGGGTGTCTGGGTCAGCACGCCCTGGTTCTGGGCACGGTGGCGCAGCAGGTGATCCATCAGCACCAGCGCCAGCATGGCCTCGGCGATGGGCACGGCACGGATGCCGACGCAGGGATCGTGACGACCCTTGGTGATCATCTCGGTGGCCTCACCGCTGGTGTTGATGGTCTTGCCCGGCACAGTGATGCTGGAGGTGGGCTTGAGCGCCATGCTCACCACTATCTCCTGACCGGACGAAATCCCGCCCAGGATGCCGCCCGCATGGTTGCTGGCAAAGCCGGTCGGCGTCATCTCGTCGCGATGCTCGGAGCCTTTTTGCTCCACCACCGCGAAGCCGTCGCCGATCTCGACCCCTTTCACCGCATTGATGCCCATCATGGCGTGGGCAATGTCTGCGTCGAGCCGGTCGAACACCGGCTCACCCAGGCCCACCGGCACGTTGCGGGCGATGACCTGCACCTTGGCGCCTATGCTGTTGCCCTCTTTCTTGAGCGCCCGCATGTATTCGTCGAGCGCCTCCAGCTTGCCCGCATCCGGGAAGAAGAAAGGGTTCTGCTCGATCTGCGCGGCGTCAAACGCCTCGGCCTTGATGGGGCCGAGCTGGGAGAGGAAGCCCACTATCTCGATGCCGTGCATCTGCTTGAGATACTTCTTGGCGATGGCCCCCGCCGCCACCCGCATGGCGGTCTCCCGCGCCGAGGAGCGGCCGCCGCCCCGGTAGTCACGCTGACCGTATTTCTGGTGGTAGGTGTAATCGGCGTGGCCCGGGCGGAACAGGTCCTTGATGTCGGAGTAGTCCTTGGAACGCTGATCCTGGTTCTCGATCATCAACCCGATGGAGGTACCGGTGGTGCGCCCCTCAAACACCCCGGCCAGGATCTTCACCTCGTCCGCCTCGCGGCGCTGGGTGGTGTAGCGGGAGGTACCGGGCTTGCGCCTGTCCAGATCCACTTGCAGATCCGCCTCGCTTATCTCCAGCCCCGGCGGGCAGCCGTCGACCACGGCGCCCAGCGCCAGGCCGTGGCTCTCGCCGAAGGTGGTGACCCGAAAGAGTTGTCCAAAACTGTTCCCTGCCATGGATGCTCCTTGCTCTTAGCTCTTGTAAATCGCGAAATGAGGCTGGTACTGCTCGAGCTCGGCCTTGGTCATCACGAAGACGCCGTGACCGCCGTTCTCGAACTCGACCCAGGTAAAGGGCACTTCGGGGAATTGGGATTCCAGGTGGATCATGCTGTTGCCCACCTCGACCACCAGCACGCCGTCATCCTTGAGGAAATCGGCGGCATTGGCCAACAGGCGCTTGGTGAGCTTGAGGCCATCGGAGCCCGACGCCAGCGCGAGCTCAGGCTCGTGGCGGAATTCCTCAGGCAAGTCCGACATGTCTTCGGAGTCCACGTAGGGCGGGTTGGAGACGATGAGATCGTACTTGTCACCGACCGGCAGATCCCGCATCAGATCGGAGCGGATCGGAATGACCTGCTGCTCCAGACCGTGATCGGTGATATTGCGCTCGGCCACGTTCAGCGCATCGACGCTGATGTCGATGGCGTCCACTTCCGCGTGGGGGAATTCGTGGGCCATGATGATGGCGATGCAACCTGAGCCGGTACACAAGTCCATGATCCGGGTCGGTTCATGTTTGAGGAAGGGGGCGAAGCGGTTGGCCACCATCTCGGCGATGGGAGAGCGCGGAATGAGCACCCGCTCGTCCACATAGAACTCCCAACCGGCATACCAGGCCTTGTTGGTCAGGTAGGCGGCCGGCACCCGCTCCTGCACCCGACGGATGATGAGCTCGGCGATGCGGTGACGCTCGCTGGTAGTCAGGCGGGAGTGGCGCATGCCGGGATCCACGTCCGGCGGCAGATGTAACGCGGGCAGCACCAGTTGCACGGCCTCATCCCAGGCGTTGTCGGTGCCATGTCCGTAGAAGATCCCGGCGTCGTTGAAACGACTCATGGCCCAGCGCAACATGTCCTGGATGGTGTGCATCTCGGCAACCACCTCATCGATAAATATCTTGTCCAAATCCACCTCCAAGTCGAGTAATATCCGGCCCGAGCATTCTTATATAGCGAGCAAGACGAGTACCTGATGAAAAAAACGCCCTCACCCACAGACGAGGAAAGCCTGCTGTTTCGCGATGCGGCCAAAGGTACCCGGAAAATAAAGCAAGATACCATAAGGGCCGAGTTGCGCCCGGTCAAGCAGAAACGCGAACTGCGTGAGAGCCGCGAAAAGCTTGGGGTCGACCACTTTTTCAGCGATGAGTATCAGCCCCATCTGGAGGAGGATGGCCCGAGCCGTTACGTGCGCGAAGACGTGTCAAAATTCGAGCTCAAAAAGCTCAAACGCGGCATCTATCCGCCGGAGATCTACCTGGATTTGCACGGCATGACCCAGCAACAGGCCAAACAGGAATTGGCCGCCTTGCTCAGCCTGTGCCAGAAAGAGAACATCCACGTCGCCTCGGTGATGCACGGCATCGGCAAGCACATCCTCAAGCAGCGGATCCCGAGCTGGCTGGCCCAGCACCCCAATGTGCGCGCCTTCCATCAGGCCCCGCGGGAATGGGGGGGCGAGAGCGCCATCCTAGTGCTGCTGGATATCGAAGAGTAAGCCGACGGCAGAATACGATAGCGTTGTCTAGTCCTGAAATAG
>NZ_JRGL01000025.1 GCF_000764655.1 Aeromonas aquatica
ACCAAGCGGTTCACACGCTGGGGCGAGCAGCGAAAAACACCAACCCCTTGCTGTTTTGCTGCCTGGCACACCAGCATACCCAGCGTATACATATCGTTATTGCTCAACATTTGGATCACAAAATCGCCGGGTTGAACCCCCATTTCACTTAAGACCCGACCGACCGAATTCACCCAAATCTGCTCTTGCAAACGATGCACTGGTACATCAACAGGGCGGCCAGTCGTGCCCGATGAGCTCACAAAATCAGTCACATCACCGTATTCCATGATGTCCTCCCAGTGATCCCGCAGATGGTGTTTTCGCACTACAGGAATCTGCTGAAACTGTGCTACGGTCAATTCTGGCGTTGCCAAATCCACGTCACCGTTCCAATGTTGCTGATAAAATTGACGGTTAGCCGCATAGTCAATTGCAGCCTTCAACTTTGTGATATTCATATAGTCACTCTGCTCTTAAATAAGCGTTATCGCTTCTTGATTACCGACACGTTGGAGTACATGTACGTTTGCTCTTGAGCCGTGAGCTGCTCGCTCAGGCTGTGATCAATTTCGAGCTCCGGAGGAAGATAGTGCTTCTGGTGACCGATCATCGAGCGCATCACCACCACACCTCCACTGGGCAAAAATGCAGAAAGCTGTATAAAAAACAGCCGCAAAGCATCTTGAGGAACGCATTCAATGACATTTGATAACGTAACTTTGGAATAGGTTTGCTGCCGGTCGGTCCGGGCGATGAAGTCTAAAAGGTTAGCGCTGACCAAATGCAATTGTTCAAGGTTTTGCTTTACCCGTTGATACACAGAATCAGTAAGATAAGGCGCACAGGTGCCTCCAGCTGGAGGGCGGCCAAAGAGCAACTGGGTCATCAAACCATTCTTGTTTATCATGGTTGAGTAAAAGGCTTTTTCTATCTTACGTTCCAGATGCTGAGACAACGTAGCATCGTCAGCCAGATATTTTGAAAACCCTTCACCATAAATTCGTCGCAATGTGTACGAATTCAGGCACAGGCGTAAGAATGCCCGCCAGCGCCGATTATTGAATCGTTCTCTGAAATAAGCTCGCTGCTCCTCGAGCGTTTGAAGAGCCATAATTTCATCAAAGACTCTAGGGGAATGGGTAAGATAGCGCAGGATCAGTCCTGTGATACGACTCAGTCGATCCGTCCGGCCAGCATAGTTGACCCCGCGGTTCACCTGCCTGCGATGTGTTTTCCAGTAAGCAGTCGCGTCATCCGACAAGTCATCCCAGAGCATATCCAACAAACCCTGTCGCTCCAGCGGGGAAGCGTCTTCTTCCCCGAGAAATTTGATGCAAGTTGAGCGATCAAAGACTCTGATCGCAGCTCGCTTGAGTTCAAGCAGATAGTTTTGCGTATGATTTAAGTCAATCGACGTCATCAATGCAGGTCCTTCAGCCAACAGTCGAAGTGCAGAACAACCGCCAGAACTAATGACCAAGACCTTATCAGAGGGCTGAATTGATAAGGCGTTGAGGTCAACCCTAACGTCTTCTCGTCCCTGACCGTACATGAGCGGCAGCTCCACCCCATCGCGGGAAGACTGTGGCTGATGAGAATACAGGCTGCTCATAAACAGGCTTCACTGTCTGTCAATGCGCTCTCGGATAAACGGCGTTTTTTCCATTTCAGCGTTAACATCAGCCCCAGCAGTGCGAGGGCGGCAAACAGACTGGGAATAAGCAATACTTTAAATATCCCTTTATAATCCAGACCAAACTGGAAGAGCCACGCCCCTATCATGGCACCGACAATACCACCCGCGCGGCCCATTCCGAGCATCCATGACACGCCTGTCGCTCTTGAAGACGTCGGATAATGAAGCGTTGCAATGGATCCCATAGAAGCCTGCGCCCCATTCATGACAGTGCCCGCCAACAAAATAAATAGTCCCAACAGATAGATGTCTGATACAAAACTAATTGAGAACAGAAACAGTCCCGTCATGAAGTAGTTGAACGCCACAATTTTGTGTGGTGTTACTTTGTCCATTAACAGCCCAGAAACAATGGTGCCCACAGCTCCACCCAGCGGAAACAATGCAGTCAAAAATGCCGCATGCTGCAAATCAAAACCTGCTTCCCCAATGAGAGTCGGCATCCAGCTGGTAACGACATAAAAAATGAGCAGCCCCATAAAATAAGCAAGCCAAAGCAACATCGTCGCAGGTAACATTGACGGCGAGAGGATATCCCTGATTGGGGTTGTCGCTGAATCAGACAATGGCGTTGGACTGACAGAAAGATTGACGCGCATTTCCCCTAACAGTCGACGGGCAGTCTTTCGAATTTTAGATTCTGCGCCAGGCTGGCTCAGTTGAAACAGAATACTTTCTGGCAGCGTCCGGATGATCGGGACCAGCAGCAGCAACGGCAGCATTCCCCCAAAGATGAACACACTGCGCCAGCCCAGATTCGGGATAAGCCAGGATGCCAGCACGCCGCTTAATGCTGCGCCAAAAGGGAAACCACAGAACACCGCATTCACCATCAGAGATTTGTATCGTTCTGGGGCAAACTCCGAAATAATGGTCAGCGCATTAGACATTGCTGCCCCGATCCCGATACCGGTGCACAACCTCCAGAATACCAGTTGATTCACGTTGCTGGCCTGTGTCGTGGCGATGCAACACACACCAAATACGATCACAGAAAAAACAATAATCGGCTTTCTGCCCAACCGATCTGAGACAGGTCCCGACACAATCGCCCCGAGCGCCAGGCCGATAAGGGCAGCACTCATTACCAGTCCCAGATCAGCTTTGGCAATTCCCCACTGCTCGATAATCGCGGGCGCAACATACCCCATCAACGCAGTATCAAAACCATCAAGAATAAGAATGCTCAAACACAGCAAGAGAATGTAAATATGAAAAGAGGACACCTTGGCGGTTTTGACCGCCTGGTGAACACTGATGGACTCTGTATCGTTCATAACTCGCGCCCTTAACGAAAATGTGAATAAAAGCCTGAGACTGCTGATCTCCCAAGCTTATTTTTTTCAATCGTTAGTTGTTAATTTCTGCCAGGCAGAACCTGTGCGCCGTGGCCATGCCGCATGAGCAGCGACAATGCTGGATAACGGACAAAAACCCTGCCAATCCTGCCCGCCTCAAAGCGTTTCTCGGTGTCGCAGGCCATTTGTTCTACTGACTGCTTTCGTCGCGCATTCAATGGCATGCCCTGCAGTTTGGAAAAACGCTTTCCTCCCGGACAACAAAGGACCATGAAAAGTTAACAGCCTCTAAGAGATGCTTTCCCGAGGCAGGAAAGGTATTAATCTGTTTCGATTTCAAACTGACGACGCGCCCGTCGCGAATCGTTGTGATCGTAGCGCGGGACCTTGAAAGTCTGCAGTTCCTCCATTTGAGTCGCAGGCACCGCACTGATTGGCTTGTCACCTGCAATAGTCACCCTCTCCATATGACGATGATTCGGGTAATAATCATGGACAGCCGCATGCTGCACCGAGCGGTTATCCCACAGCACTAGCATATTTGGTTTCCAGTGATGGCGATATTGATACTCAAGCACCGACGTAGCGTTGAACAGCTGCGTCAGTAACGCTTCACTGTCACGCTGTGTCATTCCCTGAATTGCCCGGGTGTAACTCTGATTTACAAAGAGTGCTTTTTTCCCGGTGGTTGGGTGCACTCGAATAACCGGGTGAACCATTGGTGGATATTCCAGCTCTTTCTGGCGCAAGATCGCCTTTCCCGCTTCAGTTTCAGGAAACAGAAACTTGTAAGGTGAGAAATCGTGAATGCCTTCTAACCCTTGCAAGTATTCACGCATTTTTTTGGACAAAAATTCGTATGCAGTCGTCATACTGCTAAAGCAAGTATCACCACCGATTTCAGGCACAACGCGTGAATAAAGCATGGTCGCTTTGGGAGGGCAACTCTTGTAGGACTCATCCGTATGCCACCGGTCGGTCAATACTGGTGGGTTACCATCTTTGTAATCAAAGACAATGAGTTCCGGATGTTCTTCACTGTTCTCAGCAAAGGGATGTACCGTGAGCTCACCAAAATATCGCCCTATCCTTAGGATGTCTTCCGACGACAGGAATTGATCGGGGAAAACCAGCACTTCATACTCACACAATGCCTCCTCCATCTGCGCAATTGTCGTATCGCTCAGGGTCTCCCGCATGTCTAGGGCGGAAATTTCTGCGCCAACAAAAGGACTCAGTTTTTTCAAGGTAAACGTAGGGCTACTGCTCATCTTAGTCTCCAGTCGTCTCGTTCAACTTCACAGCCATGCTGTCGGTTGCCGGGCTATTAATAATAGGTTTCGTTGCACACAGGAAGAGCATCACTGAACACAACATCATGG
>NZ_JRGL01000026.1 GCF_000764655.1 Aeromonas aquatica
CACCATGCGTTGAGGCCGGGAAAATAGGAACGCCAAGGTCAACTCGACAACAACGTTGCTATACCTACCCCACCAGCGCCGAAGAGTGGCTCACCATGCGCTGATGGCGGGAAAATAGGAACACCATGGTCAGCTCGACAACGGCATTCTCCATTCCCTCCTTATAAGACCCGGCCCAGGCCGGGTTTTTCCATTCTATTCCCCCCTCATATCTCCGCTTTTTACGCCGATTTTACGCCCGTCAAAGGGGGCTTTATGGCGCCTTTACGCCGGTTTTACATACCCTTGTGCTGTCAATTACACCAAGGGAATTTATATGAATTGGCTCTATCTGCTGCTGGTCCTCGCCCTGCTGGGCTATCTGATGCGTGCATTGACACGCAGTGACGAGTGAGGGATCCGATATGTGGCAAGAAGTGATCTATCCGGCGGCCTTCGTGCTGCTGGTCCTGCTGCCGGCACCTCTGCTCGGCAACTACATGTACAAGGTGTTCGAGGGGCAGAGCCGCTGGCTCTCCCCTATCGAACGAGCGACCATGGCCTGCTGTGGCACCGATGGGCGGGAGCAGAACTGGAAGTCCTACGCCCTCAGCCTGCTGGCCTTCAACGGCGCAGGTTTCGGTCTGCTGTTCCTGATCCTGATGGCCCAGGGCCTGTTGCCCCTCAACCCGCAGCAGTTACCGGGCCTGAGCTGGGAACTGGCCTTCAACACCGCCGTCAGCTTCATGACCAACACCAACTGGCAGGCCTATTCCGGTGAGGTCAGCCTCTCCTACTTCAGCCAGATGGTGGGGCTCACCACCCAGAACTTCGTCTCCGCCAGCACAGGCGCCGCCGTGGCCGTGGCGCTGTTCCGCGGCATCACTCGCCAGCAGACCACCCATCTGGGTAACTTCTGGCAGGATCTGGTGCGCTTCTGCCTCTACGTGCTGCTGCCGATGGCGCTCGTCATGGCACTGCTGCTGGTCTGGCAAGGGGTTCCCCAGAGTCTGTCGGCCTACCTGCCGTTCCACGCCCTGGAAGGTCAGGAGCAGTTGCTGCCGCTTGGGCCCGCAGCTTCCCAGATCGCCATCAAGCAGCTCGGCTCCAACGGCGGGGGCTTCTTCGGCATCAACTCGGCACACCCGTTCGAGAACCCGACCGCCCTCTCCAACTGGCTGGAGATGGTCACCCTGCTGACCATTCCCGCCGCCCTGGTCTGTACCCTGGGCCGCTACGTGAAGCACCAGGGTCACGGCCGTGCCATCCTCACTGCCATGACGCTGCTGTTTGTGCTGGGCCTCTGCCTCTCCCTGTACCAGGAGCTGAAGCCGGATCCCAATCTGGCCCAGATCACCAGCCAGGTCGGTAACTGGGAAGGTAAGGAGAGCCGCTTCGGCCCGGTGCTCTCCAGCATCTGGGAAGTGGCGACCACCGCCGCCTCCAACGGCTCGGTCAACGCCATGCACGACAGCTTCACCCCCCTCGGTGGCATGGTCGGCATGATCAACATGCTGCTGGGTGAGGTGGTGTTTGGTGGGGTCGGTGCCGGTATCTACGGCATGATGCTGTTCGTGCTGCTGACCGTGTTCCTGTGCGGCCTGATGGTGGGACGCACCCCGACCTATCTCGGCAAGCGCCTCGGCATCACCGAGATGAAGTGGGTGGTTGCCAGCATGCTGGTGATGCCGGTCGGGGTTTTGGTGATCGGTGGGGTCACCCTGCTGATGCCGGACGCCAGCACCATCATCGGCCAGGAGGGCCCCCACGGCCTGTCCCGCCTGATCTATGCCTACGCCTCGGCGGCCGGCAACAACGGCTCCGCCTTCGGTGGCTTCGCCGCCGCCGACAGCTGGCAATGCATCGCCATCGGTCTGGCCATGCTGCTCGGCCGCTTCGGCTACATCATCCCGGTACTGGCCATCGCCGGTCAGCTCGCTAGATCATCGCGCATAGATGCTGGCGAGGGGGACTTCCCGGTCAGCGGCACTCTGTTCGTGACGCTGTTGATCATCACCGTATTACTGATAGGTGGCCTCTCCTTCCTGCCCGTACTGGCGCTGGGACCGGTAGCCGAACATCTCACCCTGATGCAGGGAGCTTTCCAATGAGCAAGTCCATTTCAGTGACAGCCGGCACCAATAAGGTCAAGGGCAAGTCACCTCATTCACAGGTCGTACAGGCCATGATTGAAGCTTTCTATCGCTTCAATCCCAAGGCGCTGTTTGGCAGCCCCATCCTGTTCACCCTCTGGCTGGCCGCCGTGATGGCGACCGTGGAGTCCCTGATGGGGCAACCCCTGTCGGGGGTTACCCCCAGCCTGGCCTGGCAGCTGACTGCCTGGCTCTGGTTGACGCTCTGGTTTGCCAACTTCGCCGAGACCCTGGCGGAAGGGCGTGGCAAGGCGCGGGCCGACAGCCTGAAGGCGGGCATGAGCCAGCTTCAGGCACGCAAGGTACGGGATCCGAAAGATGGCCAGGGCGAGTGGATCCCGGCCACCAGCCTGCAAAAAGGGGATCTGGTGCTGGTGCGCAGCGGCGAGATGATCCCGGCCGACGGTGAAGTCGTTGCCGGTATCGCCTCCGTCAACGAGGCCGCTATCACCGGGGAATCCGCCCCCGTCATCCGCGAGTCCGGCACCGACCGCAGCGGCGTGACCGGCAACACCACTGTGGTCTCCGACGAGATCTGGGTCCGTGTAACCAACAATCCCGGGGAAAGCACGCTCGACAGAATGATCGCGCTGGTCGAGGGGGCCAAGCGCCAGAAGACGCCCAACGAGATGGCGCTCGATGCCCTGCTGGTGGGTCTGACCCTGATCTTCCTGCTGGTGGTCGCCACCCTGCCCTGGTTCCTCGACTACAACGGCACCCAGGTACCGCGTCTCTACCTGCTTGCCCTCTTCATCACCCTGATCCCGACCACCATAGGCGGCCTGCTCTCCGCCATCGGCATCGCCGGCATGGACCGGCTGGTGAAGCTGAACGTGATCGCCAAGTCAGGCCGTGCCGTGGAGGCCGCCGGTGACGTGCGCACCCTGCTGCTGGACAAGACAGGTACCATCACCTTCGGCAACCGCATGGCTGACGAGCTGATCCCGGCCCCCGGGGTCGATCCCTCCCTGCTGGCCCAGGCCGCCATGCTGGCCTCCCTCGGCGACAACACGCCCGAGGGCAAGTCCATCCTGACCCTGGCCGGCAAGAGCATGGCCAAGCCGAGCCAACTGGAGAGCGATAAGGTGATCCCCTTCAGCGCAGAAACCCGACTGAGCGGGCTGGACCGCAACGGTCATCAATATCGCAAGGGGGCCGTGGATGCGGTGCTGAACTACCTCTCCCTCGATCGCAAGGGGGTGCCGGAGCCGATCCTGAAGGCGGTCGATCACATCGCCCGCCAGGGCGGTACCCCGCTGCTGGTCTGTACCCACGAGCAACTGCTCGGGGTGGTGTACCTCAAGGACATCATCAAGCCCGGCATCAAGGCCCGCTTCCAGATCCTGCGTCACATGGGGATCCGCACCGTGATGATCACCGGCGACAACCCGCTGACCGCGGCCGCCATCGCCGCCGAGGCCGGGGTGGATGACTTCATCGCCGAGGCCACCCCGGAGAAGAAGCTGGCTTATATCCGCCAGGAGCAGGCCGATGGCCGGCTGGTGGCCATGTGCGGCGACGGGGCCAACGACGCCCCGGCACTGGCCCAGGCCGACGTAGGGCTGGCCATGAATGAGGGCACCCAGGCCGCCAAGGAGGCGGGCAACCTGGTGGATCTCGACTCCAACCCCACCAAGTTGCTGGACGTGGTGCTGGTGGGCAAACAGCTGCTGGTCACCCGTGGCGCCCTGACCACCTTTTCCATTGCCAACGACGTGGCCAAGTACTTCGCCATACTGCCAGCCCTGTTTATCGCCGCCTATCCACAACTCGGCGTGCTGAACCTGATGCAACTCGGTAGCCCCGAGAGCGCCATATTGTCGGCCATCATCTTCAACGCCCTGATCATAGTGGCGCTGGTGCCGCTGGCGCTGCGAGGGGTCGATGTGAAGGGAACGGCCGCCAGCCTGCTACGCCGCAACCTGCTGATCTACGGCGTCGGTGGCCTGATCGTGCCTTTCATCGGCATCAAGCTCATCGATCTGGTCATCACCGGCCTCGGCCTGGTGTAAGCACCGAGGGATGCGGGCCAGGCTCGCATCCCGTCATCTCATTCCGGAGTAAGGACATACCATGATTGCTATCAGAACCCTGCTGACCCTGACCCTGTTGCTGGGGGTCGCCTATCCCCTGGCCGTGACCGGGTTGGCCCAGGTGCTGTTCCCCTGGCAGGCCAACGGCAGCCAGCTGACCAATGACAAACAACAGCTGATCGGCAGCGCCCTGCTGGCACAGAAGTTTGAGCGGGCGGAATACTTCCACTCCCGCCCCTCAGCCAGCGATTTCGCAACCATCGGCAGCGGCGCCTCCAACCTCGGTATGAGCTCACCGCTGCGCGCCGAATTTGCCAACACCGCGGCCAAGGCCCAGGGCGACAACCCCTCTCCCACCCAGCTGACCCGCTCCGGCTCCGGCCTGGATCCCCACCTGCCCGTGGATGCCGTGCTGGCTCAGGTGACCAGAGTCGCCAGGGAGCGAGGGCTGGATCCCGCCTCGTTGACGGAGCGGGTCAAGTCGGCGGCACAAGCTGGTATCCTTGGCCCGCAAGTGGTCAACATTCTCCAGCTAAACTTGCTGCTCGATAAAGACAAGGCAGCATAATGGTGGTGTGCGCTGGCTCACTGGCAATCATTCATATTTTTGAGCCGAGCCTGCCGCTCGATAGGGAAGAGAATGCGTGATGAGGTAAGGGCCGATGCCTTGCTGGCCAGCCTGGAAGAGGAACACAAGGGCAAGCTGAAGGTGTTTCTCGGTGCAGCCCCTGGCGTAGGCAAGACCTACGCCATGCTGCAGGCCGTGCGCGAGCAGGCCAAGGAGGGGGTCGATATCCTGATCGGGGTGGTCGAGACCCACGGCCGCCAGGAGACTCTGGCCCTGCTCGACAAGCTCGCCATCCAGCCGCGCCAGCTGCATTACCACCGCCAGCAGCGACTGGAGGAGATGGATCTGGATGGCTTGCTCGCACGCAAGCCTGCCATCGCCGTGGTGGACGAACTGGCTCACAGCAACGCCCCCGGCAGCCGTCACGAGAAACGCTGGCAGGATGTGGAGGAGTTGCTCGGCGCCGGCATCGATGTCTACTCCACCCTCAACGTACAGCACCTGGAGAGCCTCAACGATCTGGTGTGGCAACTGACCGGGGTCAGGGTCAAGGAGACGCTGCCGGATCAGGTGCTGCTGGAGGCGGACAGCATAGTCCTCATAGACCTTCCCCCCAAGGAGCTGCTCGGCCGGCTCAAGGAGGGCAAGGTCTATGTGCCCCATCAGGCCAAGGCCGCCCTGCAATCCTTCTTCTCCCTCAACAACCTGACCGCCCTGCGCGAGCTGGCGATGCAGACCGCCGCCAGCCACGTGGAGGGAGATCTGCAACTGCAGTGGCAGGCGGCAGGCAAGACCACCCAGCCACTGCGAGGCAAGCTGATGGTCTGCCTCGGCGATCAGCACGGCGCCTCCCTGGTGCGCTACGGTCACCGCTTCGCCCAGCGCCGCCAGCTGCCCTGGCTGGTGGTGCATATCGACAGCCAGGGGTGGCGCTCGGCCGAGGTGGAGCAGGCACTGGCGCTGGCCTCTCACCTCGGCGCAAAGGTGCTGACCCTCTCCAGCCCGGCGGTCGCCGATGCCCTGCTGGAGACGGCCGAACAGCAGCAGGTCTCGCAGCTGTTGCTCGGCAAGCCTCACAGCCCGCCTTGGCGCCGCTCTCTGGTGCAACACCTGCTGAAACAGGCGCAGGGATTCGAGATCACCCTGGTGGACACGGACAAACGCAAACCCAGCCTGAGACTGCACCCCGCGGGCCCCAGGGAGATCCGCCAGAGCCTGCTGGCCCTGCTGATCATGGGCATCACCTCGGCCATCGCCTGGGGCTTCTCTCACTGGCTGCCACCCGCCTCCCTGCCACTGCTGTTCGTGCTGGGGGTGCTGGCCACGGCCCTCTCCACCAGCCTGGTGCCAGCCATACTGGCGGCCGTGCTGGGATTCGTCGCTCACAATCTGCTGTTCACCGCCCCCTACTTCTCCCTGAGCGTGGCCAGCCACAGCGACCTGCTCACCCTGTTCGTACTGCTCATCGTCGGCATGACGGCAGGACGGCTCGCCTCCCGCCAGCGCCAGCAGCTGATCGGCCTGCGCGAGACCCAGCAGCTCGGCAACGCCCTGCTGTCCCTGAGCCAGGGGCTGGCCACCGCCAGCAGCCCGGTGGAGGTGCTCAGGCAGGGTACCCAGGCCATCTCCCTGGCCCTGGGGCAACCCGTGTTCGCCCTGGATGAGGAGTACCAGTACAGAGCCGGGGATGAGGTGCGGGGACCGGGCCAGACCGACAAGGCCGCCATCGACTGGTGCCTGGCCCAGAAGCAGAGCGCCGGGGCCCACACCGCGACTCTCAACGCGGCCGAAGCCCAGTATCATCACCTCACCGATGAACTGGTGCTGGGTATCAGGCTGGCCAACCCGCTCGCCTCCTCCGCCGAACACCAGTTGCAGGCGCTGCTCACCGATATTCGTGCCGCCCTTGCCCGGATCGATCTCAACGAGCGGCTGGCCGACAGCCAGCTGCAGGCCGAGACGGACAGGCTGCGCGCCGCCCTGCTCTCCTCGGTATCTCACGATCTGAAGACGCCCCTCGCCACCATCATAGGTGCCGGCAGCACGCTGCTGGAATACGGTGATCGGATCAGCCCGGAGGATCGCGACGAGCTGCTGCATTCGGTGCAGGACGAAGCTCGCCGCCTGCACGGCTATGTGCAGAACCTGCTGGACATGACCCGCATCGGCTCGCCGGACTTCCAGCTCAAGCGGGAGTGGGTCGATCTGGCCGATCTGGTGGAGAGCGCCCGCAAGCGGCTGGATTCCTCCTGGCGCCAGCACAAGCTGCTCATTCACTTCGATCAGCAGATCCCCCAGCTCTACGTGCACGGCGCCCTGATCGAGCAGGTGCTGGTCAACATACTCGACAACGCCTCCCGCTACTCGCCAGCCGGCACCCCCATCGAGTTCAAGGTGATGCTGGCCACCCCGGATCTCATCATCGACATCATCGACATCGGGGTGGGCATCGCCACCGCAGACAGGGACAAGATCTTCAATCTGTTCTACACCCAGCCGGTCGGCGATGGCGGCAGTCGCGGCACCGGGCTTGGCCTCGCCATTTCTCGCGCTATGATAGAGGCCCACGGCGGCCGCATCTGGGCATTCGCCGGCCCCAACGGCAACGGTACCTGCATGCGCATCTCCCTGCCGCTCGTCCTCAATTCACCGGAGGTGTAATGGCGCACATATTGGTCATCGACGATGAGGCGGCCATCCGCCGCTTCCTGCGCATCAGCCTGATCGCCGAGGGCCATCAGGTCAGCGAGGCGGTCGGCGTCAATGACGGCCTGGCACAGTATCGCCATCTCAACCCCGACCTGGTGATCCTGGATCTGGGGCTGCCGGACGGAGACGGCATCCAGATCCTGCAAGCCATCAGGGAACATCACCAGCACCCGGTGCTGGTGTTGTCGGCACGGGACTCGGAGCAGGAGAAGGTGCGGCTGCTGGATGCCGGCGCCAACGACTACATGAACAAGCCGTTCGGCATCGGGGAGATGATGGCGCGGATCCGCGTGCTGTTGCGGCAGCGGGCCGGGGCCAGCAGCGGCGAGTGCCGCCACTTTCCCCAATGTGGCCTGAGCCTGGATACCAGCAGCCACAAGGTGAGCCTGCACGGAGAGGAGATCCCCCTGTCCCGCAAGGAGTTCGCCCTGTTGCAGGCGCTGGTGTGCCACCCCGGCAAGCTGGTGATGCAGACCCAACTGCTCAACGACATCTGGGGGCCCAGCCACAAGGAAGACACCCACTACCTGCGCATCGTCATCGCCAGCCTGCGCAAAAAGCTGGCCGATAACCCCCAGCAGCCCAGCTTGATCGAAACCGAATCCGGCATCGGCTACCGCTTCATCGGCAGCTGATGTTTCACGTGGAACGGCGCTTGCTGGCCAGCATTGCCAGCAAGCCGCAGCCGATGAGCAGCAACCCCAGATCCTGCAAGGTGGCCGCCAGCGCCAATCCCAGGCTGAGCAACAGGTAGTAGGCGAGGCCAAACAGGGCGCCGGCACTGCCCGCCACCTCCCGATAGGCCAGCAGGGCCTGGCTCAGGATGTTGGGGATGGCGATACCAAAAGCCACCACTACCCCCATCATGGGCAGCAGGAACCAGAGCGAACTCTGCGTAGCCCACAGGGCCCCACCACAGCCCAGCGCCAGGCCGGCGGCCAACCGGATAAGAGATGACGGCATCCACCCCTTCCCCAGCAACCCCTTGTTAAACAGGCTGCCGGCAAGCGTCGCCAGGGCCAGCCCCATACCGGAGTAGCCGAACTCGCTGACGCTCCATCCCAGCTTCGCAAACAGGAAGGGCGCCAGGCTGTAGTAACCAAACAGCATGGTATTGAACAATGCGACCAGCAGGGCGCTGCACCAGAGCCCGGCATCCCGCACCATCCGGCACGCCAGCGGCCAGAGTGCGACCCGGGTTGTGCTCACCGGGCGCGTCTCCGGCAACCGCCAACCGACGATCAGCAGCAACCCCAAAGCCAGCACCAGCAAACCGCCAAACACGCCGAGGTAACCAGCCCATCCGACCAGCAGGCCACCGCTCATCAAACCGAGCACGGGGCTGAGGGACAGCGCCACCCCCATCACCGAGAAGACGCGCGCCAGATCCCCGCCCTGATAGCGGTCACGCAGCATGGTCTGGGTCACCACGGATCCCACGGCGGCACCGAAGGCCGAGATGACTCTGGCCAGCAGCAGGGTCTCGAACTCGCGAGCCTGCAAGGCCAGCAGGGTGCCGAACCCATAGGTCAACAGACCGGCCAGCATGGCCGGACGCCGTCCGATCAGATCGCACAGCCGCCCCCAGCAGACCACGCCCAGGGCGAACGCCAGAAAATAGACCGACAGGGTCTGGGATGCCAGCCCCTCGCTCACCCGGAACCCGGTGGCGATATGGGTCAGTGCGGGGCTATAGATGGTCTCCACCAGCTGGGGAAACATCATCAATCCGACCACCAGCCAGAGCGGTGGCGACTTGTTGTTCATGACAAACCTCCTTGATGAGAGGCTGCCAGTCTAGTGAGAAAGCGGATGTCTGATTACAATAAGCAGGACTATAAACATCAAGAATCAGACAGATGGCCTTTATTCTTCCCGATCACCCTTTCGACCCCGATAAGCTGACTGGCGATGTGAGCGGTATCGCCTCCGCTCTGGGTTGGCATGACTCGGGTCTGCATCGGCATGGCCGTCACCAGCTGCTGTTCGCCCAAGCGGGCTGCATGAGCATAGAACTGGCGCACAGGATCTGTCTGTTGCCACCGAGCCGGGCGGCCTGGCTACCGGCGGGTACGCCCCACAGGGTACTGATGCGCGGGGTGGTGGCCTACCGCTCCCTCTACTTCAAACCGCGGGCCGAATTGCCGACCGAGGTGCAGGTGATCGCGGTCAACCCCCTGCTGCGGGAGGTCATCGAGCGGATGGCATTCTGGCCCTGGGACAAGCCGAAGCAGGAGCAGAGCCGACTGCTGGCACTCTTCATGGAGGAACTGGCAGAGGCACCGCAGGAATCCTGGCAGCTGCCGCTGCCCGCCGATCCGCGGCTGGACAACTGGTTGCAGGAGGTGACCCGAGACGGCGCCCTGCCCGATCGGCTCAACCTGCTGGCCGAGCGGGTGGGTGCCAGTGACAAGACCATTGGCCGCATCTTCCTGCGGGACACCGGCATGAGCTATCAGGCCTGGCGCCAGCAGTGGCGATTGCTGCGCGCCATGGAGCTGCTGGCCGAGCAGACCCCCATCGGCCAGGTGGCCGGCCAGCTGGATTTCTCCAGCGACAGCGCCTTCATCAGCTTCTTCAAGCAGCACACCGGGCAGACCCCCTTGCGCTACCTGGGTGCGCGGGGCAAATAATCGCCATCAGGATGCCTCTACCCCGTTGCCATCCGACGGATGGCAACGGGTTCTCCTCACCATTCTTATAAGTCGATGATTTTATTTAAATTAATCATCATTCAGATATGAGGGGTGAGAGATATCCATTTCGGATTAGGCATTTTCAAATCTCTGAGTTGCCGGCCCTGTTCCACGTGAAACGTCCGGTTTTTTTGATCGACACCCGCTTTTGAACTGAGCTATGGTGCTACATCCCCGTTACTCAATCTGGATCCGCCACCGAATGGAATTTTCCTTGTTCGGCGAGAAGTTCACTCGCCACGCCGGCATTACCCAACTCATGGATGACCTCAATCAGGGGCTGCTCAATCCGGACGCCATCATGCTGGGAGGCGGCAACCCGGCCCCCATTCCCGCCATGCTGGAACGCTTTCAGGCCGAGGCGCAGAGCCTGCTCGATAACGGTGAACTGGTCAAAGCCATGGCCAACTACGACGGCCCACAAGGCAAGGACAGGTTCACCAAGGCCCTGGCCGCCCTGCTCAGCAAGGAACTCGGCTGGGACATCTCGGCTCGCAACATCGCCCTGACCAACGGCAGTCAGAACGCCTTCTTCTATCTGTTCAACCTGCTGGCCGGCGAGTTCGCCGATGGCCGCAAGAAGAAGGTGCTCTTCCCCCTGGCTCCCGAATATATCGGCTATGCCGACTCGGCCCTGGCCGACGATTACTTCGTGGCCTACAAGCCCACCATCGAGAAGCTGGCCGACGGCCAGTTCAAGTACCATGTGGACTTCGAGAGCCTGCAGGTGGGTGATGACATCGGGGTGATCTGTGTCTCCCGCCCGACCAACCCGACCGGCAACGTGCTGACCGATGAGGAAATCGAGCATCTCGATCAGATCGCCCGCGACAAGGGCATTCCCCTGCTGATCGACAACGCCTACGGGGTGCCCTTCCCCGGCATCATCTTCAGCGAAGCCAAGCCGTTCTGGAATGCCAACACCATCCTCTGCATGAGCCTCTCCAAGCTCGGCTTGCCGGGTACCCGCTGTGGTATCGTCATCGCCGATGAGAAGATCATCCAGGCCATCACCAACCTGAGCGGCATCATCAACCTGGCGCCGGGCAGCCTGGGACCCGCCATCACCATACCGATGATCGAGAGCGGCGAGATCATCGCCCTGAGCGAACAGGTGGTGAAGCCTTTCTACCAGCAGAAGGCCAAGCTGGCGGTAAAGCTGCTACGTGAGGCGATCCCGGATCCCCGCTTCCATATCCACAAGCCGGAAGGTGCCCTCTTCCTCTGGCTCTGGTTCGAAGATTTGCCGATCCACAGCCAGACACTCTATGAGCGCCTGAAGGAGAAGAACCTGTTGATAGTGCCGGGTCACTACTTCTTCCCCGGCATCGATGATCCCGAGTGGCGCCACAGCCAGGAGTGCATCCGCCTCAACTACTCCCAGAGTGAGGAGCTGGTGCGCCGCGGTGTCGCCATCCTGGCCGAGGAGATCAACCGCCTCTACGCCGGCAGCTGAGAGCCCAACTTCAGAAAATAAAAAAGGCCTGCGATTGCAGGCCTTTTCGATCTCGGGGCTTAGCTCGGCAGCGCCAGCTGCTCCGCCTGACCGATGGGAATGGCACGGGGCTTGAGCGCCTCGGGCAGCTCGCGGGCCAGGTCGATGATCAGCAGACCGTGTTCCAGTCTGGCGCCTCGCACCTCGACATGCTGGCTCAGCTTGAAGGCGAGCTCGAAGTCACGCTCGGCTATGCCCTGATGGAGGAAGCGACGCTCCTCGGCAACCGGTGCCTTGCGGCCCTTCACCTTGAGGGTGCCGTTTTCGGTCTCCAGCTCCAGCTCTTCACGCTCGAAGCCAGCCACCGCCAGGGTGATACGGTAGCCGTCTTGCTCCCGCTTTTCGATGTTGTAAGGGGGATAGGCCGTAGCCTTGTGTTCAAACAGGCCTTCCAGCTCACGGGCCATCCGCTCGAAGCCAACGGCATTGGAAGATAGATGAGAAAAATCGAGGTTACGCATAATCCTATCCTTCTATTAAGCAACAGGTTTCCATCTCCACAGGCCCATCAGGCACCCGGGAAACTAGGTAAAAAATGGTGGTCAGCGTGGCGATTAGCCGTTGATCTCGATCTTGCGCGGCTTCATCGCCTCGGGCACTTCACGGGCCAGTTCGATGTGCAACAGACCATTTTTCAGATCGGCCCCCTTCACCCGCACATAGTCGGCCAGCTGGAAGCGACGCTCAAAGCCTCGCTCGGCGATGCCTTGATAGAGATAGTTGCGATCGGTATCGGCCTGCTTGCTGCCCTTCACCGTCAGCAGGTTTTCCTGGAAGCTCAACTCCAGCTCCTCCTGGGTAAAGCCCGCCACTGCCATGCTGATGCGGTAGTCGTTGTCCCCCAGCTGCTCGATGTTGTAGGGGGGATAGCCGGCATTGCCATTGCTGGCCGCAGATTCGATGAGATTGGCCAGACGATCGAAACCGATGGCAGAACGATAGAGCGGAGAGAAGTCGATAGAACGCATAGTATTACCCTCTTTTGAGCGATAACAGATTGTTTGCCCTCCATTTGGACGGGCGCCTGGTCGAAACCTCTATTGAGCGTTCCGGCCTTGTTACCTATATAGGGGTCAGCTTTTTTCTTTCAAGGGAGATTTTTAAAAAATTTTTCCCCGCTCACTCTCGCGCTGCAATTTGGCCCGATTGTGATGATTATCGACCCACGGGCCACTCATCGCTCCCCGCATCTCTCGTCATACTGGTTGCACACTCAGTCGCCACCAAGGATGCAATGCCATGCACATTACCCAGGTTCGTAACGCCACCCTGCTGATCGACTATGCCGGTACCCGCTTTCTGATCGATCCCATGTTGTCTGCCAAGGACAGCCTCCCGGGCTTTGAGGGGACGGCCAACAGCCACCTTCGTAACCCCTTGGTCGAGCTGCCACTGCCCCTGGCGAAACTCATCGATGTGGATGCGGTGATCGTCACCCACGATCATCCTGACCACTGGGACCTGGCCGCACAGCAGCAGATCCCCAAACACCTCCCGCTGTTCGTGCAGCACCAGAAGGATGCCGACAGCATCCGCGCCAGCGGCTTCCATGATGTGCGTCTGCTGGGCGAGTCGGCAGAGTTTGCCGGTATCCGGCTGCAACGGACCGAAGGCCAGCACGGCAGCGACGATATCATGGCCGTGCTGGGTGAACGGCTGGGAGAGGTGTGCGGCGTGGTCTTCTCCCATCCCGGCGAGAAGCGCCTCTATCTGGCGGGTGATACCGTCTGGAACGAGATGGTTGAACAGAGCCTGCGACAGCACAGACCCGAGGTGGTCGTGCTCAACTGTGGCGATGCCCATATTCCCGGGCTCGGCGCCATCATCATGAACAAGGAGGATGTGCTGGCGGTGCACCAAGCCGCCCCGCAGGCCACCCTGATCGCCAGCCATCTGGAGGCCGTCAATCATGCCCTGTTGTCACGGCACGAGCTGCGCGACTATCTTGGCAAACACGGCATACAGGAACGGGTTCTGGTGCCTGAGGATGGCGAGACCCTGGTGTTCTGAGCAAGAGGGCCATGGGACTACATGGCCCTTCGTCTTTCTGCGACCAGAGATTATCATCCTTGTGCAACGAGCAGAGGAGCCTACCGCCATGCCCAGCCCGATAGTCGCAGTGGTGACCTTCGATCACTTCAGCCCCTTCCATTGTGCCGTGCCTTGTCTCATCTTCGGCGACATGATGATGCCGGGTCGACCCCTGTTCGAACTCAGGCTCTGCGCCGGTGATGCCATCCGCCAGCCCGGCTCCTCCCAAGGCTTTCACATCAATCCCACCCACGGGCTCGAAGCCCTGGCCGAGGCGGATATCATCATCATTCCCTTCTGGCGAGATCCCGCCGAGCGCCCGGCCCAGCCCCTGCTCGATGCCCTGGTTGCCGCTCATGGCCGAGGCGCCCAGGTGGTGGGGCTCTGCCTCGGCACCTATGTGCTGGCCTACGCCGGCCTGCTGGAGGGACGCAGGGCCTCCACCCACTGGGAATACGAGCAGGACTTCATGCAGCGCTTTCCCGGCGTGCGGCTCGATACCAACGCCCTCTATGTGGATGACGATAACCTGGTCACCTCGGCCGGCACGGCGGCCGGACTGGATTGCTGCCTCCATCTGGTTCGCCAGCACCATGGCTCAGCCATTGCCAACAAGCTGGCGCGGCGGTTGGTGGTGCCACCCCATAGAGAAGGCGGCCAGGCCCAGTTCATCGAGCAGCCGGTACCCGCCTCCACCCGGGATACCAGGATGAATCAGCTGCTGGATCATCTGCGCGTCCACCTGGCGCAGCCCCATAGCCTCGACAGCCTGGCGGAGCACTGCCTGATGAGTCGGCGCACCTTCACCCGCCGTTTCCAGCAGGCGACCGGCCTCTCCGTCGGTGAATGGCTGCTGGCCGAGCGGCTCGGACTCAGCCAGGAATTGCTGGAATCCAGCTCTCACTCCATGGAACGCATCGCCGAACTGGTGGGATTGAAGACGGCCACCAGCCTGCGCCAGCACTTTCGCACTCGCTTCGGGGTGTCTCCGAGCGAGTGGCGCCGCACCTTTCGCGGCGACAAGCTGTAACGCCGCTCTTGCCGTTCCACCCGCTCGGCAGCACCATCACAGATCTCAAGGAGCCACCTCATGTCCCGTTCCGAACGCCTGCTGGCCCTGCTCCAGCTGCTGCGCGGTCATCGCTACGCCATCACCGGCACCGAACTGGCCAGCCAGCTTGGCATCAGCCTGCGCACCCTCTATCGGGATATCGCCACCCTGCAAGCCCAGGGGGCACATATTGAAGGAGAGCCGGGGATAGGTTATGTGCTGCGACCCGGTTTCATGCTGCCGCCATTGATGTTCAGTGAGGAGGAGCTGGATGCGCTGGTGCTGGGTTCGCGCTGGGTCGTCGCTCACGGTGACGGAGCCTTGAGTGCATCGGCCAGCAGCGCGCTGGCCAAGATAGAAGCCGTGCTGCCCGCCGAGTACCGTCAGCAGCTCCAGGCCAATGCCCTACTGATCGGCACCGCCCGCAGTGACAGCCTCACCGATGAAGCCCCGTTGCGCAGTGCCATCCGCCAGCAACACAAGGTGACCCTGAGCTATCGGGATCTGAGGGAGGCGAGTTCCGAGCGCACCGTCTGGCCCTTCGCCCTCGGCTATTTCGAGCAGGTGCGGGTGCTGATGGCCTGGTGCGAGCTGCGACAGGACTTTCGCCACTTCCGGGTCGATCGCATCCGCCAGCTGAAGCTGGAGGAGATCGGCTACCCCAGGAGCCGGGCTATCTTGCTCAAGGAGTGGCGCGCCACCCAGCAGATCCCGCAGCCAAAATTCATTGCTGACAGAAACTGACAGCAGGTAGCGCCATGCTGACGGGGTCGGCGCAGATGCGCCATCCCCGAAACAAGGAGTGTCCCCATGCTTGTCCCCCAGTTCACCATTCTCTATGTCGCCAATCCGGTTCGCAGCGCCCGCTTCTATCGCGAGCTGTTTGGTCGCTCGCCGGTGGAGGAGTCCCCCACCTTTGCCATGTTCGTGTTCGAGTCGGGCGCCAGGCTGGCGCTCTGGTCCAGTGCCACGGTCGAGCCCAAGGTCACGCAAGGAGCCGGTGCCATGGAGCTGGCCTTCCCTCTGCCTGATGATGCCAGCGTCGATGCCGAGTTTGCGAAATGGCTGGCTCGTGGCCTCACCATCACCCAGCCGCCGATCCGACTGGAGTTTGGCTACACCGGCATGGCGCTCGATCCGGATGGCCATCGGCTACGCCTCTACTGCCCCACCCCCGAGCTGGCCTGACGATAGCAGCATCTGCGCAGCTAGTGTTTCACGTGGAACGTGACTTTATACCCAGCCCTGAAAAAAAAGCCGGTCACGAGGACCGGCTTTTTTATTGCTCTACTGAGTCGTTAGACGTCGAGGTTCGCAACCCGCAGGGCATTGGTCTCGATGAAGTCACGACGGGGCTCGACCGCATCACCCATCAGGGTGGAGAACAACTGGTCGGCACCGACGGCATCGTCGATGGTCACCCGCAGCATGCGACGCGCTTCCGGATCCATGGTGGTTTCCCACAGCTGGTCCGGGTTCATCTCACCCAGCCCTTTATAACGCTGGATGTAGATGCCGCGCTTGCCTTCGCTCATCAGCCAATCGACGGCTTCCACGAAGTTGGCGACCGGTTTGACCTTCTCGCCACGCTTGATGAAACCACCGTCCTCGATCAGGTTCGCGATCTCCTTGCCGAGGGAAACCAGCTGACGGTATTCACCGGACTGCAGGAAGTCGTAGCTGATCGGATATTCACGATCGACACCGTGCTGACGCACCACGGCGTGGGGCACGAACAGACTGCGCTCCTCGTCGCGGCGTACCTGGATCTGGTACTGGATGCCGTGGTTGCTCTCGTTGAGCACGGCTTCCATGCTCTGGCACCAGACCAGCAGGTCGCTCTCGCTGGCCAGCAGGGCTTCGTTCAACTCAGGCTGATAGATCAGCTGGGTCAACACGGCCTCGGGGGCACGGCGGGACATACGGCCGATCAGGTGAGCCACGGCGCGATGCTGGTTGACCAGACGCTCCAGCGCCTCGCCACCGATGGCCGGGGCTGATTCGTTGACGTGCAGGGTCGCGCCGTCCAGCGCCATGGCGGTCTGGTACTGCAGCAGCGCATCTTCATCTTTCAGATACTGCTCCTGCTTGCCCTTCTTGACCTTGTACAGCGGCGGCTGGGCGATGAAGACGTAACCACGCTCGATGATTTCCGGCATCTGGCGGTAGAAGAAGGTCAGCAGCAGGGTCCGGATATGCGCACCATCGACGTCCGCATCGGTCATGATGATGATGTTGTGGTAGCGCAGCTTGTCCGGGTTGTACTCGTCACGACCTATGCCACAGCCCAGGGCGGTGATCAGGGTGCCCACCTCTTGGGAGGAGATCATCTTGTCGAAACGGGCCTTTTCCACGTTCAGGATCTTGCCCTTGAGCGGCAGTATGGCCTGGTTCTTGCGGTTGCGACCCTGCTTGGCGGAACCGCCAGCAGAATCCCCTTCCACTATGTAGAGTTCGGACAGGGCCGGGTCTTTCTCCTGGCAGTCTGCCAGCTTGCCGGGCAGGCCGGCGATGTCCAGCGCCCCCTTGCGACGGGTCAGTTCACGCGCCTTGCGGGCCGCCTCACGGGCACGGGCCGCATCGATGATCTTGTTGACCACGATCTTGGCATCGCTCGGGTTTTCCAGCAGAAATTCACTCAGCTTCTCACCCATCGCCTGTTCAACGGCGGTCTTCACTTCGGACGAGACCAGCTTGTCCTTGGTCTGGGAGGAGAACTTGGGATCCGGTACCTTGACCGAGATGACGGCGATCAGGCCTTCACGTACGTCGTCGCCGCTGGCGGCCGACTTGGCCTTCTTGCTGTAGTCCTCTTTGTCCATATAGGTGTTGAGGGTACGGGTCAGCGCGGTACGGAAGCCCACCAGGTGAGTACCCCCATCCCGCTGCGGGATGTTGTTGGTGAAGCAGTACACCCCTTCCTGATAGGCATCGTTCCACTGCATGGCGACTTCGACGCCGATGCCGTCCTGCTCGGTGGAGAAATGGAACACCTTGGGGTGGATCGGCGTCTTGTTCTGGTTCAGGTATTCGACGAAGGCCTTGATGCCGCCCTCGTAGCAGAAATGCATCTCGCGGCCATCACGCTCATCTTCGAGGCGGATGGAGACGCCAGAGTTGAGGAAGGAGAGCTCGCGCAGGCGCTTGGCCAGGATCTCGTAGTGATACAGGGTATCGGTGAAGATGGTCGGGCTCGGCCAGAAGCGCACCTCGGTACCAGTGCCGGAAGAGCTGTCACCGATCTGCTTGAGCGGTGCCTGCGGCTCGCCCAGGTGATAGGTCTGCTCATAGACGTGGCCGTTACGACGTATGGTCAGCAACAGCTTGTCGG
Source organism: Aeromonas aquatica (assembly GCF_000764655.1). Classification (GTDB taxonomy): domain Bacteria; phylum Pseudomonadota; class Gammaproteobacteria; order Enterobacterales; family Aeromonadaceae; genus Aeromonas; species Aeromonas aquatica. Next base: position 18,047 of record NZ_JRGL01000026.1, read on the forward strand.
ACAGGGCGTTGACTACGGAGACGCCCACGCCATGCAGGCCACCGGACACCTTGTAGGAGTTGTCATCGAACTTACCGCCCGCGTGCAGCACAGTCATGATGACCTCGGCAGCGGAGCGGCCCTCTTCCTCGTGGATATCGACCGGAATACCCCGACCGTTGTCACGCACTGAGACGGAACCGTCTGAATGGATCTTGACCAGAATATCGGAGCAGTAGCCAGCCAGAGCCTCATCGATGGAGTTATCGACGACCTCGAACACCATGTGGTGCAGACCCGAGCCATCGTCCGTATCGCCGATATACATCCCCGGGCGCTTGCGGACCGCATCCAGGCCCTTCAGCACCTTGATATTCGAGGAGTCGTAAGTATTTTCACTCATAGCTTACTCTCTGCCTTCTCTAACGTTTCGGAGATCTTGCCTTGTTCCACGTGGAACAGCTTGCAGTCACTCGCATCCATCATGTCTGCGAGCTGACCGGTATCGATGGCGGTGATAAACACCTGAGACGCACACTGCTTCAGCCTTGCAGCCAGCAGTCGGCGCTTGTCGACATCCAGTTCAGAGGCAAAATCGTCAATTAAAAAAATACAGCCGCGGCTGCTATGTTGATTCAAATAGAGCCCTTGGGCCAGTCGCATGGCACAGACCAGCAACTTCAGCTGACCCCTGGACAAAATATCCTGAGCGGGCACCCCGTTCGCCTTGAGTCGCACATCGGCCTTCTGTGGGCCTACCCCTGTGTACCCCAGCGAACGATCCCGCTCAAACCCCGCCTCCAGCAATTCGCCGAGGGGGCGGTCTTTCTCCCAGCCCCGATAGAAACCGAGACTGATGTCGAATTCCGGCAGAAAATCCGCCGTCATCTCCTTGATCAGGGGGGTAATAGCCTGACAATAACTGGCGCGAAACTCTGCCAGTTCACTCCCAAGCCTTACCAGCTCCTGATCCCAGAACGCCAATTGGCGATACTGGGTGCTCTGGCGCAGCAGAGCATTGCGTTGTTTCAACAGCCGCCGTACCCGTCCCCACAGGGAGAAGAAGGTCGGCTCCTGATGAAAAACGCCCCAGTCCAGCCAGGCCCGGCGCGCCTGAGGCCCGCCGGTCAGCAGGTTGAAACCATCGGGATGGATCAACTGCACCGGCAACAGCTCGGCCAGATCGGCCAGCCGCTGGGCCTGGGCCCCGGCGATCTTGAGCTGGGTCTCGCCACTCTTGTCCTTGGCGAGCCCGATGGGCACCTGACGCCCCTCCAGCTCGCACTGGGCAAACAGGGTGAAGGCCCGCTCCCCCTGACGGATGACCCGCCCGGTCAGGTGAGTACGAAAAGAGCGACCGAGACCGAGGTAGTGAATGGCTTCCAGCACGCTGGTCTTGCCGCTGCCGTTGCACCCGACCAGGATATTGAGGCCGGGGGACAGCTTGAGACTGGCCTGCTGGATATTGCGAAAGTCGCTGAGCTGGAGTTTGACCAGGGACACGACTAGATCCGCATCGGCATCACCACGTACTGAGCATCTTGGCTGTCAAAATCCTCAATAATGGCACTGCTGATGGAATCGCTCAGGCTGATCCGGATCTGGTCACATTTTAACGTATTCAACACGTCCAGCACATAGGAGACGTTGAAGCCGATCTCCATCTCACTGGCCTCGTATTGTACGTCAAGCAGCTCTTCCGCTTCTTCCTGTTCCGGGTTGTTGGCGGTGATGCGCAGCAGATGTTGCTGCAAATTGAGACGCACCCCACGGAATTTTTCATTGGAGAGGATGGCGGCGCGGGCGAAGGCCTGGCGCAGATCTTCGCGGCCGGCGATCAGGGCCTTGTCACTGCCCCGCGGAATGACGCGGCGCCAGTCCGGGAAGCGGCCATCCACCAGCTTGGAGGTGAAGATAAAACCGTCGAGGGCGGCGCGCAGATTGCTGCGACCGATCTGTAGCCGTACCGGCTTGTCTTCCACCTCCAGCAGGCGCACCAGCTCCAGCACCCCTTTACGAGGCAGGATGACCTGATGATCGGGCAGCGAATCCTGCACCACTTCACGGCGGCAGGTGGCCAGACGGTGGCCGTCGGTCGCGACGGTGCGCAGGCCATGGCCCTCGCTCTCGAACAGCATGCCGTTCAGGTAGTAACGCACGTCCTGGCTGGCCATGGAGAACTGGGTCGCATCGATCAGCTTCTTCAACTCCAGCTGACTGATATCGAACTCGAGCACGGACTCCCAATCCTCGATGTTCGGATACTCGGTCGCCGGCAGGGTCGAGAGGTTGAAGCGGGAACGACCGGAACGGATGATCAGCCGCTCACCCTCGGTGTTGAGGCGAATGTCCGCTCCTTCCGGCAGGCCACGGCAGATATCCAGCAGCTTGCGGGCCGGCACCGTGGTGCGGCCATCCTGACTGTCGCTGTTGAGATAGACCAAACCTCTCATCTCCACCTCGAGGTCGGTCCCGGTCAGCGACAGCAGACCGTTGCTGACATCGAGCAGGACGTTGCCGAGGATGGGCAGGGTCGGCCGGCCACCCAGGGCACCGGACACCAGTTGCAGAGGACGTAACAGGGCCTCACGGCTAATTTCGAGCTGCATCTGTGCTCTCCGTTGTTGTTAGGAGGAAAAAATGCGGATCAGGTTGGAATATTCGAGCTGCATCTGCACTTTCCGCTGTGTTATCAGGAGGAAAGGGTACGGATCAGGTTGGAATAGTCTTCCTTGATGTCGTGACTCTCCTCCTTCAGCTGCTCGATCTTGCGGCAAGCATGAAGAACGGTGGTGTGGTCACGGCCACCAAAGGCATCACCTATCTCCGGCAAACTGTGGTTGGTCAGCTCCTTGGCCAGGGCCATCGCCAATTGGCGTGGGCGGGCGACGGAGCGTGAACGGCGCTTGGACAGCAGATCCGCCAGCTTGATCTTGTAGTACTCCGCCACCGTCTTCTGGATGTTGTCGATGGTAACCAGCTTCTCCTGCAATGCCAGCAAGTCCCGCAGCGCTTCGCGCACGAAATCGATGTTGATGGCGCGGCCGGTGAAGTTGGCGTTGGCGATCACCCGGTTGAGGGCGCCTTCCAGCTCACGGACGTTGGATCTCAGCCGCTTGGCGATGAAGAAGGCGACTTCGTCCGGCAGGTGGATCTGGTTCTCGTCCGCTTTGCGCATCAGGATCGCGACCCGCGTCTCCAGCTCCGGCGGCTCGATCGCCACCGTCAGGCCCCAGCCGAAGCGGGACTTGAGCCGATCCTCGACCCCGTTGATCTCCTTCGGATAACGATCCGAGGTCAAGATGATCTGCTGGTTACCCTCGAGCAGCGCATTGAAGGTGTGGAAGAACTCCTCCTGGGAGCGCTCCTTGTTGGCGAAGAACTGGATGTCATCGATGAGAAGGGCATCGACGCTGCGGTAGTAACGCTTGAACTCTTCAATGGCGTTGTTCTGCAGCGCCTTTACCATGTCCTGAACGAAACGCTCGGAGTGCATGTAGATGACTTTGGCGTCTTTCTTGCGTTCCTTGATGGCGTTACCAACAGCGTGCAACAGGTGGGTCTTGCCCAGACCGGTGCCACCATAGAGGAACAGCGGGTTATAGGCGCCACCCGGATTGTCGGCTACCTGACGGGCCGCCGCACGAGCCAACTGGTTGGACTTACCTTCGACGAAGTTCTCGAAGGTATAGTTCACGTTGGTGTTGCTCTTGTGGTTCGGCTCGGGCTTGGTTTCCGCCTTGCTTTCCCAACTCTTGTGAGAGTTATTCACAGGCGCAGCACCGCGCGTCGGCGCTCTGGCGACCGCGACGGGATGGGGACGATTACCGATGTCAAAACGCAGGGTGGGACCATCGACCCCACAGAGCTCGTTGATGATGCCGTTGACCCGGAGCAGGTACTTGTCGCGTACCCAATCCAGAACGAAGCGATTAGGTGCATACAGGGTCAGAGTATTGTCACTCAACTCCGCTTGAAGCGGCCGGATCCACATGCTGAATTCTGCCGAGGGCAACTCATCTTGCAGCCGGTTTAGGCACTGCTGCCATAGCGAAGCAGTCACTCTAGACTCCCGTCAATTGATTAACTAAAGACCGGCTATTCTACGTTTTTAGCGGCTGGATCTCCAGTTACCGCCACGGGGATCCAGCAAATAAGATCCTTGACTTTCAAGGATCCAACGCCCCAGGATCTGATTTCATCCCCAAAGTTACCCACAGCCCCCAGCTGGGGTGTGGACAGAATGTTTCCATGTCATCCCGGTTATTTTATATAACCAAATATCATTTATTCTTTATATTTTATTCCAATAACATCTGCGCCAACCCGTTATTACAACTAAAAATACAGAACAACAGAGAGAGGAATCCCATGAAATCGACCATCAAGCTGATATCCGGCGCCGCCATTCTGCTGGCCAGCCTGTCCGGCCAGGCCATCGCCCAGGAAACCATCAAGGTCGGCATGTCCGGCAAATATTTCCCGTTCACCTTCGTCAAGCAGGACAAGCTGCAGGGCTTCGAGGTGGACATGTGGAACCAGATCGGTGAGCGCACCGGCTACAAGGTCGAATTCGTCACCGCCAGCTTCTCCGGCCTGTTCGGCATGCTGGAAACCGGTCGCGTCGACACCATCTCCAACCAGATCACCATCACCGACGAGCGCAAGGCCAAGTACGCCTTCTCCCAGCCCTATGTCTATGACGGCGCCCAGATCGTAGTGCGCAAGGGCAACGACAGCATCCACGGTCTCAAGGATCTGGAAGGCAAGACTGTCGCGGTGAACCTCGGTTCCAACTTCGAAGAGCTGCTGCGCAAGAACGACCCGAACAAGAAGATCGACGTCCGCACCTATGACTCCAGCTTCGAACAGGACGTCGCCCTGGGCCGCATCGATGCCTTCGTGATGGACCGCGTCTCCACCGCCCAGCTGATCAAGGAATCCAAGCTGCCGCTGCAACAGGCTGGCGCCCCCTTCGAGACGATCGAGAACGCCCTGCCCTTCCTGAAGACCCCGGAGAAGCAGGCCGTGCTGAAGAAAGTCGACGACGCCCTCACCGCCATGCGCAAAGACGGCTCCCTGACCAAGATCTCGGAAAAATGGTTCGCAGCGGACATCACTAACAAATAAATGATGGCATTCGATCTCGAGTACACGCTCGGGCTGTTCCCCATCCTGCTCAAGTATCTGGGCACCACGATGGAGATGGCCCTGTGGGGATTCGTATTGGCACTCGTACTGTCGCTGGCCCTGGCGATAGTACGGGTGTTTCGCGTTCCCGCGATTCACTGGCTGGCGATGCTTTATATCTCGTTCTTTCGGGGTACTCCTCTGCTCGTCCAGCTGTTCCTGCTCTATTACGGCCTGCCGCAACTGTTCCCCGTCTTCGTGGGGATGGATGCCTTTACCGCCGCCATCATAGGCCTGACCCTGCACTTCGCCGCCTACATGGCGGAGTCGATCCGGGCCGCCATTCTGGGTATCCACAAGAGCCAGATGGAGGCAGCCCTCAGCATCGGCATGAGTCGCTACCAGGCGATGCAGCGGATCATACTGCCGCAGGCGGCCCGCATAGCGACGCCATCTCTGATGAACTACTTCATCGACATGATCAAGAGCACCTCCCTTGCCTTCACCCTGGGGGTGGCGGAGATCATGGGCAAGGCGCAGATGGAAGCCGCCTCCTCCTTCAAGTTCTTCGAGAGCTTCATGGCGGTGGCGCTGGTCTACTGGGTCGTGGTCATCTTTTTCACCCGCTTGCAGCACCTGCTGGAAGTGCGTCTTAACCGCGCCTATTAAGGAGGGCCGATGATCAAACTTAGCGGTCTGTCCAAGGCCTTTCACGGCAATCAGGTGCTCAACGGCATCGATCTGGAGGTCAAGAAGGGAGAGATAGTGGTGATTATCGGCCCCTCCGGGACCGGCAAATCGACCCTGTTGCGCTGCCTGAACCTGCTGGAGACCCCGGATGCCGGAGCGCTTGCCATCGACGATCTGCAGCTGGATCTGGCCAACGCCAGCGAGCAGCAGGCCATAGAGCTGCGCAAGCGCGCCTCCTTCGTGTTCCAGAACTATGCTCTGTTCGCCAACAAGACGGCGCTGGACAACATCGCCGAGGGGCTGATCACCGTCTGGAAGCGGCCCAAGGCGGAGGCTCGTGCCACCGCGCTCGGCATCCTCAAGGACATCGGCCTCGCCGAGAAGCGGGATGCCTACCCGGCGTCGCTGTCCGGCGGCCAGCAGCAGCGGGTCGGTATCGGCCGCGCCATGGCGGCACACTCCAAGGTGATCCTGTTCGATGAGCCCACCTCGGCGCTCGATCCCGAATGGGTTGATGAGGTGCTGGGATTGATGAAGCTGCTCGCCAGCCAGCACCAGACCATGGTGGTGGTGACCCACGAGATCGAGTTTGCCCGTGATGTCGCCGATCGGGTGATCTTCATGGAGGGGGGGCGGATCGTCGAACAGGGCCCGCCGGATCAGATATTGGTCGATCCGCAGGATCCCCGTACCCGGGAGTTCCTGCGCAAAGTACTTAAATAGCTCTCTCTTTGGCGGCCTGGCCGCCTTTTTTCTTGGAGGATCCTTGTTTAACCCCGGGTTGCCAGTATAATTC
>NZ_JRGL01000027.1 GCF_000764655.1 Aeromonas aquatica
TGGAGTAGTGTACCAGCCAAGCCCCCAATGCCTCGGCTTCTTTGGCAATCGCAGCCACGCTGGTGGCGTTGAGCAGTTCGGCAAATTCCCGCTCGCTCTCTGCCTTGTCGACAGCAGTATGGGCGGCGGCATTGACAATCACATCCGGCTTGACCAGACGCACCGTCTCGGCCACCCCGGCCGGATTGCTGAAATCACCGCAGTAGTCGGTGGAGTCAAAGTCAACGGCGGTAATGCGCCCCAGTGGCGCCAATGCACGCTGCAGCTCCCAGCCCACCTGGCCATTTTTACCAAACAGCAGGATATGCATCAGGCACGCTCCCCGTAGTTTTGCTCGATCCAGGATTGATAGGCCCCGCTTTTGACGTTGCCGACCCACTGCGTGTTTTCCAGGTACCACTGCACCGTCTTGCGAATGCCGGACTCGAAGGTCTCTTGCGGCTGCCAATCAAGCTCACGACTCATCTTGCTGGCATCGATGGCGTAACGACGGTCATGACCTGGGCGGTCCGTGACATAGGTGATTTGATCGCGATAAGAGCCCGCCTTGGGCACCATCTCATCGAGCAGATCGCAGATGGTGTGCACCACCTCCAGATTCTGCTTCTCGTTGTGGCCACCGATGTTGTAGGTCTCACCCATCACACCCGTGGTGACCACGGCATAGAGAGCCCGCGCATGATCTTCCACATAGAGCCAGTCACGGATCTGGTCGCCCTTGCCATACACCGGCAGCGGCTTGCCATCCAGCGCATTCAGGATCACCAGCGGGATCAGCTTCTCGGGGAAGTGATAGGGGCCGTAGTTGTTGGAGCAGTTGGTGACCACGGTCGGCAAGCCGTAGGTACGGCGCCAGGCGCGCACCAGATGGTCGCTGGAGGCCTTGGACGCAGAGTAGGGGCTGCTGGGGGCATAGGGGGTGGTTTCGGTAAAGAGCGGCAGCGCCTCGCCGGCATTCACCTCATCCGGATGGGGCAGGTCGCCATATACCTCATCGGTAGAGATATGGTGGAAGCGGAAGGCCGCCTTGCGTGTCTCGTCCAGGCCGTTCCAATATGCACGGGCGGCTTCCAGTAGCATGTAGGTGCCGACGATATTGGTTTCGATGAAATCGGCAGGTCCGGTGATGGAACGATCGACGTGGCTCTCTGCGGCCAGATGCATCACGGCATCGGGTTGGTGGGCGGCAAAGATGCGATCCAGCTCGGCGCGGTTGCAGATATCTACCTGCTCGAAGGCATAGCGCTCGCTGCTCGATACTTCTGCCAAGGACTCCAGGTTGCCCGCATAAGTCAGCTTGTCGAGATTGATGGCGGAGTCTTGGGTGTCACGGATGATATGGCGAACAACGGCAGAGCCAATAAAGCCGGCACCACCGGTCACGAGGATTTTCATATGGATGAGAGCCTTTACAGAATAATTAAGTTAAATAAGGTGCAATGGAGGCAGACAAATGATAGAGGAAGAAAGATAACCTATTTATCTCGGCAGTAGCGTTGGCTACCGCCCCTGAGTTACAGCTCCCAATATGCTGCTTTTAACCTGATTGTGCGCGCTGTTGGTCATCATATCCTCCAGCTTCTTGTATTGATTGATGTGTCACAATGGTGCCAAATCACGTTGCACATCTGAGCATCCCGAGAGCATGCATTGTTCACATCTTGGGCATTTAAAGCCCTATACCCGATTCGCGCCTGATTCTATCTCGCTTCCCCCGAGTATGAATAGTTAAAACATCAGAGAGCGCTCACCTAAGGTTGAGCTCCAAACGACCCCGTCGGTGTGAGGTGGTTCCCAACCATTCCTGGATAAACTTAGCAGAGTATAAAGAAAACCTTTTCATTTTATATGGTTATAGATAAGGGTTTTATGCGCTCAAGTATGCTCTCCGCGCAATGGTCGCTTGTAGTCATAAGTCCCGAAACAAGTGTTCAGCCCTTTCGGTGCGATCATAATAGTCGCAAAGCTCTCCGTAAGAGGACGGATCAGAGGCCAACGACACTGGATTGACTCCTAGAACATCCGTCAAATGGACACACATCGGCCATCGCACTTGCATTAAGAAAACTCTCAGGAAATAAAGGAATATGCGATTCAGTCTCGATACAGGGGGCTCTGTGTAGGATCCCCGTTGACTCTCCTCTCCATACACCCTCTAATTGACAGCCTGGACCCTCATCATCATGCATCTTATGAAAATCCTTTTGGTCGAAGACGACAAGCTGCTCAATCATCATCTCACCACGCTGTTGACCGAGGCCCAGAATCAGGTCCATAGCACGGACAGTGCCTTGGTAGCGTTGCATTATGCTCGCGACTACCCCATCGATGTGGCCATCATCGATCTCGGCCTGCCGGACATGGACGGCCTGCAGCTCATCAGCCAACTAAGAGAGCAGCAGATCCCCTTCCCCATCATAGTGCTGACCGCTCGTGGCAACTGGCAGGACAAGGTGGAAGGCCTGGAGGCTGGTGCCGATGATTACCTGGTCAAACCGTTCCAGAAAGACGAGCTGCTTGCTCGCCTCAACGCCTTGGTGCGTCGCAGTGCCGGCTTTATTTCACCCAAGGTAAAGGCGGGTGACTACGAGCTCGATCTGTCCCGCAAGGAGCTGACTATCGCTGGCGAAGTTACTGTGCTCACCAGTTTCGAGTATCTCATCCTGGAGTACCTGATGCGCAATGCCCGTCAGGTGGTCTCCAAGCAGCAACTGCTGGACCAGCTCTACGGTGATGGTGAAGGGGATCCGAATACCATCGAAGTCATGGTGAGCCGACTGCGCAAGAAACTGGATCCGGAAGGATTGGTATCGCCCATCTCCACCATTCGCCGCCAGGGTTATATCTTCAATCTTTCATGCAGCTAAATCAGCCGCTGTGACAACAACTATGCAGAGCCCCATGCATCTGATCCGCAACTCTCTCCATCTCAAGCTGATGCTGAGTGCCATGCTGGTCATCGCGATCATCATGGCCTTTTCCGTCTATATCCTCTACCTAGGTCACACCGAGGAGCAGGCCCAGAAGGCCAGTGCTCGTATGCAGGAGAACCTCTCCAAACTGTTCTCCTCCAAGCAGCCGGACCCCCATGCCATCACCGATCTCAGCAACATCACCCCGGACGCCATCGACCCCAATCTCGATACCCTGATCTGTCGGTCCGACGGAGAGCTAAGCTGGTCCAGCCTGCATATGCCAGAGGTGATCACCATCAAGGGAACCATCTGTCGAGATATGATGAAGTATCTTGGTGGCCTGGATCAGGACTACTTCTTCAAGTTGCATACCATCAAAAATGGTGAGAGCTACTTCATCTACAGCCTGCGTTTCCTGCGCAATCACGGCGACGGTCCCACCACTTACTACGTGGTGATGGTCGACTCGGCCAAGGGCTACCAGCTACAGTCCCGGGAATATCTCTACCAGTGCATTCGCCAGGCGCTGCTCTCCTATTGCCTGCTCGGCGCCTTGCTGCTGCTGACCAGCTTCTGGAGCCTCTCCTCCTTGCGTACCATGGCACGACAGATAGACGACATCCGGGCCGGCAAACGCGAGGCACTCTCCAGTGACTACGAGCGGGAGCTGACGCCATTGACAGAATCGGTCAACCAGTTGCTGGAGAACGAGCGCCAGCAGACCCAGCGCTACCAGCACGCGCTGAACGATCTGGCCCACAGTCTGAAAACCCGGCTGGCACTCATTCAGATCACGGCGCAGGAGCTCAAGCTCGGTCATGACATCCATGACAACATCAATGAACAGATCACCACCATGGATCAGATCATCCAGTACCAGTTGCGCCGCGCCGTCACCGGCCGCAAGCGCCTCGCCAGCAAGGGCACAGAGCCGGTACCGCTCATCGAGAAACTGCTGGCGAGCCTCGCCAAGGTCTATCGTCACAAGAAGCTGCAAACCGGCTTCCAATTCGATGACGATGTTTTCTTTCATGGCGAGCAGGGTGATCTGATGGAGCTGATGGGTAACCTGCTCGACAATGCCTGCAAGTTTGCCATCAGCGAAATCCAGGTGCGTGTGCATCGTCAGGGCAGCGGTCTGCTCATCGTGGTGGAAGACGACGGTCCCGGCATCGCGCCCGGCAAGTCAGAACAGATCTTCCAGCGCGGAGTCCGGGCTGACAGTTCCCCCGGTCAGGGCATAGGCCTCGCGGTGGTGACCGAAATCGTACACAGCTATGGCGGCGACATTCGGGTGGATGAGTCCCCACTCGGTGGAGCCCGATTCCAGATGACCCTCCCCTGATCCATGGGTACCCGCCTGACTGGCCCGGGCGGGTACCATTGAGCCATCGCTGAATACCTCTGAGAGCATGCAGCTCTGGCAAGCCTTCTCAAGCCCCACCCGTTTCTTTCCATCCTCTCCGCCATTCCAAGATAACGGGGCAAACCGCATTCGCTCGCTGCCAATGCCTCTCTATCCCTTCATCAGTCACTTTCTGCACTGTTTATTGGTGCAGGAGCTGTATTCGTAGGCAGGCTCGCAAGATGGCAATTATCGACGGCCTAATAGCAACGCTTGGGGGAACAACCTCTCCCTACATCAACGGGGAACATCGGCATGGAAAGCTATGTCTGGAGAAGAGTCAGCTGGCAGAAAGAGATAAAAAAACCGGCCGCGAGGGCCGGTGAAACAGTTCAGGCTTGTCAGGTGACAATCGCACCCAGCGGATGAAGACCGGTTCCAATTCCTTATGAAGCCCTGCCCTCTTGAGTACGTGAGTTCACTCTACGCCATGGTCACTGAATCGGGACTGAACCACGATAAAATCGTTTCCCTGCTCGTTTTTCAGAGCAGGATCCCGAGGGATTGACGCAAGTAAGCACCGGCGCCGAGCAGGCCAGGTCCCTCGTGAGTGATGAGGAACGCGGGGATATCTTTCAGATAGGGCTTGAAGCGTCCCTTGTCCTCGAAGGCGACCCGAAAGCCCGAACCGAGGAAGAACTCCTGGAAGCGCGGCACTATGCCACCGGCGATATAAACGCCACCGAAGGTGCCCAGGTTGAGCGCCAGATTGCCGGCAAAGCGGCCCATGAGCACGCAGAACAGGCTCAGGGTGCGACGACAATCGAGGCAGGACCCCGCCAACGCCCGCTCGGTGATGTCTTTGGGGGCAAAGGCCTCGGGTTCACGGCCATCGGACTTCACCAGGCCACGGTAGATGTTGACCAGACCCGGCCCCGAGAGCAGCCGCTCTGCCGAGACATGGCCCAACTCGGAGCGCATCACCTGCAGCACCGCATCCTCTTCCTCACTGTTGGCGGCAAAGTCCACGTGGCCACCCTCGCCCGGCAAGCTCAGCCACAGATCTCCAGCCTGTACCAGGTGAGCGACCCCCAGGCCGGTACCGGCCCCGTAGATGGCGATGGGTTTGCCTGCCACCGGGGCGGTGCCGCCCAGCTGGATGCGGTCGGCCTCACCCAGCACGGGCACCGCCATGGAGACGGCTGTGAAGTCGTTGATGACTTGCAGCCGGGCCAGGCCCAGGTTGGTCTGCATCTCACGAATCGAGAATTCCCAGCTGTGATTGGTCATGGCGACCCAGTCGCCGTTGATCGGGCAAGCGATGGCGATACAGGCCTCGCTCACCTCAGTTTTATGCTCTTCCAGATAGAGGCGCACCACGGCTTCCAGGCTGGGGTGTGCCAGCCCGGAATAGGTCTTTGCCTGGGAAATGGTGCCGCTTGCCAACTCACAGAGGGCCAGCCGAGCATTGGTGCCGCCGACGTCGCCGACCAGCGCATGGGTATGCTGCATAACAAACTCCTTCGTTACCGACTCGGGGCGGCCCTTACCGTCCCGACATTGTTATTTGGCAAAGATTCTACCCGAGCCCAAGACCCGGCCGCGCGTTTGATGGGTGCAACTGTGCGCCCGCTCACAGTGTTGTTGCTTTGCAACATTTGTAAGCGTTTTCAGAGGGCAAATGGAAGTTTGTAACCAAAAATACGAAATAATTAGACATGAGTCATACTTTATGGGGCCGAGATTAGTTCCGATAAGCGCTTGTCTTGTATAGTCATCAAGTTGATTGGAAACCTGCTTGAGCTGTGAATTTAGTGCACAGACACTGAAGTTAAATTACAAAAATGCCTGGTGGTAATGATGAATACCCTCGATAAAATTACGAACAATTTGGAAAGTTTCAGTAAATCAGAGCGTAAAGTGGCTGAAGTAATACTGGCGTCCCCCCAGACCGCCATTCACTCCAGTATTGCCACCCTCGCCAAGATGGCCGACGTCAGTGAACCGACCGTCAATCGCTTCTGCCGCCGCCTCGATACCAAGGGCTTCCCCGACTTCAAACTGCACCTGGCCCAGAGCCTGGCCAACGGTACGCCCTATGTGAATCGCCACGTGGAAGCTGAAGACGGTCCCGACACCTACACCGCCAAGATCTTCGAATCCACCATGGCCTGTCTTGATGCCGCCAAAAACAGCCTGGACATCTCCGCCATCAATCGCTGCGTCGACATCCTGACCCAGTCCAAGAAGATCAGCTTCTTTGGCCTGGGCGCCTCCTCGGCCGTGGCCCGCGATGCCCAGAACAAGTTCTTCCGCTTCAACATTCCGGTGGTGAGCTTCGACGACATCGTCATGATGCGCATGAGCTGCATCAACAGCAGCGAAGGGGATGTGGTGGTGCTGATCTCCCACACCGGCCGCACCAAGGCGCTGGTCGAGATCGCCGCGCTCGCCCGTGAAAACGATGCCACCGTGATCGGCATGACCGCCAAGGATTCCCCGCTGGCACGCGAGTGCAACCTGGTACTCTCCATGGATGTGCCGGAAGACACCGACGTCTATATGCCGATGGCCTCCCGCATCGCCCAGCTAGCCCTGGTGGATGTGCTGGCGACCGGTTTTACCCTGCGCCGTGGCATGAAATTTCGCGAAAACCTGAAGAAAGTCAAAGAAGGTTTGCGTGAATCCCGCTTCGATACCCCGCACAATTCCTGACCAGCCGGGGGCCAACCCCCCCGACTGTCTATGCCACTTGGCTTGGTGTAGTATTGTAATTTAATAACAAAAGGCCACCCAGATGGCCTGCAAGCGGGCGCCAATCCCACACGCTTGACGGGGCAGAATTTCAAGTCATATCAACTTCATACCGGAGTCTTTCATGCCAAGACGTACAAAGATTGTAACCACACTGGGTCCAGCCACCGATCGCGACGGCATCCTCGAGGGGATCATCCGCGCCGGTGCCGACATGGTGCGGATGAACTTCTCTCACGGCACTCCTGAAGATCATATCCTGCGCGCCAACCAGGTGCGTGAAATCGCCGCCAAGCTCGGCCGCCACGTCGCCATCATGGGCGATCTGCAAGGCCCCAAGATCCGTGTCTCCACCTTCAAGGATGGCAAGATCTACCTGGCCATCGGTGACAAGTTCGTGCTCGACGCCGCCCTTGGCAAGGGTGAAGGCTGCCAGGAGCAGGTCGGCATCGACTACAAGAGCCTGCCCAATGACGTGGTCCCCGGCGACATCCTGTTGCTGGATGACGGCCGGGTACAGCTGAGAGTCGAACAGGTCGAAGGCACCCGCATTCACACCGCGGTGACCGTGGCTGGCCCCCTCTCCAACAACAAGGGCATCAACAAGAAAGGCGGCGGTCTCTCCGCCCCGGCCCTGACCGAGAAGGATAAGGAAGACATCAAGACTGCGGCCCGCATGAACGTGGATTACCTGGCTGTCTCCTTCCCCCGTAACGGCGACGACCTGCGTTACGCCCGCGAACTGGCCCGCGAGGCCGGCTCCAACGCCAAGATAGTGGCCAAGGTCGAGCGCGCCGAAACCGTCGCCACCGACGAGGCGATGGAAGACATCATCCTCGGCTCCGACGCCGTCATGGTGGCCCGTGGCGATCTGGGCGTCGAGATCGGTGATCCCGAACTGGTGGGCGTGCAGAAGAAGCTGATCCGTCACTCCCGTCGCCTGAACCGGGTGGTGATCACCGCGACCCAGATGATGGAGTCCATGATCAATGCCCCGCTGCCGACCCGTGCCGAGGTCATGGACGTGGCCAACGCCGTGCTGGACGGCACCGATGCGGTGATGCTCTCAGCCGAGACCGCCGCCGGTCAGTTCCCCATCGAGACGGTGACCTCCATGGCCAGCGTCTGCGTGGGCGCCGAGAAGCACCCGAGCCTGAACGTCTCCAACCACCGCATGAGCTACACCTTCACCTCGGTGGAAGAGGCCGTGGCCATGTCCACCATGTATGCCGCCAACCACCTGGAAGGGGTCAAGGCGATCGTGGCACTGACCGAGTCCGGCACCACCCCGCTGCTGATGTCCCGCATCAGCTCCGGCCTGCCGATCTTCGCCATGTCTCCCCACAACAAGACCCTGGCCTGGACCAACCTCTACCGTGGCGTCACGCCGGTGCTGTTTGACGGCGACGAGAGCAAGCCGGTCTACGAGGTGTGCCGCGAGGCGCTGGATGCACTCAAGGCCAAGGGCCTGGTCCAAAGCGGCGACATGGTGCTGCTGACTCACGGCGACAAGATGGAAACCGTGGGCAGTACCAATACCTGCAAGGTGATGATGGTCGAGTAATAACTCGCTTCACATCAGCAAAAGCGGCTCCCACGGAGCCGTTTTTTATGGCTAATGTCGGTACTGTCATTCCACTCCCCTCGCCGCCCAACGCCATCAGCCTTACCCTCCTCTTCTTGTATACCAATAAAAAAACCGGCCACAGGGGCCGGTTTTCGATTCATGTCAGTGCTCTTATTTCAGAGCCCTTTATTCCAGGCTTAAGCGGCGTGCACCACCGGGGCGGGTTGGGACAGTCCTTCCAGCTCGCCCGGGGCGAAGTTGTCGACCTGGATGGCCTCATAACGCAGGGCGTCGGCGGCCAGCAGCTTGTCGGCCTCCTCCTGGCTCAGGATGGACTGGGACAGGGCGGCAGCCACCAGCTCCGGCAGCGCCATCTTTCGTGGCAACCTGCCCTCTTTCTGGGCCTGCACCAGCTTCTTCTCGATGGGTTGTACCGATACCATGGCCAGGAAGGCACGCTCCATCTGGCCGACCGGATCCGACTCCTCCTTGCCCACGTAGCAGAGCGCGGTCAGACGGTCGCGGAACTCGCCCGGCTTCATCATGGCCGAGCAGATGGCGTGGCAACGATCGTCGGCCGGCATCTGGTAACCGACGCCGAACGGGAACACCACCCGCTTGAGCACGGCCCCCACCACCTTGTTCGGGAAGTTCTGGAAGAAGCCCTCGAACGCCTTGCCGATCAGATAGAGGTTGCGCTCCACCGCATACTGCACGAACGGCAGATCCGAGACCATGCGGCCCTGATCCTCGTAGTGCTTGAGGGTGGAAGAGGCCAGATAGAGGTGGCTCAGCACGTCACCCAGGCGGGCGGAGATCATCTCCTTGCGCTTGAGATCGCCCCCCAGCATCAGCATGGAGACGTCGGCGCAGAGCGCCAGCCCTTTACTCATGCGGGACAGCTGCTTGTAGTAGCGGGCGGTCTCGCCCCCCACCGGGGCGCCGTTGAACTGGCCCAGGGTCAGCCCCTGGAACAGGGCGCCGAAGAAGTTGCCGGCACCGAACGCCACGTGCTTCATCAGCAGGCCGTCGAACTTCTCGAGGCCGCGCTCCACGTCGGTGTCGGCCGCCGCTTCCAGCTCGGCAAACACGTAGGGATGGCAACGGGTCGCCCCCTGGCCGAAGATCATCAGGTTGCGGGTCAGGATGTTGGCCCCCTCCACCGTGATGGCCACCGGAATGCCCATGTAGGCGTAGCCGGTATAGTTCTTCGGCCCCAGCTGGATGGCGCGACCGGCGTGGATGTCCATGGAGTCATCCATGATCTGGCGCGCCATTTCGGTCATGTGGTACTTGGAGATGGCGGTGACGATGGCCGGCGCCTGGCCCAAGTCCAGCGAGCCTGCGGTCATGCGACGAGCCCCTTCCAGCTGATAGGTCAGGCCGCCGATGCGGGCCAGCGCCTCCTGCACTCCCTCGAACTTGCCGATGGACATGCCGAACTGCTTGCGCACATAGGAGTAGGCGCTCACGGTGCGGCTGGCCATGTGACCACAGGCGGTACCGAGCGCAGGCAGGGAGATGCCGCGGCCGGCGGAGAGACATTCGACCAGCATGCGCCAGCCACGACCGGCGTATTCCGGGCCGCCGATGATCCAGTCCAGCGGAATGAACACGTCCTTGCCGAAGGTCGGGCCGTTCAGGAACGCCAGCCCCATGGGATAGTGGCGATCGCCGACCCGCACACCCGGGTGGCTGGTCGGGATCAGGGCACAGGTGATGCCGAGCTCTTCCTTGCCACCCAGCAGCTTCTCCGGGTCATACAGCTTGAACGCCAGCCCCAGCACGGTGGCGCGCGGCGCCAGGGTGATGTAACGCTTGTTCCAGTTCAGGCGGATGCCGAGCACTTCCTCACCCTTGTACAGCCCCTTGCAGACGATTCCCTTGTCCGGGATGGCGCCCGCATCCGAGCCCGCTTCCGGGCCGGTCAGGGCGAAACAGGGCACCTCTTTGCCATTGGCCAGCCCCGGCAGCCAGAAATCCTTCTGGGCCTGGGTACCGTAGTGCATCAGCAGCTCGCCCGGGCCGAGGGAGTTGGGCACCATGACGGTGACCGCCACGCTCAGGCTCTTGGTGGCGATGCGGGTGACGATGGTGGAGTTGGCGATGGCGGAGAACTCACGGCCACCGTAGGATTTTGGGATGATCAGGGCGAAGAAGCCTTCCTTCTTCAGATAGTCCCAAACCTGCTCTGGCAGCTCCTTGGTCTCGTTGACGATCTTGAAGTCGTCCACCATGGCGAGCAGGGTCTCGACCTGATGGTCGATGAAGGCCTGCTCCTCGGCGCTCAACTCGGCCTTGCCGTAGCCGTGCAGCTTCTTCCAGTCGGGGTTACCGCGGAACAGCTCGCCATCCCACCAGACGGAGCCGGCTTCCATGGCCTCCCGCTCGGTGGCCGACAGGGGCGGCAGTATCTTCTTGAAGACGCCAAACACGGGACGGGTCACCACCTTTTTACGGATGGCGGGCACGCCGAGCACAACGGCTATCGCCAGCACCAGCAGGATAAGCAATGTGATCATACTCAAGTTCCTTCTATTTCACTGTTTCCGTTGATTTATTGTTAGCGGTTACACGGCCAGGGAGAGCCTGGTCGACTCCACGGGCGCCCCGACACCGGACGCCAGGTAAGGAATAACGTTGCGCACCAGCCCTTCCACATCGAGCTGCTGGCCAAAATCGGCCTGGGCGATGTCCCGCAGGGCATCGGCGGAGGCCATGGTGAACACGACCGTGCCCAGGGTGAAGTGCAGGCGCCAGAAGAGATCCGCCGGCGACAGCGCCGGATTGGCCTTGGAAATCGCCTGGGTGATCCGCTGCAGGGTCGCGCCATAGTGGGTGGTGATGAAGCGACGCAGGTGACCCTGGCTGTCGATGTAGCCACGGCCCAGCAGTTGCATGAAGATGGCGGGGCCATTGGCACGCACCGCCACCAGCTTCATCAGGGGCTCGACAAAGCTCTCGAACACCTGCAGCAGGGTCAGCTGCTCCTGCGCCATCAGGGTATGCAAGCGCGCATCCAGCTCCGGCATGAACAGGCTCAGATAGCGATCGAGCACCGCCTGGATCAGCTCCTTCTTGGAGCCGAAGTGGTAGTTGACCGACGCCAGGTTGACGTCGGCTTCGCTGGTGATCAGACGCAGGGAGGTATCGGCGAACCCCCGTTCGGCGAACAACACCTCGGCGGCATCGAGAATACGGTTTTTGGTATCGATTTTACTCACTGGACACCTCACTTAAACGAATGTTTAAAAAGTACGTTTCATGCACACTCATGTCAAGAGAATGTGAACGAGTGTTGGCGAAATGTTTTAATCAAAAAAGGAAGAACAGGGCGGGAACTTAGCTGACCAACGGGACTCTATATCTATGCCACTGCAATTAAACATTAAGTCTCGCCCAACCTGCGCCATGCTCGTTGGGCCTTTTTTTATCCGGCAAGGCACGATGGCGGCCTTTCGGTTAAAAATCGGGCAAAAAAAACCGTCGCAGGGGCGACGGTGGGGAAAAGAGAGCCAAACCATCCTGATCCGGCTCATCGATGGGTGTTCAGGCTTGCATCGATGGCCCTATCCTGACAGGTAAAGATGGTCAGACTTTGTCAGTCTCGCCGTAATTTGTGACAAAGTATGGCAGGTCACCACATGGCCCGACCCCGCCAATCTTGCTATGCTGACGCCTCATGCCAGAGGGGAGATAAGATGAAGTACCAGGTCGATACCCACACGCACACCGTCGCCAGCACCCACGCCTACAGCACCATTCATGACTACCTGCCCATCGCCAAGGCGAAAGGGATCAAGCTGTTCGCCACCACGGATCACGGCCCCGACATGGCCGATGCCCCCCATTTCTGGCATTTCGTCAACCTGCATGTGCTGCCCAGGGTAGTCGACGGGGTCGGCATCCTGCGCGGCATCGAAGCCAACATCAAGAACATCGACGGCGAGATCGACTTCCCCGAGCGCTACGAGTCGCGGCTCGACATGATCATGGCCGGTTTCCATGAGCCGGTGTTTCCCCCCTGCGATCAGGCCACCCACACCCAGGCCATGATCAACGCCATCAAGAGTGGCCGGGTCGACATGATAAGCCACCCCGGCAACCCCGCCTTCCCCATCGACATCCAGGCGGTGGTCAAGGCAGCGGCCGAATATCGGGTAGCGCTGGAGCTCAACAACTCCTCATTCATCCACTCCCGCCCCGGCAGCGAAGGCAACTGCCGCGCCATCGTCGAGGCGGCGCGCGATCTGGGCGCCTATCTCACCTTTGGTTCCGACTCTCATGTGGCCTTCAGCCTGGGGGATTTTGAACACTGCCAGCGACTGGTCAACGAGGCCGGCTTCCCCGAGGAGCGGATCCTGGCTCGTTCCCCTCGCGCCCTGCTCGCCTTTCTCGAGAGCCGTGGCCGCGCCCACATCCCGGAGTTTGTGGATCTCTGAAGAGCGCCTGTAACTCCATGAGCTGACACATAAAATCGATTCAGACTCATTGACTTGCCAGGACATTTTCGGGAATCTAATGACAGGCCGGTATAGCTCAGTTGGTAGAGCAGCGCATTCGTAATGCGAAGGTCGTAGGTTCGACTCCTATTACCGGCACCAATTAAAACAAAGGGTTAGCTTCATCATGAGGCTAACCCTTTGTGCTTTTTGTCATTTGGGCCCCGTTAGGGGCCCAGGATCAATACCGCTAGAAACCAACCCGCTCCCTTCACATGCCGGCCATGACCTGCTCTTCCATGGGATCCCTGACAAGCCAACCGGGACCTATGACGGTCAAGGAGTGAGGCTCCCACGGGTGAATCGCCCCTGCATAACGGCACCTGGCCGGGATTCTTTCATCCAAGACGCGTCTTACTGCACGACGTAGATCTGGTCGAACACACCACCCTCCTTGAAGTGAGTGCTCTGGATCACCGGCCACTCGCCGAAGGTCTTCACCACGTTGAGGAAGGTCACTGTCGGGAAGCGGTCGGCGAATTCGGCGAGGATCGCCGGGTTGCGCGGGCGCAGGTAGTTGTTGGCGGCAATGCGCTGGCCCTCGTCAGACCACAAATATTTCAGATAGGCCTCGGCCTCCTTGCGGGTGCCCTGCTTGTCGACGACCTTGTCGACCACCGCCACCGGAAGCTCGGCCACGGCGGTGACGCTCGGATAGACCACCTCGAAGCTACCACGGCCGAACTCGCGGGCGATCATCTCGGCTTCGTTCTCGAAGGTGATCAGCACGTCGC
Source organism: Aeromonas aquatica (assembly GCF_000764655.1). Lineage (GTDB taxonomy): Bacteria > Pseudomonadota > Gammaproteobacteria > Enterobacterales > Aeromonadaceae > Aeromonas > Aeromonas aquatica. Next base: position 13,818 of record NZ_JRGL01000027.1, read on the forward strand.
CTATCTGGTTCTGGATGAAAGTAGTGGTGGCGGCGCGGCCACCGGTGTCGAGCACAGGGACTTGCTTGAACAGCTTGCCGACGAACTCCTTGGCCGCCTTCTCATCACCACCCTTCTCCAGTACATAGCCCCAGGCCGACAGGTAGGTATAGCGGCCATTACCCGAGGTCTTGGGGTTGGGCACTATCACCCGCACGCCCTCTTTGAGCAGATCGGGCCAGTCCTTCAGGCCCTTGGGGTTGCCCTTGCGCACGATGAATACGGTGGCCGAGGTGAAGGGCGCGCTGTTGTCCGGCAGGCGGGTCGCCCACTCTTTCGGTACCAGGCCACCATGTTCGGCGAGGGCGTTGATGTCGGTGGCCATGTTCATGGTGATAACGTCGGCGGGCAAGCCTTCGATGACGGCGCGCGCCTGCTTGCTCGAGCCGCCGTGGGACATATTGATCTGCAGCGGCTGACCGCCTTCTGCCTGCCAGTGTTTCTGGAAGGCAGCGTTGTAGTCCTTGTAGAAGTCACGCATCACGTCGTAGGAGGCGTTGAGCAGGGTGGCAGCCTGGGCCAGTGGGGCGAGGGCCAGGCCTGCGGCGAGCAGGGTGGCGGGCAGTAGTCGTTTCATTGCACGTCCTTGGAATGAGAGTCGAGTGACCAACTATATGATTCACCCAATTATTCTTTGAAAGAATAATAAGTTCGCAGCTTATGCAATTTGTGGCATGACTCTGGCTGGGTTCAGTGGATGAGATGGATGGTGGCAGTGATTAGGCTACCGGTTTTCGCAGCTAGATGAAGACAGGAGAGGCTGATGCGTATCATCGGTAGCACTTGTGCTGGCTGATCCCATGTTTGTCGAGTAAATCTCTAACTCTCCCATATGGGTTGGTGTCATCACATATAAAAACAGGGCGAACCCAATGGTTCGCCCTGTTGCTGTCACCGTGTCAACGAGGAGAGAGACTAGCCCTGCCCTTCGGCTGCAGATGGGGCTTCCTTGGGGGCCTGCCAGCCGCCACCGACCGCCTTGTAGAGCGCGACCTGGTTGCTAAGCTGGGCCAGACGGGTGCTGATCAGCCCCTGCCTGGCGCTGAACAGGGAGCGCTGGGCATCGAGGCGAGTCAGGTAGCTGTCCACCCCCTGCTCATAGCGGAACTCCGCCAGCTTGAAGTAGGTCTGGTTCGCATCCACCAGATCCTGCTGGGCCTGCAGCTGTTGCTGATAATCGGCCTGGGCGCCCAGAGTATCGGCGACCTCCTTGAAGGCGGTCTGGATGCTCTTCTCGTAGCTCGCCACCGCCTGCTTGGTGCCGACCTCGGCCACGTCCAGATCGGCCACCCGCTTGCCACCGTCGAAGATAGGCAGGTTGATCTGGGGCATGAAGGTCCAGGTGCCGGTGCCGCCGTCAAACAAGCCACTCAGCTGGTTGCTGGCGGTGCCCGCCGTCGCGGTCAGCGAGATGGTCGGGAAGAAGGCCGCGCGGGCCGCACCGATATTGGCATTGGCCGCCTTCAGGCTGTGCTCCGCCGCCAGGATATCCGGCCGCTGTTGCAACAGGCTGGAGGGGGCGCCCACCGGAATGGCCGCCAGTTGCACCTCATCCAGGGTCTTGGGTTGCCCCTCCAGCACCGGTACCTCGGTGCCGAGCAGCAGGGCCAGGCCATTTCTGTCCTGTTTCACCTGACGCTGGTATTGCGCCTGGCTGACCCTGGCGTTTTCGAGCGCGGTGCGCCCCTGAGCCAGCTCCATCTCGGAGGCGGCCCCCAGCCGGTATTTGTGCTGGGTCAGGGCGTAGCTCTCCTGCTCGGTGGCCAGGGTCGCCTGGCTCAGTGCCAGCAACTCCTGATCCGCCAGCAGGGTGAAGTAGGCATTTGCCACCGAGGCGACCAGCGCGATCTGGGTGCTGCGCTGGGTCTCGATTTGCGCCAGATAGTTCTCCAGCGCCTGATCTTTCAGGCTCTGGATCCGGCCAAACAGGTCCAGCTCGTAGGCGGTGATGCCGATGTCGGCGCCATATTGGCTGCTGATCCTGCCCTGCCCGGTGGCGCTGAGATCGTCGGATCCCTGCTGGCGGGTGCCAGAGCCGCTGGCGGCCAGGGTCGGCAACTGGGCCGCCCGCTGGATCCGGTATCTGGCCTCATAGGCCTCGACGTTGAGGGCCGCGAGCCGCAGATCCCGGTTGTTGTCGAGCGCCGTGCCGATCAGCTTCTGCAGGGCCGGATCGAGGAACTGTTGCTGCCAGGGGGCGGTATCCCCCTTGGCGGCGAGGTTGTCCTGCCAGGAGGCGCCTTGCGGCAACTCCGGACGCTGGTAGTCGGGGGCCATGGAGCAGGCCCCCAGCAGCAGGGTCACGCTCAGGGCGACCAGGGTCTTAGTCATGTTTGATCTCCTTGGCATGAGCCACGCGCTCTTCGGCGGACTGGTGCTTGGTGAAGTAACGCATCACCAGCACGAAGAACAGCGGCACGAAGAAGATGGCCAGCACGGTCGCACTGATCATCCCCCCCATCACGCCGGTACCGATGGCGTTACGGCTGCTGGCGCCGGCGCCCGAGCTTACCACCAGCGGCAGCACACCGAGGATGAAGGCGAGCGAGGTCATCAGGATCGGCCGCAGACGCAGGCGCGCTGCCTCGACCACGGCTTCCCCCAGCCCCATGCCCTTGTCATAGAGCTCCTTGGCAAATTCCACGATCAGGATCGCGTTCTTGGCCGAGAGCCCTATGGTGGTGAGCAGGCCCACCTGGAAGTAGACGTCGTTCTCCAGCCCCCGCATGGTCGCCGCCAAGATGGCACCCAGTACCCCGAGCGGCACCACCAGCATGACCGAGAACGGAATGCTCCAGCTCTCATAGAGCGCCGCCAGACAGAGGAAGACCACCAGCAGCGAGATGGCGTACAAGGCAGGCGCCTGAGAGCCGGCCTGCCGCTCCTGGAAGGAGAGACCGGTCCACTCGATGCCAACCCCTTCCGGCAGTTGCTTCACCATCTGCTCGATGGCCGCCATGGCGTCACCTGTACTCTTGCCGGGGGCCGCCTCACCGACGATCTCCATGGCGGAGACGCCGTTGTAGCGCTCCAGACGAGGAGAACCGAAGCTCCAGTCGGTGCTGGCGAAGGCGGAGAAGGGCACCATCTGACCCGCACTGTTGCGCACATACCACAGCTTGAGATCTTCCGGGTTCATCCGGAATTGGGCATCCGCCTGCAGATAGACCTTCTTGACCCGGCTGCGATCGACGAAGTCGTTCACATAGGACGAGCCCCAGGCCGCCGACAGGGTGTTGTTGATGTCGGTGATGGAGAGGCCCTGGGCCAGCGCCTTCTCGTAGTCGATCTTGATGTCGAGCTGGGGCGTGTCTTCCATCCCGTTCGGGCGTACCCGCACCAGGTTGGGATCCTGCGCCGCCATGCCGAGCAGCTGGTTACGGGCTTGCATCAGCTTCTCGTGGCCAAGGCCGCCGCGGTCTTGCAAGAAGAAGTCAAAACCGGTGGCGGTACCGAGCTCCGGGATCGGAGGCAGGTTGAAGGCGAAGACCTGGGCTTCCTTGATGCTGAACAGGTAGCCCATGGCGCGGCCTATGATGGCATTGGCACTGCGCTCCTCCCCTTTACGCTCGCTCCAGTCCTTGAGCTTGATGAAGGCCATACCGCTGTTCTGACCGCTACCAGCGAAGCTGAAGCCCGCCACCGTCAGCACGGAATCGACATTGTCCTTCTCGGTCTCGAGGAAGTAGTCGCGCATCTGCGCCAGCACCACCTCGGTACGCTCTTTGGTCGCCCCGACCGGCAGCTGCACCATGGACATGATGACCCCCTGATCCTCTTCCGGCAGGAAGGAGGTGGGCAGTCGCATGAACAGGATGGCCAGCACCGCCAGCATGGCGACATAGATGACGCTGTAGCGGGTACCCTGTTTGATCACCTTGCGCACGCTGCTCTGGTAGCGGTTGGCGCTGGCGTCGAAGAAGCGGTTGAACCAGCCAAAGAAGCCGCGCTTGGCGCCAAACTCGCCATGTTGCATCGGCTTGAGCAGGGTGGCACACAGGGCCGGGGTCAGGATCAGCGCCACCAGCACCGAGAGCACCATGGCCGAGACGATGGTCAGGGAGAACTGGCGATAGATGGCACCGGTCGAGCCGCCGAAGAAGGCCATGGGCACGAACACCGCCGACAGCACCAGGGCGATCCCCACCAAGGCGCCGGTGATCTGGGTCATCGACTTGCGGGTGGCTTCCAGCGGGGAGAGTCCCTCCTCGCTCATCAGCCGCTCCACGTTCTCCACCACTACGATGGCGTCATCCACCAGCAGGCCGATGGCCAGCACCAGGCCGAACATGGTCAGGGTGTTGATGGAGAAGCCGAACGCCGCCATGACGCCGAAGGTCCCGAGCAGCACCACGGGCACCGCGATAGTCGGGATAAGGGTCGCCCGGAAGTTCTGCAAGAACAGATACATGACGCAGAACACCAGGAAGATGGCCTCCACCAGGGTCTGCACCACCTCCTCGATGGAGATCTTCACGAAGGGCGTGGTGTCGTAGGGGTAGACGATCTTCATGTTGGCCGGGAAGTACTCGGAGAGTTCACCCAGCTTGGTGCGCACCTCGGCGGCGGTGTTGAGGGCGTTGGCCCCGGTCGCCAGCTTGATGGCGAGCGCCGCCGTGGCCTGACCGTTGTAGAGCGCAGAGGCGTCGTAGCTTTCACCGGCGAGCTCGACCCGAGCCACGTCTTTGAGCAGCACCTTGGAGCCGTCCTGGTTCACCCGCAGCAGGATGTTGTTGAACTCCTCCGGGGTGGAGAGCCGGGTCTGCCCCATGATGGTGGCGGTAAATTGCTGATCGCTCACCGCCGGGGTGCCCCCCAGCTTGCCGAACGCCACCTGGGTATTCTGCGCCTTGATGGCGGCCTGAATGTCCCCTGGGGTCATCTGCACCCGGTTGAGCTTGTGCGGATCCAACCAGATACGCATGGAGTACTGGCTGCCGAACAGGGTGATGTCACCCACCCCGTCCAGGCGGCTCAGGGGCTCCTTGATGTTGCTCACCACGTAGTCGGCGAGGTCATCGTTGGTCATGCTGCCATCGCTGGAGATGAAGGCGGCCACCATCAGGAAGCTGCTGGAGGTCTTCTGAACCCGGATCCCCTGCTGTTGTACTTCCTGGGGCAGCAGCGACATGGCCTGCTGCAGCTTGTTTTGCACCTGCACCTGGGCGATGTCGGGATCGGTGCCCGGCTGGAACGTGAGGGTCACGCTGACGTTGCCGGAAGAATCGGATTGAGCCGACATGTAGAGCAGGTGATCCAGCCCCGTCATGTTCTGCTCGATGATCTGGGTCACCGAGTCTTCCACGGTTTTAGCGGAGGCGCCCGGGTAGCTGGCGGAGATGCCGACGGCGGGCGGGGCTATGGTCGGGTATTGGGCGACCGGCAAGCCGATGATCGCCATGGTCCCGGCCAGCATGATCACCAGGGCAATCACCCAGGCGAAAATGGGTCTGTCTATGAAAAATCGTGCCATGAGGCGACTACTCCATCCTTACTTGTTGGCCGGGGTCTGCTGGGCATTCTTGGCGGCGCTGTCGCTCTTGCGTTCAGCGGGCGCGACCTGGGCACCGGGTTTGACCTTCTGCAGACCGGCAACGATCACCTTCTCGCCGGCATTGAGACCGGACTCCACCACCCAGCTGTCGCCGACGATGCGGCTGAGTTGCACGTTGCGCAGCTCGACCTTGTTGTCCGCCGTCACCACCATGACGGTGGCGCCCCCGTTCGGGGTACGGGTCACGGCAGTTTGCGGCACCAGCAGACCCTCGGGACGCTCACCCTCTTGCAGGGTCGCGCGCATGAACATGCCGGGCAGCAGCAGCCGATCCGGGTTCGGCACTATCACCCGCAGGGTCACCATGCCGGTGGTCTCGTCCACGGTCACGTCGGAGAACTGCAACGCGCCCTGCTCGCCGTACTGGCTGCCATCTTCCAGCAGGAAGCTGACCTTGGCGCCATCCTGCTGACCCTGGGTCAGCTTGCCGTCGGCAACCTGGCGCTTGAGGCGCAGCAGATCGGCGGTGGACTGGCGCACATCCACATACATGGGATCGAGCTGCGAGATGGTGGTGAGGCTATCGGCCTGCTGGGCGGTGACCAGGGCACCCTCGGTCACCGCAGACTTGCCGATGCGGCCACTGATGGGAGCGGTGATGCGGGTATAGGCCAGGTTGATGTTGGCGCTCTGCAAGGCGGCCTTGGCGGCCCCTATCTCGGCGACCTGCTGCTTCCAGGCGGCGTCGGCATCGTCATATTCCTGGCGGCTGATGGCCTTGACCTTCACCAGCTCGGCATAACGCTGGGCCTTGAGGCGGGCGCTGCGCTCGTTGGCTTCGGCCTTGGCGAGATTCGCCTTGGCCGAGGCGACGGCGGCCTGATAGACGGCGGGATCGATCTGGTACAACAACTGACCGGCCTTGACGTCGGAGCCCTCGGTGAACAAACGCTTGAGGATGATGCCATTGACCTGGGGACGCACCTCGGCGACGCGCAGGGGGGCGGTGCGACCGGTGAGTTCGGACATGAGTTGTAGCGGTGCGGTATGGAGGGTCACCACGTCCACGGCGGCAGGGGGCATCTCCCCCATGGCCTGCTGGGCTTCTCCCTTGTCGCCACAACCGGACAGCAGACCGCTTGCCAGCAGGGCAAGGCCCACTGAACGTGCGAGAATATGTTTATGCATGAGATTTCTAAGCCTCTGTTTCAAATGTTTCAAACAAAAAAGTCAATAAAACCACAGGGTTTATGGGGTCCCTGTTGGTAAAAGCGTAAAGATGAGGCAATATACATACATTCATAAATGTATGTAAGAAACTTTTGACCCTTTTAGACAGGAATGGATCCGATGGCCAGACGAACCAAAGAAGAAGCGCAGCAGACCCGCTGCCACATCATGAGCACGGCCCTGACTCTGTTCTGCCAACAGGGGCTGGCCAAGACCAGCCTGACCGATATTGCCAACGCCGCCGAGCTGACCCGGGGTGCCATCTACTGGCATTTCAAGAACAAGGAAGAGCTGTTTATCTCCCTGTGGGAGGAACTCTGCTCCCCCCTCTCCCATCAGCTCGACGCCTGCGTCGATGAACAGGAGCCGGATCCCCTCGGCAAGCTGCGGGTCTTCCTCAAAGACGTGATGTGCAAGATAAGCCTCGAACCCGCCCACCAGCAGATGTTCACCATCATGTTCAATCTGGAGTCCCTGGAAGGGGAAGCCAGCGCCCTGCGCGAGCACATGCGCGCCCAGTCCCTCAACTTCTTCCAGGATCTGGAGCTCACCCTGGCCAATGCGGTGCGCCTCGGCCAGTTGCCGGCAGACCTCGATCTGCGCAGGGGCGCGACCCTGATGCACTGCACCCTGGATGGCTACATCATCAACTGGCTGCACTTCCCGGAGCGCATCAACCTGATCCGGGATGCCGACTTCCTGCTGGACACCCTGTTCGCCCTCATCGCCCAGCCGCAGGGCCCGGCGGTGCGGCGCAGCTAAGGTGAAGCGGGTCAGTTCCTTGGCCCGCCCTGCCCTTCAGAGCCATCAAGCCGGCATGCCATGGGATCAAGGCCCGACACAGGCCAGGATCGGCGATCAATAGGGCGGCAAAATTTGCTAGAGTAGCGGCCCTCACCCGACCCGCTTTCGAGATGACCCCATGCCCGCTTTCGCCCCCTCCCCCGACAACCAGCACCCACGCCCGGCTCGCACAGGGGAAGCCCATGCCCCCTTCCTGGCCCAACTGCGCACGGGGGCCCATCTGCTGGAAGCCGGCTGTGGCGCGGGGGAAGACCTGCACTATTTCCGTGAGCTGGGATACGTGGTGACCGCCTTCGATGCCAGCCGGGAGCAGGCCAGTGCCGCCTCGCGCCTGTGCGGCCAGCCGGTACGGGTCTGTCACTTCAACCAGATGCACAGCATCGTGCCCTTCGATGGCATCTGGGCCAGCGCCTCCCTGCCCTGCCTGCACGAGCAGGAGCTCGCCCCCGTGCTGACCCATCTCGCCAGCCTGCTCAAACCCGGGGCGCCGCTCTACTGCTCCTTCCCCCACCTCGATGGCGCACAGACCCGGGGCGCCGGCTCACCAGAGGGCGACTACCCGCTGCGCGTCTGGCTCGACGAGGTAGGGCTGAGGGCGCTCGTGGCCCCTCTGCCGTTTGAGCCGCTGCAGCTCTGGTGCGCCGAGGACGGGGTCAATGACCGCTGGCTGCATGCCCTGCTGCTCCGGCAACCCTGAATCGACGCTGTATAATTCATCATCAATTTTGCCCTCCCCTTCCCCGCTGGCGACATACGTCGGCATGATCACATTTAACAATATTTAACTCCAAATTAACCAGCATCAGGCAGACAAGATGCGGCTGTCGTGTTAAAAAGCAGCGATATAATCAAGATTAAATAATAAGACCGACAACAACACCTGGAACATCACATGAAACTTGTCCTGAAACTGATTGCCGGCATCCTCGCCGGTCTCCTGTTAGGCCTCTACGCCCCGGAATGGGTCGCACGCGTGCTGTTCACCGCCAAGACCGTCATCGGTCAGCTGATCAGCTTCACCATCCCGCTCATCATCCTGTTCTTCATCACCAGCGGCATCGCCAGCCTGCCGAAGAACTCGGGTCGGTTGTTGGGTAATACCGTTGCCCTCGCCTATGGCTCCACCCTGGTGGCCGGCACCCTGGCCTTCCTGATCGCCAGCCAGCTCATCCCGCTGCTGACCAGCGAGGCCACCATGACCAGCCAGGAGGGCACCAAGCTCGCCTCCTACATCACAATGGAAATTCCGCCGCTGTTCGGGGTGATGTCGGCCCTGGCCGCCGCCTTCGTGTTCGGCATCGGCATCTCCGCCACCGGTGCGCGGGATCTGCGCAGCGTGGCCGATCAGGGTCGTGACATCATCGATCTGCTGCTGGCCAAGGTGATCATCCCGCTGCTGCCGTTCTACATCGCCGGCGTCTTCGTCGAGATGACGGTCGAGGGCACCGTCTTCACCACCCTGAAGACCTTCGGCGTGGTACTGGTGATGGCCATCGTCATGCACTGGCTCTGGCTGAGTGTGCTGTTCGTCGGCACCGGACTGGCGCTCGGTCGCTCCCCGGCCACCCTGATCAAGAACATGCTGCCGGCCTACTTCACCGCCATCGGCACCATGTCCAGCGCCGCCACCATCCCGGTTGCCCTCAAGGCCAGCAAGAACAACGGCGTGAGCGATGCCATCGCCAACTTCACCGTGCCCCTGTGCGCCACCATCCACCTCTCCGGCTCCACCATCACCCTGGTGACCTGCGCCACCGCCGTCATGTTCCTCTCCGAACACCTGGCCATTCCCAGCCTGCTCGAGATCTTCCCCTTCATCATGATGCTGGGAGTGGTGATGATCGCGGCCCCGGGCGCCCCCGGCGGCGCCGTGATGTCGGCCCTGGGCCTGCTCACCTCCATGCTCGGCTTCGGTGATGCCTCCATCGCCCTGATGATCGCCCTCTACCTGGCCCAGGACAGCTTCGGCACCGCCTGCAACGTCACGGGTGACGGCGTCATCGCGCTCTGGGCCGATCGTTTCGCCCAAAGCGGCGAGACAGCTCTCGGCACCGAGCAGGATGCAGCCTGATACGACAAGCAAGCACATACAAAAACGGGAGCCAGTGGCTCCCGTTTTTTTATGGCTGGCATCTGAGGTCAACCCCGCCGGCGGATCACCCCTTCCTGCACCGTGCTGGCCACCAGCACGCCGTCACGGGTGAAGAACTGACCGCGCACCAGGCCACGGCCGCCGCTGGCGCTCGGGCTGTCCACCACGTAGAGCAGCCAGTCGTCGAGCCGGAAGTCCCGGTGGAACCACATGGAGTGATCTATGGTCGCCACCTGCATGTCCGGCTCCCAGTAAGAGACCCCGTGGGGCTGCAGGGCGGCGAACAGGAAGTGGAAGTCCGAGGCATAGGCCAGCAGGTATTTATGTACCCGCTGATCGTCGGGCATCTGGCCGTTGGCCTTGAACCAGGTGTAACGCAGGGGCTCGTGCACATCCGGGCGGATCGGGTCGACCAGGGTCACGGGGCGGATCTCGAGCGGCTTCTCACACAGGATCTTGTCCCGCAAGGCCGGCGGGATCAGTTGCTCGTAGGGACGCACCAGCTCCAGCTCACTCTTGAGCTGCTCGGGCGGGGTGATGCCCTCTGGCATGGCGGCCTGGTGCTCGAACCCCTCGGCCTCTATCTGGAAGGAGGCGTTGAGGTAGAAGATGGGCTTGCCGCCCTGGATGGCCTTGACCCGGCGGGTGGAGACGGTCTGGCCGTCGCGGATGTTCTCCACGTCGTAGACGATGGGCTTGTTGGCATCCCCTGGGCGCAGGAAGTAGGAGTGGAAACTGTGCACCTGACGATCGCCCGCGACCGTCTGCTTGGCGGCTGACAAGGCCTGCCCCATCACCTGTCCGCCAAACACGGATCGCAATCCGAGATCCTGGCTCTGGCCCCGAAACAGGCCCTCCTCGATCTTCTCCAGCGCCAGCAACGCCAGCAGCTCATCCAGTACCTTGCTCATTCGTCTCTCCTGTATCAGTGCGGGAAAGGCTAACAAGCCAGCCCTGGCAGAGCAACCTCTCCCTCACCCTGGTCAGGTTCAGCAGGAAATTTTATCGATATAAATATTCATTAGTACGATTAATGTACATCGATCATTCCCCGGCAACAAAACAGGCTGGCATGAAGTCCCCCTCCCATCACGAAAAAGCCCGCACCAGAGGGTGCGGGCTTTTGCTGGTCGGGGCCGATGACATCAGGCCAGAAGCGTCGGATTACTTGCTGCCGGTGCCCGAGTTGCGGGTCGAGGAGGTCGGCTTGCGGCGGGCGGTGGTGCTGCGCGCGCGCGGCTCCATGCCCTGCATGTCCTTGTGGCGCTTGACCGCGCGGCGGATCTGGGCGGCCTGCTTGTGGCGGGTGGTCTTGCCATCCTGCTGCAGGTCGACCTTGGATTCGGTCTCGTAGTTCATGTGCACCAGACCGCGCAGGTAGTTCACCTCCGGCAGCTTGAGCTCTTTCCAGCCACCGCGGGGGATGCCGCGATCCAGGGTCACGTCACCGTAACGGATCCGCATCAGACGGCTCACCTGCACTTCCTGGGATTCCCACAGACGGCGCACTTCACGGTTGCGACCCTCGGTCAGGGTGACGTTGAACCACTGGTTCAGGCCTTCACCGCCGGCCGGCTTGATCTTGTTGAACTTGGCGATGCCGTCTTCCAGCTGCACGCCCTTGCGCAGGCGTTGCAGCATGGCTTCGGTGATCTCGCCGAACACCCGCACCGCGTATTCCCGCTCCACTTCGTGGCTCGGGTGCATCAGCCGGTTGGCCAGTTCACCGTCGGTGGTGAACAGCAGCAGACCCGAGGTGTTGACGTCGAGGCGGCCGACCGCGATCCAGCGGGCACCGTCCATCTTGGGCAGACGATCAAACACGGTAGGACGACCTTCCGGATCGTGACGGGTACACATCTCCCCTTCGGGCTTGTGATACGCCAGCACGCGGCAGATCTGCTCTTCAGCCGCACGGGTCTTGATCTGGTGGCCATCCACCCGGATCACGGCGTTTGCTTCGACGCGATCTCCCAGCGTAGCGGCCTTGCCATCCACACTGACCCGACCTGCGGTGATCAGGGCCTCCATCTCACGACGGGAGCCTTGACCCGCGCGGGCCAACACTTTTTGCAGTTTTTCACTCATCGGGGTTACCTGATTGTTGATCGCTGCCCGCTAACATAACGGACAACGGTTATTGCCATGCCGGATCCCGTCTGGGCGATCCGCCATCGCATTGATCATTTCACCCGGTCGCACTCTTTGCCAACCTTCATTGAGAAAGTGGCAGCGCAGACTAGGCATCGCTGCCCTCGCCCGGCAAACCGGGCAAGGGTTGTTGCAGCTCTGGATCCAGCTCGGGGAGCTGCTCCAGACTCTGCAGATTGAAATAGTCCAGAAAATCTCTGGTGGTGGCGAGCAACTCGGGGCGACCCACCACCTCCTTGTGACCGATGCTGCGCACCCAGCCTCGATCCTTCAGGGTATTCACTATCTGGCTCGACACCGCCACCCCGCGGATGGCTTCGATCTCGGCCCGGGTGATGGGCTGACGATAGGCGATCAGGGTCAGCGTCTCCATCACGGCGCGGGAATAACGCGGCGCCCGCTCGCTCCACAGCCGGGAGAGCTCGTCGGCATACTCCTGGCGCGCCTGGAAGCGCCAGCCGGAGGCGACCTCCTTGAGCTCCACCCCCCGCGCGCTGTAATCCTGTTTCAGCTCGGCCAGCAGCAGTTGCACATAGCGGCCGGTGACCGGATAGTCGGCCAGCACGCTGGCCTTGAGCTCGCTCGCAGTCAACGGGCGCCCGGCGACGAAGAGCGCGGCCTCGATCAGCGTCTTGAGCCGTTCAGCGGGCAGCGCCACGGGTGCCCTCCTCACGCGGGTTTGCCAACGCAACCGGCCGCTGGTGCGCTGGCGACCAGGAGGCTGACTCAATGCACATGTTCACGCTTCCCCTCCTCCTCTGCACTGGCCAGGGCGAAATGGATAGGGCCAAGGGGTTCCGCCTGCAGGATCCAGATCAGGGACTCCTTGCACAGCTCCAGCAGGGCCAGAAAGGTCACCAGCACCCCCATCCGCCCCTCCTCGGCCCTGAGCACCTGCTCCAGGCGCAGGGTCTGCCCGAGGGAGAGCATGGCGAGGATCTCCGCCATCCGCACCCGGGTCGGGATCTGCTCGCGGCGGATCTGGTGATGTTCGAAATGAGTCGCGCGTTTTACCACACTTTGCATGTAAAGGGCGAGCTCAACCAGTGAAACATCGGGTGCCAGCGGCTTGAGGGCACCAAAATCCGGCGGCAGGGCGGCGGCGAGATAGATCTCCCGCTCCACCCTCGGCAACTCGTTCACCCGCTCGGCGCCGACCTTGAAACGCTCGTACTCCTGCAACCGGCGAATGAGGGTGACGCGGGGATCTTCCCCCTCGTCCTCCTCTTCCAGCTCCGGGGCCCTGGGCAGCAGCAGGCGGGATTTTATCTCCGCCAGCCAGGCCGCCATCAGCAGGTATTCGGCCGCCAGCTCCAGGTTGAGCCCCTGCATCAGCTCCACGTACTCCATGTACTGGGCGGTGATCTGCAGGATCGGCAGGTTCAGGATGTCCAGCTGCTGGCGCCGGATGAGGTACAGCAGCAGATCGAGCGGCCCCTCGAAGGTGTCGAGAAACACCTCCAGCGCATCGGGCGGAATAAACAAATCCTGGGGCAGCTCATGATAGGGCTGCCCCAGGACTTTGGCGATGGGCAGGGGAAGGCTTGCCTCCCCGCTCACACCCGGTGCCGGCGTCAGCAGCTCGGGTGCGGGCTCGGCGGTATCACTCAAACGGCGTGGGATCCCCGGCACCGCGACGGCGCAGCACGGGCTCGTCGTCGGAGAAGTCCACTACGGTGGTGGGCTGCTCGCCCAGATAGCCACCGTTGACCACCAGATCCAGCTGCTTGCCGAGCTTGTCGAAGATCTCTTCCGGGTCGAACTCGGCCATCTCGGAGCCCGGCAGGATCAGGGTGGTGGAGAGCAGCGGCTCGCCGAGCCCCTCCAGCAGGGCCAGCGCGATATTGTTGGCCGGCACCCGGATGCCGATGGTCTTCTTCTTCTCGTTCATCAGCCGGCGCGGCACTTCCTTGGTGGCCTTGAAGATGAAGGTATAGGCGCCGGGGGTGTTGTTCTTGACCAGCCGAAACGCCGTGTTGTCCACCTTGGCATAGGTGGAGATCTCGGAGAGATCCCGGCACACCAGGGTGAAGTCGTGGGTCGGATCGATGCGGCGGATGCGGCAGATGCGCTCCAGCGCGTCCTTGTTACCCATCTGACAACCCAGGGCATAGCCGGAGTCGGTGGGATAGGCGATGACGCCCCCGTTTTGCAGGATCTGAACCGCCTGGCCGATGAGGCGGACCTGGGGATTATCCGGATGTACGTAAAAATGCTGACTCATAAACTGTTCTCGCGATAGCGACAGGGCAGGCCTGCCTGTAATTCCCAAACTAGAGCATGGTCACGGGCCCCTTGGCCCATGACACTACCTTAACCCCTTTGACGCAGACTCGCTCGCGCCGAAGGTCGAACCCGCCGGATCCGCGCCGCCGTCAGCGGCTGGCCAGCAGGCTGGCATGCTCCTCGGTGGTGAGACCGAAATGGCCGGGATACCCCAGCCAGAGTGGCATGCCCTCTTTGGGCAGCCAGAGATGGCGGCCCAGTTCGGTCCAGTTGGAGGGGAAATGAAAATCCGATCCCACCGAAATGTAAAGATCGTGCTCCTTGGCCCACTGGCCCAGGTTGGCCCGCTCCTGTGGACTCTGCTGGGGCAAGGAGACCTCCATGGCATCCCCCCCGGCGGCCTTGAAGGCCACCAGCAACCGCTTGATCCACTTGGCGGTGAGACCATAACGGCTGGGGTGCGCCAGCACCGCCAGGCCGCCGGCGCCATGAATGGCCTCGATGGCAACCGCCATCTCGAGCCACTCGGCGGGCACATAGCCCTTGTTGCCCCGGCTCAGGTACTTCTTGAATACCTTCTGCATGGTATCGGCCACCCCGCGCGCCATCAGCACCCGGGCAAAATGGGCCCGGGTCACGGCGGCGTCACCGGCCAGGGCCTTGGCCTCTTCGTAGGTGCCAGGCAGCTGGCACTTCTCCAGACGGCGCCCTATCTCCTCGGCGCGCGCCTCGCGGCGGGCCAGCTGGGCGGCCAGAAAGGCCACCAGCTGCGGATTTTTTTCATCCACTCCCAGCGCCACTACATGGATCTCGTGATGCTCCCAACCGGTGGAGATCTCGACCCCGCTCACCAGCCGCAGCGGCAGTTGCTCGGCGTTGATCGTTGCGCGGATCTCATCAAGCCCGGCGAGGGTATCGTGGTCAGTGACCGCTAACACCTCGACCCCTTTCTCGGCGGCGCGCCGCACCAGGTCACGGGGTGCCAGCACCCCGTCGGAGGCGGTGGTATGACAGTGAAGATCGAATCTCATCGGCTTATTTCGCTCTCATGAACAGGCCACTTTGGAAAAAAGAAGGCAAAAAAGCGACTTGACTTGGCCGCGGCTTTATCGTTTTCTGTAGACACTTCAACTGCAAACAGAACGTTACAGGATTCTATCATGCAAACGACAATCACCCTGAACCAGAACTGGTGGTGGCACATTCCCTAACATGCGGGCGTGTGGTCGTTGCTGTACCTGTGATCTGACAGCAAATTAAGAACCCAGAGAAAAAGCCCGCTGACCCCAGCGGGCTTTTTTATTATCCGGCAAATGGACATGTGATGAAACCGAGAATTCAGACCAGCACACAGACCTGGCGATGGCGACCCTACTGAAACCGCCTGAACCACCTTAATTTTCAAGGCATTCTTTCAAGGTATGCAACGTCATGAACATTGGTCATCACCATCACACGCAAGGGAACGCATTATGACAGCCAGCAAGACCCGGTTATCCCTGGGCGAGTTCGATACCCTCAGGCTCAATGCCCCCTATGTCACCGACCCCCTGGCGCTCTACAGCCAGCTGTGCCAGGGCCGCCCCAACAACCTGTTGCTGGAATCGGTAGAGATCGACTCCAAGGCCGGCACCCAGAGCCTGCTGCTGGTGGACGCCTGCCTGCGCATCGAGTGCCGTGGCCGCACCGTGCAGGTACGCGCCCTCAACGACAACGGCGCCCAGTTGCAGATCCTGCTCGGCGAGCAGCTGCCGGCCCTGATCCGCCGCAGCCTGGTGAAGGGGGAGCTGCACCTCGAGTTCCCGGCCTCCGATCGGGAGCTTGACGAAGACAGCCGTCTCAAGGGCATCAGCGTGCTGGACGTGCTGCGCACCCTGCAACAGCAACTGCAATGCCCAGTAGGTAAAGAAGCGCTGTTCATGGCCGGCAGCTTCGCCTACGACCTCATCGCCTCGTTCGAGGATCTGCCAGAAGTACCGGAAGGCAGCAACGACTGCCCCGACTACTGCTTCTATGTGGCCGAGACCCTGATCACCATAGATCACATCAAACAGAGCACCCAGCTGGTGGCCTGCCTGTTTGGTGGTAACAGTGGCAACGACGACGAGCAGGAGGAGAGCCAGCAGGAGGCGCGCTACGCTCGCCTGCTCAGCCGGCTCGAGAGCTTCAAGCAGGCCTGTCAGCAGCCACAACCCCGACCGCAGACGACCCAGCCGCTGACCGGCGCGCTCTGCGTCGACAAGAGCGACAAGCAGTTCTGCGCCGAGGTAGAGAAGCTCAAGGGCTTTATCCGCCGGGGCGACATCTTCCAGGTGGTGCCCTCACGCAGTTTCTCCCTGCCCTGCCCCGAGCCCATCGCCGCCTACCGCCGCCTCAAGCAGACCAACCCCAGCCCCTACATGTTCTACGTGCAGGATGAGGGCTTCACCCTGTTTGGCGCCTCGCCGGAGAGCGCGGTCAAGTTTGAAGCCGCCAGCCGCCAGGTGGAGATGTACCCCATCGCCGGCACCCGCCGCCGTGGCCTCAACCCGGATGGCAGCATCAACCTGGATCTGGACGGCCGCATCGAGCTGGAGCTGCGCCAGGACGAGAAGGAGGTGGCCGAACACCTGATGCTGGTGGATCTCGGCCGCAACGACATCGCCCGCATCTCCGAGCCGGGCACCCGCTACGTGAAGGATCTGCTCAAGGTGGATCGCTACAGCCACGTGATGCACCTGGTCTCCCGGGTGGTCGGCACCCTGAGATCCGATCTCGACGCCCTGCACGCCTATCAGGCCTGCATGAACATGGGCACCCTCACCGGCGCTCCCAAGCTGCGCGCCAGCGAGCTCATTCGCGCCGTGGAGGGTCGCAGACGGGGCAGCTACGGCGGCGCCGTCGGCTATCTCAACGGCGTAGGCGAGATGGACACCTGCATCGTGATCCGCTCCGCCTTCGTCAAGGAGGGCGTGGCCCATGTCCAGGCCGGTGCCGGCGTGGTCTATGACTCCAAGCCCCAGATGGAAGCGGACGAAACCCGTGCCAAGGCCGCCGCCGTGCTGGCCGCCATCGCCGCCAGCCATGGCACCTCCCTGCAGGCCCTCAGCCTGCAAGAACACCAGCAGTCCGAGAAAACCAAGGCGGCGCGCCATGACTAACATCTTCCTGCTCGATAACTTCGATTCGTTCACTTATAACCTGGTCGATCAGTTCCGCACCCTCGGCTATCCGGTGCGCATCTACCGCAACAGCCTGCCGGCAACCCGCATCATGCAGGAGATCGAAGCCTGTGACGGGGATGCGGTGCTGGTGCTCTCGCCGGGACCGGGCGCCCCCCACGAGGCCGGCTGCCTCATCGATCTCATCAAGCTGGCCCGCGGCCGGGTGCCCATCCTCGGCATCTGCCTCGGTCATCAGGCGCTGTGCGAAGCCTATGGCGGCACCGTCGGCGCGGCGGAGGAGATAGTCCACGGCAAGCGCTCCCTCATCGAGCACCATGGCCACGGCGCTTTCGCCGGCCTGCCGAGCCCGCTGCCGGTGGCCCGTTACCACTCCCTGGTCGCCACCTATGTGCCGGAAGAGCTGCAGGTGATTGCCCACTACCAGGGCATGCCCATGGCCATCGAGCAACGGGACGAGCGGGTGCTGGGCTTCCAGTTCCATCCGGAATCCATCATGACCAGCGAAGGGGCCCGCCTGCTCACCCAGGCGCTCGCCCATATCACCCGCCCAGAAAGCCACGTGCGGTAAGGAGACCCCATGCATCATCATCTCAACACCCTCTATCAGGGGCAGTCTCTCTCCCGCGACGAAGCCCGTGACGCCTTCGGTCAGGTGGTACGCGGCGAAGTGGATCCCATCGTGCTCGCCAGCCTGCTCACCGCCCTCAAGCTCAAGGGGGAGACCCCGGAGGAGATCGCCGGTGCCGCCGACGCCCTGCTGGCCGAGGCCCGTCCCTTCCCGCGCCCTGACTACGCCTTCTGCGACATCGTCGGCACCGGCGGTGATGGCCTCAACACCATCAACGTCTCCACCACCTCGGCGCTGGTCGCCGCCGCCTGCGGCCTGAAAGTGGCCAAGCACGGCAACCGCTCGGTCTCGAGCAAGTCTGGCTCCAGCGATCTGCTGGACAAGATGGGCATCAGGCTCGACATGAGCCCTGAGCTGGCCCGCCGCTGCCTGGACGAGCTCGGCATCTGCTTCCTGTTTGCCCCCCAGTATCACGCCGGGGTGCGCCACGCCATGCCGGTGCGCCAGGCCTTGAAAACCAGGACGCTGTTTAACGTCTTGGGGCCGCTTATCAACCCCGCCCGCCCCAGCTACCAACTGATGGGAGTCTATGCCCCCGAGCTGGTGCGCCCCATCGCCGAAACCCTGCTGGCACTGGGACTGAAAACCGGTATGGTGGTACACGGCGCCGGGCTGGACGAGGTGGCCATCCACGGCCCGACCCAGGTGGCCGAGATCCGTGACGGTGAGATCCGTGAGTACCTGCTCACCCCGGCCGACTTTGGCCTCGAGACCTACCCGGTCAGCGCCATTCAAGGGGGGGAGCCGGAAGAGAATCGCGCCATCACCGCCGCCATCCTGGCCGGCGAAGGCAGCCCGGCCCACAACGCCGCCATCGCCGCCAATGTGGCGCCGCTGCTGGTGATGGCGGGCAAGGCCCCGGACTTCAGGCAGGCCGCCGCCCTGGTGCTGGCCAAGCTGGCCAGCGGTGAGACCAGCGCGCTCGCCCAGGCACTCGCCACCCTGAGCCATCAGGAGGCATGATGTCAGTCACCGCTCAGCACAGCACCCAACAAGAGAGCCCACAAGGCAGTAGCCAGCTTCGCAAGGATAACGAGATGTCAGACCTTATTGCCCCCCATGGCTTCCTGAACATGGCCTCCATCAACCAGACCATACTCGGCAAGATAGTGGCCGCCAAACAGGCGTGGGTGGCGGCCCGCAAGCAGGCACAGCCGCTGGAGAGCTTCCAGGCCGCGCTCACTCAAAGCGATCGGGACTTCGAGGGGCAACTTCGCGCCGGCGGCACCCGCTTTATTCTGGAGTGCAAGAAGGCCTCCCCCTCCAAGGGGTTGATCCGCAATGACTTCGATCTGGAGGCCATCGCCGATGTCTATGGCAAATACGCCACCGCCATCTCGGTGCTGACCGACGAGAAGTTCTTCCAGGGGGATTTCGCCTTCCTGCCAAGGGTGCGGGCCAGGGTCAGCCAACCGGTGCTGTGCAAGGACTTCATGATCGACCCCTATCAGGTCTATCTGGCTCGCCACTATCAGGCGGACGCCATCCTGCTGATGCTCTCGGTGCTCACCGACGAGGGCTACCGCGCCCTGTTCAAGGTTGCCAAGGAGCTGGGCCTCGGGGTGCTGACCGAGGTGAGCAACGAAGAGGAGCTGACCCGCGCCATCGCCCTGGGGGCGCCGGTGATCGGCATCAATAACCGAGACCTGCGGGATCTCAGCGTGGATCTCGCCCGCACCGGCCAGCTGGCCGCCGACATTCCCGCCGATCGCGTGGTCATCAGCGAATCCGGCATCCGGGATCGCAGCCAGGTCGCCCGCCTGCGCCAACACGCCAAGGGCTTCCTGGTCGGCTCCTCCCTGATGGAGGAGGCGGATCTGGAGGCCGCGGTGCGCAAGCTCACCCTCGGCCAGAACAAGGTATGTGGCCTGACCCGCGCCGAAGATGCCGCCGCCGCCCATCAGGCAGGTGCGGTATTTGGCGGCCTTATCTTCGTGGCCAAGAGCCCGCGCTACGTGGACATCCCCGGCGCCCGTGCCGTGATGGCCGGCGCCCCGCTCAACTATGTGGGGGTGTTTCGCAATGCCCAGCCCCAGACCATAGCCCTGACGGTCGAGGCCCTCGGGCTCGCCGCGGTGCAGCTGCATGGGGACGAAGACGCCGCCTATATCGAGGCGCTGCGTACTCTGCTGCCCGAGGGCTGCGAGATCTGGAAGGCGGTCGGTGTCACGAGCGGCGAGCCGCTGCCCGCCCTCGACTATCCGGCGGATCGCCTGCTGCTCGATACGAAAGTCGGCAGCCAGAGCGGCGGCACCGGCCAGGCGTTCGACTGGGCCATGCTGGCAAGCCTCGACAAATCTCGCCTGATGCTGGCGGGGGGCCTCAACCCGGACAACGCCCTGCGCGCCGCCCAGGTGGGTTGTCTCGGCCTCGATTTCAACTCCGGGGTGGAGACGGCCCCGGGCCAGAAGGATCCCCAAAAGCTCGCCGCGGCCTTTGGCGCCCTGCGCAAGCTGTGACGCACCTGCCGCATCCGAATTTGATGCTGAATTTTTGATATTTAAGTTTTTAATGAATCTGAACAAGGAATAGATCATGACCCTGCTTAACCCGTTTTTTGGTGAATTTGGTGGCATGTATGTGCCCCAGATCCTCATCCCCGCTCTGCTCCAGCTGGAGAAGGCCTTCGTCGATGCCAAGGAAGATCCGGCCTTCGTCGCCGAGTTTGAAGAGCTCTTGACCGAGTACGCCGGGCGCCCGACCCCGCTCACCCTGACCCGCAACCTGACCAAGGGCACCAAGACCCGGCTCTATCTGAAGCGGGAAGACCTGCTGCACGGCGGCGCCCACAAGACCAACCAGGTGCTGGGCCAGGCCCTGCTCGCCAAACGCATGGGCAAGAAAGAGATCATCGCCGAGACCGGCGCCGGTCAGCACGGGGTCGCCACGGCCCTGGCCTGCGCCCTGCTCGGCCTCAAGTGCCGGGTCTACATGGGTGCCAAGGATTGCGAGCGGCAGAAGCCGAACGTGTTTCGCATGAAGTTGATGGGCGCCACCGTCATACCGGTGCATTCGGGCTCATCCACCCTGAAGGATGCCTGCAACGAGGCGCTGCGGGACTGGGCCGCGAACTACGACAGCGCCCACTACCTGCTCGGCACCGCCGCGGGTCCGCACCCCTTCCCCACCATAGTGCGGGAGTTCCAGAAGATGATCGGCGAGGAGGCCAAGGCCCAGTGCTTCGTAAAAGAAGAACGGCTGCCCGATGCGGTGATCGCCTGCGTCGGCGGCGGCTCCAATGCCATCGGCATCTTCGCGGACTTCATCGAGAATGAATCGGTGCGCCTGATCGGGGTCGAGCCCGGTGGCCACGGCATCGAGAGCGGTGAGCACGGTGCGCCACTCGGTCACGGCAGCAAGGGGGTCTTCTTCGGCATGCACTCCTACCTGATGCAGGACAACCAGGGTCAGATCCAGGAGTCCTACTCCGTCTCGGCGGGGCTGGACTTCCCCTCCGTCGGCCCCCAGCATGCCCACCTGGCCGCCATCGGCCGGGCAGAATATGTCTCCATCACGGACAAAGAAGCACTGGATGCGTTCCAGGAACTGGCCAAATCCGAGGGGATAATCCCGGCGCTGGAGTCCTCCCACGCCCTGGCCCATGCCCTCAAGATGGCGCGCAGCGAACCCGAGAAAGAGCAGGTGCTGATCGTCAACCTCTCCGGCCGTGGCGACAAGGACATCTTCACCGTCGCCGATATCTTCGAAAAAGAAGGAACCCTGTCATGAATCGCTACGCACAACTCTTTTCCCGTTTAGACGCAGCCAATCAGGGCGCCTTCGTGCCGTTCGTGATGCTGGGGGATCCCACTCCCGAATTGTCGCTGGCCATCATAGATGCGCTGGTCGAGGGGGGCGCCGATGCGCTCGAATTGGGCATCCCCTTCTCCGATCCGGTAGCGGACGGCCCCACCATCCAGGGCGCGGCCCTGCGCGCCTTTGCCAGCCACACCACCCCGGATGGCTGCTTCGAGCTGCTCACCAGGGTGCGCGCTAAATACCCGCAGATCCCCATCGGCCTGCTGGTCTACGCCAACCTGGTCTATGTGCGCCATATCGACGGCTTCTATGAGAAGTGCCAGCAGGCAGGGGTGGACTCTGTGCTGGTCGCCGACGTGCCGGTGCAGATGTGCGCCCCCTACAAGGCGGCGGCCGACAAGTTCGGCATCGACAGCATCTTTATCGCCCCGCCCAACGGTGACACCGAGACTCTCAAGGCAGTTGCCGAGCTTGGCAGCGGTTACACCTACCTGGTGAGCCGCGCCGGCGTGACCGGCGCCGAGACCAAGGCCGGCATGCCGGTGGATGGCCTCATCAACACCTTGCGCGAGTTCAATGCTCCCCCCGCCCTGCTCGGCTTTGGCATCAGCGAACCGGCCCAGGTACGTGAAGCCATCAAGGCCGGCGCCGCCGGTGCCATCTCCGGCTCCGCCGTGGTGAAGATCATCGAGACCCACCACAAGAACCCGGAGCATATGCTCACTCGTCTGAAGGAGTTTGTGGAAGGGATGAAGGCCGCGACCAATAAGTAAGGGCAGGTATAGGGTCATATGCCGTTGACCTTGACCCACCAGCCAGCCAGCCAGCCAGCCAGCCAGCCAGCCAGCCAGCCAGCCAGCCAGCCAGCCAGCATAATGGGAGCCCACTTGGGCTCCCTTTTCTATTTATCTCTTTTGCTTCCTCTAACTGTGTCCCCTCTCCCTCCGGGAGAGGGCCAGGGTGAGGGGGTCAGGGTTCCCCCAAGGTTATCGATGTGATGAAGATCCGTAGGTTCGAATAGCGCAGCTTATTCGGACATTCGCGATCCGGGCGGAGTTAATCCGAACTTCCGATCCTGCGGATGCCCCTGATGGCGTGGCTTTGCCACGCAGTGGAACACCGTAGGGTGCAATAAGCGCAGCGCATTGCACCGCAGGAAATCGTCTGTTCCACGACGACAGACTCTCGCCGGATTCCCGAACCAGCGTTAGCCCCTTGATGCGGCTGCGCCCCATGGGACGCGAGGGCTCCGCCCTCGACGGGGTTTCGCCCGCCCTTCGGGCCTGGGCGAGTGACTTTGGAAAGACCCAAAGTCACCAAAGGTCTTCTCCCCCGCCAAGCCGCCCGCCTACGGCGGTTTCCCTCGCCTCACTCTCTGGATCGGACGGAACGCCGCAGATGGTACATCCCTGTACCAACTGCGGCTGCGCCGTCATCCCTGACGGCGCTCCTGACCCACAGAGTTCGACTCGGCGGCTTGGAGGTGGATCAAAACCGTGCCAGACCTCAGCTTCCGCCTAAACCGCAGATATGCACCCTCTCCCCCTGGGAGAGGGCTGGGGTGAGGGGAGTTTTCGCACTTCTGCTCACCCAACAGCCCACTTAAAACGGCAGTTGCTCACTAATTGATTGAACCAGCTCAGATTTCTATCAACCACCCCTTCCCATGCCTCGATCAGAGCCCTTAAGATAGCCAAACGACAATCCATCTCTCGGGAGAGCGCCATGGAGGCGATTGTTGCTATCTCGCAGGTTAAAAGCAGTGTACTGGGGGCTGTAACTCAGGGGCGGTAGCGTGGCCGACGCTTGCCATCGCCGACTCCGTCACTATTTCTTTATACAGTGGTAATGGAAGCGTTAAACAAGGAAGTCAAGCGATCACGTTCAGCTACAGAGATAGGCTGGTAATGTAAAGATTTAAAATACGTTTTTCACGGTGGTGAGTGAGGGTGTGGCGGAGTTATATTGAAGGCTCTGCTATCGGACTTATATTGGCTTCCATTTAATCACTGTTATGCATCAGGAATCGCGATATGGATTACCAGACGAGTGTTGAACTTGCCTTGCACCTTGGCTACGAAGAGGTTCATGACCCGCAAGCATTCAAAGGTCGATACTTCATTAAAGATGGAAAGAAGTGGATTCATGACATTGAAGCTCTAATGCGATATTTTGGTATCAGTCTGCATTCCGACTTGGAAGATCTTGGATATGACCTAAATAACTACCACAGTTATAAAGATTATTCTAACGAGATGGCCAGGCAAGAAATGCAATCCATCTATCAGGGCATCACACACGAAGACGGAGAGGCCACATATTTAAGTGACGGTATGTGGCTTCATCCTGATGGAACACTTGAACAAAGATAATGGCATAATTCAGGCGTTAGGCGACTCACGTGCGCACTCTTCAAATGACGACTGAAGCAAAGCTTGAGAGAGCACTTCAACGCCTCCATGACGCTATCGCACGCGGGCGAACAGTCCCATACTGCCGCAGCCTTTGGAGCCAGTTCGTTCGCCTCCGTGACGGCGAGCGCTGCGTTGTTTGCCACGACGACAGTAGCGTGGCTGCGCATCACATCATACGCAAAAGCCTTTTTGCTGAGGCACACCTCCAGACCGGCAACGGCATCAGCCTTTGCCGCTCGTGCCATAAGCAACCTCACGAAGTTTTCAACCGCCGTCCGAATCTCAACCTGCCAATGGACGCCGAAGGTGGTGAGGACATCGAGTTACTTACCGAGTTTTTCTGGCGCCTTCTAACCGATGCCAAAGAGCGCAATCTACTTCGCGACGATTTCTACTTCCTTAGCGATCACGCCCTTGGAGCCTTCAAGATTACTCAAGGCTTCGCCCCTCATACTCCGTTTCCCGGAGGGCGATTAGAGCAGGCGTATCTTATCTGGCGGCAGACTCCTCGCGGAATGCTCGACGCAGTGCTTGCCGCTAACGGATTTGCACTTCCGCCGGGCTTCATCCAACAAGGCCATTTGACAGTATGGTTCGATTGAATTTCCAAGAACCGTCGCCTAACCATGCACTGCAGCGAACCCGGTATGAGCGTCGCGGTTGCAATCGTGGCGTCCCGCGGGCCGGTCGCTGAGCTTGGCGTTAAGTCAAAAGGAGCGTCATGCAAAATTATATTTTATCTCTTCTAAGAGTTTTGGTTTTAGTAGCAATGCACTAGCATCTGATTTCCCTCAAAATGTTGAAGGGAATCGTCAAGTGATTCAAGCGCTACTTAAATACGGAGCCAATTCAAGCAAGTTACATCCTTTAGAACATCATTTTTATAGTGGCTCGCAAGAGTCCCTGGAAGCATTAATGAAAAAAGGGGAAAGTCTTGGCTATAGACCGGAGAATTTTGGCGAAGGTAATAGCGAAGATACAAAGTATCTGGTACGTTGACCTAATTAAAGAAACAAAACCCAGACTTAAATTTAATTAACAAGGGAAATTCCGTAATGTTGAGTCTTGCTTCGGAATTTAAAGCAGAATACGGCGGTTGGTGAACGCCAATAGTCCAATACTTTAACAAGGCGCTGCAGCACGCACTCCGTGCGCTCGACAGTTTGTAAGTCGCCTTTTTGTGGTTTTGCTACGCAAAAATATTCCACAAAAAATCAACTTACAAACTGCGGCTGAGCTTAGCGTTAGGCATTTAATCAGAGGCAATGCGATGGAAGAGATAGGCAATCTAATTAAATCTCCGGCATTCTGGGTTTCAAGCGTAATAATTGCATTTTTGATGAGTTTCTTTGCAAGTTATGCAAAAGATTGGACCGACAAATATTTCATCAAGCGTACAGCGAAGAAAGATGAAGAGGCTAGATTGAGAAGATCCAACTTTGATGAAAAGGTCATCAAGCTAAGCGAGAATCCAATTCTGCTATCGTTATACCAAACAAATATTATCTACCAAAAGCTCCGTCAAGTTCTTTATCTTTTGGTCATGTATGTTTTCTTGGCATTTTCGGTTTATTCCGCATTACGTGACGAATTCGTTCCGGCTATAGGAATGCTTATTATGTTGGGTGTTATAGGTGTGCAAATGTGGTCCGTATCTAGAAGACTTGTGGACCTAAGGGCTGTCGTAAATGCAGTTCTTGGCGACAGCGACGAACATTTTGTGGGGTAAGCGAAGCAGGGATGTGTATGCCTAACCAGACGTTCAACAGGGACAGTTTGCAGCGGGGCATTTTGCTGCGCAAAATTGTACGCCCCGCCGCAAATCACTCCGCCGGCAAGCCGGCTCCATTCTGCCGGTGAACTTGGTGTTAGATGCCCCTGAAGGACAGGACTGATGACTTCGTTCGAGATACATCCATCAAACAAGGCCGGACTGAACAGCCGAGAGAGCTACATCGTCGTACGCAACAGAGTGAGCTTTCTTCGGATTTTGGGTGCAAATCCACAGTGGGAGCTTATGACGGCAACAGCAAGTGAGGACAATGGTCGAATTAAAGTTTGCAACAACAGGCCACGTCTGGTTCAAGCTGCATGGCGACTGGGCGTTGAAATCGATACAAAACCAGAGGTTAGATCCGATTGGAAAGATAGAGAGTATGTAAGCATTTGCGTTATAAACACGAAAAATTCAACTAATGTCGACACAGACCGGAAAGAAATAGACGCCCTGCTATCTCGATTCTTCGAACTATACGATAGCTACCAATCCGCCGAGACAAGAGGTACATATGAAATGCGTGATCTCTACGATGCCCTGGCCATCGATGATAGCGGAGGTGACGTTTATCTCAGCGATGGCGTTTGGTTAAGTAATGATGGCTCAATGCACGACCGGGGTCGCTAACATCTAACACTGGAGTCGAGAGGGACAGCCACAAACTGCGCTTGTGGTTCTCTACGCTTCGCTCCGGCGGCCCCTCACTTCATTCGTTAGAAACAAAAAATCAGTCCCCCTATTTTTCTGAGCAAGGCGTTGCATCGCCAGAACACAAGAGATGGGCGTCCAAGTTTTGATTTTTTTGCTCCGCCACAATGCATCCAACCACCCTTACCAATCCCACGCCAACCGCCCCCTTCCCCACACCCGCCACTCCATCAACATCAACATCAATACCATCCCCTGGCAGCCAGACCCAGTAGACCTCGGAGAGGATCACTGCCTCACCTCGGGCGGTGAGGTAGGCCTCCAGCTTGAAGGGTAATCCCCCCGAAAAT